>NZ_MLYR01000189.1 GCF_001866655.1 Bacillus sp. MUM 116 | reverse complement strand
ATTTACGCGCCTTAGAGGATTCGAACCTCTGACCGTACGCTTAGAAGGCGTATGCTCTATCCAGCTGAGCTAAAGGCGCATTATATGAATGGCGGAGAAGGAGGGATTTGAACCCTCGCGCCGGTTACCCGACCTACACCCTTAGCAGGGGCGCCTCTTCAGCCTCTTGAGTACTTCCCCATAAAATAAAATGGCTCCGCAGGTAGGATTCGAACCTACGACCGATCGGTTAACAGCCGATTGCTCTACCACTGAGCTACTGCGGAACAAAAATATATTATTATAGTGGGCCTAAATGGACTCGAACCATCGACCTCACGCTTATCAGGCGTGCGCTCTAACCAGCTGAGCTATAGGCCC
>NZ_MLYR01000188.1 GCF_001866655.1 Bacillus sp. MUM 116 | reverse complement strand
CAGCTATAACAAAGTGCCTCGTAGTAAAGCATTGTCTCCCTCCTATATAAATGCATTACTTTCGAGTTGACCTATCGAAGATTGTGATTAGTTCTTGAATATAATGCTTAACATTTAACTGAGGATTTCTCATTAATTCAAGACTAAACCCGTCAATGGCATGCCTAATTGTTAACGCCATTATCCTTGCTGATAAATCAGAAAACATGCGAAAAACTCCTTCTTTCATACCTAACCGAAGAATATTTTCTATCGGATGAAAAATTGTTCCATCATGTTCTGCTGCAAACCTAAGTTTCCCATCTTCCGTTCTCTCATTTGAAACAAT
>NZ_MLYR01000187.1 GCF_001866655.1 Bacillus sp. MUM 116 | reverse complement strand
AAGTAAAAGTGGATGAAAGAAAGCCATGCAATAAAATAACCGTTTTATCCGTTGTTGATTTTGGATAGAATTCATAATAAACATTGATGTTATTTACCTGCTGGTGCCCGGCTAACACCTATTCTTATCTAAAGGCTATTTTCGAATAGATTGTTGTTTTTCGTATAATTTCATCAACCCGTATAACTAAATGCTTCGTGGCATCTTTTCGTAAGAATATTTGCGAAAATTGCCTAAAACTTAAGTATTTGACCCTTATTAAGGTTCAAAAGCAACAAAGTTTACGAAAAGAGCCTATATAAAAAAAAGAAAGCAAGAATCTCTGCTTTCTTATTTTACGGAAAGGGTTTGTATAATTTCGGTAAATGAGTTTTTACTAACCCCTTCATATTTAGTTAGTTGTGATAACTCTGGAAAAATACCAATTTGGTGAAATAAAAGTTGTGTTAATAAAAGAAAAACAAATTGGATTAACACCATTTTTATTAATATTCTTTCTATTTTTTTCATTGGATTCACTCCGATAATCAATTATTCTTATTATTGGAGTGTTCTCTATTTATTATTCAATAATGGTTTCCTATGCTATAGGACTTCATTATACACCGCTTCTGCATTTTTTAACTTTTGAACATCTTCTTCAATTCCGTTTTGTGCATTAACGAAAATTCGGTAAGTATCATTTCCAATCGTCCCAAGGAACTCATAGCACAATACCTCTTTATTTAAGTCATTCACAATAATAGCCTCACGGTTTTCCATCACTTTAAAATTAGGGTTAACCTTTGAACGGGCCTGTTTCATTGTAATCACTGGTGAAGGAATTTCTCGTTCACGATGTGTTTTTAAATACTCCTCAGCGGAAACACCGATAATATCTCCATTATCAAGGGCGACTTTTACCTTAATGGATTCTGAATAAATCCTAACCTTATTAAGATTTGTTACAAAATTAAATACTCCAATATTATCATACTGGGTGCTTTCGAATAGCTCCAGATTTTTAAAACCTTGATCCTTTAAAAATTTGGCCGCACGAATTCCCGCATCATTTAAACTGATTGCTTGTTTTTTTACATCACGGCTATTAATAAACCAAATTGGAAATCCTCCCTTTTTGGTAATATCCATGCTTGCCTCATGACCTGTTTGACTATTTTTTATAGAAACACTATAAAATCCGTAATCAGACCCTTTCCCATTTTCCGTAACCTTCTCTTTAGCATTTCCATCAAATTGCATATATTTTTTTGCCTCATTAATAGCTTCAGTTCGTGAAATTTTCTTGCCTTTTATATTTTTAAAGTTTTCATCCTTTTTTTGCATATTGGAAAAGGTTGGGCCAAAATCTGTTTCATCATAGCCTGTCACCGTTTTTTCTACGGTTTTAAAACCATCAATAATGGTATTGTCTGTCATTTCCTTACCAGAAGCTAACGCAAGTTCAACATCCATCCAGCGTAAGTTGTTTTTCAATACCATTGCTTGGACGTTTCTTAGTTCGTTTTGAATTTCTCCAGACCGATTATAAAGAACCTTCAATGTATCATATTCTTTCTTCGTTAGCGGTTCCTTATCTAAATCTCTTATCGCTGTTCGATAACTAAAATTTCCTATATTCGCTAAAAATTCCTCCGTTTTATTAAAAGGAAGCAGTGTTAGCGGCAACTGGCCAACGTCGTTATGGGCCTCTGATGTAATCCTCCATACCTCTGCAAGTGATGGAGATAATGATATTCTTGAGTTCATCGCAAGGGTGGTACCGATTTTATCATGCAGTAAATCCATTTGGTAGGACAGGCCGTGAAAGGCACGTTGATAATTGTTTTCAGCATTTAAAAGGACTGCATTTTTTTCTTGATGTTCTTGATAGCCCCAATAGGCAGTTCCGGCAACACCAATCGCCAAAACCCCGATTAAAATTCCTCTGATCATCACTACACCTCCTTATTTGCAAAAAATATGTCTGCCAATTCGCTTAATTTGTGGTCTTGACCAAATCCACGGACTTGTTGCCGTTGAAGGATTAAAATAGTATAAGGCATTACCTGTGGGATCCCAGCCATTTATCGCATCAATTACAGCTTTTTTCGATGTTTCATTTGGAGTCAGCCAAATTTGCCCGTCTGCTACTGCTGTAAATGCTCCGGGTTCAAATATAACTCCGGAAACTGTATTAGGGAAATTAGCACTATTCACACGATTTAAGATCACTGCCGCAACGGCAACCTGGCCAATAAAAGGCTCTCCACGTGATTCACCATTAACCGCATTGGCCATCAACTGAATGTCATTTTGGGAAAATCCTTTTGGTGTATTAGATGCCATTGGTTTTTTTGTTGCACTCTTTTTAGGTGGTGCATTTTTTCTAGTAACATTCGAGCGATTGTATTTGGTTGATTTAACAAGTTTATTCTTGGTTGAAGCACCTGCAAGCCCATCAATAGGCAGCCCAAATTCATGTTGAAAGTTCCTTAATGCCCAATATGTACTCCACCCAAATACGCCATCAATCTTCCCATGGTAGAAGCCGATATATTTAAGCCGTGATTGAAGCTCAATCACATCTTCACCTACTGCTCCACGTTGGATGACCTGTCTGCTAAAGGCTTCCGATTTGTTCGGTTCCACTAACGAAAAGATCATCATAAAAAAGGAGCTTAAAATGAATATTTTCATTAGGATTTTTTTCTTTTTCATGGAATTGTAACCCCCAAATGTAAATCTTTTTACAGTAACCCTATTTTTTGTTTTCATGGAAATTTTATTCATTAAAATGCAGAAGCAATTTTTCATAAGAAACGCGCAGGCGCCTTGATTAGCCTTAGGCATAGCACAAGACAAGCCGGCCGAAAGGTTGT
>NZ_MLYR01000186.1 GCF_001866655.1 Bacillus sp. MUM 116 | reverse complement strand
CTATATCCATTCTATTTGTTTTCAAGGGATAATAAAAGAAAAGGCCTCGATTAATAAAGGCTCTTTTCGTAAACTTTGTTGCTTTTGGACCTTAATAAGGGTCAAATACTTAAGTTTCTAGGCAATTTTCGCAAATGTTCTTACGAAAAGATGCCACGAAGCATTTAGTTATACGGGTTGATGAACTTATACGAAAAACAACAATCTATGCGAAAATAGCCTTAATAAAAAACCGCACAGATTGCTGTGCGGTTTTAAATACGAGAAAATTGATTGGACGTGAATGATCCTATGAAAAATACAGTTATTTATAAACAAGATGACCGTTTTACTATTAAAGCAGACTTCTATGCTACCAACCATGAAAAAGCTCCAGTTGTTGTTTATATTCATGGAGGCGGTCTATTATGGGGAACACGAGAAGATTTAAGTGAAGAAATGATAAAACTCTACACCAACAATGGCTTTGCATTGTTTTCTATTGACTATAGGTTAGCACCTGAATCAAAACTTCCAGACATCCTTGAAGACGTGCAAGATGCACTTCTCTGGTTGGAGACTGAGGGGGCAAAACAATTCTCCATTGACCCAAAAAGAATAGCTGTGGTTGGCGGTTCTGCTGGCGGTTATCTTGCACTTTGTACAGGAACATTTAAAAAGAAGCCCCGAGCAATCGTTTCCTTCTATGGCTATGGCGATATTAGCGCCAATTGGGCAACGCAACCAAGCAAATTCTATCTACAAAAGGACATAGTTCCAAAAGAGCTTTATAAAAATTTTGTCTCAGATGAAATGATTACAGAGGGGTCTATTGAAACGAGATTTCTCCTATATTTGTATGCGAGGCAGCAAGGCGCATGGGTTCAGGAGATAACAGGTATTCATTCAACTAATAAAGAGGATCTCATCCAGTTTTGCCCGATCTATCATATCACTAAGGATTATCCGCCTACATTATTGCTGCACGGGACTAAAGACACGGATGTACCATACGAACAATCTGTTTTTATGAGAGCTGCCCTCATAAAAGAAGGAGTAAAAACCAGGTTAATTACAATTCCTAATGGGGAACATGTCTTTGAAAAAGATTTTGATCACCCAATTGTTCAAGATGCTCTTAATCAGGTAATTGAATTTCTTCAAATTCATTTATCTGCATAAAGTAATTGGACAATAAAAGCCGTTCTTCCTTGAAGGAAAAACGGCTTTTTTTAAATTCAACTTATTCTACCTACAAAAATCTTTGTACCACCCAATACTACTTTACTACTTTGCAATTTTAGAGTTTGCAACAGAAGCACGGGTAACAACTAAATTACCTATACCATAGAACACAACTGTAGCAAGAATTCCAAAAACAGCTACTGAATAATGTGGTGCATAATAGTTGAGTAAAAGTGCGATAGCTGAAGCCAATGCCCAGACAATAAACGGCAACGGTTTCCAACCAATTAGAGTAGGGGAATGATCCTTGAATTTTCTGCGCAGAAGGAATTGGTCCATAATTAATATCGTTCCAATTGGTGGAACAATAACCCCTAGAAGAACTAGCCAATTATAAAAAACATTATAAATTCCAGAAACAGCAATTATTATACCGATAATCCCTATTATGATCGTGACCAATCTCATTTTTTTGCCGGTCATATGTGACCAGCCAACTGCGCCATTATACAAACAATGTGAACCTACAGATCCCAAATTGATAAACACAAATAGGATAGCCAAGATCGTTAGCAGCGGACCATGTCCTGATAAAACTCTCATGAAATCCCCGCCGTTACTTTGAGGATTTGGAATAACACCAGTAGCGACGACGATTCCACCTACAAGTTCTGCAATAAGATTTCCGATTGGAAAGGCAAAAATGGTTGATATCAGCCCTTCACGTCCATTTTTTGCCCAACGTGTAAAGTCTGCTGTCATCGTACCCGAATCCGCAAATCCAGCAAAAACCAAAGTGATTGCTGCTCCAAACGACATAGCTCCCGCACCTGCACTAGGTTGGTAGTCAAGAATATTTGTATTACCAGCCCTGAATGCGAGAACGATTGCAATAATCGCCATTAAAAAATACATAGGTGTGGCAATCCAGCCTAAAATAGACAATGCTTTGATTCCGATATAAGTTACGGCTATATACAGGATCCCTCCAACGAGTGTCATCAAGAACAGGTTAGCACCAAAGGATCCATGCATCGTTGCCCCGGTGAGCCCTATCTGAAGAGCAAACCACCCGACTACGACCGTAGAAAGCAATCCTGATACAACATAATACCCTGAACGCCCAAATGACCTTTGCGCAATCATTGCAAAGTTCATTCCAGTACGGCCAGCTTCGTGGCTTAGTAAGCCTACTACGAGAAACAACAAGAGGTTGCCAATCAGCATCGCTAAGGCACCTGCTTTAAATCCAATCGAAGCTGTGATAATTCCTCCAATTACTGCACTTGTCAAAACCATCGGAAAACCAAACCAAACTGCTCCTACGGAAGATAAACTTTTTCGATACTCTTTTGGCACAGGAGAGTGTTCGAACTCCGGATCCAATCCTTTATGATCAACATGATTGGTTGACATACAATCCCTCCTTATATTTTTTAATCAAACCTATTTAGCTCTTCGCCGATAACAATGATAGTAAATCTGGTTTTCTAAAAAACTATTTTAAACATAAGTTAAATTATTTAATAATAGGAGCTCGCCAATCGGCGAGTTTTCTTTATTATAGAAGTAATTCGTTATTTGTGAAGCTTGTGGAAATGTTCAAATAGATGGTCACAATCATCTCTTTGGTCTACCTTAACCATTTTTAGAACACTTTTATCTTCGCCCGTCAGGTATTTACGTAAGTGCATATCTGAAAAACCTTGTTTATCAGCATCTTCCGAGGTATTGCAGTAGTAAACTTCCTTAACACCAGACCAGATAATAGCGGAGACGCACATTGGACATGGTTCACAAGTTGCATAAATAACGCAGTCTGACAAATCCATTGTTCCTAATTTTTTACAAGCTTCCCTTATTGCTACCATTTCCGCATGTGCAGATGGATCTGTATCTCTCATCATCGTGTTGCTTACTGCTGCAATCACTTCATCACCGCGAACAATGGTTGCACCAAAAGGACCGCCAACTCTATTGTTCATTCCTTTAATCGTTGCATCTGCAGCTAATTTCATATAATCCATATCAAAATTCCTCCAAGTTTTGCTTATATAAATTTATTAAATAACTAAATTTGGAAGTCATCTAAATTTATATTCCTGAGTGGCTTTCATTTTACTATCAGAATTTATATCATTGGACTTTGAGAATTGTCCAGCTCCAGCGCCTAGCCCCTCGAGG
>NZ_MLYR01000185.1 GCF_001866655.1 Bacillus sp. MUM 116 | reverse complement strand
TTATTGTAACACCGTCTGTGCTCACTTGCAACAGATTTTTTTATTCTACAATAATCATTTGTACATCGCTCACATCGTTTTCCGATTTAAATTTAATCGCTCCCCCCATCATTGATCCATTAACGGGGTACCGTCAGGAAAATGTCGAAGCTCCTGCGTAATAGTTTTCCAATTTTAAGTTATAACGCCAATTATTACACCACATAAAGCTTCCTGGAGGATATTCAAATTCGCACTCAGAGATAAACTGAAAGTCAAGCTTCCGACAAATTGCATTTGAAGCAGGATTATCAATCGATGGGAATGCATGAATGTATTTATATTTGTTCTCACTAGATGCTTCTACAATTGCTAACTTTACTGCTTTTGTAGCTATTCCTTTCCCTTGATAAGAGGGTAGAACACTCCATCCAGTTTCATATACACTTTCATTATTCCAAGTAGTTTGCCAATAACCCACAGAACCTACTGGTTCTAATTCTGGTAACAATTTAATGCTGAACATACGTCCTCTATTACCAAGCTCAAGATATCGTTTATGACGAATCAAAATCTGCTCTTTACTCTCTGGACCTCCAAGGTGCTGCATCATTTCTGGAGCGTTTATAAGAAAAAGCAAATCAAGGTCATTATCCTCCCAAGGCTTTATCTGAATGATATGGTTACTTGCTTCCAAATTTTCTTCATCCCCTCACTACTTATTATTTACTCTTTCTTTATGAATGCTAAAAATCCTCTATTTAATGATATTGTTGTTTAACAAACCTGCCAGTTAGCACAATAAGAAAAAGGGATCCTACGGTATTGAATCATAGCACATGATTTGTTTCAGTCTATTTCTATGTTGTCAACAGAGTTTTTCTCTTAGTAAAAAATACAAGGAAATTAGGAGATCCACAATTTATATGCTACACTTGGTTTACCATTTGATTTACTGTTTTCAAATAACCCCACTCATTTTTGAGTGGGGTTATTTGTTTTTCTAAGAAAAATAAAAAACAGACTCTAAAAAAGAGTCTGTCCATGTTTGTCATTTTATTTAAGCTTTACGAACGTTAGCTGCTTGTGCTCCACGTTGACCTTGCTCAACATCAAAAGTCACTTCTTGACCTTCTTCTAATGTTTTGAACCCTTCGCCTTGGATAGCTGAGAAATGAACGAATACGTCTTCTCCACCTTCACGTTCGATGAATCCGAAGCCTTTTTCGCCATTAAACCATTTTACTTTACCTTTTTCCATGTTTGTTGCCTCCTAGTGTGCTAAGCACACACAATATATTACTATCCTTGCTCTCAGTGATCATCAAGACGAAAAGTTTTTACTAATACTATCCTTTACACCGAACAAAAATAATTCTT
>NZ_MLYR01000184.1 GCF_001866655.1 Bacillus sp. MUM 116 | reverse complement strand
TACGACCTAAGCTCGGCCGCACAAGCACCCGTTAGTTAAACAAGTACCACTTTTATTGCGTATTATCTTCGAAGTATGCATTACGAATAATAAATGTTTTTTTATACAAACTATAATTATTGCTAAAGGAGGTTCTGTTATGCGTGATAATACAAATTTGGCAGTTACTGTCTTTTTTTCACTTTTAGGCTTTGTAGCAACAATAATTTTTAGCAGTGTCATAATAACTCAAAATAACCAAATTAAATCAAAACTTGAAAATGCAAAACAAACGTGATTCCTTTCAAGAAAGACTTGAGAGGATTTTTTATGTCATAATATTCATCAATTGCGTAATGAGCTATTATTCACTCACCTTTCCTAAAAAGCTGGCAAAGTAGCCGTTTTTCAAGTAACGCACCCGTTTGTTTAAGAACAATTTTTCACAATCTTTCCTTTATCATCCCATTCCAAATACCATTATTGTTTCAAACGGACACAGTATAATCTCATTGCCTCTAGACTGCCTTCCATTTCAAAGATTCCATTTTCAATCATTTTCTTCAACCGATAGTTTATGAAAGTATCGCTTATATATTGGTCTAAATGTATATGGCCAAGGACATTACCAATTAACCTGGCTGATTTAAAAAATTCTTTTGTTTTACGTTTTCCATGAAATTTTTTCGCTCTATTTATAATAAGTTCGTCAAAATAGTCTTCAGTAACACTTTGTACTGTTCCGTTACTCCAAATTCTTAATGTTTCTTTATTTTCAGTGAGAGAAAGCCATTCCTTTTTATATTGTTCTCTCTCATGTTGGGCTAGAGGGGATTGTTCCTGTCGTTGTTTTTCGTAAATTGTTTGGAGATTATCTGGAGATAATTCGCCAGTATGTGCAAGTGTATATTTCCGTTTCCCCTTATTAAAAAGGTGGTTAAATGCTTTTGTTGTATTCATAAAGAAAATGTCATTATTTTTATCTTTTAAAAGGTCCACAACAAAACGAAGCCCCGTCTGTTCTTCGGCATTTTCAGCAGCCCATATAAAAATTGGAATATCTCCTTCAATAGACATAATTTGATTAACAGATCTATTGAAGTTTTCCTTGAATTCATCAAATTCTCCATCTTCATCAGAAAGGTTATTTTGCATCCAATGATACCTGGCCTGTGTTCCAACTTCTTCATTAAATCTCCAGATAGGACCAATAGAGAACATTTCTTGAACCGAAATGACTTTTTCGTCTTTATACGCACCTAGTTGCTTTAGTACTTGTTTGAAACATCCCGCAGCAGAAACTCCGAACAGAATATGAACTACCTTAATTGGTCCTTCTATTGTATTTTGCCGCTGTTCTGTTATATCGAAAACCACTTGGTATGCCCTTTTCATTTCTTTAATAAACTGTTCCTCAGAATTCTCCTGCTCGTTTAAAAAGTGTATTCTTTTTAAAATATGACTAAGAAGTAACCTTGCATCTCTCTCTCGTAATTCCTTTACGATCTTGTTTATTTTCTCTATTTCCATAAAAGAGTCTCCCATAAGTATAATTCCTTCCTCAATATAACAATTAGTTGAAAGAAATGTTTAATCAGAGAAATCCCTGAACAATACTTCTATCTCTTGACCACCATAAAAATTATCGTCACCAATAAATTTTTCAATCTCTACTGTTCCGTCCGCCATAAATTCAACTTCCCAACGTTGTCCTGGAACTGCAATTTCAACCATAATAGCATCATTTCTAACTTTATTTAGCTTATAAAATATATTATTGTCCTCTAATTTATTGAGGAAATTGATTAAATCTTTAGGGCCCACCAAACCATCTCCATTCCTCAGATAATATACAAATTATAATCTAAATCCTTATCGAACTAAACTGCCACTTTAGTGGAATAAGAAAAAAGGCTGCCTCAGCAATTAACGGGTTCCGATACGGGGTGCAAAAAAGAAAATTACAATAAGTTTTTAGCGTGAATTCATTGGAATTCACGCTTTTGTTTTTGTTGGTAAATCAACGTATAACACCGTTTTTTATAAAATTTTTTATTTAAATTCGCAGCAGTTTTTTTGGGTGTGACAATACTTATTGTACAGCGAGAACTTAAGTACGAATACAAGTGTGAAATAGCCCGCGAATTGGTTGAGAAAATTTAAATTCATTCAACCTAAAGGAAAAAAATAAGATGAATTGAATGATTCAAATCACTAAATCAAAAAATACAAGGAACCAATAGAAAGTTGTGGTCCTCTTGTATAAAAAAACCTTATTATTTTTAATTCTTATCTTTATATGTTCAAGTTTATTTCAGCCTGTATTCGCTTCGAAAAAAAATACAGTAACTGCTATTCTTACGATGGAAGTAACATCTACAGTAAAACCATCAATGCAGAAAGGGAAACCCATTAAAGGTGCACGGTTAATTGTAATAAATTCATTAGGAAATATAATTGCTAACGTACTAACAAACTCTGAAGGAAAAGCCGCTGTATCAATTACAGTTCCAAAAGACCTCAGATTTCGCAAGAAGAATATGGGAGAAGTAACTGTAATAGCAGTCGCAAACGGTTATAATGAACATATTAATTTCAGCGTCCCTATTAATGAATTTGATGACAAAGCAGCAAGGGTCTCTATTCCTTTATGGGACATAGACCCCGAAAGAAGAAATGAGCCAATTTTTATCAATGGGAGCTATCACAGATTCACTGTTTTTGAGATGTTGGATTATTATGCTGAAAAGACAGGACTGGTTAGGCAAGATATTAAGGACAAATCGATAGTGCCTCCGCCGTGGAGCTCTAATATAAAGCAATAAAAAAACGCTGTTGTTAATGCAACAGCGTTTTTTAATGTGATTTACTGTGTGAAATATAGGTGAGTTATCAGGGATTTTAAGAGTGATTTGGCTTGCTTGCACCTCAAAACGGAGCCCGTTACGCAGTAACCCCAACCTTCTTCAAATAAAGCACCCTATAGTTTAAGTGAAAATCTTCACAATGTTTTGTGTAGGAGCATATAAAAAGACGCCTTCTTTCTAAAGAAAAGCGCCCTATTCCGGAAGATTATTTTGTAAGTAAGATATAGGCTAGGCCCCATTGTATATGGAAGATTACTTCCTAAGGAGGGAATAAACATATGTGTCATATGCTTTTCCATCTTGGTACATATAGTCTCTTAAAATTCCCTCTTTTTGAAAACCAACCTTTTCTAATAATTTATTCGATGCTTCATTTTCAATAAATACAACGGCACCTATACGAGTTAAGCCCATAACATCATAGCCATATGAAAGAACTTTAGATACTGCTTCTGAAGTGTAACCTTTTCTCCACTGTTCTGGATGAATTTCGTAACCAATTTCAGCACGTTTATGCTTTGGAGACCAAGCATTGAAGCCAATAGTTCCAATTATACCTTTGGTTCCTTTTCGCTCAATGCCCCATCGAATGCCTCTTTTTTCACTATAGTTTTTTGAGAAGAAATCTACGAATTTTTCTGCTTCTTCTATACTTTTTAATGTTTCTAATCCGTAAAAACGTGTTACATCGTCGTTAGAAAAACAAGCAAAAATGCCCTCTGCATCTTCATTTGTTAATTCTCGTAAGACTAATCTGTCTGTCTCTAATGTAGGAAACATTTAATCTCTCCCTTTATTTAGTTCTTAATTTGGAAAAATTGCCCTCTAATTTAATAACAATTATTTTAAATTACTATAAATTCCACAATCCCCTTCTTCAATTAAATGGCCCGATTGTTGAAAAAAAGCTAATGGCGATTTTTCAACTAAACTGCCCAGTTAGTTTAAGTGAAAATATTCACAAACTATCCGTTTTATGTAAATATCCACCAAG
>NZ_MLYR01000183.1 GCF_001866655.1 Bacillus sp. MUM 116 | reverse complement strand
CCCTCGAGGGAAAAAATGAACTGCTTTTTTCCTAGCTTGCTTCGGTCCTGTCGATAAAGTCAAAGATCGACTTCACCGCCAGGACCTAAGCCTTGTCGGGGCTGACCAGGCGCTTACGCTTTTCTTAGTAAAATTTCTCTAAAATAACCGGGAAAGAGTGGATTATTTCGTCCTTCTTATTCCGATCATACAAAAATAAAATTAATGAACCATTATCAGGTAGTTTTGTTTCAGAAATTTGGATATGAATCATAAATGGTTTCCACTCTTCCTGTTTTCCGTCAATCTCGATTTGATGTTCCTGAATAAATTCCTTATGACCATCTTCCACTGTATAGAAAAATCTTCCTTTAGTTGGATTCGTTTCACCGCTAATTTGATAATTCCCGCTGTTTCCTTCCACTTTTACATGGCGGAAAACTGGATTTTCTTCAGGTATCATCATTTTTTTATGAATCGTTAATTTCTCTCTACTCCTTATTGGATTATCATTCAAATGGACAGGTTTTAGAGTTACATGAACGGTGTATTCCCCTGGCGGAACTCTTTTTCCTTTCGACACATAGTCCCACATTGCAATTCTTTTATAGGTAGTTTTCGGCTCAATCTTTATGGTTTGAAAAGCCTGTAAAAAATAACGTCCTTTGGAGAACCGATATACTTCATTACCGACCGAATCTGTGACGGTAATTTCAAAAACTTGAGAGGTTGGAAATTCCAATCTGAGGGGTGTTTCCCCTTCATTTCTCAGTAGAACCTCAAACTCAACTCCTTCCGGCCCCGCAGAAGGGTTCACATCGAATTTTAGTTCCAAATTACCTACATTCCTCTCCGTTCCATTTGCAAACGCACTTGTGCTAAATGAAAAAAGCAGTAAAAATATGCAAAATAGATTTTTCATAATGCCTCCTATTAATCTTTTCGAAAGAAACCGTAAATTCCTGCTGTTTCAACGATATTTGTAAAAGCATTTGAATCAACTTCCTTAATAATTCTTTCTAAATCAAAAAGCTCATAGCGGGTAATAACAATCATCAACATCTCTTGGGTTTCATTGGAAAAAGCCCCTTTAGCCGGTATCATCGTAATTCCTCGAACCAGTTTGGAGTGGATTGCTTTTTTTAATTCATCCGCTTTTTTTGTAATAATCATCGCAGTCAGCTTTTCATGTCTTGTATGAATCGCATCAATGACTCTTGTGGTTGTATACAAGGATACCACCGTATAAAGAGCTTTTTCCCAGCCATAAAGTAACCCAGCGGTTGCAATGATGATTCCATTTAAAAAAAACATATAGGTCCCAACCGGTTTGTCTTTCATCCGGGATAAAACCATTGCAATGATATCCAATCCGCCTGTCGATGCTCCCCATTTTAAAGTGATTCCCACCCCAACAGCTAAAATCACTCCACCGAAAACGGCATTTAATAAAATGTCATGAGATATTTTATTAATAGGGATGATTGATAAAAATATCGAGGAAAGGACGACACTGAGAAAGCTATAAATCGTAAATGACTTTCCTACTTTTATCCAACCAAGAATCGCAACCGGAATATTTAAAAACAGTAATAAAAAGCCCATCGAGACATGAAGCGGTGTTAGATCACTTAACACTCTTGAAAGCAACTGGGCAATCCCTGTAAAGCCGCTGGAATAGACATTGGCAGGTATTAAAAACAAGTTCATTGCAATCGCATTCAATAAGGCTCCTGTTACGACGATTATTAATTTTTTTATTTGCAGCAAAAGCATTCGCATCGTCCCCCTCATGTTCAAGAAATTACCCTTTCCAACTTTATAAATTCTTACCAATTGAATTGTATTTTTATCTGGAAACCGATAAACTAAAGCTAACGATATTAGTTTGAAAGCAGGTGAACTTCATGCCGGTAAAAATTCTGGCGGATAGTGCATGTGATTTACCTTTAAATTTTTATGATGAAAAGAATATAACATTAATACCGCTGAAGGTTCATGTAAATGGTCAGGAGTTTGAAGATGTAAAAACCATTGACCCCAAAACTGTTTATGATGCCATTCGAAACGGAAGTGTACCGAAAACTTCGCAGGCATCTCCGCTATTATTTGAGGAAATCTTTACAAAAATGGCTGAAAATAATGAAGTTGGAATATACATAGCATTTTCCTCACAATTGTCCGGAACCTATTCAACCGCTGTTATGATTCTTGACCAAGTGAAGGAAAAATATCCAAATTTTGATCTAACAATTGTCGATACAAAATGTGCATCATTAGGACAGGGACTCATAGTAATGGATGCAGCAAAGCTTTCGGCCAATAATTTTTCGAAAGAAGAAATTTTAGAGGATGTTGTTTTTAAAAGCCAGCACATGGAACATCTTTTCACGGTTGAAGATTTGGACTATTTAGCAAAGGGCGGCAGGGTTTCGAAAGCATCCGCCTTTCTTGGAGGATTACTAAATATTAAACCTGTTTTAAACGTTGAGGATGGTAAATTGGTTCCGATTGAAAAGATCCGCGGAAAAAAGAAAGTATTACGCCGATTAATTGAATTGATGAAGGAGCGCGGTTCC
>NZ_MLYR01000182.1 GCF_001866655.1 Bacillus sp. MUM 116 | reverse complement strand
AATACTATCCTTTACACCGAACAAAAATAATTCTTTTTTAAAATAGCATTTTTTGAAATTATTTGCAAGGAACCCTAATTCTTTAATTATAGTATCCGTTAGTTTAAGTGCAACTGTTCACAATCATTTTATTGTATAGAACCTATAACCATTATATTTTCTAATACATAATAGTCATGCATTAACGGCATAATGTATAATGTTTAGAATTTATCATATAGTTGGTGCAAAAATGAATGAGAAATTTGATAAAGAGAAAGAACTTTGGAATAAAATCCACCTACTTCGTGAAGAAATGGTTCGAACAGCTTACAATAAGAAGTTAGATTTTCTTGATGAAGAAGTTTTATTATTGAGTCAAGCTTTAAACAAACTTTTAAACGAATATGAAAAATTATTACACAGAAAATAAGGAAATTATCACTTCTAGAATGTGAATACAGCCTACGCCGCAGCACCCCCGTGTTCAACTCAAACACACGTTACTTTAAGTGTAATTCTTCACAATCGATTTAGTAAATCAAACAAGCAAAAGGAGATGCCCTTATTTAAGCATCGCCCTCGAAAATTATAGTTTTAAAAACACGAAAACGAAATAATTCTCCTTGTATCAATACCAAAAATCATCCAGGACCAACCATTCCATCTGAAACCAGCAACAGATCTTGGACCTACGAAAATGGGATAAAACCAAAACCCTTCACCATTGCTGAGCCATATAAAAGTATTACGAAACAGGCACAACCTAATTGCTCCCGGATCAACAGCAAATGGAGTAGCAGCTACTTGTTGAGGAATAAATGATGGAGGAGGAGCAGTTGGGGCTTGTGGAATTTGTGATCCGGGTAGACCTGGTAAACTCGGTAAACCTCCTGGTCCCCCAAAATCAGGTCCTGGTAAACTCGGCAAACCAACTGGTCCCCCAAAATCAGGTCCTGGTAAACCCGGTAAACCTCCTGGTCCCGGAAACGGAGGTAATGGTAAACTTGGAAATTGACGCTCCAATTGCTGATCATAATTTATATAGGAGTATACTGTCTGATTATACATTTAATAGATCACCACCTTATCTTAAATAAATCTCTAAAGTATTTGTATGTTGTACTGTTCTTTTGTTAAGCTTATTCACGGGTCTAAATTATTGCCCATTTACTTTCAAAAAATATTGTATTTGGCAATTAAAAAATGTTGTTTATGGCAGTATGTTTTTTGAATTTAAAAAGCCGGGAATATGCAAGAAATGAAAAACTTGCATAAGTTTAAGGAAAAATAATCCTCATTAGGAGTAAAGATGAGAATTTAATAGATACAGTCATTTCTTTTAACCACAGAAACAAACTGCACCAACAATGATTAATAAAATAAACAACACTACAATGAGTATAAATTCCCCGCACCCACGTGTAGGAAAACAACCTGCGTAAACAGGAGCTTCATAAACAGGAGCTGCATAGGAGTAAGACAATGGAGGTTGGGGAAGAACATTTGCGGGTAAGACATTAGAAATCGGTAAAGCATTAGAAATCGGAAAAGCATTATCCACTTTTTACACTTCCTTTCGAATGTATGGAGAGCTAATATGACATTACACTATATATTACACTCAGAGAGGAAATTGGAGCCCGTCTATATTATATATGGGCATGACTTAGTGACGATCACTATTAGTAATGAAAAAAACATAGAGTGGGCTATTGATTTCAAAAGAAGAAGGTTAAAGCCAGATGAGATAACTAAATGCAGGAATCCTTTGTAAAAAGGATGTTTGTATCTTAGTAAAAAATACAAGGAAATTAGGAGATCCACAATTTATATGCTACACTTGTTTTACCATTTGATTTACTGTTTTCAAGTACCCCACTCATTTTTGAGTGGGGTTATTTGTTTTTCTAAGAATAAGAAAAGCGCAAGCGCCCTGGTCAGCCTCAGGCATAGCGTAAGCCGAGCCGACGAGAAGGTTGCCCTTTAACCTTCTTGACGGATCAGCTTACGACCTCGAGGGGCTAGGCTGCTTGCGCTAGACAATTCTCAAAGACAAAAATTTTATACTTTCTTTACTTTAAATAAAAAACAGACTCTAAAAAAGAGTCTGTCCTTCTTTGGCATTTTATTTAAGCTTTACGAACGTTAGTTGCTTGTGCTCCACGTTGACCTTGCTCAACATCAAAAGACACTTCTTGACCTTCTTCTAATGTTTTGTATCCTTCGCCTTGGATAGCTGAGAAATGAACGAATACATCTTCTCCACCTTCACGTTCGATGAATCCGAAGCCTTTTTCGCCATTAAACCATTTTACTTTACCTTTTTCCATGTTTGTTGCCTCCTAGCGTGCTCTAAGCACACACAATGTATTACTATCCTTGCTCTCAGTGATCATCAAGACGAAAAGTTTTTACTAATACTATCCTTTACACCGAACAAAAATAATTCTTCTTTAAAGTAGCATTTTTTGAAATTATTTGCAAGGAACCCTAATTCTTTAATTATAGCACCCGTTACTTTAAATACATTCCTTCACAAACTTACCGATACTGTTTGAAATATGAAAGATATGCTAACTCTCATTTTAGGGGTACCTCCGTTAGTCTGTAATTCCCTGATTTATGTAAAAAATAATACCAGTTGGTAAACGAATATCCAGTTAACTTCCTTCTAATACTACTATCTATTGATGATAATAAGATAAAAGAAAGGTAGTACATATGGGAAATGTTTTCTTCCTTACAATACTAAAAGGTATTGGAATATACGTTTTAGCATTATTCATAACCCGAAAAATGGGCACAAAACTTATTTCACAAATGAATTTTTTTGATTTTATTATGGGAGTTTCAATGGGTTCAATAGTCGCTAATGCCATTATTGATCAGCAATTTACAACACTATCAGCTATTACTACCTTAATATTATTTGCCATTTTGACTGTGTTCACTGGATATTTAAGCTTGAAAAACATCACATTAAGGAAGCTAATCAATTCTGAACCGATTACTTTAGTTGAAAATGGAACCATTGTGGATGAAAATATGAAGAAAATGAAATTGACCATAAATGAATTAAAGATGAAATTAAGAGAAAAAGATGCTTTCAAGGTGGCGGACGTAGAATTCGCTATAATGGAAACGGATGGTAAGTTATCTGTATTACCCAAATCAGATAAAAAACCACTTACTCCTTATCATATGAACATTCCAACAACGAGTTCAGGTCTTGAAAAGGATATAATCATTGATGGAATGATAATGGAGGAAAACTTAACAAGTGCTGGACTAGATAAAGAATGGCTAACATCTGAACTTAATAAACAAAATTTCAAAGATTGTTCAGAGGTTTTTTATGCTGGGTTAGATAATACTAAAAAACTGTATATATCTAAAATGAACAGTACCAATAAAGAAACTCAGGACAAATCATTACCTCCAAAATGAAAAAAACGCTATTCTTTCGTAATATGATGGAAAGGATAGTATTTTTTATGGTGTAGCGAGAATCAACGACATTCATTAAAAGAGACTAATGCTTGAACAGATATTTTAAAAATAAATATCCCTTGCAATAGATGCTGAAAGTATATTTCGTTAATTCTTTCTTTAGCACTTTTACATATTATACAGGAAAAATTTTCACTAATATCTAACTAGTGGCTAGTAATAGTCTCTAAGTAGCGACTAGTTCTGCCGAAAGCATCTTAGATGAGTTACCTCCTCGAGGCGTTTGCATGAATTGCAGACGCTTTTTATTTTTAGGGTTAAGCAAATTATGGATTTTGTCGAAATATGATGATTATTGTCCAATCAAAACTTGTCCTAAGAAATATATATAAAGTATGGAAAGTATTCTTTCCTCAGATAACCCAATAGGTACTGGAGGTGATATACATGGGTGACGGATCAAGTATGTCTTTTACATTAATCGTGGTATTGTTCATTCTCCTTATCATTGTCGGAACTGCTTTTATGGGCTATTAAATTGTACGGAACTAAGGGCAAGTTGATTTTAATCTGTCCCTTTGTCTAAACTACTGAAACGATAGGAGGATAAATTACACATGGTTTTTTTCCCTGACGGCTTTAGAAGAAGAAGGTTCCCAATTGAAATCGAAATCGAGATCGAGAGAAGAAGACGTATTGAAATCGAAATCGAGATCGAGAGAAGAAGACGTATCGCAATCGAAATTGAAAGAAGAAGACGCAGATTCTTTTAAGCAAATGATTTAAACATGTTTCCTAAGAGCCTACGGGCTCTCTTTTTTAGGCCGTTTTCACCTAAAAGTTAATGAACTTAACCTGCCAGTTAGCTAAATAAGAAATTAATAAATATAAGGTCTATGTTTTGATCTATAACGATTAAAAAAATACCACATAGACATCCTAAACTTAACAGATGACAAGTGAGGGTAATTATGTGGTATCTTTATCTTTCTATTATAACCTTTAATACTATAGCGATATTAACTAAAAAGACGTTACAACCTGTTGTTTATTATGCTTCTATCTTTTGGGGGCTTTTCACAGCAGAAATTGTAGATAGATGGACAGATAAATGGAATTTGTATGGATTCTTTGAACCAAAGGTTATTGACTGGCAAACTACCCTTATTATCCTAGGGATTTATCCAGCTGCAACAGTTCTTTTGATAAATTGGTATCCTTATGAACGAACAAGGAAAGCAAAAGTTGCATATGTTCTTGCTTGGTCTATATTTTCAACTGCATTTGAATATTCCTTTTATCTTGCAGGATATGAACACTTTCACGGTGGATGGAAATTGTGGCATTCAGCTATATGTTATCCATTCTTATACGAGGTCCTATTCATACAGGTATGGTTTGTAAGAAGACTAATAAAAAAAGGGATAGTACAACAAGAAAAAGAATCGCGGTCCCCTCTTTAACTCTTGCGCCCGTAGTTTAAGTACAAATTTCCACTCACTCTCAATGAATTGGATTTTTAAATTTTGATTGGACATTATAAGGATAAGCGAATTAAAAAATTTACATAAAAAATAAAACTTAGGGGGGATTAGAAAATGAGTGGAATTCCCATTACTTCATCAGAATTGGCAAATTTATGGATGACTTATCAAGAAAAAACCATGATCATGAGAATGTTGGAGCATTTTATAGAACATGCTGACCATGAAGAAAAACAACTATTACAAACTCATTATGATGCTGCCGCTAAAGCCATCGAAGATATTACAGGTATATTCGAACAAGAGGGTGCAGTGATTCCTATTGGTTTTACAGAAAGTGATGTAAATAAAGGGGCTCCAAAGTTATTTGATTTCCTCTATGATATCTTTTATTTGAATATGATGACGAAAATAGAAATGAGTCTATTTTCGCTGTATTGTGGTATGTCTTATCGGAAAGATATTAATGATTTTTTTATTAATTTAGCAGCAGAAGCCCAAACGATGAACTGCAAAGCAGCTCAATTCCTTTTAGAAAAAGGAGTTTTGGTTCGCCCGCCTTTTGTATCAATGCCTAAAGAGGTGCATTTTATAGAGGAAAAAAATTATAGGGGGGGCCTCAATCCATTCCGTGAAACCAGGTCCCTAAATACGATTGAAGTGTCTCTTATCCACCATGCCGTTGAAACAAACCTTGTAGGAATGCAATTAATGATTGGATTTGCCCAAGTTGCTGAGAATAAGGAAGTGCAAGATTATTTTACCAAGGGAATGAAATTGTCCAAAAAAATTGAAGTGGATTTAGGTGATTTTTTACGCCAAAGTTTTATTGAACCACCCGCCACTCATGCCGGTAAAGCAACTACGTCAAAAATCACACCATTTTCCGATAAATTGATGATGTATAACACCAGTTTGTTAGCTACATTTGGGCTTGGAAGTAATGCATTAGGAGGTGCATTTAGTTTACGAAATGACTTGCCAGCAAAAATGGCTCTACTTTCAAAAGATATTTTCACTTTTGCTCAAGATGGAGGAAAAATATTGATTAAAAATGGCTGGATGGAAGAACCTCCACAGATTGAGGATCGGATTCAATTAACAAAATAATCGTTTTTCATAAAATAAGCGCTTATCCTTGTTGAAGGAAAGTGCCTTTTTATTGAATAAGCTGCTCTTTAATTAAGGCTCTTTTCGTAAACTTTGTTGCTTTTGGACCTTAACAAGGGCCAAATACTTAAGTTTCTAGGCAATTTTCGCAAATGTTCTTACGAAAAGATGCCACGAAGCATTTTGTTATACGGGTTGATGAACTTATACGAAAAACAACAATCTATGCGAAAATAGCATTAG
>NZ_MLYR01000181.1 GCF_001866655.1 Bacillus sp. MUM 116 | reverse complement strand
TCGCTCTTTTAGGCGACACTTTCCCTCTCTTCCTCCTCTGTTTTGTCGCCTATCGCTCTTTTAAGCGACACTTTCCCTCTCTTCCTCCTCTGTTTTGTCGCCTATCGCTCTTTTAGGCGACACTTTCCCTCTCTTTCCTTTTGTTTTGTCGCCTATCGCTCTTTTAGGCGACACTTTCCCTCTCTTCCTCCTCTGTTTTGTCGCCTATCGCTCTTTTA
>NZ_MLYR01000180.1 GCF_001866655.1 Bacillus sp. MUM 116 | reverse complement strand
ATATGTTATAATATATTTATAAAGTAATATAATGTATCCAGTTAAAGGGGTTGTAACATGGATAAGGACTTCTTAACCGCTCAGATTGGCCAGCGGTTGCGATATTTCCGGCAGCAGCGGAAATTAACTTTGGACGAGCTGGCAGACTTGACCGGGGTTAGTAAACCGATGCTAGGTCAAATTGAACGTGGTGCCTCGAATCCAACCGTTTCAATTCTTTGGAAAATTGCGTCTGGCCTGCAAATTCCGTTCGCATCATTCCTAGCAATGAATCCTTCCGTTAAAATGATTCGTCAGGCTGATCAGCCTTTTTTTAAAGAGGACAATGACTTGTATGAGGTTTATAACACATTTGCTTCACCAGGGATCCCGATTGAAAGTTACCGCGCACTTCTTCATCCAGGCTGTCATCACTATACAGAACTAAACGGAATTGGCGAAATTAAATCGATAACGGTCCATTCCGGCACCTTCTCCATAACCATAGGTGATGAAAATCAGTATTCATTAGAGCCGGGAGATTCCGTCTCTTTTTCAACGGATGTTCATCAGATTTTTGAAAATAAAACAGGGAAAACTTGCGAAATTAGTGTAGTTATCTATTATTCAATTCCAAACATTCAACTTTAATTAATGATAAAGGGTGATATTGTTGAAAGATTCAGTTGAAACAGTTTATATACTGGAAAATCCTGAAAAGAAAATAACGAGATTTGCAACCGGCAGTCAAATAAGATATGACGATGTCATTAAGGAAGTATATGGAGTCGCATCTATCCAAGACCTGTCAATGATGATTCAATTTAATAAAGGTTTTCATGATAGTATTTGCGAAAAGTATGAGATTAAAGGAAATAAAATTTCAATAGACATACTGGTCCGTATTGCTTCTAAAAGTGAACTTCTTCAATTTAAAAAACAATTGGTTGAAAAATCTCGGGAGGATGTAAATTTCACTTCGGAACAGGTTGTTGCCATCCTCCAGCCTTTTAATGACACCATTCGCTTACAGGAAGGCATTTTCGAATGGAATGACAATGATTTTTCATATGATTTAAAAACGATTGCATGATTTAACGCAAAAAAAGGGTGACTCGGAGTCACCCTTTTTTCAGTTTAGTTCTCTGCTAATTTCGTCCCGATTTTTTTACTCGACTGATTCCCTACAATAGGGTCTTCAGCTTGTTTTGCACGTTTAATAAAGAATGAAAGGACAAGTGCCAAACCTGCGATAAAGGTAGCAATAAGGAAGGCATAGTTGATTCCATTTAACATGGCCTTCATCATAATCTGCTGCTTCATCTCTGGAATAGCTGCCGGTGTAGGCTTTGCTGTAAGATGCTTCATTGCCTCTGCACCAATTTCCTTGGCCTGTGATGCGGTTCTATTTGTCATGATTGTTACCAGTAACGCGGTTCCAATGGCTCCGGCAACTTGGTTTAAGGTATTATTCATAGCGGTACCATGAGGATACAATGGTTTTGGTAATTGATTTAATCCATTCGTTGATACTGGCATCATCACCATGGAAATCCCCAAGCTTCGGATAGAATATAAAAGAATAAGATGAGTATAGGTTGTATGCAATGTTAATTTACTGAATTCATAGGTAGTAACTGTAACAATAAATAATCCTATGACAGCTAAAATACGACCGCCAAATTTATCAAATAACTTCCCTGTAATCGGTGACATGATAGACATAAGCAGCGCTCCCGGAAGGAGCAGCAACCCGGCATCCATCGGTGAAATTCCTCTTAGGGTTTGAACATAGATGGGTAGCAGTAACATCCCAGAGAATAATGCCATATTTAAAACCATCGCAATGGCAGATGATAATGCAAACATTGGATAATGATAGACTTTGAAATTCAACATTGGCTGTTCTTGCTTTAATTGACGGATGATAAAGACTATTAATGATATAACGCCAATAATAATGGTTCCATATACCTCTGGGCTATCCCATCCCTTTTTCCCTGCTGAACTAAAGCCGTATAGAATCCCGCCAAAACCAATACTGGATAGGAGAAGTGATAGGAAATCCAAGCGCATATTCATTTTCTCCTTTTTATCCTTCAGCAAGAAAAATCCAATCAAAAGAACGATGATGGCAATTGGTGTAACAAAATGGAAAAGCATTCTCCAATCATAATGTTCAATAATCCAGCCAGATAGGGTCGGGCCAATTGCCGGGGCAAACATTAAGATTAATCCGAATACCCCCATCGCCGTTCCCCTTTTCTCAACCGGGAAACTAACTAACATAACATTCATTAGTAATGGCATCAAGATAGCCGATCCGGAAGCTTGTATCATACGGCCGGCTAATAACATGATAAATACGTGAGCAAATCCCGCCAGAATTGTACCAACAGTAAAAAGTCCCATAGCAACTAAAAATAGTCGGCGAACCGTATATTTTTGAATTAAGTAAGCGGTCGTCGGTATCAATATCCCATTTACGAGCATAAATCCAGTCGTCAGCCACTGAACGGTCGAGGCCTCAACAGCTAAATCCTTCATGATGGAAGGAAGGGCAATATTTAATAACGTGTTATTTAAAAAAGCAATAAATGCACCGACCATCAATACCGCGATGACGCCATACGGTGGACGGGCAGCCTTATTTATCGAATCATCCAAACTAGTTTCCCCCTTAGTTGACTTGTATATATTTTCCTGCACCCCTTATGCGCATAAAGAACATGATATACCAACAGTTCAAAAATTGCAATCAAAAAATATCAGCCTAATAAAGGGATTTTCCAATACAAAATAATTATGCAATTTAGTTTTTTATACAGGGAGTATAATCGACAAATTTCCAGAGGCACCTGTCACTGCCCGAATTATTGCCAAAACAAAAAAGCCTGTTTTCAAGTTATCATCTTGAAAACAGGCTTTAATATTATGTGTTTTTAATTATACCCAATGTCGCCATTATGCCAATTACCAATGTCATCATTGGCTTGTTGTTGTCCTGATTGTCGTGGCTGTTTGATTGCGAATATCGAAGTCCGAATCTGTGTTCCAATCCTCATTTTCATCTTGGCGCCCTAGTTATTCTTGAAATTAGTCGATTTCGTATTCTAGATTATCCATTTTTAAAACTCTAAATCAACCACAATGAGATCCTCTAATCCGATTTCCTTTAAATAAGCAAATACTTCCTGATGATTTGGGTGCAGACTATAATTTTCTAATGAACGGAGGGCTTCAAATCGAACGGTCAAACCTACCTCATGCCCCTTATTCCTCTGCGATAAATTATATCCTTGTTGAATATCGACAATACTGAGAATGATATTCTATAATGCCTGTGGCATGCACCAGATTATCGATTCCTTCTACGATTACGCAGGAATGTAGGGATGTCCAGTGCATCTTCCGTTTGATGGCTTTCTCGATTTTGTTCAAAACTTGGCTCTTCATCCTGCTGTTGCCTTTGACGGCCGTGTGCAGGAATCTCTTCTTCGCGTTTTCTGCTATAATCCTGAAACCGGTCTTCGCGAATCAACGGTTCTCGTCGATGCTGAATTTGAGATGGACGATAAGACGCAGTTTCTCTTATTGGACTGGAAGCTTGATTCGAAGGTGCCATTTCTTTATCATCAAATCCCGTTGCAATCACGGTAATCATGATTTCATCCTTAAGGTTTTCATTTATGATCGATCCAAAAATCATATTTAATTCCTGGTCTGCAGCTGAAGCAACGATATCAGCTGCCTCCTGTACTTCATATAAACTTAAATCAGTGCCGCCGGTAATATTCATTAAAATCCCTTGAGCCCCATCAACTGAAGTTTCCAGTAACGGACTGGAAATCGCTTTTTTCGCTGCTTCAACTGCACGGCCATCGCCTTTTGCCACACCAATACCCATCAGTGCTGTTCCCTGATTGGTCATAATCGTTTTCACATCAGCAAAATCCAGGTTAATTAGCCCCGGAACTGCAATTAAATCAGAAATCCCTTGAACCCCTTGACGCAGAACATTATCCGCCTCACGGAAAGCCTGAACCATCGGCGTCTTTTTGTCGACTATTTGTAATAAGCGGTCGTTAGGTACTATGATTAATGTATCGACCGCTTGCCTCATTTGCTCAATTCCACTTGCCGCATTTTTGGCGCGTTTATGGCCCTCAAAACCGAAAGGTCGAGTGACGACGCCAATGGTTAGAGCACCAAGCTCGTGGGCAATTTGGGCAATGGCCGGAGCGGCACCTGTCCCGGTTCCGCCACCCATTCCGCAGGTAACAAACACCATGTCAGCACCTTTTAATACTTCTTGAATCTGCTGTCTGCTTTCTTCAACAGCTTTTCTGCCTACTTCCGGATTCGCTCCTGCTCCAAGTCCTCTCGTTAAAGAGCCTCCAATTTGCATTTTAATTTCAGCTTTTGAGAGTTTAAGGGCCTGTGCATCTGTGTTTACAGCAATAAATTCTACACCTTGAACTCCATCCTCAATCATTCGGTTCACAGCGTTATTTCCGCCGCCGCCGACACCAATTACTTTAATTCTAGCTACCTGATCTATATTCAAATCAAAATCCCACATTTTTGTTCCTCCTACTTGAACCGCACTTTATCGAAAATGGCGTGTTTCTTTTTATAACGATTTCAATATGTATTTTATAGTTAACTATCATTTTATCAAAATAACGTGATTTTTAATATAGTACTGTGGTCACTCCCACACAGTAATTATTCCTTACCTTAGAATGTCTGTTTGAACTATTTTTGTGCTTTTTTATGGACTCCTTTAATCCCCTTTTGGTCGAGCAGTGCCATAATCTGCTGAAGATGGGCATAATCCTCTACCACAACATAATCCGGCTGAAACATCTTCCTTTTAATATCAAACTTTAATTTATAGCCATTGTCAACACGGGAATGATAGCCATATAACTCATGCCATCGAACGATTTGCTCGGTTTCATAATGTTGAATTTGACTTGCCGGATAGTATTTTCCATTCAGAATGATCCCTTTGGGTAGAATATATAGGTTGCCTTGGTGGCGAACAAGGCTGATTAATATATAGAATATATAAGCCAAATTGAAAAAGGAAGACCCTAAGTAGTCGGTTGTAAAAACTACCAATAATACTACTACTAAAATGAAAAGCCCTAACACTGTCCCCCATTTTACATATTGATAGGACTTTGTCTGTTTTGTTAGAGGCTTCATTTCTTTCCATTCAACTGGAAGTAAAATACTTGCAAACTCACTCTCTTTTTTCGGGTATAGTGCATCTTTTGAAAATTCCGCAGCTTTTTTTAAATTGAGCCGATACCGGATTAAATACCTAATACTAAGGATAAAAATAACCGTAAATAAAAAATTAGTTAGAATTTTTAATTTCCCCTTAACTTTTATATCATTACTTCTTTGAATATTTTACCATAAACTTTCATTTTTGAATAAAATTTAAAGGGCTAATTCTATTATCTCAATTTTCTAATAAACATACAATCCATTCTAGTCGTTTTTTCAAAACTTGTAGAATACAATTAGAATAGGTATGCTAGAATATAGGTCCTTTTATCCAGTAAAGTATAAAAGAGTTCTAAGGATGATAGAAGTAGCTCTCTTATCTTTATTAGTAAACGTAACAGTACAGAAATAGAGAATAGGCGTTCAACTGCTTTTCTAAGTGAATTCCAGTAAAAATAAAGGGGAAATTTTTTTTTAAAAAAAAGGGGGGGCACTACTTGTAGTTGCCACAATCCTTTGGGGAGGAAACTTACCAGATAAGAAGCGCTTAATTAATCATGAAAAGGTGTCATAATGGGATTTTTGGGCTTTCAGGAAGGTCAGTTGTTCTCTTGATGAACTTGCAATTGTCCTTCAAACTCAACTGGAGGGACATTTTTCCTTATCACTTTAAACATTTTGTCTTTCCAGATACTCTGTAGAGACATTTTCACTAATTACTTCAACCCTTTCGTCCCTCCAGTACCCTTATAACCGTAGCTACGCAATGAACCTCTCCTAGATTCTTTTTAAGACAACAAGGGAATTCTCTGTCGATATTTCTCTATTAATTGATGATTGTGTTCATCTGCCCCATCAATATTACCACTTAGAAATACTGGTGGTTCAAACCCCTGATCAGCCATGATTTTGATGGCTTCTGCAAAAATTGCATTTAAGATTACAGCCCCGACAACAGTGGAAGTGGGTCCAAATGGAACCGCCACTTTTTCATATGTAAGAGCGGCATCACCTTTAGTGGAGTGGTTATCAATGACTAAATCAACGGAATTAAAAAGGTGTTTTCCACTTTTATGTTTTGAAGGCTGGCTCTCTGAGTATTCAATGGATGTAATACCTATTACAAAAGCACCCTTTTTCATCGCTTCCTGCGCTACATCTACTGGAACAGGATTGCGCCCCGAGGTAGAGATAACAAAGACTACATCCTTCGCTTGAAAATCCTGATTTTTTAAAAATTCATGAGCATAATCATTTTGCCGTTCAAGCTGTGAAGAACGCAGTGCCCCTTCATGAAGCATCAAGGATTCAACAAGAATCGGTTTAATCGGGACAAGTCCCCCAGCGCGATAAAAAACCTCTTCTGTTAAAATATGAGAATGTCCGCAGCCAAAAAGTTGGACAATTCCTCCAGTTTGAATCGCTCCAGCAACCTTCTCCGCTGCATTCCTGAGTTTTTCTATCTCCTGTTTTTCAACTTGTTTAATGACCTCTTTTGCTTTATCAAAATATTGGGTTAACATCAATATCCCCCCTAATTTTAAATTTACTAAATAAACTTCCTCCTCGAATCAGTGCGCCTAATCTTCCTCCACTTTAACATGTGAAAAAAGAACACACTGTTTCAAATGTGTTCTTCATATAGAATTTATAATACAGGAGCCTCCATGCCCATTTGGCTCCACTCTTCTCGTGCCGGTCCATATACACCAGGTACCTTTAAGCCTGCTTGACGCATAAGAACAGTCAGTTGGCCGCGGTGATGAATAATATGTTTGATGAGAAGAGAAAGTGTAACAGCTTTTGGCATATCCATTCCAAACACATTTTTCATTTCCTTTAAGGAATCATCAGACCACTGCTGCTTTACCGCATCAATTGTATCGGCCGTAACCTTTCGAAATGTATCAGCAATTACTTTTGCAGAAGTTGGCATTGTCGATGAATTTTCAACAGGAGCAACCTTAATCCCAAATTCGTTCAACATTTCCGGGGTACTTGATACGATATGCCAGGCTATTCTTCCAAGTGTACGATCTTCCGGAGAAACCAATTGTTGCAGAGATCTATCCGTTAATGCATCAAAAACTTTTTGAGTAGATTCCATTTCTTGATTCCATTCTCCAACAAATTCATTGATTGAAGTATACATTTTTCCATCCCTCGATTAATTTTTACACCAATATATGGTGATTTAAAGTATAGCATTCGCAAAAAAGTTTACAAAATCGGTTCATCATTTAAAAATAGAAAAAAATTCCCATCAGGGATTTTCTCCAACATGAATATCAGCCATTATGCAGGTCGTATTTGTTGGTTCCGGTATTGTAAGTTTAATAGCCGATCCAATTTTTTACTTAGCAGGATAGTTTCTGACGAGTTTAACCCTTTCGCCATTCCTACTGTAATCATCGTATTTCTAACTATTTCAATTTGGTAAATTAAGTCATCATTTGTCATAATCAGTAACCCCTTTTATGTCCAACTACTTCTTTAGTTTACCAATTGAAAACGCATTCATAGAAACAGTATTTATCTTCAAATATCGACATAAACCGTTACCTTTCAATTGTTTCTTTCAAAATTCACAAATTTTCCAAATTGGAACTGACATTCATTTTCAACAGAAACTGGTCTCTTCCCACAAAAATAGAGAATGCTCAAATCCTCGGGATATACCGAGTGTTTTTTTTGTAAAGGCTCTTTTCGTAAACTTTTTTGCTTTTGGACCTTAAGAAGGGTCATTTACTAAGTTTCTAGGCAATTTTCGCAAATGTTCTTACGAAAAGATGC
>NZ_MLYR01000018.1 GCF_001866655.1 Bacillus sp. MUM 116 | reverse complement strand
AAAAGATGCCACGAAGCATTTAGTTATACGGGTTGATGAACTTATACGAAAAACAACAATCTATGCGAAAATAGCCCTTACAAAAAAAGTGCTACGACCAAAGTCATAGCACTTTTACTGAATCATATTTAAAAACTTTCGTGTCCGTTCTTCTTTTGGGTTGGAGAAAATGACTTCCGGACGGTTTCTTTCAACCACCACACCCTGGTCCATAAAGATGACCTCATCTGCAACTTCACGGGCAAATCGCATTTCATGGGTAACGACAATCATGGTCATCCCTTCTTGGGCAAGATCCTTCATTACCTTCAAAACCTCCCCGACAAGCTCAGGGTCAAGGGCCGAAGTCGGTTCATCAAACAGCATAACCTCAGGTTCCATTGCAAGGGCTCTTGCAATGCCCACACGCTGCTGCTGCCCGCCGGACAACTGTGCTGGGTAATAATCAACTTTGTCTGCAAGTCCGACTTTTTCCAACAGGGAAACTGCTCGTTTTCGAGCTGAGTCCTTATTTTCACCTTTAACGATGATTGGCCCCTCCATCACATTTTCCAAAGCGGTTTTGTGAGGAAACAAATTATAATTTTGAAAAACCATCCCGGTTAAACGGCGAAATGAAGCAATATTTTTCTTTGAAACTTGCTTTGAAAAATCGAGGCTTTGCCCTTCAATGGAAATAACGCCCTTTGTAGGTGTTTCCAAAACATTCAGGCAGCGGAGCATCGTTGTTTTTCCCGAACCGGACGGGCCAATGATTACAACAACCTTTCCTTTTTCCACCTCAAGATCAATTCCTTTTAATACTTCCAATTGATCAAATTGCTTATACAATCCTTTAATTGAAATCATGGTCATTCTCCTTTCTCTTAAGACACGTAGCGGTCCAGTCTCTTTTCCATTGATTGTTGAAGGATGGAAAGGAACAAGCAAATGACCCAATAAATAAGTGCCGCTTCACTATAAACTAATAAAAATTCATAATTGGTTGCAGCAATTTCTTGTGCCTTTCGAAACAACTCCGTTAAAAGCACAAGAGATGCCAGCGATGTATCCTTTACAAGGCTAATAAACGAATTTGATAATGGAGGAATCGAAACTCTAGTTGCTTGTGGCAGGATAATTCTTCTTAATACTTGAGAATAAGACATTCCAATCGAATAGCCCGCTTCCCATTGTCCTTTTGGAATCGAAATAATTGCGGCACGGATAATTTCCGATCCATACGCGCCTACACTAAGAGAAAAACCAATAATCGCAGCAACATAGGAATCTAGAGTAATTCCTATGGTCGGTAAACCATAAAAAATGATAAACAACTGGACTAACAAAGGAGTTCCCCGAATAATGGAAACGTATACTCTAGCAATCATTTGTAAAATTTTAAGATGAGAAATTCTCGCCAATGCCGTTAAAATGGCAAGAATTAAACCAATGACAAAGGTAATCAGCGTTAAGGGTATTGTATAAAAAATAGCCCCTTTCAAAAGGGGCAGAAAGGAACTTTGTGCAATATCCATTAAACGAGCTGTTCTTTCAGGGTCAGCAAAAATACTATTTAAGTACATCTTGGCCAAACCATTTCACAGAGATTTTTTTGTAAGTGCCATCTGCAATCATATCTTTTAATGCTTTGTTAACTGCATCTACAAGAGTTTGATTATTTTTTCTAAACATAAATCCGCTTTTTGAAGCATCGTTCGATTGAGCAGCAATTTTAACCGGTGCATCCGGTTTTTGTTTTTTATAATCTAAATACGAAATCTTATCGTTGACTGTTACATCCACACGTTTTGATGCAAGCAAGTCAATGGCTTGGTTAAATCCTTCCACGCCAACAATGGTAGCACCATATTTTCTTGCAATATCAGCATAGTTACTTGTCATGGATTGGGCAGAGTTAAGGCCCTTAATATCTTCAAATTTTTTCACTTTGTTATCATCATTGCGTACAATTAGAACTGCATTGGAAGTAATATATCCATCAGAGAAATCATATTTTTGTTGACGATCCGGACGAATTCCAACCTCATTGGCAATCATGTCAAACCGTTTCGCATCTAACCCGGCAAACATTCCATCCCATTGTGTTTCCTTAAATTCAGGTGTAACTCCAAGACGCTTGGCAACTTCTGTTGCAACCTCAACATCAAATCCGGTTAATTTTCCACTCTTATCATGGAAAGTAAATGGTGCATATGTACCTTCTGTTCCAATTAAGATTTTTCCGTCAGATTTAATTTTGGCCAACAAATCCTGGTTCCCTTTAGAAGCAGATTGATTGTCGTTCTTTTTATCATTAGTGGTACTTGTACCACATGCTGACAGAATTAGCATAAAACTAAGCAAAAGTGCAAATAATACTGAAAGCTTTTTCACAATTTAACCCCCTAATTCATACTTGTTTACTTGGATTATCATATTACATTCAAATACTTCTGTCAAAGATTATTTTGACCCTTAATAAAAAATTAATGTAAAAAACCTATCAGAAAATATTCTAATAGGTGTATTTGATCCGTTATTTCCACCATGAATCAAACATCGTTACCGGCAGTTGCCGTTTATGTTCTGTCAACCAGTAGCGATTCTCAACTTTTTCAGCAATTTCTTTTGATACAGGTTTTCCTTCTAAATAATCATCAAGCTCGTCATAGCTAATTCCCAATTCGGTCTCATCTGCTTGTCCTGGCTTATGATCCAATAAATCTGCGGTTGGAACTTTTAAATATAACCGTTCATCTGCACCAAGCTCTTTTAACAAAGCTTTTCCCTGCCGCTTTGTTAAACCTGAAAGCGGAAGTACATCAGCACCACCGTCACCATACTTCGTATAAAATCCGGTAACAGCTTCAGCCGCATGATCCGTACCAATTACAAGGAGGCCTTCCATTCCGCCAACCGCATATTGGGCAATCATTCTCAATCTCGCTTTTACATTTCCTTTTTGGTAATCACTTAATGGGGTACCTTTTGTCATCCCATCATACTCTGTTTTTACCGCATCAACAGACGACTGAATGTTGAATACATACTCCTGGTCTGCCTGTATAAAGGATAAGGATCTTTGCGCATCCTCTTCATCCTGTTGTACCCCATAAGGCAGACGGACCGCAATAAAAACTGCATCCATTCCTTCCTTCCGCAGCTCTTCCACGGATAATTGTGCCAGGCGCCCTGCAAGGCTGGAATCCTGACCGCCGCTAATCCCCAAACAAAAGCCTTTTGCCTTTGTTTTAAGCAAATAATTTTTTAAAAAATCAAGCCTTTTTCTAATTTCCTCTTTAGGATTGATTTCAGGAGATACATTTAACTCCTGCATAATTTTTTTTTGCATACTCATATTATTCCTCCAGTCCATACCACTGTAACATAATGACAATTTAGAAATACTAACTTGATTCTTTTAAATTACTGGATTGCTTAAGGTTCATAATCGTGTAAATATCATTCACAATGGTTTTAATTTTTGTTTTTTTGGAATGAATATTCAATAAAATCGTAATTTGGGTTTTATCTTTATAATACACATGAATGGATTCCCAACCGCTTAAAACACCCCTGCTAAAGATACTATTTCCATAGTTATAAAAACCCAAACCATATTTCGAGATACTTCTAGGCCTGAGCATTTCCTTCAAAGTCTTCTTCGAAACTAGTTTACCACCAAAAAACGCCTGATCAAAGCGGGACAAATCAAGGGCAGTTGTATAAATGTCACCGTTGCCAAAAAGTACATATGGATTCAATGTTTTTATTGATTGCATATGCTGACCGAGTTTCAGATAACCTGTTGATGAGGCAGGAAAACGATTTTCCGATGTTATAAACCCGGAATTCTTCATTCCTGCAGGGACGAAAATATTTTTTTGAATATATTCATGGAGCGTTGTTCCTGTTACTTTTTCAAGAATATATCCCAAAATGAAATAATTAATGTCCTCGTAATCCCATCTTGCCCCTGGATGAAACTTCAAGGGCCTCTTTTCGACTTCCTTAATAATATCCTTAGGTGTTGTATCCCATATTTGCAAACGAGGCTTTTGAATTCCTGATGTATGGCTTAGCAAATGAACTAATTTTATTTCTCTGCCATTAGGAAAATTTGGGATATATTTTGATAATGGATCTTGAATCGATAACTTTCCTTTTTGTTGCAGCTGCATAATGCTTGTAGCAACAAATGCCTTTGTTATCGAACCTATTGGATAGGTAGTGGAGGGTTGGTTTAACTTATGAGCTTTGAAATTAGCATAACCGAATCCCTCGTTAATGATCAATTTATGATTCTTAAAAACAACCACACTCCCATTAATATGTTTGTACTTTAAATATTCCTTAATTCTCTGTTGAGGAGTTTTCCCCTTTAGAACAATCTTTTTAAGTGAGGCTTCGTGCTTTTCCACTAAAACCCGATGATTGCTGATATTTAGTCCATTATCACTTTGGCAGGCTGTTTGTCCAAATACCATCAGCACGATAAATAAACCAATAAGAAGATTTTTCAGCATTTGAAATCCCCCATTTTCTAATTCTTTTCTATCATTTCTTATATATTATTATAATGCTCTAATTTAACCATTTTTCCCCTTAAAGTTCTATGAACATTTGATTAAAATTTCTTGGGTTATTGTAAGAATTTCTGGTGAAAAATAAGAATATTGTGAGGACGCAAGTATGGGAGGTTTAATAAATGGAAGCAAAAACGTGCAAAGAGTCAGTAGTGGTAAGAACAAGCAGGGTTTTTCCAAATGACGTAAATAATCATAATACCTTATTTGGCGGAAAACTAATGAGTGATGTTGATATGATTGCATCCATCTCCGCTGTAAGACATTCACGAAGAGAGTGTGTGACGGCTTCAACGGATTCCGTTGATTTCTTGAGTCCGATTACTCCTCAGGATTCTGTTTGTTTCGAATCGTATGTAACCTGGACAGGAAGAACATCATTGGAGGTTTTTGTAAAAATCATTGCTGAAAATTTGATTAATGGAGATAGAAAAATTGCTGCTACGGCGTTTTTGACCTTTGTTGCCTTGGATGATGATGGCAAACCAACATCAGTGCCGGGAATCATCCCTGAAACCGAGGAAGAGAAAAAATTGCATGAAACGGCAATAAAACGTGCTGAAGAACGAAAAGTACATCGACAAAACAGTAAAGAGCTTGCCAATCATCTTACGATCAATAAGCCATGGGAATAAATCAAAAAGGTTCGTCGGTGACGAACCTTTTTATGTTAATCCTTCTAAATCTCTTCGATTGGGTGCATGAGGAGGCTTTTGAAGCCAGCCTCGATTAACTAAGATATTAAAACCTTGTTCTGAATATAGTAAGATCTCCAGGATAAACTTTTGATACTGAGCAACTAGATCTGTCCGCATTGATAATGACAAGGAATGTCCAAGTAATGTAATATCAATGGCATTCAAGGAATGGAAAAGCATTACAATAAGCTTATTGGAAAATGGAGCAATTGTTGAATCTGTCACTTCCATTGCAACTGGAACTACTCCCAAAAGCTCCTCTCTTTTTAAGAGGTCATTAAATACCTGAACTTGTTTTTCAGAAATTTCCTTTCCTTGTTTAATAAATTTTCGAATTTCTTTATCCTTTACTATTTGAAGGAAAGCCATACATATCAGAATTGAAAAATAATTTCGCTCAACATTAAAGAAAATCTCCGTTATTTCCACTGCATTAAGCGGCCTTTTCTTTCCAAAACCTAAGATATAGGAGTGCTTCTCAATGTATTCAACTTGTTTGGGGTATGGAATCATTGGCGACCGGTCATATATTCCTTTTTCCAGCATCAAGGATACTGCTTTTTGATACAAATTGGCTGCTTCTTTCACCATATTTGTAAAAAAGCTTAGTACATCACTTCTTGCAACATTTGCTGTGATAAAACCGGTATTAATCATATTCATTCTGCTCATCGAATATACAAAGCTTAGACCGAACGAATCATAGAATAAAGGTGGAGCCGATAAATCTACATCTTCCCCTGCAAGCCGGTCCGGCAACGGAATACCTTCTTTTAAAAAAATATCAGTTATTTGCTGAATATGGCTAAGGGAACTAGTATGTGCCAGCTGTAGGATACTTTTTATATCTTCATCCTGATTGTGATGAAGAAAGTATTCTAATAATCGCATCCCCATATCCTCTTGGAGATAGATTCCCCATAATCCACCAATTTCCGAACTGGATAATCCTACAGAATGTGAAACCATTATATCCTCCCCTAAAACCATTGGATAGGATTAGATTTCCAACATACTATTTTTTTATACGAGCAGTCTCTTAATTTGCTGTTTCTTCGGTATTCGATTTCCAATTCATCACCTGATCATCTTCATCAATTTCAATTGTGACATCGACTACGCCCTTTTCAGCCATAATTTTTTCCTCAAGCCGGTCTTTTATATCGTCAGCAGCAGCAACCGTTAATTTCGGGTCAATCTCAATTTCTAATTCTACGTGGAGGTCCTCACCCTCTTTAATTACAGTAATTCCCTGGATATCCTTAACATCAGGGTCTGCCATCACCAGGTTTCCGATTTTGTCCTCCATTTCTTCATCTGCCTGTCCGATTACACCTGCGGCATTATCTAAAAACACTCTGCCGACCACAAAAAACATCATGACCCCAATAATAATGGAAGCAAGCCCCTCTGCTTGATGAAATGCGGTAAAATGAGAAATAAGGACCGCAATGATGGCCAATAAGCCTCCAAGTGTTGCAACCATATCCTCCATAAAAACCAGTTTTGTTGCCGGCTTTGCTTTTCCCAAATTCGCAAAGCTTAGGGCAAATACATTTAATCCTTTAGCCTGAATCTCTACTTCATGTAAAATTTCCTTCATCGCTTTAAATAAAACAGATGTCTCAAGAAGCGTGGATACCCCTAACACAATGATATTAATGATAAAACCATGGGATGCAGTTGGATGTATAACATGATGATAGCCTTCCACAATCGTCTCAAATGCCATAATCCCAACGACTAACACAGCTCCTAATAAAACTAAATTGACCAAACGGCCAAATCCATTAGGAAAACGTTCTGTTGGCGCTTTTTTACTTAAAGCAGAACCAATAAAAACAAATAACTGGTTGGCCGCGTCCCCTAAACTATGCATGGTTTCAGCGAACATTGCCACATTGCCTGTAAATGAATAGGCGACCCCTTTAATGATAGCTATAATCGTATTAATAATCGCAGCCAGCATCGCCGACTTATTGCCCTTTTTTAATAATTGAAATAATTCCCTCATCGTATCCCCTATTCTTTTTTTAAAATTAATACCCTTAATATTTTCTAATCAAACTGGATTCATGAGAATTTTTCTATCCATTTAAAAAAACGTCCTGATTTGTGTTCAGGACGCTTTAATTATACATTTTCCAATACAAGATATAACCGATTATTGCGCTCGCTTTTCTCTTCTTCAGAAGCAAGGTCATATTTTTTCAATAAATGAAATACTTCATTTAACAATGCCTGTGAGTGTTCTTTTTCAAAAAATCGCTCAAATAATGGCTGCATTTCTTCAGGCAAAAAGGCTGCCTGCGATTCATATTTCTTTTTTACATCTGCATGTGAATGGTCCAGCTTACATTCGCTCATGGATTTTCCTCCTCATTAATAGTAAGTAATACAACCCCCATTTCTTTTTGAAAAGGGGGTTCAATTTATACTTTTTTTTGATCTGTCACTTCCAATACATCTAATAGGAAAACAAATATCGGAATTCCGACAATCAGACCCCAAACCCCAAAAAAGTGCTCAGAAAAAATTAAGACGATAAATGTATAGCACACAGGAAGATTGGTCTTGGATGACATCAAATTTGGATTTAAAATATAGGCTTCAATTCCATGAATAACTGCGATGGCGATACCCACATATAAAACCTTCATCAAACCGCCGATACTATAGGCAATAATCGTCAGTGGAATTAATGATAAAATCACCCCGGCGACCGGAATCAGCCCCAAAAGGAAAATCATGATGGAAAGTCCGCCCAGTTGCGGAAAATCCAAAATCCATAAAGAAATCGTTGTTAAAATACAGTTAACCACTGCAATAATTAATTGGGCCTCGATAACTTTACCAAACGTCCCCACAAATTTTCGGGCAAAAAACTCAATTTCAACGTAAATGGAGGAAACCTTACTCTTTTTAAATTTCTTGGTAAACTCAATTAACCTTGGTTTTTCCAACAGGAAAAACAAGCTCATTAAAAGGGCCAAAAGAATTTGAAGGCTAAACTTACTTATATCTGTAAAATACTTGATTAAGAAAGTGAATCCCTGTTCCAAGTAATTGGATATTTGGATTTCTTCAATTCTAGCCGTGATATAATTCAAAACAATATTATCATGTTTGGTTGTGTAAAACTTGGTCAGCTGTTTAATGAGCTGCGTAATTTCGCCTGCAATGAGCGGTAAATAAACGACTAATCCATATGAAAGCATTCCAACAATGACCGCATAGGAGATCACAACAATAATCTTTCGATTCAGTCGAATTTTCCCCTCAATAAATTTCACTAACCGATCCATTAAAAAGGTAAAAATAAAGGTAAATAAGATTAAATTAATCATCTCTTTCATCCCATAAATGATTAGGGCAATGAAAATGAAGATTAAAATTCTTTTAAAACCGCTGCTCTGAAAAAATTTATTGACCATATATTTAATCTAACCCCATTATTTGTCCTTATAGTCTAAAAATACTAACTTTATTATACCAAATCATTTTTAAAAATTGTTACTATTTAGAACCGGTTAAAAATGGACAGATGCCATCTGGCTGCTAAGGGCCTCACTTTCATACCCATGTTTGTTCAAGTAGTCCAGCAGTTTTGGCAGATATTTCAATGTTTCTCTTTTTTCATGCATTAATATTATAATCGGTCCCTTTTGCTTGGACTTCTGCTCCAATTGCTGGATTACATTTTTTACAAATCGTTCGTCCCTGTAATACCAGTCCTGACTGTCAATATTCCAATCCCAAAGCATATACCCGCCATCTGAAACAGCTTTTCTTTCTTTCTCCGTCAAATACGGATAGCTTCCAAAAGGTGTTCTGACTAAAAATGTATCTGTCCCTGTTATGGTTTTTAAAGTTTCTTGCGTCTGGTTTATTTCTCCCATTACTGATTTTTCCGATGCATAAAAAAGTTTAACATTATGGGTGACACCGTGAATCCCAATACTGTCCCCAAGTTTCACCATCTTTTTAACTGCGTCTGGATATCTTTTAATATTGCCATCCAGCATAAAAAAGGTTGCTTTGTAATTATATTTTTCCAGTAATGAAAGAATATCCTCAGAAAAACTTTCCGGACCATCATCAAAGGTTAAATAGATTGTTTTTTTGCTATTGTTTACCGCTTTTGACATGTTTTCCTTTTGTTGATCTGCACTGGTGTCTTTATTCGATGACGTTGGAGTGTCATTTCTTATTGTGGCAGCCTGATCTGGAGTGTGATTACTTGCAGATTTCTGTCGATCATTATGAGTCTCTTCATCTACTTTTTTCTGTTGCTGTAATGAAGCCTCATGCTTTTTATCTAGTATCCTTTCCTTTTCAAACTGGTCATCCATCGTTACTTGGTATAACGTTTCTTCAGTCTTTTTTAAGGGCATTTTTCGGCTGACCTTTTGCCCAATATCAGGTTCATTGGCCACAGCCTTTGAATCAAAGTTATAGATAATAAAGGCCCCTGAAGCGAGTATTCCCAAGGCAAGACTGCACAGAACGGTCCCCTTCACCCATCTATTTTTCCCCATCCCCATTTTTTAAATCCCTCTTTGCTGTAATTTTATGTCCTTACGACCATTATAGACGATATTTCACACAAAATGTTTCAAGTATATCAAAAATATTACAAAACTATTAAAGGTTTTTACTGTAAATAGATAAAATAGACTAAAAAAGAGACACCCGCTTGGATGCCTCTACGAATCTACTTTAAATTATTTGTCATGCCATTGAATGGCCACCAATTCGCTTTTCCAAAGTTTTTAACCATAACAGGAATAAACAATGGCAAGATGACAAACGCGTACAATAATAAACCGACTAAGACTATGGAAGCAATCTGGAGCAATGATAACATTCCTGATGGCATCATTGCCGCAAACGTTCCCCCTAAAATAATCGCCGCCGAGATAATGACTGTACCCATCTTTTTCATTGATAACAGCATCGCGTCGGCTACCTTTAAATCTTTATACTCATTAAAACGATCCATTAAGAAGATACTGTAATCCACCCCAAGAGCCATCAGGATCACAAATCCAAAGAATGGAACCGCCCAGCTGATTCCCGTATAGCCCAAAAGGTTGACAAACAGCGCTTCATTCATTGCCATCGCAGTGTAGTAGGTTAAAATCAATGAGCCAATAATATATAACGGCATGATCAGCGATCTAAATAAAAGAATTAAAATCAGCGTAATTCCAATCAGCATAAGTACCACTGTACGTGAAAAATCCTGATTGGACATTTTATTTAAATCTGCGTTCGAGCTGGTAATACCGCCAACCGCAACCACCGCATTTTCAAGCTTTGAATTTTTAACCGCTCTTTTCACCGCATCCTTAATTTCAGGAACCTGGTGAATCGCCTCATTGGAATATGGATTCGCTTTAAATACCACATCCATTGTCATGACTTTCCAGTCATCCGACAAATAGGTGTCTAATGCCTGTTTAAAATCTTTGCTTTTCACTACTTCTTTTGGCATATGGAACCCGGACATGCTGGTCGAGTCGGATAAATCAGATAAATAACCCTGAGCAGAATTAAGACCATCGGACACTTGATTTAGGCCTTTTGCACTTTGGTCAAGCCCATTCGACAACTGTGTTAATTGACCTGTTAAACCTCCAAATCCAGATAGCAGCTGTTTTTGACCATCATTGATTCCGGATATACCATTGGTGAGTTTTGGCATATTGGCAATAATTTGACCTTGACCGTTTGCTAATTTGTCAAGTCCTGCCTGCTGCTGCTCGATACCGTTAATTAATTTTTCCAGACCTGCTGCAAGATCATGCTGGCCGCCATTTGCTTTTGCAAACCCGGTATTTGCGGTATCCATTCCCTTTGTAATCTGAGAAAGGCCTGCGTTTAATTGATTAAGACCTTCAGAAAGTGGTGCCAGCTGCTGTTGCAGTGCTTGAACGGTTCCTTTGATTTTTTGGTATTGCCCTTCTTTTGCCAATCCATCATAATGGCTTTCTAAGTAAGCAAAATCTTCTCCCTTAATTTGGGCAAGCGCACCTGATAAGGCCGTTAATCCATTGGCAACGTCCTTATATTTCGCATTTAATGTTTTAAGATTTGCATCGATGTCCTGATAGCCATTTTGCAGTTTTCTGTAGCCGGCTAATAAGTTCTCGGCACCTGCTTTCGTTTTTTCTAAACCTTTTTTCAGTTCTGTTGAACCCGCTGAACCTTGGCGGATTCCATTTTCAATTTTAGCAAGGTTTGATTGAATATCAGTTAAACCCGTTTGCAATTGATTGGTTCCTGAGATCAACCCGTTAATTCCACTAACCGCCCCTTTTAATTGTGGGCCGGATTTCGAAAGCTTGCTCCCTGCTTCTTGCAGGCCACCACTAATTTTCGTAATTCCGTCTTTGCCCTTTCCTAAACCTTCCCCAAGACTTTCTGCTTGCTTATTCACGTAAAAGTCTTTGATTTTTTCACCTGCAGGCCTTGTTACAGAGCGGACTGTATCAACTCTGTCTACCTTTTCTACTTCTTGACTTATTTTTTCTGCCAATTCCATATAATCCGTTGTATTCATCGCCTCATCATTTTTAATGACGATTTGCGTCGGCATCGATTCACCAGGGCCAAAGCTGTCAGCAATCGCATTAAAGGCACGGATAGATGGAACGTTTCCGTTGATTTCTTCCAACGAGTTAAACGATAATTTCCCATCATATGTAACGAGGAACGGCACACAAATGGCTGCAACAATTAATAAAGAAATAAATGGGCGTGCCAATGAAAACTTCCCAACTGCCCCCCAAAACTTGCTCTCGGCATGTTCCGCACTGCCCTTTGAAGGCCAGAAAAGCTTCCTTCCCAAGACTGCCATAAAAAATGGCACAATCGTAAACAAGGCAATCAACAACATGGCAACCCCTATTGCAACTGCTGATGAAGATTGGTAGAGTTTGAATTGCGAAAAACCAATCGTCGCAAAGCCAACCATGACGGCTAAACCGCTAAAAAATACTGTTCTTCCGGCAGTTCGATAGGTTTGCACGATAGCATCGACCATCGTCTCTCTTTGGGACAATTCTTCTTTAAATCTACTAAGCAATAAAATACAATAATCCGTTCCGATTCCGAATAAAACGCAAACGAGGAAGATTTGGGTGTAGTTGGAAACGGGAAAATTCACTTTATCTACTAAAATTGCAACAATCGATTGAGACGCCAAGTAGGTAATCCCAACAGTTATTAATGGGATTAACGGGGATACGATTGATCTGAAAACGAGCAATAAAACGGCCAAGATAAAGACAACCGTAATCCCTTCAGTTTTCTTTAAGCCTTCTTGTGAGCTTTTCATCAAATCCTCATTAATCATCCAGTTACTTGTGTAATAATGATCAACCTTTATATCTTTTATCGTTTTATATAAAGCAGCGCTGACTTCTTTTGGTTCACGGTCATTCCATGCGACCTTAATGGAGGCAAGGATGGATTTCCCGTCCTTTGCAACCAGCTGATTTTTTAAACTTTTTTCATTAAAATGACTTACAATATCGGTAATACCAAGTTTTTCTTTGTTGTTTTCCAAAGCTTGAATCGCTTTTTTTGCTTCTTCGATTTCATCCTTTGTCAGCTTTTTATGATCATGAAACACAAGAGCAACTTGTGTTTCCTTGCCGCCATCCTTTTGTTTCTGAACCTGATTCATAATCTCTGATGCTAAATGGGATGAATAACCCTTTGGAACATCAACTTGCCCCTTATCACGGACAAGTTCTGCCATATTGGGAGCAATCATGAACAGTCCAACAATGATGGCAATCCAGGCAATCATAATTATCCATTTACTTTTTATAATAAATTTCACCCTTTACTCCCCCTGCAATTCTCCATAAGGACTCGATTTAACTTTTCGTACGTATCTAAAAATTGTTTGATTTCGGTTTCATCGAACTGGTTAATAATTGATTCAACCAGCTTATGAATACGATTTTCCGTTTGTTCAAATAAATCAATACCCTTCTCTGATAAGTGCAAGTAAACAACACGCCGGTCATTTTCATCACGGGTACGCTTTATTAACCCTTTTTCCCACATCCGATTAATAATTGCAGTAATGGCACTTTTTTTCACTTCGAAGACTTCTGCCAATTCAGAGGATGTACAGGTTCCTGATTTGCGGATATACCTTAACATGTAATGTTGGTCGCTTGTTAGATCACTGCTAATTTGCTCTTTTACCAGCGATTCGCCTTTTTTATTTACAGAAAAAGAAATGGTAATATATCGATCAACTAATTCTTGGATGCTTTGCTTAGACATTATGTATCCATTCACCTCACAATGAAATAATTCTACTGTTTAATTGTTCAACTATTTAACTATTAACAAGGTTAACTATAATAAGGGATGTTATAATTGTCAATTACGAATGTGCCTCACTAAAAATAAATAGGGCACCATGGTTTCATTATTTTGACAGTGCTTATTTGATTTACTCAAATAAAAAACAAAGGGCCGAAACTTGATAGCTTCGGTCCTTTGTTTTAGTATAAGTATTTATAAATTGCTTTGAGAATGGTCTAGCTCCGGCGCCTAGCCCCTCGAGGTCACAAGCCAATCCGTCCAAAAGGTTAAAGAACAACCTTTCGGCCGGCTTGTCTTGTGCTATGCCTGAGGCTGATCAAGGCGCCTGCGCTTTTCTTATTAAAAGTTCTTATGTTTATTTCCAGATTTAGATCGTGGCAGAATCGATTCTTCAATTTTTTCGTAAAAAGCAAGCAGATTGTTTAAGAAGGAAAGCTTCGGAGCGATCAAGTAGACAATCAGTGCCGAAATAATCCCAATCAAAGCTCCAGTTAGGATGTCGACAGGATAGTGAACTCCTACCATTACGCGGGAAATCGCAACGAGACAGGCAAGAAGAACCCACAGCCAGCCCTCTTTTTTACGAACCAGCAGGAATAAAAAACAAATCGAAAAAAAGATAATCGAGTGGTCACTTGGAAACGAATTATCTATCGCATGATTAATAAGCTTGTTAACATGCGGCAGTACAGCAAATGGCTGGAAATGCGAATAGAACTTACCTGCTATTTTTCCGAGCACTTCAGCTACAACCACAGAAATCACTGCTAGGATAATCATCATTCTGTTTTTATCTTTTCTAGTAAACCAATAAACTACCATACCTAAAATTAAAAAATACAACATGTATTCTGCAAAAAATACAGCAATATGATCTATGAAAGAATTGTTTTTACCAAGATCATTAATCGCACGAAACGCTTCAATATTTAAATGAGACATTTTTCTACTCCCAACATAAAAAAATTTATCTAGAACAGTCTTCCACCAAACTAGTATACCTTTCAAAGCATAGATTGGCAAAACTTTTTCAATTCCATATTATGAATAACGTCCTTCCGCTCCTTGAATAACCTTTCCGCCCTCCTAAGCTGTTTTTAACCGAAAAAAAGGATAGGAATTGGGAGTATGATTCCCTTCCTATCCATATTACGAATTAGTTATCTATCTCTAAATTAAATTCGATGAAGTTTCACTATCAACAGATGATACAGAGGCCTTAGACAATTTTCTTTTCATCATGACATAATAAATTACCGATGGAACAACCAAACCTAATATCCAGGCAACATCAGCCCCTCCCATCGCTTTGGCAGCTGCACCGACGTAAAGTGTGGTATTCATAAATGGTATTTCAGCGATGATCGAAACAAGAAATGCAATCGCAGTAATTTTATTTATCTTTCCATATTTCCCATTTAAATCAAAAATATCCTTTATACTGTATTCCCCGTGGCGCAGCACATAAAAATCAACGAGGTTAATCGCTGTCCATGGAATTAAAAAGTAACTAATAAATAGGATGAAGTTGATAAAAATCGAAAGGAAATTACCCTGGCCCAGAATAGACAACAAAGATCCAATCGTAGCGATTCCAAAAACAAAGAATCCGCGTACTTTAGGTGTTACTTTTATTTTTGAAAAAGGCTCAACTGTTGAGACTGTTGACATAAACGCACCATATAAATTAAACACATTGATGGAAAACTGACCGAGGATGATGATGATTAACATGATGAAGGCGAGACTCCCAAACTGGTTTGCCAGATTGGTACCGGAATTGCTTAGGAAATTTGGAATGGCGGTTGTCAACAAGACACCGAGAACCATCATCCAAACGGTTCCTAAAACAGTCCCAGCATACGTATACCAAAAGGTTTTGGAGTAATTGGTATCAATCGGTAAATATCTGGAATAGTCAGCAACATAGGGTGCATAGGAAATCTGCCAGGTTGCGACTACACTAACACTTAACATAAACGTTGAAAGATTAAAGCTTGATGGAGACCAGCTTCCTTGTGGTACTGGTAATTGAAAGACAATAAATGTAGCAACGATAAAGACCAGAATAAAAACCCATGTCAAATACTTTTGCATTTTATGAATGAGGTCATGACCAATCATTGTCACTATAAAAGTGATAATATTAAGGATAATGATACTCCATGTAACATTTAGGTGTATCGCACTACTCAAAACTTGAGCTCCTAATAGGCCGCTGCTTGCAAAAAACCCCAAGTACATAAAAATCACGAGGATTAAGGGGATGACTGCACCAATGACACCAAATTGTGCCCGGCTTTGAATCATCTGCGGTATACCAAGCTTCGGTCCCTGAGCAGAGTGGGAAGCCATAAAAATGGCTCCCAGTAAATTCCCCACAATAATGGCTGCAACACTCCAGAAAAGATTTAAACCAAAGGTGACACAGAGTGATCCAGTTACAAGTGTAGTAATATGCATATTGCCCGCAAACCACACGGAAAATAAGCTTTTTGGTTTTCCATGGCGTTCATTAGCAGGAATATACTCAATGCTTCTTGTCTCTATTTTCATCGACATACCTCCGATTATTAGTTTTGGAGATCCATTTTACGTGTGAATTTCTTCTTTATTCGAACTGCTTTCTTCTGCTATTTCTTTTTCCTTTAAAACAAAACTGAGCAGATCTAATGCAAGACGTGCACCTACTTGGCCGGTCATACCTGCTGGGTCATATGGAGGGGCTACCTCAACTAAATCAAAACCAATTACTTTGCCTCTTTTCGCAATTCCTTCAAGTAATTCATTGACTTCATCGTAAATAAATCCACCTGGTGAAGGTGTACCCGTTCCAGGTGCTACAGAAGGATCAAGTCCATCAATATCAATCGTGATATAGTATTTTTCTCCTTCTGGAAGAAGCTCTAAAACATTTTCAAATCCCATTTTTCTCATTTGTCGAGGTGATAAGATTACACTGCCGTATTCTCGAGCGGCATCTACGTCTTCCTTTAAACTGCTGCTAATTCCACGAATCCCAAATTGGAATATTTTCTGAACATGGTCCATTTCAGATAAACGGCGGATACAGCTTCCATGCCCATACCGCTGTCCGGAACGATGGTCGGCCCAATCTAAATGGGCATCAATTTGAATGACATGAAACGGTCCCAAATCCTCTAAGCCTTTTCCGACAGGGATGGTAATTGAATGATCGCCGCCTAATATGACAGGCATTGCTCCTTTAGAAACAATTTTCCTTATTGCTTCTTCTGTGTTTTCATGACATTGTCTGATATCACCATGTACCATATCTACATCACCGCAATCTACTACTTTCCATTTTGGTCCTAAATACATGATATCTTTTTCAATATCGTAGGCACCATTTAAACCAAAGCTATAAAGGGTTGATCCTTCACGGATTCCCCTTGGACCCATTCTTGCTCCCGACTTCCATTGTGTCCCCATATCATTCGGAACCCCAATGACAGCTACGTCCGCATCCAGTTGGTCTAGGTCCGGGCAAACTGGATATTTTCCAAATGTACAGATTCCTGTAAAAGGTAAATTCAAAAATTGTTTTTCATTTTGGTTGGACAATTTTAAGATGCCTCCTTTTCAGATTTCTTACAAAAAATTAATGCAAATTTTATGCCAACCTTATTGGAGCTGACCTATTGGTGATTTTGAAAGCCATACATAAGGGCAGCAGATGATTTTATAGTCAAAACTGACTACCCCCTTCAACATACTTCCTTATTTTTCGATTGGCAGTAGATTGACTAATCCCCAATTTTTCAGCAAGTTTAATGCTGCTGGGGTATTTCTGATACATCCGCACAATATATTCCTTTTCTAGTGTTTCTAAATAATCATTTAAAGCCAATTCTCTGGATTCTGGGACCATTACTCCTCCACTTCCTTCATCCTTCACATCAATTCCTATTTCATTTCCGCTAGTAGTAATAACCTTTTTCTCAATATAGTTCCTCAATTCACGAACATTTCCAGGCCAGCCTTGTTGACTGAGCCATGCGATCATGACCGGAGTAAAATGTTTATTCATTTCATATTTTCGGTTCATTTCTTTAGTGATCTCATATATTAGTGGAATGATTTCTTCCCTTCGTTCCCTAAGGGGCGGGATCTCAATTTTAACAACATTTATTCGGTAATATAGATCTTCTCTGAATTTCTTTTCTTTGATTAAGTTTTCCAAATTCTGATTTGTGGCACAAATAATTCTGCACTTTACCTCAATTTTTTTACTCCCTCCTAGTCTCATTAACGTATGATTTTGTAGTACCGATAGTAATTTGACTTGGAGGTTCATCGGCAGTTCTCCAATTTCATCAAGAAATATGGTTCCTTCCCCCGCCGCTTCAAAGTAACCCTTTTTACCGCCTTTTTTAGAACCGGTAAACGCTCCATCCTCATACCCAAAAAGTTCTGACTCAAATAGTGATTCAGGTATTGCACCGCAGTTTACTTCAATAAATGGATGATTTTCTCTTGAAGACATTTGATGAATCATATGGGAAATATGGTTTTTACCTACTCCTGACTCCCCCTCTAATAAGACCGTGACACCTAAATTAGCGACTTTTGACACTACATCAAAAACCTTTTCCATTTTGCTGTTACGGAGAAAAAATGGATTCGCCGCTTGCATCTTTAATTTTGCAATCTTATCTTGATATAATTGCAAAGCTTTAGCTATCTGCTCATTTTCTTTTTTTAAATATTCAAATTCGGTAACATCCCTTGAAACACTCATTGCTCCTATTATTTTTCCCATTGAATCGTAGATTGGATATCCGGAGATTATTAGTTTTCGACTTTTCTTCGTTTCTTGGATGAACGTATCTTTTTTATTGGTTCTCAGGACATTCGCAATTACTGATGGTGAAAAGATTCCCTGCTTTTCTAAATCGAAAATATTATGATTCACGATTTGCTCACAGGGAATTCCGGATACCTTTTCAGTAGATTGGCTTGCATATAAAACCATTCCCGTGGCATCTGCAATAAAAATTTCATCAAAAGAATGCTCTAAAATATATTTTAAAAGAATGGAGTCATCCAACGTTAAGTTCATCTTCATCACCTAGTCATTTTTGATTTAATCATAGTCAAAAATGACTAAAAATTCAAATAATTTAAAATTGGATTAATGAATATAGGGAAATAATTGAATAGAAAGAATTAGGAAGATAATTTGTAAAAGAAGTATTTTTTGATAAATAAAAAAGACCAGCATTTTTCATGCTAGTCTTGTTATCCACCGTATGTATGGTGGAGACGGCGGGAGTCGAACCCGCGTCCAAAGATATCGGCACTTAAGCTTCTACGAGTGTAGTCGACATATTGGCGCTTCGCTGATCCATATGCCTGTCGACAGGCGTCCGGTCAACTAGCCTGGTTGTTCTCTTCCTTCATCCTCAGGCGGTGGAATCCGGCGTAGCCCACTTAAAGTGAGTCCGCTACCCTACCACATGGGCGATGGAGGGGCGAACCGCTAAGCGCTATTAAGCAGCTAAAGCGAAAGATTTGTTAGTTTTGCCAGTTATGGCTTTGACGTTTTTACGAGGCCGATCCCCTCGACTCGCAACCTAAGCTCAAACTACCCCTGTCGAATCCGTAGCGTCCCCATTATAAAATGTGCTTAAAATCTAATTAAAGATTTTAGCTAAGACGTTCGGTTTGCTCAGGCAAAGTTAAGAGCAAAAGTTTCCGTCGCTCCTTAGCGACAAACTTATTATAACACATTGTGCGTATTTTTCAATTGTGATTATTTGTAAGTTACATCTTTTGACGTTCACGGAAGGCCCGTTCAATTTCACGCTTCGCTTCTTTTTGCTTCAGGGACTCACGTTTATCATAATTCTTTTTACCCTTTGCTAGTCCAATTAAAACCTTACAAAAGCCATTTTTCAAATACAATTTTAACGGTACTAATGCATAGCCGACTTCTTTCGTTTCTCCAAGCAGCTTGTTAATTTCCCGTTTATGAAGCAATAATTTACGGGTTCTTAACGGATCATGATTGAAGCGATTGCCTTGCTCATAAGGACTGACATGCATTCCAAATAAAATGGCTTCGCCATTTTGAATTCTTGCATAGGCATCCTTTAGATTTACTTTTCCAGCACGAATCGATTTTATCTCTGTTCCTTGCAAAACGATACCGGCTTCGTATTTTTCTTCAATAAAATAATCATGGTAAGCTTTTTTATTTTGCGCAACTACTTTTCCTTCACCTTTTGGCATGGTTTCCACCTCTTTTTCCCTTAAATTGTAGCAGAATCTAGGAGTCTGTACAATTAAATCAGGTATAACAACCGAATCCAAGGAATCAATTCGATTACAAAAAACATTTGTCTGTGGAAAATTCACTTTTATCTGGGTTACTAAGCAATTTATCTGAGTTAAATATCACTTTATCTGCGTAACAGGCACTTTTATCATCGATGCCTTTTTTATACCAATTTGTATCAAAAAGAGGCTGTCGTAAAAAGCCTTAAAATCCGCCTTTACGACAGCCTCCACAAAATTATCTTCTCTTTTTCCGCTTCGTGCTCTTATTCTTAGGTACATTTTCGTAGAACTTTCGCTTCTTTTTCGAGCTGGACCCATTGCCGCCTTGGCCGCCGTCTCCGGACTTTTGATTGCGGTCGCCCTGCTGTTTGTTTCGGCGTTGCTTATTCGAATCGCTTCCAGTCTTAAAGACCTTCGGTGCCTCTGAGCGTTCACGGCGCGGAGTACCCTTCATCCCGACGATTTCAAAATCAATCGAGCGCTCTTCTTTATTCACCTTTACAACACGAACCGTGATTTCATCGCCAATTCGGAATACATTACCTGTCCGCTCACCAATCATCGCATAATGACGCTCATCAAAACGGTAATAATCATCAGTCATATAGCTGACATGGACAAGTCCTTCAATTGTATTCGGAAGCTCAACAAACATTCCAAAATTGGTCACTGAACTGATAATCCCATCATACTCAACTCCAATTTTGTTCTCCATGTATTCTGCTTTTTTCAATTCATCCGTTTCCCGCTCCGCATCAACGGCACGGCGCTCCATTCTTGAAGAATGTGCCGCGATTTCCGGCAGCTCGGCATTCCATTTCTCCCTAGTCGCTTCATCCAGCTTGCCTTCAATCAAATACGTGCGGATTAACCGGTGCACAATCGTATCCGGGTAACGGCGGATTGGCGAGGTGAAATGGGTGTAAAATTCCGTTGATAGCCCAAAGTGCCCCAAGCTTTCCGGGTCATATTTCGCCTGCTGCATGGATCGCAGCATCACCGTTGAAACGACCATCTCCTCCGGCTTGCCTTGAACCTCTTCAATAATTTCCTGAAGGGCCCTTGGGTGTACTTCATTGGCCGTACCCTTTACGATATAGCCGAAATTCGTGATAAACTCGAAAAATTTCCGCAGTTTATCTTCTTTCGGATCCTCGTGGATACGGTAAATAAACGGAACATCCATCCAGTGAAAATGCTCGGCGACCGTTTCATTGGCTGCAAGCATGAATTCTTCGATCAATCTCTCCGCTACCGAACGCTCACGAAGAATGACATCGGTTGGATTTCCTTCCTCATCCACCAATACCTTCGATTCTTTAAAATCAAAATCAATCGCGCCCCGCTTCATTCTTTTATCCCGTAAAATCGAAGCCAGTTCTTCCATTAACTCAAACATTGGCACAAGTGGCTCGTAGCGTTTTCTTGTTTCCTCATCTTTATCAACCAAAATCCGATTGACATCTAAATAGGTCATCCGCTCAGTTGTCTTAATGACACTTTGAAAAATTTCATGATCTACCACTTGTCCTTCCGCAGAAATTTCCATATTACAGGAAAGAACTAAGCGGTCCACTTTTGGGTTCAACGAACAAATTCCATTTGAAAGCCGATGAGGGATCATCGGAATCACCCGGTCTACTAAATAAACACTTGTTGCCCGGTCGGCTGCTTCTACATCAATCGGCGTGCCTTCTTTTACGTAATAGCTTACATCAGCAATATGTACCCCAAGCTTATAGTTTCCATTTTCAAGTTTCGTTACGGTTACCGCATCGTCCAGGTCCTTGGCGTCGGCTCCGTCAATCGTCACAATCGTTTCGTTCCGTAAATCACGACGATTTGCCAATTCACTTTCATCAATGGTATCCGGTGTATCATTTGCTTGCTGCAGAACATCCTCCGGAAAGGCCATTGGCAGCCCGTGCTTATGAATAATGGAGAGAATATCCACTCCCGGATCATTTTTATGTCCAAGAATTTCAATGACTTCCCCTTCAGCACTTTTGCGTCCCTCCGGATAGGTAGTTAATTTTACAACTACCTTATGACCTTCCACTGCTCCTTTGGAAGCAGCTTTTGGGATAAAAATATCACTGGCAAACTTTTTATCATCGGGAATCACGAAACCGAAACTTTTGCTTTCCACATACGTTCCAACCATTTGTTGGATGCCGCGTTCAATAATCCGGATAATACTTCCTTCCCGGCGCTGACCGGAGCTTTCCGAAGATACGCGGGCTAAAACGGTATCACCGTGCATGGCCGTATTTGTTTCATTCGGAGGAATAAAAATATCGTCCAATCCCGGTTCATCCGGAATCACAAAGGCAAAGCCTTTTGCATGCCCAGTCAGTTTTCCCCGGATTAGGTTCATTTTTTCCGGCAAACCGTAACGGTTACTTCGGGTGCGAACGACTAATCCTTTTTCCTCCATTTGGACGAGTGCCTTTACGAACTCTTTAAAGTCACTGGAATCCTGAATTCCAAATGCGGCTTCAAGCTCTTGTACCGTTAACGGTTTATAAGCTTCGTCCTTCATATAATGCAAAAGCTTATCAATGTGCTTTTGAATATTATCTTCCAAGCAGATCCCTCCTTTTTGGGTGCTTTTAATCGTTCCATTCTAGTGTTTCTAAAAATGCATAAACATCTTCATGAAGCTGTTCCTTCTCTTTATCCAGGGTAATCACATGTCCGGATTCTTCATACCATTTGATTTGTTTTTGAACGGATTCGATCGTGTTGTAAATAATATTGGCGCTATCCGTATTGATCATGTTATCATGGCGAGCTTGAACCACAAAAGTTGGGGCATAAATTAAATCAACATGATTCCGAACATCTGCGATTAGCTCCTGAAGAGCGCGTAATGTTTGCATCGGTGTTTTTGCAAACTCGTTCATTTCCAATTCGATTTGTTCCTCTGTTTTTCCTTCTCGTTTTTTAAATTCGCGGGCGTATTCTAAAACTCCTTGGTACATGACCTCTTCACTTTTAATATACATAGGCGCACACATGGTTACGATTCCTTTTATAGGTACAGTGTAACCCAATTTTAAGGAAAATACCCCGCCAAGAGAAAGACCGGCAACCGCAACTTCCTCATACCCTTTATTTTTTAAAAATTCATAGCCATTCAGCAGGTCCTGCCACCAATCCTTTGGACCGGTATGGACAAGTTCTTCCGGCGGTACCCCGTGCCCTTTATAGTGTGGGGCATGACAGGTATAGCCTTTCTTTTCAAGAAAACGGCCTAACATGCGTACATCAGATGAATTCCCGGTGAAACCGTGGAGCAGAAGGACCGCTCTTTTTCCCCCTTCAAAGGTAAATGGCTTTGGTAATGATATTCTCATAAAAAAACTCCTTCTAAAATCCTTTAACTTATCTTAGTTTAAGCAATGGGATGGGGAACATTCCAGAAAAAAGGCTTGCAGCGGTGGTTTGAATGATGATTGTTTAAGATATCAACATGCTTTTGCAATATATCAACATATTTGGGATGGATATCAACACACTTTTTAAATTTATAAACACATTTCCAGCGGATATCAACCCTTTTGCACATAACCACAAAAAAACCCGGCAATTCCAGCCGGGTTTTGAGCATTCATCATTAGACTTTAAAGTACGTAACGGCAACAGCTAGTACAAAAAATAGCACAGATAAAATGACGGTAATACGGTGTAGGATTAGATCAATACCACGTGCTTTTTGCTTACCGAATAGTGATTCAGCACCACCAGAAATGGCACCGGATAAACCTGCGCTTTTTCCTGATTGAAGTAAAACAACGGCAATAAGTCCGATACTTACGATTACTAATAAGATTACGACTAATGTATGCATAAGACCACCTCCTGATAGACGTACATCACAGTATCTTAAATTTACCATATTACTTCCCTTTGTACAATAGAGTTGTTAAAACAGTTCATGGAAATTGACCCAAAGGGCAGCCATTAAAATTGTTTTTTTATATTTCTAACCGAGCAATAATCGACACAGATTTTCAAAATCAAAAAAATGTCGATTTTAACCATCTATTTTAAAATAATTGTTCATTTTAATTCTACAATTATTTTTCGTCAATTCGAGTACTTTTTGACCAGTAAATACCTCCTTTTTCTATTTTTCCACCATAATAGATTTCTTTCGATTCCTGAAATTTTTGTTGGACGAAAATACATTTATAAACCGAAATTTTTACAAAATATTCAGATATATTATTTTAAACTTTGATTGTAACATTAAAATTTGATGAGAATTTTGGGGGTGGAGTTTTTTGGTTAAAAAGAAAAAGCAAAAATGGAAAAGGAATATTATGGCTCTCACAGCCATAACAGGACTTAGTTTGTCGGTTATATATCCAAGTCTTAGCACTACGGCTGATGCAGCCGGACAGCCCGATTTACCCTTACCTAAGGAGGAATCCTACTCTATTGTTCAGCTTGAAATACCTAATCAAAATGCAAAAGAAAAGCTGCAGGAATTAGGGATTGACCTAACGCATAGGGCTGAAGCACACGATGGGATTTTTGAAGTAGATGCGGTTGTAACCCCTTCTGAAGTTGCTATGCTAAAGACTTATGGGATTAAGGTAAAAGATATACTAATGACGGAAAAAGAATGGAATGCCAGAAATGCCGAGAGACAATCAGCTATTGAACTTGATTCCCGTGTACAAGCTGCGGAGGATTCAGTGAAGATTCTTAGAGCAAACCATTATACAAATCAGTCTGAAACCTTCCTTTACATAGAAGCGAAGTCAAGTGCTGGAGCAGCAGCAAGCACCTCCCTTACCGCAACCTGGACTGAAGACGGAGTGGAAAAATCCGCGACTCTTTCTAGATTGGTAGATGCCGGTGAATATTTATACCATTATCTTGAACTTCCTGTAAATAAAATCCCTTCTTCTGTAAAGATAACAAGCAACCTCGGCGGAACAGCCACTAGCGCTGTTACCGAATGGCTTGGTACGGACAAGCCTGGAAATCCGAAAAAACACTATGTTCAGGATTTTATTGATCACTATATGGATCCGGCAGAATTATACGACCGTGCCCAAAAACTTGCAAAGGAATTTCCTGACCTCGTAGAGATTATTAATATGCCGAATAAAACAAATGGCTATAGACGGTTGGCGCAGGCAACATTGGGAACCACCACCAATACATCTGTTGTGATTACATCAAAGGCTTGGGGGTATCAAGGTGGCAATGATATTTCCGTGGAATTTAAAAACCCTAATGCCGGTAATTCTCCATTAAATGTCAGCGTCGAAGAAAAAAAAGTTATCGTTACTTTAGGGACGAATGGATCAGGCAATCCCATTAGTACTGTCCGACAAGTGGCTGAAGCAATAAATTCTAATGCTGATCAACTGGTATCTGCGACTACATACCGAGGCAATAGCGGTAGCGGCATTGTTGAACCAACTTCTGCAAAATTAACTGATGGTTTAAAGGCCCCCGAAAATGTTTCCCGTGAACCATTTACGGTAAAAGCCATCAGGATTGGAAAACATCGTGATGGTTCTAAACCTGGTGTACTGGGATATGCCCAGGAGCACGCCCGTGAATGGGTAACCCCGCTTGTAACCATTGAAACAGCGGAACGACTCCTTCGTAACTATGCACATGATGGTGAAACAAAGAAGCTCGTTAATAATTTGGATATTTTCCTCGTACCAACGGTCAATCCTGACGGAGCAAATTACAGTTTTTATGATTACAACATGCAGCGGAAAAATATGACCAATTACTGCGGTCCGGATAAATCTGACCCTGGAAATCGGAATTCTTGGGGCGTAGATTTAAATCGGAACCATTCAATCGGCTCCGCCTTTGACGGCTTTATTGGTGCATCAACAACAAATTGTACCAGCACTACTTATGCCGGCCCATCGGAAACATCCGAACCCGAGGCAAAAAATATTGTCTGGTTGGCGGATCAATTTCCAAATATTAAGTTTGCCATGAACATTCATAGCTATGGGGGCTATTTTATGTGGTCACCTGGTGCATACGATGCAAACCGGACAACCCTGCCACGCCCGACAGCAGGTCAGGAGGCATTCTATTGGGCGGTTTCTGATACCATGCTGAATGATATTCAAGATTATCGGGGCACTGTCATTCTTCCGAGCCGTACTGGTCCGGTTCCGGATGTTCTCTATTCTGCTGCAGGCAATTCTGCGGACTACCTATGGTACGAAAAAGGTATTTATGCCTGGGATTTTGAGGTGGGCGCTGATTTATGGGATAAAAAGGAACAACAATGGAAACCAGTTGGATTTCAACCCCCATTCTCGGAAGGTCATGAAGAAGCAATGGAATTTGCTAACGGTTTAATAGGAATGATAAAGGTTGCTTATAAGAACGCTAAGGACCACCAGCCGCCATCATCTAAAACGGTGCCTGGCAGCGGGAAATTCACGGGACCAGTGAATTTTACGTTTGATACAAGTGAACCGGCAACCATTTATTATACATTGGACGGAAGCCGGCCAACGTTCGAATCAAAACATCTTCGACTGAATGGAACTCGTGAAGAAGCTGAAGCATTAAAAATTGAGAAAACGACCACCATCAATTGGTTTGCTGTAGATGCAGCCGGTAATATTGAGAAAAACTATAATCCACTTACCAGCAGTAAGAACTTTAACTCGGTTACGATTACAATAAAATAAAGGAAAGGAAAAGGAGTTGACTTTTTGGGGTCAACTCCTTTTTGGGCAGTCAGCTTTTTTTTGTTCGTTTATTCTATTTATTAATCCACCGGACGGTCATCAAAATTGTAATCAACTGGACCTGGCGCCACATGGGCATTTACCAAAGCCGGTGTGTCTGGACGGGCTATTTGATAGGCAGCCGCGCCAACAATTGAAGCAGCCTGCTGAAGCTTTTCTTTGCTAATTTTATCAATTGTATCTGTCGGTTGATGATACCAAGGCTCAACTGGTGAGTGGATAAATAGGGCTGAAGGTATCCCTAACTCATGGAATGGCTGATGGTCGCTTCGGCCCAATTGGCCATAAGGAATCGCGACATCCATCGTTCTTGCTCCTGCGGCAGATCCTAAGTCCGTCACAAGGTTTTTCTTTCCGTCAATCGTATACATAATTAACCCACCTGCAGGGTTATCAGCTCCAGCATCACGCCCGCCAATCATATCCATTTGGAAGTGGGCAACCATTCGCTCCACATCACTTTTTGGAAGCTGTGCGGCATAAAATGACGAACCAACCAATCCTCTTTCCTCTGAACCAAAGGTAAGGAATCGAACCTCTGTGTCAATTGGAGTTTTAGTAAAAATCCGTGCTAATTCAAGGACAGCCGATACTCCTGAGGCATCATCATTTGCTCCCGGACCACCATGAACAGAGTCATGGTGCGCCCCGATGGTGATGATTTGCCCCGTATCCTTATTTTTGTTCGGCTTTAATTTCGCTTCCACTACATAAGAAGTTTTCTCAATTTTTTCGATATCGACATCTAAGGTTGACTCAACCGGTCCGGACTTTAATTGCTCTACCAATGCTAATCCTTGAGCACGTGTAATCGCGACAGCCGGGATATTCTGTCCCTCTGAAACTTGTCCAAAACTATTCCCACTCGTACTATTGTTATACATGAGAACCCCTATGGCGCCTCTGCTTAATACATTTTGCACTTTTTCAACGAACGTTAAATCGCCACGTTCCACTAAGGCAATTTTCCCTTTTACAGCATCAGTAATTTCCTCAGGTTTTGCTTTTCCAACATTCACAAGCTGAGCTGTGACGTTTCCACTTCCACTACCGCTGAACGCACGGGGGGCTGTTCCAGACAAGTCTGTGCCGCCAATTTTCACCCACACATGGTTTGTCCAATAATCATAAATAGGGAACGGGATTACTTTTGTTTCAAGACCTAAGTTCTTGAATTGGTCTTCTATGTATTTTACCGCACGGACTTCCCCTTCAGTGCCAGCCTCCCTTGGCTGCTCTGATAACAAAGCAATGGTATTATACATATTATCCGCACTTATTTTTTTGATAATTTTGTTGTCAAAAGCTGTGGCTGATTGTCCATTTGCCGGACTTGTCGTTTGAGCATAAACAGCCCCAGAAGATAAAACCATCCCCGCTGTTAAAACGGTAATCATCGATTTTTTTCGAAACATCTAACTAAATCCCCCTTTTATTTGTAATACCCCCTTATTATTCATTATTTGGAATATTTAGTAAACAATTATTATTTTACTTAATTAGCTGTATTCTATTTATTTTATCTATATATTAGTAAAAAGGTCCGATTTCACTTCTAATTTCTTTCAGAATTCCAACCTTCCTAATTCCTTTAAACCACTTTTCCTTCACCCCATCCACCCTAAAATACCTAACCCTTCGACAAAATTTAGTTCAGCAGGATGAACTATTCGACATCCCTAAAAAAACATAAAAAACCTTCTATAAATGTGAGGCTTTATCACATTTATAGAAGGTTTCAATTCTATAAGAGCTATATTATTTACTTAAGTTATAGAAAGATTTAATTCCGTTGTACTTAGATGTTTCACCTAATTGGTCTTCAATGCGAAGCAATTGGTTGTATTTTGCAACACGGTCAGTACGAGAAGGTGCACCCGTTTTGATTTGACCCGCGTTTGTTGCAACTGCAATGTCAGCGATTGTGCTGTCTTCTGTTTCACCAGAACGGTGAGAAATTACAGCAGTGTAACCAGCGCGTTTTGCCATTTCAATTGCATCAAATGTTTCAGTAAGAGTACCGATTTGGTTAACCTTGATAAGGATTGAGTTGCCGATTCCTTTTTCAATACCTTCAGCAAGTTTCTTTGTATTGGTAACGAATAGGTCATCCCCAACCAATTGAACTTTCTTGCCAAGACGTTCTGTTAGAAGCTTGTGGCCTTCCCAGTCATTTTCGTCTAAGCCGTCTTCAATGGAGATGATTGGATATTTAGACGCAAGCTCTTCGTACCAATCAACCATTTCAGCAGAAGTTTTAACAACTCCTTCACCTGCAAGATGGTATTTGCCGTCTTCTTTATTGTAGAACTCAGAAGAAGCAGCATCCATTGCTAACATAACTTCTTCACCTGGTTTGTAACCAGATTTTTCGATTGCTTCCACGATTGTTTGAAGCGCTTCTTCGTTAGAACCTAGGTTTGGAGCAAATCCACCTTCATCCCCAACAGCTGTATTAAGACCTTTGCCTTTAAGAACTGCTTTTAGGTTGTGGAAAATTTCAGCGCCCATACGAAGTGCTTCTTTAAAGCTTGGAGCACCTACTGGCATGATCATGAATTCTTGAATATCCACGTTGTTATCGGCATGCTCTCCACCGTTTACGATGTTCATCATTGGCACTGGAAGCTGCTTGGAGTTGAATCCGCCAAGGTATTGGTATAAAGGAATATCTAAGTAGTCTGCAGCAGCATGAGCAACAGCCATGGAAACACCAAGAATTGCATTTGCACCTAATTTACCTTTGTTTTCTGTTCCGTCTAATTCGATTAATGCTTGGTCAACCCCCACTTGGTCAAGAACACTGAATTCTTCTCCAACTAGGAATGGTGCAATGATTTCATTTACGTTTTCAACTGCTTTTAAAACACCTTTGCCAAGGTAACGTTCTTTGTCACCATCACGAAGTTCTACTGCTTCATATTCACCAGTAGAAGCACCGCTTGGTACTAATGCGCGGCCAAATGCGCCTGATTCAGTGAAAACTTCAACTTCAACTGTAGGGTTACCGCGGGAATCTAGAACTTCACGTGCATAAACATCAACAATAAATGGCATTTGTATCTCTCCTAAAAATAAATTTTATTTTTTAATTAATGATTTTCCTGTCATCTCGGCTGGTTGTTGTACACCTAATAAATCTAACATGGTTGGGGCCAAATCGCCAAGTATTCCATCTTCACGTAATTCAACACCTGGTTTTGTGACAATCACCGGCACCGGATTTGTTGTGTGAGCTGTCATTGGCTCACCTTCAAGCGTGATTACTTCATCGGCATTTCCGTGATCAGCGGTAATAATGGCTTTTCCGCCTTTTTCAAGGATTAAATCAACAATTTTTCCTAAGCACTCATCGACTGTTTCAATCGCCTTAATCGTTGGCTCTAACATTCCTGAATGGCCAACCATGTCTGGGTTCGCAAAGTTAAGAAGAATAGCATCAAATTTATCAGCTTGAATTTCTTTTAAAAGTGCATCGGTTACTTCATATGCGCTCATTTCAGGCTTTAAATCGTAGGTGGCTACTTTAGGAGAATTAATTAATATCCGTTCTTCTCCCGGGAATTTATCCTCACGGCCACCGCTCATAAAGAACGTGACATGCGGATATTTTTCCGTTTCAGCAATTCGCAATTGCTTCAAGCCATTTTGGGATAAAACTTCTCCAAGCGTATTATCAAGGTTTGAAGGTTTAAAGGCAACATAACCGTCAACCGATTCACTAAAATGAGTCAGGCAGACGAAGAATAAATGTTTCGGATGCTTATCCCCGCGGTCAAAAGCACGGAAATCTTCATTCGTGAACGTGTTTGAAATCTGAATAGCACGGTCAGGACGGAAATTATAGAAAATTACCGCATCATTGTCTTGAATTGTTGCCACAGGTTGTCCATCTTCTTTGGTAATCACAGATGGAATGACGAATTCATCAAAAATGCCATGCTCGTACGAATCCTTGACAACATCCAATGGATTGGTATAAGAAGGACCTTCTCCATATACCATTGACCGGTAGGATTTTTCAACCCGTTCCCAACGCTTATCGCGGTCCATCGAATAATATCTTCCAGAGATGGTCGCAAATTCACCGACACCATATTCCTTCATTTTGTCCAGTGTCTGCTGAATATATGTTTCGGCTGTTTTTGGTCCAACATCACGGCCATCAAGGAAGGCATGAATGTATACTTTTTCAACACCCTCATCCTTTGCAAGCTTCAGTAAAGCAAACATATGGTTGATATGACTGTGAACACCGCCATCTGAAAGTAATCCAAACAGATGAAGGCTTGTTCCATGTTTTTTTACGTGTTCCATTGCACCTGTGAAGGTTTCATTTTTTTCAAATTCTCCTTCACGAATCGCAATATTCACACGGGTCAAGCTTTGATAAACAATCCGGCCGGCACCGATATTCAAATGCCCAACCTCAGAGTTCCCCATCTGTCCCCCAGGAAGTCCTACGGCTTCACCGGAAGCAATTAAATGAGAATGAGGAAATGTTTCCCAAAAACGATCAAAGTTTGGCTTTTTCGCATGGAAAACTGCATTCCCTTTGTGTTCATTACGACAGCCAAAGCCGTCTAAAATAATGAGTGCAACAGGAGATTTACTCATTGCTTCCTGCCTCCAATAACTGCAGGAATGATTGTGGTTCTAAGCTTGCTCCGCCAACTAATGCACCATCGATGTCAGGCTGTGCCATGTATTCTTTGATATTACCAGGCTTCACACTGCCGCCATATTGGATTCTTACTGCATTCGCAACATCTTCTGAGAATTGCTTTACAATTACCTGGCGAATATGGGCGCACACTTCGTTCGCATCCGCTGAAGTAGAAGATTTACCTGTACCGATTGCCCAGATTGGTTCGTAGGCAATAATCGTTTGTTTTACTTGATCATCAGATAAACCAGTAAGGGCTTTTTGGATTTGATCTCCAACCAGGTCCATTGTTTCGCCGTTTTCACGTTGTTCAAGCGTTTCACCGCAGCATACGATAGGAGTTAAATTGTAGTTAAATGCAGCCAAAACTTTTTTATTGACAGTTTCATCTGTTTCATTAAACATTTCGCGGCGTTCGGAATGCCCAATAATCACATATTGAACACCTAAATCAGCAAGTGCCTTCGGGCTGATTTCACCAGTAAAAGCTCCGCTTTCTTCAAAATGCATGTTTTGTGCACCAATTTTTACATCGCTGCATTTAGCCGTTTCTACCAAGCTTTGTAAAAATAACGCTGGTGAGCAAATGACAGATTCAATTTTGTCTTGCGCAGGAACAAGATTTTTTACTTCTTCTGCAAAGCTTTTTGCTTCTGAAAGTGTTTTATGCATTTTCCAGTTTCCTGCAATAATTGGTTTGCGCATGTTGGTTCCATCCTTTCTTAGTAAAAATAAAATACTATCTTATTTATCGTTCAATGCCACGACTCCAGGTAATGCTTTCCCTTCCATAAATTCAAGGGAAGCTCCTCCTCCTGTGGAGATATGGCTCATTTTATCTGCTAAATGGAATTTTTCCACTGCTGCTGCAGAGTCCCCACCGCCAATGACAGAATAAGTTCCTTCTGCTTCAGCTAGAGCTTCAGCAACCGCTTTTGTTCCGCCTGCAAATTTGTCGATTTCAAATACACCCATAGGTCCATTCCAAATGACAAGTTTTGAGTTTTGGATTACATCGCGGTAGATTTCAGCAGTTTTTGGTCCGATATCAAGTGCTTGCCAATCAGCAGGAATGGCATCGATCGCTACCACTTTTGTATTTGCATCCGCAGAGAAATCATCCGCCACAATGGCATCCACCGGCATATAGAAATTAACACCTTTTTCTTTTGCCTTTTCCATGAAGGATTTTGCTAAGTCAATCTTGTCTTCTTCAAGGAGAGATTTACCGATTTCATGCCCTTGTGCTTTTACAAATGTATAAGCAAGGCCGCCGCCGATGATTAGATTATCAACTTTTTCTAAAAGATTTTCGATAACACCGATTTTATCCTTTACCTTTGCTCCGCCGATAATCGCTGTAAATGGTCGCTCAGGGTTAGAAAGTGCTTTTCCTAAAACCTCTAATTCCTTTTCCATTAAGAATCCGGCAACAGCTGGGAGATGGTGAGCAACACCTTCAGTTGAAGCATGTGCTCTGTGAGCAGTACCAAATGCATCATTTACATAAACATCAGCAAGTTCTGCAAATGCTTTTGCAAGCTCAGGGTCATTCTTTTCTTCGCCAGGGTAGAAACGAACGTTTTCTAGGAGAAGGACATCGCCATTTGTCATCGTTTCAATTAGAGCTTTTACTGAATCACCGTGCGCTTCATCGGCGATCTTAACGTCTTTTCCAAGCAATTCTGCAAGGCGTTTTCCAACTGGGGCTAGACGCATTTCTTCTACTACTTTGCCTTTTGGACGGCCAAAATGGCTGGCTAAAATCACTTTTGCTCCTTGTTCCATTAAATACTGAATGGTTGGCAGTGCCGCACGAATTCGTGTTTCATCGGTGATTTGTCCATCCTGCATGGGAACATTGAAATCAACCCGGCAAAAAACACGTTTTCCGTTTACATCTACATCTTTTAATGTTTTCTTGTTCATAAAAGGACCTCCTTAATATGTACTGCGAATAATACCGATCAATGGTATATCATCCATTTACAATAAAAAAAGGAGGGGGAATCTTCCCCACTCCCCTTTGTCACGCCATTTACCATTATAGACTGCCCTTGGCGTTTTTGCCAATTCCGTCTAAACAGAAATGTTCTATGATTAAAGTCCTTTTTGAGCGATGTAATCTACTAAGTCAACAACACGGTTAGAGTACCCAACTTCGTTATCGTACCAAGAAAGTACTTTTACCATGTTTCCTTCTAGTACCATTGTTGATAATGCATCAATAGTAGATGAAACTGTTGCTCCATTATAGTCACTAGAAACCAATGGAAGTTCACTGTAAGCTAAAATTCCTTTTAGCGGACCTTCAGCCGCAGCTTTTAATGCTGAATTTACTTCATCAACTGTTACATCTTTTTCTAATTCTGCAACTAAATCGACAATTGAAACGTTTGGAGTTGGAACACGCATTGCCATACCGTTTAATTTTCCTTTTAATTCAGGAAGAACTAATGCAACAGCTTTTGCTGCACCTGTTGTTGTAGGAATCATGTTTTCGGCTGCAGCACGTGCACGACGGTAGTCTTTATGCGGTAAATCTAAGATTTGCTGGTCATTTGTATATGAGTGAACAGTTGTCATCATACCACGCTTGATTCCGAAAGTATCATTTAATACTTTTGCAAATGGAGCTAAGCAGTTAGTTGTACAAGATGCGTTTGATAATACATGGTGGTTAGCGGCATCATATTTATCTTCGTTAACACCCATTACAATTGTGATATCTTCGTTTGAAGCTGGAGCAGAAATGATTACTTTTTTAGCGCCTGCTTCAAGGTGTTTTGCGGCATCTTCACGTTTTGTGAAACGGCCAGTAGATTCTACTACTACATCTACACCAAGGTCTCCCCAGCCAAGTTGTGCAGGATCGCGCTCAGCGATAACCTTTACTTTTTGACCGCCTACTACTAAATATTCACCATCAACTGTTACATTCTCAGAAAGAGTTCCGTGAACAGTATCGTATTTTAAAAGATGTGCCAACATGTTAGCATCTGTTAAGTCATTAATTGCTACGATTTCAATATTTGAATTGTTTAATGCCGCACGGAAAACGTTACGCCCAATACGACCAAATCCATTAATTCCCACTTTTACTGTCATGATAATTTCCTCCTTTAATTGGTTAAGGATTTTATAATGTACTGCCTGATAGAATAGATTTACTTTCTATCGGCTAAAAAAGGATTTACCCTTTTAATAACTTTCTTGCTGCACCCTCATCCGTTATTAAGACAGTGGATGGAGGAGCTTGCTTCATATAAGCCCGAATGGCCTTTGCTTTGGATGCACCGCCGGCTACAGAAATGATATCGGGGATGCGGGCTAAGTCGCCGAGTTGGATTCCAACTGTAAAAACCTTGTGTACAATATCGCCCGTCTCGTTAAAATAATAACCGAACGCTTCGCCAACAGCATTTCCCTCTTCCATTTTCCTTATGGTTTCGGAACTTGACTTTCTTCGTTCAGCCATTGTCATAGCGTCCCCAATCCCATGAAGAACAATGTCCGCCGATTGAATTAGCTCTAAAACCTCATGAATTCCAGGCTCTTTAATAAGCGAATCATAAATCTCAGGACTAACCTGATCGGGTAAATAAAACACACGGTGCTTTGCCTTCATATTTGCCGCCATAATTGAGCAAATGGTATTGGCTTGATTGTGTACATCCTCCCCAACACCGCCCCGCGCAGGAACAAACAAAATTTCTTTATGATCCGGTTCAGGCGAAAGTTCATCGGCAATTGCCGCCATTGTCGAACCGCCAGTAACAGCAATAATATTTTTTCCTCCAAGATGCTTTTTCATGTAAGAGGCACTTGCCTTTCCAAGGTCCTTTATCACCATTGGAGAGTCATCGCTGTCTCCTGGAACAATAATGACGTTTTTAATACCCAGGCGATGCTTTAATTCTAATTCCATCACATCAATACCCTTTAATTCACGCATGAGTCCTTCCAAATCATCAAGCAAATTTTCCCCATCAGATGTAAGACTCATTCCCACATTATTGGAGAATATTAAGTTTTGATCCTTCAAAAAATCTACTTCACTTCGGAGGATTCTTTCCGTGTAACCAAGGCTTGCGGCTAAGCTTCTTCTTCCTACAGGCTGCATGAATCCGATGTATCTTAGGATATGATGTCTTTTCTGCAGCACTTGCAGAATATCAGGAACTAACCTTTTTTGGATGTCGATGAATGATTGCATGAGCACAGGCTCCTTTTATAATATGTAGTTGGACATAAAATGTCCCTATGTGACATATTACGTCCCGCTACATCCAAAAAAATATCACTCCTTTATTCTAACAGGAGTGAAAGGTAATTTCAACTGGTTAATATTCAGATTTTTCTTGCAAACGGTTACTTAAGTGAAATTTATCAATAAAGCCAAATCCCACTTCTTCGTCATCGATATGAACCACCGGAATCATTAAACCATAACGTTCTGTTAAATCATCACTTGCTGCTATATCAATTTCTTCCAAGATAAACCCCCATGTTTCTTTCAGTTCCATTAAAGTATTTTTAGCTTTATCACATAATGGACATTGTTTTCTTGTGAATAAGGTTACACGGATCTGTGACATACTTTGACTCCTTTAATTAAACCTTTTCCGTTTGGAAGACGAAGGGATTCCCAATTGATCGCGATATTTTGCCACAGTCCGTCTTGAGATAACCATCCCCTCGGCATTTTTTAATTGTTCAACGATATCTTGGTCAGAAAGTGGTTTTTGCTTATCTTCCCTTTCAATTAAAGAAGAAATTGCTTTTTTCACTAAGGTTGAAGAAGTATTTTCGTCAGATGTAGTTTGAATCGTACTTGTGAAAAATGATTTTAACGGGAAAGTCCCAATCGGTGTTTGGACATATTTTTCACGAACAGCGCGACTGACCGTGGATTCATGGATTTCAAGTTCATTTGCAATATCCTTCATGATCATTGGCAATAAATAGTGCGGCCCTTTCTGGAAAAAAGGTACCTGTTTTTCTAAAATCTTCGCAACGACTTTGGTTAAGGTTTCTTTCCTTTGTTCAATGCTTTTCATAATCCATTGATAGTCTTGCATTTTATCCTGTAAAAATTTCACGACACTCGGATCTTGCCCTTGAACCCCAGAAAACTTCTTGTAATAACCATCATTAAAGGAAAGCCTTGGCATCGAGTCATCACACATCCGAATCGTATACTCGTCTCCATACTTTTCGATGATGACATCAGGAATCACATAAGTAGTATCCTCATGCCCAAGAAGTGCTCCTGGTTTAGGATTAAGCAGTTGAATCAAATCAAAAACCTCTTGGATATCCTTTAGGGAAACTTGCAGTTCCTTTGCAATCTGTTTCCACTTTTTATCCGCAAATGGAACAAAGTAATCAGAAATAATTTTATGGGCCAATTCATGATCAGGATATTCCCATTCTATTTGAATCAGTAAACACTCTTGAAGGTTCCGGGCACCGATTCCTACTGGTTCAAGTGTTTGAATAATGATTAAGCATTCTTCAACAAATTCTTCCGAAACTTTTAACATTTTTGCCATATCAGCAAGGTCGCCAGATAAGTAACCGTTTTCATCAAGGTTGTGAATAAGATGACGGATTGTTTTCAATTGCTCCGGTGTAAGTTTTCTTAAATTTAATTGGGAAATTAATTGATTCTCAAGTGAATTGACTGTTTTTCCGGCAATTTGTTCAATCCAGTCTTTTTCTGCTTTTTGGGATTTTTTCCGGTTTCGATCAATCAACGGATTCATCGGTTGAACATTCCCATTTTCAATCTGCATTAGGGGATTTTCAAGCGCCTTATTTTCCAAAAAAGCATTCAGTTCCATGGCAGAGTACTGCAAAAGCGCAATAGCCTGTGTCAGTTCCTGCGTCATGGTTAATTTTAACGTTTGTTGTTGCCATAAACCCGCCTTTAAGTTCATTCCAATCCCCCCATATTTCTATTTTACATGATAGAAGGGATTTGGTGTATGGAAAGAAATTGGTATATGAGATCTTTTTTTCAATTGGATTGCGGGGAATACAGGCTTCATAAGGATTTTAAGGGTCCTGATATTTTTTGAAGGTTGGATAATTTCAGATTTTTAAATCAAAAGTTTTTATTAAAAATAGGCTCAGTTAATCTTGGTTGCTTAAAAGTGTTATGGTTAAAGTAATAGACAATGTCTATTTAAAATTCTATAAATAAATTATAAATGGCTTAGGGATTGAGAAAAACAAAACACCGACTGTGTCGGTGTTTTTGTAATTACTAATGGTTACTTACTCCCTAATATTCTCATTTAGCCGATACTTCTTTGAGCAGCTGTACTGAGGTTTTGGGCTGCTGATTTTTTATGCAACCATTCATAAATGATCGGGATGATAATAAAGCTGTTGATTGTTGACGTTACCATACCGCCAATTACCACAATACCGAGCGTTTGAGAAATAACCGTATCTGCATTATGGGATAATGCAAGTGGTAACAAAGTAAGAATAGTTGCTGCTGCGGTCATTAAAATCGGTCTAATCCTGGATAGACTACCATTCAATACAGCCTCTTTTACAGCCATTCCTTCTTTTCGATTTCTTTCAATTTTGTCAATTAATACAATACCGTTTGTAACGACAATACCTGTAAGCATCAGAACCCCAATTAATGCAGCTAAATTCCATTCTCCGTGGAATAAAATTAATGCGATTACTACACCACTTAAAGCAAGTGGAATGCTTAAAAGTACAGATAATGGTGCTCTCCATCCTTTGAAAATAGAAGAAGTAATAAGTAATACTAAAAGGATAGAGAAAGCAACGGCAACAACCATATCGAAAATCATATCTTTTACTTGTTGAGTAATACCACCTAATGAGTACGTTACATCTTTTGGAAGTTTCATATCGCTTAGAACTTTGTCTGCTCGACTTGACACTTTACTAATATCATTAGATGTAATTTGTGCAGTCACAAGGGAGAATGGTTGACCATCTCGTTCGCTAATGGTTGAAGCAGAAGTATCCTTTCCAATCTTAGCGATTTGGTCAAATCGAACCATTTGACCATTATTTCCTTTTAACGTTTCAGCTGCAAGAGATGCTAAGACATCATCCGCAGAAGCATTTAAGGTAATCGTAGAGTTTGATCCTGTTGCAATTTGATCTAAATATAGGTCCACAGGAAGTGCTTTATGATTCACGGTAATTGTTGCATCCTTAGATTGAGACATATAACGGTTAATGACCGTTAAAATGTCAGCCACTTTTACTCCTTTATCTTGAATCGCTTTTTGGTCAAAAGTCACTTTATACTTAGGTGATCCATTTGTTAAATCCACTTTTCCATCTACACTTAAATCAGCAATTTTTGATAAGTTGGTTCTCACTTGTTGAGCTACTTGATCCAATGTTGCTTGATCTGAACCAGTAAACAAGATACGCATTTGTGAATCATCACCAGAAATGTTCTGGCTTGTTACAGTATAGGTAACATCTTTAGATAATGTCGGAAGCTGCTTTTGTAATTGCTTCATGACAGAATCAGCATCCTTGTCGTTCTTCAACACAACCGAAAGGTTCGCGACATTTGGATAGGTGATAAAGCCACCGCCTTGGTCAAACACATCATCACTTTGAGGTGTCATAGTCGAACCGAAATTGGCTGAATACGCATCGACTTTTGGATTTGCCTTCAATGTTTTCTCAATTTTTTGTACTTCTGAATCGACTTGAATGAGTGTGCTTCCTTTTGGCAATTCTGCTTTAATGGCAATTTGTCCGATTTTTCCACTAGGCAATAAACTTACAGGAAGAAAAGCAGAATAGGTGCCAGCAGCTAAAAATACCAGTATAGAAACAATAATCATTGCTTTTTTGTGTTTAAACGCTGATTGCAAAACTGGTTTCATTTTTGTATCGAGTTTGACGGTTTGCTTTTCCCCGTTTCCGCCTTTCCATCCCATAAAAGCAAGAGCAGGAATGACGAGCATCGCAACAAAGAATGAAATGATGAGTGCAATCACGACTGACCATGCAAATCCACTATAGGAAGCACTGATGACTCCGCCAACAAAAGCAATAGGAATATAAACGGCAATCGTCGTTAAAGTGGAGCCTAATATTGCAGGAATCATTTCAACAACCGATGATGCAAGAATGGAAAGTAAGGACTTATCCTTGTTTTCCTCCCGTTTACGGTACATATTATCTAAAATAACAATCGAGTCATCGACAATGCGGCCCATGGCTACAATCAAACCTGAAACGGTTAAAATGTTTAAAGTAATACCCATTGATTTTAAGAAAGCCGTTGTTGCCAGTAATGAAATTGGCAATGAAATAGCAATTAATAATGTGCTTCTTACATTTCGGAAGAAGCAGAACACACAAATCATTGAGAATAAACAACCAAGTAAACCTTCTCGTACTAAACCGAAAAGAGAACTGTTTAATTCTTTCTCCCGGTCAAGTAGGACTTTGAAAGAAACATCTTTTGGATTGATTGTATCCAAGTGAAGATGTGCAACTCGGTCTTTTACTTGATCTGCTACATCCGTAATATTTGCTGATGGTGTTTTGATCACATTTAACGTAACACTTGGTTTTCCGTTTGTTCTTGAAACTGTTTTTAAGTCATTCAAAGAATGAGTGATAGTCCCAAACGCAGATACAGGAATTGCTTTTCCTGCTTTGTTCTTAATTGTTGCGTTTTCCAATTGTTTCACAGTTAATGTCAATCCATCAAACGATACTGGAATGGATAACTGATTGTTTGCAATAGTACCTTGCGGCATGGATGGAACAGCTAATGCGAACGATTTATTAATATCGTCCAATGTTAACCCGTTTTTCACAAGGTCTTTCATACGAACGGTTAATACATAGCCATCTTTTGCTCCACCAAAAACAGATACATCCGCTACACCTGGAACAGATTTTAATTGCTTAACAATTTCCTGCGTTGCAGTGGAACGAAGTGTTGGTTCATCCAACTTTGAACTTGTTACGCTGTAAGTCAAAATTGGGAATGAACTTGTTGTTAATCGTGTTACAGAAGGAGTGCTTGTAATAGTTGGCGGAAGACCGGCATTTGCCAATGCTTTATTTACTTGATCTTCAGCTTGTTTCATGTCTGTATTCATCGGAAAATACAAACTCATAAATAATCCGCCGTCATAAGAAGTGGTTTCAACATTGGACAAACCATCTACTGTTTTTACGGCACTTGCGAGATTATCGGTTACTTGCTGTTTTACTTGAGCAGCTTGATTCCCCGGCACTCTCATACTAACTGTAAGGGTAGTATTGTTAATTCCAGGCAAATAATCTCTTTGCATCTGATAAGCAGAGATTCCTCCCCAAGCCAAAATAATGACAACACACACAATCATGAGAATGGCTCTTTGCATGGTTGCCTCTACTAATTTTTTCATAGTTACCTCCTTAACATTAAAAAACTCTGGCAGCTTTAAGGTTCTTGTCATCATTTCAATAAATGTTACTGCCATTCGAAATGGGGTATTCTAAGTTTATAAAATGAACCTGTCCATTCACTATATAGAAACTTAAAATTTCCTTAAAATGAAAAATCATTTTAAAAAAAGTGATAAATTGTAGATAAACTTCCGAGTTACCCTGCTCATCATTTGATTTGATTTTGTTGATAGGAGGCATTTATGTCATATTTAATCTCTTTATTTGCACAACATAGTTATTTAATTTTATTTATAGGGATTTTTTTGGAACTCATGGCTCTCCCTATATCTGGGGAAGTTTTAATGAGCTATGCAGGGTACTTTGTATATCAAGGGAAAATGAATTACATTTTGGCACTCCTGATGGTCTTTTTATCAGGTGGTTTGGGAATAACCGCAACGTATTGGATTGGCAAGGCAGGCGGATATAAACTAATCGAAAGGTACGGGAAATACATCCATCTCGGCCCTGAAAGATATAAAAAAACAGCTGCTTGGTTTGAACGGTCTGGCAGTAAATTACTGGTGTTTGCTTATTTCATTCCAGGGATTAGGCATTTTACGGGTTATATTTCGGGAATTTCCAGTATGCCTTTTCGAAAATTTTTCATCCCTGCATACACAGGTGTATGTTTATGGGGAATTTGTTTTATTACATTAGGAAAAGTATTGGGTCCCGAATGGAAGGCTTTCCATGAAGCGGCAAGTAAATATTTAGCCCTGTTTCTTATTGTTTTGGCTGTATTGTTAGCCGGCTATCTGGTGTATCGATTTTATAAAAACCAAATTAAGGATTTTTTTATTGGTTTGTTACAACGGTTAAGCACTCGACTAAAAACCATAAGAGCAACGGAAATATTTCTTATTTTTCTCACGTTCGTTTTAATCGGAATGGTTAGCTTAATGTTGGGAATGGCCCAAGACTATTTATACAGTGAGTTTACGAAATTCAATCAAATCGCTGAATATATGGTTCACTCTGTCGTTTATATGGGTTGGATGGAAGGATTTTTAGTATTCCAGCAACCCTTTGCACTCGGCAGCATGATCGTGCTAACCATTTTCCGAATTTGGATAAAAAGGAAAAACAGGGTGCTGGAATATCTTTTACTCATCGTTTCCATTTTTGGAGCCACCCTTTTTCGTGCATCCATCATGGAGGTTTTTTCATTCCTCCGAAAGTTTGGTTTCACAGAGAAATTTCATTCATCCAATTTTCCTGATTTAAATGCAATTATTATGATTGTTATTTATGGAACATGCTTATTTTTACTTGTTCGTCATTCGGATAAGATTTTTTTGACCATAGTTGTTCCTTTACTTGGATTAGTCATATTAATGGGGCTAGCGATTGTGAATATCGCACTGACCAATGTAATTCCAAGTGATTTTGTTGGTGGGTATGTATACGGCGGAGTTTGGATATTTTTTAATTTTTTGTTGTTCGAAATGTTTCGGCTTGTACTCGAAAAGTATTAAATTTAGTAAGGGAAATGCATGTATAGATAGAGAAGGGATGAGTGTGAAGTGAAAGCACATATTCTTATAATTGAGGATGAAACACATATTGCCCGCATCATAAAAATGGAGATGGAGATGGAAGGGTATCAGGTTACAGTTGAACATGACGGCAGAGCAGGATTAGAAACCGCATTACAAACAGACATTGACTTAATTTTATTGGATGTGATGCTGCCTAGCTTAAATGGGATTGAGGTATTAAGGAGGTTAAGATATGAAAACACGGATGTTCCTGTTATTCTTTTAACAGCTCGTAATACAACATTGGATATAGTAGCTGGATTAGATCAAGGAGCTAACGATTACGTGGCCAAGCCTTTTAAAATGGAAGAATTATTAGCTCGCATTCGTGCCTTTTTACGCAATCAACCTAAATCAATACAAAAAAATTCTGTATTGAACGTTAAGGATTTAATAATAGACTCAGATACAAGAGAAGTAGTAAGGAATGGAAAAACAATTTCCTTAACTCCCAAGGAATATGATTTTTTGCTTTATTTAGTCATGAATAAAAATAAAGTGGTAACACGAGATAGTATTTTACTGAATGTTTGGGGTTTAGGATATGAAGGAGAAACCAACATAATCGATGTTACGGTAGCTCATCTCAGAAAAAAAATAGATGAAGGATTTTCCTCCCAATTATTTACTACTGTACGGGGCGTGGGATATACCATAAAGGAGTAAACAGATGAGGATCACCACAAAAATTAATCTTTTAACGACTGCTTGGATGTTGTGCATATTGATACTCATTAATATGGTGGTCTACTTTTTATTTATGAACTTTACGATAAATAGGGAAGAAGATTTACAGTATCAAAAAGCTGAGGACGTGTTGAAAGTCATTGATTCACTCGATTATTCCAGCGATATTAACGAAAAATTAGATGAATTTTTAACTCCCCATTCCTATATCAGAATTATACACCCGAATAACAAAGTGATTCATGAAATAACGAATGACTCATTACTTTCAAAAAAAATAAAAGGGAAATTCGCTGAAAAAAAGCAGGCGCAAACACATTTGATTTCAGCGGAACATGGAGAAGAACAGGTATTAATTGTTCGAGTTCCAATTAGAAATGGTAATCAAATTACAGGAAGCTTGGAAATTGGTCAGCGTTTATTAGGTTTAGAAACGAATAAAGAGATTCTTCGTGCTGTTCTATTCTTTTGCACTTTATTAGCTGCGTTTTTATCCCTGCTTGGAGGAAGATGGCTAGCAAATATGATTATGAGACCGATTTCTAACATGATTAAAACCATGGAGGAAATTGAAATGAGCGGGGTTCCTAAGACAATTACCCTTCAAAATAAGACAAAAGATGAACTTCAGACCATGGCAAGAACTTTTAATCGTATGATTCACAGACTTCAAGTAAATATGGAAAAACAAAAACAGTTTATTTCGGATGCATCACATGAATTGAAAACGCCTTTAACCATCATTATGAGCTACGCAGATTTTTTAATAAGGCGTGGATTAGAAAATAAAGAAATGACTAATGAAGCAATCCAAGTCATTAATTCTGAGGCAATGAGAATTCAAAAAATGACCGAGACCTTTCTAGACTTAGCCAACTTAGAGAAAGAAGATATTCTAGAAATTAATGAGACGAATTTGGTATCTTTATGCCAAAGTGTTTTAAAACAGATTAAACATGTATATAGGCGTGAAATATCGTTTCATTTTGAAAAAGATCCAATTATTACTCGTGCGGATGAATTAAAAATCAAACAGGTTATTATTATTTTACTGGATAATGCAATGAAATATAGTAAGGATAGAATTGATATTTTTATTGAAAAGAATGAACAACACGCCATTATACGAGTTAAAGATTATGGAATTGGAATACCTAAGGAAGAAATCAATAAAATTTTTGAACGGTTTTACAGGGTAGACAAAGCAAGAAGCAGAAACACAGAAGGCTATGGTTTAGGATTAAACATCGCGAAAACTATTATGAAATTGCATAAAGGTGAAATTAAAATTACAAGTCAAGAAGGGGTTGGAACTGAGGTAAAATTATTTTTTCCCTTTATGAAAAACTAGGAAATATGCATGAGAATGAGTCTGCTGATTTTCAGCAGCTCCATTTTAATTATTTTTTCTTAGGGGAATATATTTAGAACAACATTTAGATAATCTTATAGGATATTTTGCTTATTTCGGAATCATAATTGTGTGCGTGTTGAACTTAAACATTCGTAATAGAACTTCTTCGTTTCATAGTGGAACCCTCCTTCGAATATAACGTAAGGAGCGTCTTATACTGCGTGGTATTTTCGGTTAAACCGTACCCGTTGATAATGAGCATAAAAAAATATCACCACGTTTATAAAACGCAGTGATATCAACAATTGTGTACGCCCTCGTCAGGACTCGAACCCGAATTTCAAGAACCGGAATCTTGCGTGCTATCCGTTGCACTACGAGGGCAAATATTAACGACTTACCTATTATATGATATCTCACTTATAATTGCAAGTAGGGAATGGGTTTAAATTTATGAGAGATGGAAATGATGTAAGGAGGAAAGTTGTCGAACAATTTTACAGACGAAATGTTTGACCTTTATTGACCATCAGTGTATGATAACTATACATAAGTAAAATCTTTTATACTTAAAGGAGGAAGAAAAATGAATTTGATTCCTACAGTTATTGAACAAACAAACAGGGGAGAAAGAGCATATGACATCTATTCCCGCCTGTTAAAAGACCGGATTATTATGCTTGGCAGCGCGATTGATGATAATGTGTCAAACTCCATTGTGGCACAATTATTATTCCTTGAAGCTGAAAATCCAGAAAAGGATATCACCCTATACATCAACAGCCCTGGCGGTAGCATCACAGCTGGAATGGCGATTTATGATACGATGCAATATATTAAACCAAATGTATCCACTGTATGTATCGGGATGGCTGCTTCTATGGGTGCCTTCTTACTGGCTGCAGGGGAAAAAGGCAAGCGTTTCGCCCTTCCTAATGCAGAAGTTATGATTCACCAGCCACTTGGCGGTGCGCAAGGACAAGCAACAGAAATTGAAATCGCTGCAAAACGCATTTTATTCCTCCGCGATAAATTGAACGGAATTTTGGCAGAACGCACTGGCCAGCCGCTTGAAGTCATCGCCAAAGACACAGATCGTGACAACTTCATGACTGCTGAAAAAGCAAAAGAATACGGGCTAATCGATAACATCATTACTCGTAATATATTAGAAGACAAAAATAATAAATAAATTTTTTGCACAACCGGCTTTTGGCCGGTTGTTTTTTTGTAAAAAAAGGGTTTGGCCTGTCAGCCAAACCCTTTTAAATTCTTAATGTTCATTTTCAACAAATTCTGTTAATGTCATGATGGCATTTTCTTCATCAACACCATCAGCAATGATGTTAATAACTACTCCAGAACCAACCGCAAGACTCATTAACCCCATAATACTTTTAGCATTAACCTTTTTTCCATCCTTTTCAAGAAACACATCCGCAGAAAATCGGTTCGCCTCCTGAACAAATAAAGCTGCAGGACGGGCCTGAAGACCGGTTTTCAATTTTACCTCCACTTGTTTTTCCAACATTTCCAATATCCTCCTCAATTATTCTATCTATTTTTAACACTTACCTCACCATGTCGCAGTTTTTCTGCTATCTCATCAATTTTTCTTAAACGGTGATTGATACCTGACTTGCTGATTACACCTCCGGAAACCATTTCACCAAGCTCTTTTAGGGTAACATCCGTATAATTCATTCGCAGTTCCGCAATCTCCCTAAGCTTATCCGGCAAAATATGAAGTCCAACTGTTTGATCAATATAACGAATATTTTCTACTTGACGAATCGATGCTCCAATGGTTTTATTTAAGTTTGCTGTTTCACAATTGACAAGACGATTAACCGAATTCCTCATATCTCTTACGATTCGGACATCTTCAAAACGCAGAAGGGCATTATGGGCACCAATAATATTTAAAAACTCGGTGATTTTCTCGGCTTCCTTTAAATAGGTGATAAATCCTTTTTTCCGTTCAAGCGTTTTACTATTTAAACCAAATGTATTCATTAACTCGCATAAAGAATCATTGTGCTCCTTATAAAGCGAAGAAATTTCCAAATGATAGGAAGACGTCTCCGGGTTATTCACAGACCCGCCGGCAAGAAATGCACCACGTAAATAAGAACGCTTACAGCACTTCTTTTTAATTAAATCGTCTGAAATATCATGAATAAAAGTAAAACCTTCACCAAGAATTTTCATATCTTCAAGAATTTCTTTTGCCTGGTCCGCTAAGCGGACAATATAAACATTATTCTTTTTCAAACGCATTTTTTTCCGAACAAGTAATTCAACTTGAATATCGTAACTTTTTTTTAACAATGTGTAAATTCTTCTGGCAATTGCCGCATTTTCCGTTTGAATATCAACAACTAATTTTCGATTTGAAAAGGAAAGGGAACCATTCATTCGAATTAAAGCAGATAGCTCCGCCTGAATGCAGCACGTTTTCACTTCCATGTTGGTTAATTCCTTTTTCGTTTCTGAAGCGAAAGACATCCCTTCACCCCCTTCAAGTTTCTTGCCTGCTATTATTTACGATGATAACGCTTTTTAGTTTCATCCATAAGTAAATTATATAATATATCGGCAACCTTTTTTGGATCATGCCTTAGCGCACCATTCTCCTGAATAGCAATGTCAGCAAGCACCACTTCAAGGCCAAGTTCGTAAAGACGCGTAAAATCATATATTACTGGGTCCGCTAATTCTTCGTTATAACGGAGTTGGACTTCAGGGGGTATTTCTTCATTATTACCCAGTACCGTGTCTATACAAGCATAATTCAAATGATCGTATATCGCCTTTACATGATCGCTCGCAGTAAAACCATGTGTTTCCCCAGCCTGGGTCATTAGATTACAAATATAAACTTTTTTGGCATGGGTCTTGCATAATTCGTCTCCTAGCTTTGGAACAAGAAGATTTGGCAAAATGCTTGTATAAAGGCTCCCTGGGCCAATAATAATTAAATCCGCCTGGCGCATCGCCTGAATGGATTCCGGCAGAGGCCGAATATCATTTGGTGTTAAAAAAACCTTTTTTATTTTTTTGCCGGAATAAGGGATCTTAGATTCGCCTGAAACGACAGTCCCATCTTCCATTTCAGCATGCAGCACAACACTTTGGTTGGCTGCAGGTAATACCTTGCCTCGAACATTTAGTACTTTGCTCATTTCTTGGATAGCATGAACAAAGTTTCCTGTAATGGATGTCATCGCTGCAAGAATAAGGTTCCCGAGTGAATGTCCTGATAATTCATTAGAGGTTTTAAAACGATGCTGAAACATTTCCTCAACAAGCGGCTCCACATCGGACATCGCTGCTAACACGTTGCGAATATCTCCGGGCGGTGGAATATGCAAGTCATCCCGCAACCTCCCCGAACTCCCTCCGTCATCCGCAACTGTAACAATCGCAGTAATATCAACGGGATACTGCTTCAATCCCCGTAACAAAACAGGCAATCCAGTTCCCCCACCAATGATGACAATTCTTGGCTGTCCGAAATTGCTCATGTAGTTTTTTCCTTTCTCCTTTCAATGTCACGGTGCGTAATACAGGTTTTGTAATCTTTTGAAAAATATTTTCCAATATACTCCGCAAGTGCAACCGAACGGTGCTGCCCGCCTGTACAACCAATCGCAATAATCAACTGTGCCTTTCCTTCCCGTTTATAATGCGGGAGCATAAATGAAAGCAGATCCGTTACCTTTTCTAAAAATTTTTGTGTTTCAATCCATTTTAAAACGTAACTGGATACTTCTTCATCAATTCCTGTTTTAGGTCTCATATGCTCAATATAATGAGGATTTGGCAAGAAACGCACATCAAATACAAGGTCAGCATCGATTGGCAGCCCATGCTTAAATCCAAATGACATGACATTGACAGTAAATATATGTTCTTTGTTCACCGTAAATTCCGTTAAAATCTTTTCTCTTAATTCACGCGGCTTCATTTTCGACGTATTATAAATTAATTGAGCACGTCCCTTTAATTCTTCGAGAAGATCTCTTTCTAACTTAATTCCCTCTAGTGGCAGACCTTCATGTGCCAGTGGATGTGACCGCCTTGTTTCTTTGTATCTGCGAACTAATGAGGAGTCATCGGCATCTAAAAATAAAATTCTTGGCGTAACCCATGAGGTTTCTGAAAGGTCATCAAGAGCTTTAAAAAGATGATCAAAAAACTCTCTTCCCCGCAAATCCATCACTAAGGCCACTTTATTCATTTTATTCCCTGATTCCTTCATTAGTTCAAGAAATTTTGGTAATAATGTCGGGGGTAAGTTATCAACACAGAAGAACCCTAAATCTTCAAAGCTTTGAATTGCAACTGTTTTTCCTGCTCCAGACATTCCTGTAATGATGACCATTTGAGTATCGCCAGTAGAACCGGTACTCATTTCAATTCCCCCTATAAAATTAGCTTGGATCTAATCGATAACTGATTAGTTGAAAGTCTTTTGTATACGTAAAAGTGCCGTAAATGATTCCTTTTCCATGTATCATATAATCGATGATATGATAATCACCCGCAGCCATTGGCAGATTTTTAATCTGATCCAATGCATGCCATTGAAGAATTCCTTCTTCCGACTCCTCGACATCCATGCCGTCTGAGTCATTGGCTAAAAATGAAAACATCATCCATTCAGATTCCACACAATCATTTTCTTTGATAATCATCGTAAAAACGCCTTTTAATTGTGGGTTTTTTAAATATATTCCCGTTTCCTCCCGGTACTCCCGAATACAGGAATCCCTGACCGATTCGCCCGGCTCCATTTTACCGCCAGGAGCCACCCACCAGCCTCGCCGTGGCTTTTGCAGCAACAAAATTTGATTGTCCCTTATTAATACACAATTGGTGACCCGCTGCATAATTTCACCTTCTTTCAAATGCATAAGCACCTAATCTATATACTGAAACTTGCTACTATTTTCCATAAAAATTTCCCGGTATTGTGATTCATTTCATTATACTATTTTTGATATCCAGTCACAATGAATACAAATTTGATAATTAACTAAAAAATTCCTTCCAATAGGAATAGTCAAAAAAAATAGCACAGGCTTTGGGCCTGTGCACTAAAAGGTATATTTTTAAAGGGGGTCAATTACTATTTCTATCATACCCCATCATTATTTCACTACTGTTACAGAAGAGTTAAAACCCAGTTACTTTTTTCCATCTTATTTTTTAAGTTTTAACTCTTCCTTTAACTCTTCAACAAAATGTTGTGCAGCTTGTGCGGCAATGCTGCCGTCACCAGTAGCAGTTACGATTTGACGCAATGTTTTTTCGCGGATATCTCCCGCAGCGAAAATTCCTGGCACCTTTGTTTCCATACGTTCATTTGTTTCAATATAGCCATTTTCGTTTGTAATTCCAAGGTTTGCAAATGGTTTTGATAATGGAAGCATGCCGACGTAAATAAATACACCATCTGCTTTGTATTCCTGCTCTTCACCATTTTCCGTTGAAACCAATGTGACACTGCCAACCTTGCCATCTTTTTCATTGATCGATTTGATGGTGTGATTCCAAATGAAGTCCACTTTCTCATTTGCAAACGCACGGTCTTGCAGAATTTTTTGCGCACGAAGCTGATCACGGCGATGAACAATCGTTACCTTCGTTGCAAATCTGGTTAAATAAACGCCTTCTTCAACAGCAGAGTCACCGCCGCCAATCACGACAAGCTCTCTGTTTTTAAAGAAAGCACCGTCACAGACTGCACAATAAGAAACGCCGCGTCCACCTAGTTCTTTTTCACCGGGAACGCCGACTTTTTTATACTCAGCACCCGTGGAAATAATCACAGAATAGGCTTTATACTGTTTTGAACCCGCATTGACAATTTTATAATCACCATGGTCGACAATTTCTTTAATATCACCATAAGCATATTCGGCACCAAATTTTTTGGCATGCTCAAACATTTTGGTGGATAAATCCGGTCCTAAAATGCTTTCAAAGCCTGGATAATTTTCAACATCTTCTGTATTGGCCATTTGCCCGCCAGGCATCCCACGCTCAATCATAAGTGTAGAAAGGTTTGCACGTGAAGTATATACTGCAGCGGTCATTCCAGCTGGGCCGGCTCCCGCAATAATAACATCATAAATTTTTTCTTCGGACACTAATACTCACTCCCTATAAAAAAATACGATTAGGTAATATTATTCCCTTTCCCTAATCGTATAAAACAAATAGATTATAGTCCAAAAATATGCTTAGTTTAAGAAGTTATTTACTAGTTTTACATATTTCCCAACAGTAGCTGTGGATAGCCCATACCTTTTAGCGATTTCCTCACGTGAAATTTTTTCGCTGCGCAGTTTGCTCCAAACATATTCAATCGCTCCCGCCCATGCCTGTTTATTGTTTAATTTCACATCCGATTTCGAAATTTCCACAAACGTCGAGAACCAGATTAAATATAAGCCGGATTCAATTGGTCCGATTGGCTGATGGTTTTGGTACAAAATTTCGGCAATTTCTTGTGCATCTGCCGTAACTGAGGGGGTACCGGATTTGATAAATGAAACATACTCCAGTTCCATTGGTGTCAGCTTTTGATTTTCCCAAAATCGTTTCGATGAAAAAATATCCTCCGCTTTATCGGAAACCGCTATAAGAAAAAGAGCAAATAATCGTTCCTCAATATAATCACTGTCTAATTTCTGAAAAATGGAACTTGAATGGTCTTCAAAACCGCCAACCTGCCCCCTGTCGGCATTCCATGGCTCAAATCCTTCTTTTTCAGGATTGATTTCGAGAACCTTTTTCCAGATATTTTTAGCAAAATGCTGATTACCAATTTGATAGGCCGCGCTTGAGAGCCAATAGTAAAACGGACCGTCTCCATCAAATCCATTTTTATATAGCTTTTTAAGCCAATAGTAAGCAAGTTCATGTTCACCGACTAATGCAAAAGTTGCTCCAAGCTTAAACTGTTGTTCAACAAAAAGCGGTTTAATTTTTTTCAACGATTCCATCAATCGTTTAGCACTTTTAAATTGGCCTTGATAATGGGCAAACACGAGCCGGTTACATAATGCATGGAGATTTCCGGGATTCCGTGCCAAAACATCCTCTAAAATCGATTCGGCTTTTTCTGTTTTTCCTAAATAAAAATAAGCAAGTGCCAAATTATTATAAGCAGACCAATACTCTGGATACTTCTCGACAACGTCTTTTAACAATTCAATTGCCTTTGGAAAATATCCTGAGTCTAATAAATCCCGGGCTTGTTCTTGTTTTACGATGAGATCATCCTGCTGATACAACTCATCTTCAAGCCCCTCTTCTTCCAACATCAATAATTCCAGCAGGTCTTCTGTATCCTCACTAAATTCACCATCCGGCTCAAGCTCTAAATAAAGCTTTGAATGATGATAAGCATCTTTAAATAATCCCATGTGGGCATAATTATTCGCTAAAAAATAATGGCATTCCACCATGTGTTCGTCAAGCTCTTCAAGAATTTGATGCAAGAGTCGATTTGAGTGTTCAAACTCACCCAGTTCTGTCGATACAATCGCCAGCTGGCAAGTAATAATCGGCTCACCTGGTTCCAGCTGTACCGCACGCCCCAAGTATTTTTTTGCATTGATAAAGTCACGTCGATAGTAGGACTTTAATCCCTTCTTGAAGTAATATTCCCCTGTTGGGACAAATGAGAGAATTTTTCCCTTTTGAATTCTTGCTTTCGAGTCTTTTCCCATAAAGTCCTCCATCTTTCCAAAACGTACATAACTAATGTAGTATAACATAACAATGGGCAGTACGAGAAGAACCTAGGAAGAAGGATGGGCAGGATTCGACAAAAAAACCAGCCCTACGACCGGTCTTTGTGTCTTTCTTCTAATGTTTTCAATACTTCCTTGAATGGAAGCTCTTGTTCCACCAATAAAACTTGAAGGTGATAGAGTAAATCGGCTGCTTCCCATTTTAGTTCCTCATGGCTGCGATTTTTTGCAGCAATGATCACTTCAGCTGCCTCTTCCCCGACTTTTTTCAAAATCTTATCGACACCTTTTTCAAAAAGATAGGTTGTGTAGGCCCCTTCCGGACGTTCCCGCTCACGGTCTAAAATAACTTTTTCAAGTGATTGCAAGATTTGATAATCACTCAAACTTGATTCACCTTCGTACACTCTTTCGGAAAAACAGCTGACTGCACCGGTATGGCAGGCTGGACCTTTCGGATAAACGAGAACTAAAAGTGCATCCTGATCACAGTCGTAATTAATGCTTACTACAGACTGTGTATTCCCGCTCGTTTCCCCCTTATGCCAAAGCTCCTGGCGTGAACGGCTGTAAAACCATGTTTCACCTGTTTCCAATGTCTTCTTAAGTGATTCTTCGTTCATATAGGCAAGGGTTAATACTTCCTTCGTACCTGCATCTTGGATAATCGCGGGAACAAGTCCCTTTTCATCAAATTTCACATTCATCGTACCGTCACTCCTTTTTCCCTAAGCTTGCTCTTTACTTCATGCACAGACGTTTCTTTGTAATGAAAAATCGATGCTGCAAGTGCTGCGTCCGCTTTTGCTGTTACAAATGCTTCTTCAAAATGTGCTGCATTTCCCGCACCGCCTGAGGCAATAACCGGGATGGTAACAGCCTCACTCACCGCTTTTGTAAGCTTTAGATCAAAACCATGTTTCTCGCCATCGCTATCCATGCTTGTTAATAAAATTTCACCAGCACCAAGGGCCGCTGCTTCCTGGGCCCACTCCACCACCTTTTTATCGGTTGGCTTGCGGCCGCCATGGGTATAAACGCGCCACGTTCCCCATTCTTCATCAAATTTCGCATCAATAGCAACAACAATACACTGAGATCCAAAAAAGCTTGCGCCTTCTTCAATCAGCTTCGGATTCAAAACCGCAGCTGTATTCAGTGATACCTTGTCTGCACCAGCGCGAAGAATGCGTTTCATATCCTCTAATGCATTGATTCCGCCGCCAACTGTAAAAGGAATTGCAAGCTGAGAGGCAACGGCCTTAACGACTTCTACCATCGTTTTTCTGCCTTCAACCGAAGCCGAGATATCAAGAAAAACAAGTTCATCGGCCCCTTGTTCATCGTAAAATCTAGCCAATTCAACCGGGTCGCCGGCATCGCGGAGCTGGACAAATTGGATTCCTTTTACCACCCGGCCTTCTTTTACATCCAGACAAGGAATGATTCGTTTGGTTAAAGTCATACTCTCACCTCATCAAGTGCTTCCTTTAAAGTAAACCTTTTTTCATAGAGGGCCTTTCCAACAATCGCACCGCCTACCCTCTGATGAGAAATCGCTTTTAAGGCACTTAGATCGGCTAAACTGCTGACTCCCCCGGATGCTATTACGTTTTTACCTGTGACGTTTGCCATTTCACAAACCGCAGCAATATTTGGTCCGGCAAGCGTTCCATCTGTTGCGATATCGGTAAAAATAAATGTTTCCGCACCTGCATCAGCAAACCGCTTGCCTAAATCGACGGCCTTTATTTTTGATGTATCCAACCAGCCATGTGTCGCTACATAACCATCCTTGGCATCGATGCCGATTACGATTCGCTCCTGGTATTTATTTATCATTTCAATAGCAAAATCTGGATTTGACACTGCGATACTCCCGATAATGACCCGATTTACACCATTTTCAAGATAGTGAACAATATCTTCTTCAGAGCGAATACCTCCACCGATTTGAATGTTCACGGATAACTGTTTTGCCGCCTCAAGCACAAAACGGTCATTTACCCGTTTTCCATCCTTTGCGCCATCGAGATCCACCATGTGAATCCAATCTGCTCCATCAGCTGCAAATTGCTGTGCCATTGAAAATGGCGAATCCCCATATATCGTTTCCTTGTCGTAATCCCCCTGGAGAAGGCGTACGCATTTTCCGCCCCGCATATCAATCGCAGGATAAATCGTGATACTCATCGTACTGTCTCCTTTTTATCTGCCAATTGTAAAAAGTTATTTAAAAGTGCCATTCCCAGCTTACTGCTTTTTTCCGGATGAAATTGCATCCCATAAATATTGTTCCTGCTAACCACTGCAGAAACTTCTTCATGGTAGGTTGCCTTCGCTAGTAACACATCCGAGTCTTTTGCATCGACAAAATAAGAATGAACAAAATAGACGTAATCCTCTTCAAGATTTTTTAAAAGAGGGGATGCTTTTACAAATTCAAGCCGGTTCCAGCCCATATGAGGAACTTTGTAGGTTTCACACTCTGCCGTTTTCCCCGGAAACCTGCGCACTTTCCCAGGTAAAAGCCCTAACCCTTTGGTGGGACCATTTTCTTCACTTTCATCAAAAAGAAGCTGCATGCCAAGACAAATCCCAAGCAACGGTTTTCCTGATGCGGCAAATTCTTTAATGGTATCCACAGGCAGGAGTTCCATCGCATCTCGGAAAGCTCCAACGCCTGGAAGAATTAACGCATCCGCTGAAAGCAATTCACTTTTTTGGGCGGAGATAAAATACTCTGCACCTAATCGTTCCAGCGCTTTACTGACGCTAAAAAGATTGCCCATTCCGTAGTCAACAATGCCAATCATTGATTACACACTCCCTTCGGTGTTCATTGCATTTGGTGATTCGCTGATAAAACCCATCGATTCGCCGATAAAACCTTTTAAAAGTATCAGTTCCAGTAAAAAACAGCTAATTTTTCCGTAACGACTGTTTTACAGCATCCCTTTTGTCGAAGGGACCCCTTTGATTCGCGGGTCAATCGTTGTCGCCTCATCCAGCGCTCTGCCCAGTGCTTTAAAAACTGCCTCAATCATATGGTGTGTATTTTTTCCATAATGAACAATGACATGAAGGTTCATTCGCGCCTCCAGAGCCAGCTTCCATAAAAACTCGTGAACAAGTTCAGTATCGAAAGTTCCGACCTTTTGACCAGGGAACTCTGCACGCATTTCAAGATGCGGACGGTTGCTGAGATCTACTACTACTTGCGCCAGTGCTTCGTCCATTGGGACAAATGCGTTCCCGTAGCGCTTGATTCCCCGCTTATCACCGAGTGCTTCCCGAAGTGCCTGTCCGAGGCAAATTCCTATATCTTCTGTTGTATGGTGATCATCTATCTCGATATCACCCTTTGCATCCACCGTTAAATTGAAGTGTCCGTGTTTTGAAAATAAATCTAGCATATGTGTAAGGAATGGGACCCCTGTTTCTAGGTCTGAATGTCCTTCCCCATCGATTGCTAAAGAAAGTTTAATTTGTGTCTCATTTGTGTTCCGTTCAATTCCTGCCACTCTTTCCATGAAGGGGCCCTCCTATGTTGTTTTTCTAGTATTAGTATTTATTGATTTAGTCGGAACCTGCTTTTATTTGCGAATCTAACATTCTTATTTGCGGATTCATTGACTTTATTTGCGAATCTGTTGTAAGTATCCATTAATTTATTTTTTCATTCTCATTTCGACTGCTCTTGCATGTGCTTCAAGCCCTTCCATCCGGGCAAATGTTGCAATTTTTGCTCCGTTATCCTGCAAAGCTTTTTCACTGTAGATGATAACACTTGATTTCTTTTGAAAATCATCCACATTCAGCGGACTTGAAAAACGTGCTGTTCCGTTTGTCGGTAAAACATGATTCGGACCAGCAAAATAATCGCCAACCGGTTCAGAGCTGTATCTCCCGATAAAAATCGCCCCCGCATGGCGGATTTTCCCGAGAATCTCCATCGCATTTTCCGTGATGATCTCTAAATGTTCTGGTGCCAACGCATTAATCGTCTCCACTGCCTCATCAAGATTTGCTACCACATAAATGACACCGTAATCTTCAATTGAACGCGCAGCAATTTCTTTTCGCGGCAGCAAGGCCAGCTGTTTCTCCACTTCGATTGAAACCTCATCGGCCAATTGTTGTGAAGGGGTAACCAGAATACTGCAGGCACGAGGGTCATGCTCCGCCTGTGATAAAAGATCGGCGGCAACCTCATCTGCCTTTGCCGTTTCATCAGCCAAAACAGCAATTTCACTTGGACCGGCAATCATGTCGATATCAACATCACCAAAAACCTCTCGTTTAGCCAACGCAACGAAAATATTACCTGGTCCGGTGATTTTATCAACCGGTGCGATTGATGCTGTTCCATAAGCAAGAGCGGCAATTGCCTGGGCACCGCCGACTTTATAGATTTCCTTAACTCCCGCTTCCTTTGCCGCAACTAAAACGGCAGCAGGCAACTTCCCTTCTTTGTCGGGCGGGGATACCATGACAATCCGTTTCACCCCGGCAACTTTTGCAGGAATGACATTCATTAGTACTGAAGAAGGGTATGCAGCCGTTCCGCCGGGTACATAAACCCCAACGGAATCCAGCGGCGTAATTTTTTGTCCTAAAATAGTTCCATTTTCTTCTGTTGTCATCCAGGAAGGTCGCAACTGCTTTTCATGGAAAGAGCGGATGTTTTCTGCTGCTTCCTGAACAATCGCAACAAAATCCTCATCCACTATCTTGTAGGCTTCTGCGATTTCCTCTTCCATTACGGAAAAGGAATTTAACTGAACACGGTCAAATTTTTCCGTATACTCCCGTAACGCTAAGTCGCCGCGGGTGCGGATATCGAAAAGAATATTTTTAACAACCGCCAGCTGTTCCGACGTACCGGTCTCAATCGAACGTTTAATGGAAACCAAATCATCCACTTTTTGAATTTTCATTTCGATTTCACCTCCGCTGAAACTACTTCATGAAGCCTCGATACGAGGTCATTTATTTTTGCATCCTTAATTCGATAACTAACTGGATTGACGATAATCCGTGAGGTCACATCGACGATTCGTTCATATTCTACTAAGCCATTTTCTTTTAATGTCCGGCCTGAAGATACGATATCGACAATCCGGTCTGATAAGCCAATAATCGGAGCAAGTTCAATCGATCCATTCAAACGAATAATTTCCACTTGTTCCCCTTGCTCACGGAAAAAGGCAGCTGCCACCTTTGGATATTTTGTAGCCACTTTTGGAGCCACATCGTTCATTTTCGTGTTTGGGAGTCCAGCTACTGCCAAATAACAGCTGCTGATTTTTAAATCAAGGAGCTCGTAAACATCCCTGTCTTCCTCGAGCATTACATCCTTTCCTGCAATGCCTACATCGGCAACACCATGTTCCACATAGGTAGGGACGTCCATTGGTTTTGCTAAAATAAACCGCAGGCCCTCTTCCTCAATATCGATAATCAGCTTGCGCGAATCTTCAAATTCAGGAGGTAGCCTATAGCCTGCTTTCCGAAGTAAAACAACAGCCTCTTCAAAGATCCGTCCTTTTGGCATGGCAATCGTTATTAAATCACTCATTTGCAGGCTCCTTTCGCGCTTTACCGATTAAATAAACCACATTGGAAAATTTCTTTGAAAAAGCATCAAGATTTTTTACGCCGGAAATATCCTGAAGTACGACGCGCTCTCCCTGTCCTTGCATTTTTTGGGCTAACTCAATGCCCTCCTTCCGCCGTTCCTGGCTGAAGAAAATACATTGCAAGTCATTTTCGATTTCAAATTCACTGAGTGCTTCTAATATCCGATCAAGCTGGAGGGCAAATCCAGTCGCACTTGCTTTCTTCCCAAACTTCTCAATTAAACTATATCGGCCGCCATTTCCAATCGGGAAACCGACATTGCCTGCATAGGCTTCAAAGAAAATTCCTGAATAATAACTCATATGGCTGACAAGTGTCAAATCGAATCTTACTTGATCCTGTACACCGTAATCACGGAGGACATCCCATAATTCTTTGAGCTGAAGGATGGCTTGCTTGCCTTGTTCGTTTTCGATTAAATCAAACGCCATACCGATTACTTCTTCCCCACCACGTAAATCGAGGAATTGCAAAAGCCTTTGTTTATCAATTGAGGACAAGGACAGGGAAGAAATATGCTCACGATATCCGACATAATTTTTTTCAAATAAAAATCTTCTAAGTGAATCTGCCCGCTCCTCTGTACCTAATATTTGCAAAAATAATTCCTCCGTAAAGGACGCATGACCAATCGATACTTGAAATTTATCCAAGCCGGATTGCTTTAAAGATGAGACCAATAGCGAAATCACTTCACCGTCACATGAGACGGTCTCATCATTGATAAACTCAACACCAATTTGTTCAAATTCAGCAGGCCGTCCTCCCTCACGACGCTGAGCCCGATAGACATTGGCTGTATAGGCTAACCTTAATGGCAGATCGTCCTGCAAAAGCTTTGAGGCAGCGACACGTGCAATCGGTGCCGTCATCTCCGGCCTTAATACAAGCGTATGGCCCTCTTTATCGAGTAATTTAAAAAGCTGACGATCCGGAATGGCCGATGCCGCTCCAACCGTTTCATAGTATTCAAGAGTAGGGGTTTCAATAAATTTATAGCCCCAAAGCTTAATCGCATCCGCTAACAAGGATTGAACATGATGTTTTTTTTCAAATAACTCCGGCAGTGTATCCCTCATGCCCAATGGCTTTTCAAACATAAACAAACGGCTCATTACTATCATCCTTTTTATGGAAATCCTTTAGTCTGCTAATATGGTAGTAAATTAAAGTTATTAGTAGTTTACCCCTTGGTTTGCTGTTCGTCAATGAAAAATCTCATGAATAGTCTGTACAATTGAAAAGAGCCTAGTCTTAAAACCAGGCTCTATCTTAAATCCTTATTTATTTTTTTGATAAATTGGGTCGTTTGCCCAACGTTTTTCCAATTCTTCCTTTGTGTAAATCACCCGCATTGGATTACCGCCAACAAAGCTTCCCGGAGGTACATCCTTATGAACGAGAGTGCCTGCTGAAACAATCGCCGCATCTCCAATCGTAACACCGGGAAGAATCGTCGAGTTTGCACCAATCATGACTTCACTGCCAATTTCGACCGGGCCGAGCCGGTATTCTTTAATTAAATATTCATGTGCCAAGATCGTGGTATTATAGCCGATTACCGTATTGCGGCCGACACTGATTTTTTCTGGAAACATAACATCGAGCATCACCATTAATGCGAACGAGGTCTGCTCCCCAACCTTAACCCGGAGGAAGGTGCGATACAGCCAATTTTTCACCCCAAGAAAAGGAGAATAACGAGCGAGCTGAATGACAATAAAATTTTTGACCACCTTCCAAAATGGCACGGTTTTGTAAACATGCCACAAGGAATTGGCTCCCTCAACCGGGTAGCGGGTTGTTTTTCTCATCCTTCTCACTCTCCGAGAATGGTTAATAAATCGGCCATGTTTTCAAGCATATAATCTGGTTCGTATTTTGCAAGATAATCTCTGCCTTTTATTGTCCAGGCAACTCCTGCTGTTTTCGTGCCGGCATTTTTCCCTGCCAAAATATCATGGAAATTATCTCCGACCATAATCGTTTCCTCCGGTGTGGAGTTTATTTGCTCCAATGCTTTAAAAATCGGCTCAGGATCCGGCTTTACCTTTGTGACATGATCCATCGCTACAATCACATCAAAATATTCCTCAAGCTTCATCAAACGAAGTCCCTTTAAGCTGACATCGTGCTTTTTCGTCGTAACAATCCCCAGCTTATAACCTTTTTCTTTCAGTGTTTGAATCGTTTCCAGGACATTTGGAAATTCTTTTACGAGTAAATCATGGTTTGCAAGATTAAAGGTCCGATATTCTAAAATCATTTCTTCAACACGGTCGGGGTCAACGGTTGAAAATGCTTCATGAAGGGTTGGCCCCATAAACGGAAGAACATCTTCCCGTTTATATTTGTTTGGATAATATTTTTCAAGTGTGTGTAAATAAGTAGCAATAATTAATTCATTTGTATCGATTAATGTCCCATCTAAATCAAATAGAAGGGTGGTAATTTTGTTCGACATGTTGCCTTTCACACCGCCTTATTATACTGATTGATCTAAATATCGTTCTTCCGATTTTTTTCGCCGAATAAGCAGGATTACCAACGCGCCAATAACCAAGACGATGGAAATCATTTGTGCCATTCTGAGAGTGCTGGTTAGCATAAGACTATCGGTTCTCATTCCTTCGACAAAGAAACGGCCGATGGAATACCAAATCACGTACGAAAGGAATAATTCTCCTCGTCTTAGGTTAACCCGGCGAAGCAGCATTAATAGAATGAAACCGATAAAGTCCCAGACAGATTCATATAAAAATGTCGGGTGGTAGTAGCTTCCGTTAATGTACATTTGGTTAATAATGAAATCGGGTAAATGCAAACTCTCGAGGAAGCTTCTTGACACTTCTCTCCCATGTGCTTCTTGGTTCATAAAATTTCCCCAGCGCCCGATAGCTTGGCCAAGTATGAGGCTTGGTGCAGCGATGTCGGTGATTTTCCAGAAGGAAATTCCCCGTTTTTTAGCAAAAACATAGGTGGTTATAACAGAGCCAATAAGTGCACCGTGGATGGCTATTCCGCCATTCCAAATGGCTGGAATCTCGCTTGGGTGCTGAGCATAATATTTCCATTCAAATATCACATAATAAATTCGTGCTGAAATAATGGCAATCGGGATGGCCCAGAGCATTAAGTCTGCAAAAGTATCTTTCGGCAGGCCGCGGCGGTTTCCTTCCCTGATCGCAAGGAACAAAGCAAGCGCCAAGCCTGAACCAATAATAATTCCATACCAATGCACTTGGATTGGTCCAAGTGTAAAGGCAATGGGATTAAGCGGTTGAATGTTTTCTTTCATGTTCACGTCTCCTTATTTCCCTTAAATATCCTCATGTTCCCCTTCTTCAATTACTTCAGAAAGCCGCTCGGTAAATTGCTGTGCGGCATTCACCCCCATCCGTTTGAGTCGGAAATTCATCGCGGCCACTTCAATGATGACGGCAATGTTTCGTCCTGGACGAACCGGAATGGTAATCTTGGTTACATCTGTATCAATAATTTTCATTTTTTCTTCATCTAAACCAAGGCGGTCATACTGCTTTTTCGAATCCCAATTTTCAAGGCTGATCACTAGTGAGATTTTTTTGTTGCTGCGGACAGCACCCGCACCAAATAAGGTCATCACATTGATGATTCCCAGTCCGCGAATCTCTAATAAATGCTCGATTAATTCAGGAGAAGTTCCAACAAGGGTATCTTGGTCCTCTTGGCGGATTTCAACACAGTCGTCTGCCACTAAGCGATGACCGCGTTTCACCAATTCCAATGCGGTTTCACTTTTACCTACACCGCTTTTTCCGGTTATTAATACCCCTACACCATAAATATCGACCAATACACCATGGACGGCAGTAGTCGGTGCAAGTTTGCTCTCTAAAAAATTAGTTAAACGGCTGGAGAAACGGGTTGTTTTCATACCATTGCGTAGTACAGGAACTGATTCGCGTTCCGAAGCTTCAATCAGTTCTTGAGGAACCTCTAAACCACGAGTGACAATAATGGCAGGCGTAATATCGGTACATAGCTGTTCCATCCGGGACATCCGTTCATTTGGTGTGAGTTCCTCAAAGAAGGAAAGTTCTGTTTTCCCTAAAAGCTGGATTCGTTCTGCAGGATAAAATTCGAAATATCCGGCCATTTCAATCCCTGGCCGGGAAATATCACTTGTAGTAATGGGACGGTTGATTCCTTCTTCACCACTTATGAGTTCAAGGTGGAATTTTTCTAAAATTTCCTTCGTGCGTACTTTTGCCAAAGCTGTTCCTCCTTTTTTAGAAAAGCGCAAGTTTCTATTTTATAGCCGAAAATAGTAAAAATAAAAATAAAAATAAGATTCCTCTATTTTAGCACTTTTTAAACCAGAACCAAATAATTTAGACAATTTCTCTTAAATAGGGTATAGAGCAAATAGGAAACAAAGTGCTGTGCAGTTTAAAGGGATATAAAAAAAATAGCAAAGGATTCAATCCCATGCTATTTTTTCATTTTAGTGTTTCTTGGAAGGTTCCAGAATGGTTTTTTGAATGATAAGGTTAACGATGGCCATAATCACGGAAGCAAACAAGGCCATCCCAAAGCTGGAAATTTCAAATGACGCGCCCATAATGTAATCGGTAAGCTCGAGAGTAATCGCATTAATAACAAACAAAAACAGCCCAAGTGTTAAAACGGTTGCCGGAAGGGTTAACAGGATTAACAACGGGCGGACCAAAATATTTAGAATCGATAGCAAAAAGCTTGCCTGAACAGCAGCAGTAAATCCAGTCACATGAAAGCTATCGTGAAAATATCCTGCCATTGCCATAAATAGTACTGCATTTATTAAGACTCCGAGCAGCCATCTCATCTTTTTAGATCCTGCTCGGTTGGTACTAAAGATTTCTCCATATATGTTTCCCACCTATTTAAAAGGAATGACCCCATCTGATTTGTTTACCGTAATCGATCCTGTTTTCGTATCGGCAAATACTTTTAACTTCTTATCAGGATGATTAATCGATTCAAACCGGAGCAATTTTTGTATCATTTCACTTTTTTCCTCGAGAATTTGGATTCCCTCAAGCTTCATATTAAAACCGCCAAGATTGGTTTTCAATTCCCCATTAACGGGAACACCTTCTGGAACATAGATATCAATGCTTCCGGTGGTCGCCTTAGCTGAAATCAATTCACAGCGGTTGCCATTCAGGTTATAAGTTACATTGCCGTTAAAAGTCTGCGTTTCCATCTTCCTAAAGTTTCCATCAAGTTTAATGGCACCATTAATGGTCTCCGCTTCAACGTCGTCGATAATACTGTTTTGCAGCTTAATATGACCATTGGCCGTTTCAATTTCAGCGCGTCTTCCATTGACTTTTGCCAATTCAATTTTTCCATTTGCCGTTTTCACGCGAAAATCGTTTACATTCAATTCTTCTCCTGAAATCGGCCCATTAAACATTCTTACACGAATTCGTTCATACTGTGCCTGCGGTATATAGACGACCGCGTCAACTTTCATCCATTTTTGCTGGGTTGTAAAGCGGAGCTTTTCTCCCTCAATCGCAAATATGACATCTTTAAGGAAGTTTTGTCTTGCCTGTTCCGTGGTTTCGACCCGATATACTTTTGCCTGACATTCAATCCGAACATCCTTTTGATCCCAGGGAGCGATTTTTAAGGAGCCATTGGCCACATCCAAATCCATATCCTTTAAATAAACGTCGCCGTGATGAAAAATATGGGAGATCTCGACGGATTGTCCGAAGTTTAAATCGAGATCAAAATCTTTAATTTTTTTCAATGCGGAATCAACGAATTCAAATATTTTATCTTTTGTGGACTGGAATTTGTTTCCTTGCGTATATTCCTGGTGATCTTTTTGTGCTTCTTCAAATTTAATAGCTGTCGAAAGCTCGTTAACAATTTGTTCCTGCTTTTGTTCCATTGTCTGCTGTGCCTTTTCAAGTTCCTCGAGCAAGGATAATGCTTCGTCAACCTTTAGCTTTCCTTCTTCGACCATTTTTAATATTCGTTTTCGTTCCTCTTTCATTGTTTTCACCTCAGATCATTATTTTCAATTCATTTTATTCCGCTTTCAGGATTTTTACGCCTTCTGTTCTACTTAATTAGTACGAATTGGACGAAGTAAAAGTTTCAGTTTCTTTAATGCAAAGGCTCTATTAAAATAAATCTGTTGATTTCCGCTTCATTCAACAGGGTTACAGAATCAACATTGACCTTTAACATAGCCAATGGAAAAAAGCTAGGACACGAGGTCCTAGCTTGCTTAAATGCTAGCATTTTAGCTTTTTGCCATCATTTCTTTTTCTTCGATTTGTTTTTTCATCCTTAGTCGATCGCGTTCAAGGACTGGTTTTAAATATTTACCTGTATAAGATTCTGGAACTTCCGCGACTTTTTCCGGTGTACCAGAGGCAATTATCGTACCGCCCTTGTCTCCGCCCTCCGGACCAAGGTCGATAAGGTAGTCGGCTGCTTTAATCACATCAAGATTATGCTCGATCACGAGAACAGTATCTCCATTTTCCACCAAGCGCTGGAGGACAACAAGCAGACGGGAGATATCATCCACATGTAAACCGGTTGTCGGCTCATCCAAAATGTAGAACGACTTTCCAGTCGAACGCCGGTGCAGTTCCGAAGCAAGCTTCACCCGCTGTGCTTCCCCGCCTGATAAGGTGGTCGCCGGTTGCCCTAATTTAACGTAGCCAAGCCCGACATCCAAAATCGTTTGCAGCTTACGGCTGATTTTTGGAATGTTTTCAAAAAATTCAACTGCCGCTTCCACCGTCATATCTAAAATATCGGAAATATTTTTCCCTTTGTATTTGACCTCCAGAGTTTCACGATTATAGCGTTTTCCATGACACACCTCGCAAGGAACATAAACATCAGGCAAAAAGTGCATTTCAATTTTGATAATTCCATCACCGCGGCAGGCTTCACAACGTCCGCCCTTGACATTAAAGCTAAACCTGCCTTTTTTGTAACCCCGAACCTTCGCTTCATTCGTTGTTGCAAAAACATCGCGAATATCATCAAAAACCCCCGTGTATGTTGCCGGGTTCGAACGAGGTGTTCTGCCGATTGGCGACTGATCAATATCAATCACCTTTTCTAAATATTCAATGCCCTTAATACTCTTATGTTCACCTGGTTTTGTCTTTGCATGGTTCAGCTTTTGTGCCAGTGACTTATGAAGGATTTCATTAATCAGTGTACTTTTCCCTGACCCGGACACACCTGTAACTGCAATAAACATGCCTAAAGGAATCTTGACATTAACATTTTTTAAATTGTTTTCTGATGCCCCTTTAATTTCAACATAGCGGCCGTCTGGTTTTTTGCGCTCAAGCGGCAGCGGGATAAATTTTTTGCCGGATAAATACTGACCCGTTAAAGAATTGGGATCAGCCATTACTTCTTCCGGTGTCCCGGCTGATACTACTTCTCCTCCGTGTATTCCAGCACCGGGACCTATATCAATTAAGTAATCCGCTGCAAGCATTGTATCCTCATCATGTTCGACAACAATCAGGGTATTTCCAATATCACGCATGTTTTGCAGCGTTCCGATTAGCCGGTCATTATCACGCTGGTGCAGACCAATCGATGGTTCGTCAAGTATATATAAAACTCCGGTTAAACGCGACCCGATTTGGGTGGCCAAGCGAATCCGCTGAGCCTCACCGCCGGAAAGTGTTCCCGCAGTTCGGCTTAGGGTTAAATAATCAAGACCGACATTAATTAAAAAGCCTAATCGCTCGCTAATCTCACGAAAAATTAACCGGGCAATTTGCATTTCCTTTTCAGTAAGATTTAATCCGGAGAAAAATTGATGCGCTTCTTCAATCGAAAGGTCGGTAATCTGGGCGATATGTCTACCGGAAATCAAGACGGCCAGACTTTCCGGTTTTAAACGATATCCTTTGCAAGCAGGGCATGGCTGCTGGCCCATGTATTTTTCCATCTGTTCCCGGATATAATCGGAACTTGTCTCCTTATATCGTCGTTCAATATTCCGAAGTACGCCTTCAAATTCAATATGCCCCTCACGGATTTGCCCGAAATCATTTTCATAGCGGAAATAGATTTTCTCACGGTCTGAACCGTATAAAATTTTATCCATTTGCTGCTTAGGAATATCCTTAACGGGAATATTCATATCAATTCCATAATGATCACAGACTGCCTCGAGCAGCTGTGGATAATATTGCGAACTAGTTGGTTCCCATGGAGCAATTGCATGCTGTTTTAGCGTCAGATCCTTGTTTGGAATCACCAGGTCGACATCGACTTCAAGTTTGGAACCAAGTCCATCGCACTGAGGGCAGGCACCAAACGGACTATTGAAAGAAAACATTCTCGGTTCTAATTCTCCAATCGAAAAACCACAGTGCGGACAAGCATGGTTTTCGCTGAATAACAGTTCTTCCTCGCCAATCACGTCGACAATCACTTTTCCGCCGCCAAGTCCCAGAGCCGTTTCAAGGGAGTCAGCCACCCTTGCGGAAACGCCTTCTTTCACAACAATCCGGTCCACTACCACTTCGATGGAGTGCTTTTTGTTTTTTTCAAGTTCAATCTCATCCCCGATGTCATACATTTCACCATCGACACGGACACGGACGAACCCTTGTTTTTTAATATCTTCAAACACCTTTACATGGGTTCCTTTGCGGCCGGAAACAATCGGGGCAAGTATTTGCATTTTCGTCCGTTCCGGATATTCAAGAATTCGGTCCACCATCTGCTCTACGGTTTGTGACGAAATCTCAATTCTGTGATTCGGACAAGTAGGATGCCCCACCCTCGCAAATAAGAGCCGTAAATAGTCATAAATCTCCGTCACGGTTCCCACGGTTGACCGTGGATTCCTGCTGGTGGTTTTTTGATCGATTGAAATGGCCGGAGAAAGTCCTTCAATCGCATCGACATCCGGCTTATCCATCTGTCCAAGGAATTGACGGGCGTAGGCTGAGAGCGACTCAACATAGCGTCGCTGCCCTTCAGCATAAATCGTATCAAAGGCAAGCGAGGACTTCCCCGACCCGGAAAGTCCTGTTAAGACCACTAGTTTATCTCTCGGAATTGTAACATCAATATTTTTAAGATTGTGAGCCCTGGCTCCTTTTACAATAAGTTTTTCCATTGCCATGATTAACGTTATCCTTCCGCTTTCAATTCTAAAATTAAATCACGAAGCTCGGCAGCGCGTTCGAAATTAAGCGCCTTGGCAGCTTCCTTCATTTCTTTTTCCATATCGGCAATCAAGCGCTCTTTTTCTTTCTTGGACATCTTGCCAAGGGCTGCTGTCGGTTTGTATTCTTCCTGTTCCTCCGCCGCATGTGTGGCACGAATTACATCGCGAATATCCTTCTGGATGGTTTGCGGCGTAATTCCGTGCTTTTGATTATATTCTTCCTGAATGGCACGACGGCGCTTTGTTTCACTGATTGCTACTTCCATCGAATTAGTAATTCGGTCAGCATACATAATAACCCTACCATTGGCATTTCGGGCCGCACGTCCAATCGTTTGGATTAACGAACGCTCAGAACGGAGGAAGCCTTCCTTATCGGCATCTAAAATGGCTACAAGTGAAACCTCGGGGATATCAAGGCCCTCCCGGAGCAGGTTAATTCCGACAAGGACATCATATTTACCAAGCCGGAGCTCGCGAATAATTTCAATCCGTTCGAGAGTTTTAACTTCAGAATGAAGGTACTGTACTTTAATCCCAATTTCCTTTAAATAGTCGGTTAAATCCTCGGACATTTTTTTCGTTAAGGTCGTAATCAACACACGTTCATTTCGTTTTACCTGATCTTGGATTTCACCGATTAAATCATCAATCTGCCCTTCAATTGGACGAACCTCAATCGGAGGATCCAGCAGACCTGTCGGACGGATAATTTGCTCAATCATCTCTGGTGTGTGTTCTAACTCAAATGGCCCTGGTGTTGCCGAGACAAAAATAATGTTGTGAATATGCTTTTCAAATTCATTAAAGGTCAACGGCCGGTTGTCTAATGCAGATGGCAAACGGAATCCGTGTTCAACAAGCACTTCCTTCCTGGCTTTATCTCCATTAAACATCCCTCTGACTTGCGGCAGTGTCACATGGGACTCGTCAATGACAATGAGAAAATCCTCAGGAAAATAATCTAATAATGTATAGGGTGTTGAACCGGCGGGTCTAAGCGTAAGGTGACGGGAATAGTTCTCAATTCCTGAGCAAAAACCCATTTCCCGCATCATTTCAAGGTCATATCGGGTCCGCTGTTCAATCCGCTGTGCTTCTAGTAATTTATCTTGATCCCGAAGCACTTGGAGGCGTTCCTCTAGCTCTTTTTCAATATTTTCAATGGCTTTACGCATTTTTTCTTCTCTTGTAACGAAGTGAGAAGCCGGGAAAATCGCAACATGATCCCGTTCCCCGATAATTTCTCCTGTCAGGGCATCCACTTCACGTATCCGGTCAATTTCATCACCGAAAAATTCAACACGCATACAATGCTCATCGCGTGAAACTGGAAAAATCTCGACTACATCGCCGCGGACACGGAATGTTCCCCGTTTGAAATCGATATCGTTTCGTTCATATTGGATATCAACCAAACGATGAAGTAGCTGATTGCGTTCAATTTCCATACCTGCCCGGAGAGAAAGCACCATTTCACGGTATTCTTCTGGAGAACCGAGACCGTAAATACAGGAGACACTGGCAATAACAATAACGTCTTTTCTTTCAAAAAGAGATGACGTCGCCGAGTGCCGCAGTTTATCAATTTCATCGTTTATGCTGGCATCTTTTTCTATAAAAGTATCAGTCTGAGGAACATAGGCTTCCGGTTGATAATAATCATAGTAGCTGACAAAGTATTCAACCGCATTATTTGGGAAGAAATCTTTAAACTCACTGTACAGCTGGCCAGCCAATGTTTTATTGTGGGCGATGACAAGCGTTGGTTTATTTACCTCTTTAATAACGTTTGATATGGTAAAGGTTTTACCTGTTCCTGTTGCGCCTAAAAGAGTTTGATAACGTTGGTTTTGCCCGATTCCTTCCACTAATTGGCGGATAGCCTCCGGTTGATCACCTTGTGGCGAATATTTTGATACTAATTCAAATTGGTCCTTCACAAAATTTCCCCCTGTTTAAATAGGTTCCATTATTATTTTTCAGCCTTGAATAAATGTCTCGGACCGGATGTGGCTGAATAAATTCTTTTTTCCATAATCCATACTACCATCTTACCACAAAACACCAAAAACAAACCAATAATATGCGAACGAACATTCGTTTTTATTAAATTATGGCGGCTTTCTTGATATTTACGTTTTCTAATCGAATTTTGAAGTGGACAATGATAATTTATCAACGAATTGAAGCGGTATATCAGCGAATCTAAGTAATTTATCAGCGAATCAAAAATTCTTTGAGGATGAACAAAAATAAAAAGTCCGCCAAACTCCAATTTGGCAGACTCCTAAACTCGTTTCTAGGTTTTTTTTATGGTTCTCGGTGTCATTTTCGCAGCCAGCCAAAAACCAGCCGTCAATGATAGAGCATCGATTATAATAAGCGGTAATGTGTGGGTATAACCTTTATAAGCAGAAGCAGCAATAAGTGCGACGGTTAATGCAAGACCTATAATCCGATTGTAAGTGACCCGTGTAAAAAATAAAACGAGCAAGCCCGGCAAAATAAGTGCCGACAAAAATTTAATCTCCAATGGGTACACCTCATTCATTCATTTCTGTTAATTAATTCTAAAAATATATTCACAAAATTGCAACAGAAAAAATGAATTTTATAGCTTTTGAACCTATATAAATGGAGTGAATAACATCCACTTCATTTATAATTTAACTTTTTGTAAACGCAATGCATTCAAAACAACCGAAACGGAGCTGAAGGCCATTGCTGCACCCGCTAGCCATGGTGCAAGGAATCCTAACGCAGCGACCGGAATTCCAAGCGTGTTATAGGCAAGAGCCCAGAAAAGATTCTGTTTAATATTACGAATGGTTTTTTTACTTATAAAAATGGCATCGGCAATACTATTTATATCCCCGCGAATCAGGGTAATATCAGCTGCCTCCATAGCAACATCCGTACCTGTCCCAATAGCCATGCCAATATCCGCAATGGCCAGGGCCGGTGCATCATTGATTCCATCCCCGACCATTGCCACTTTCTTACCATGCTCCTGCAGTTTCTTTATTTCATCGGCCTTACCTTCAGGAAGTACCTCAGCAATCACTTGGTCAATACCTACTTGTTTTGCAATTGCCTTCGCAGTTTGCTGATTATCCCCTGTAATCATAATTACTTCAATTCCCATATTTTTCAGGCGGTTAATTGCTGTTTGGGACGTTTCTTTTACCGTATCTGCAACCGCCACGATTCCCGCGAACTCTCCATTTATGGCAGTTAGCATAGCGGTTTTTCCGGCTCTTTCTAGTGCATCCATCTGAACTAGAGCATCTTCGACAGTCACATTAAACTTGTTCATTAGCTTTCTAGTTCCAACCAATAACTCTTTTCTATCCACGATTGCTTTTATTCCAAATCCGGGAATCGCTTCAAATTCCGTTACTTCCTTTAAGGCGATTTCTTTATCTTTAATTCCTTGAACAATTGCTTGCGCAAGCGGGTGTTCTGATTGTTTCTCAGCAGAGCCAACCAATGATAAAAATTCTTCTGTTTGAGAAGAATTTGTGAAAACATCTGTTAACACCGGTGTACCATTTGTAACTGTTCCAGTTTTATCAAGAACAACAGTAGAAATCTTATGCGTCATTTCCAAGTGTTCGCCGCCTTTAAACAGAATTCCATATTCTGCAGCACGACCGGAACCAGCCATGATGGAGGTCGGTGTTGCTAATCCCAATGCACATGGACAAGCAATGACAAGAACAGCAATCAATTTCTCTAATGCCTCTGCAAAATCACCAGGAGTTACGAAAAAGTACCAAATCACAAATGACAGGACAGCAAGGCCAACAACGATTGGGACAAATACTCCGGAAATCTGATCAGCAAGCCGCTGAATTGGTGCTTTTGACCCCTGCGCTTCCTCAACCACTTTAATAATCTGGGCCAAAGCTGTATCTCTTCCTACCTTTGTAGCCTCTACTTTTAAAAATCCATTTTTATTGATCGTTGCCCCAATGACCTCATCACCAGGACTTTTATCAACTGGTACACTTTCACCCGTTAGCATTGATTCATCAATAGCGGAGCGACCCTCCACGATTTTTCCATCCACTGGAATCTTTTCACCTGGTTTAATATGAAGGATATCGCCAACGATTACTTCCTCGATTGAAAGCTCCAGTTCGACTCCGTCTCTTTTAACCATAGCTGTTTTTGCCTGAAGCCCCATCAGTTTCTTAATCGCTTCAGATGAACGCCCTTTTGCTCTTGCTTCGAACAGCTTCCCGAGAATAATTAACGTGATGAGAATGGAACTTGTTTCATAGTAAAGTTCCACAGTTGAACCATGACTTCCTATTGAACTAAATGATTGATACAAACTATAAAAATAAGCTGCAGAGGTACCTAATGCAACGAGAACATCCATATTAGCACTCTTATTTTTTAACGCTTTATAAGCACCAACATAAAACTGTTTTCCAATCAAAAATTGAACTGGTGTCGCCAAGGCTAATTGAACCCATGGATTCATAAACATTTCAGGAACCCAAATAAAGGAGGTGAAACTGAAGTGCCCTACCATTGCCCATAAAAGCGGGAATGAAAGGATAGCCGAAAAGATAAACTTCCCTGTTTGTTTTTCAATTTCCTTTTGGCGATGGTCAATCGTTTCTTTTACATCTTCCTTTATATGAGCACCATAACCAAGATTTTCTAACTTTTTAATGATTTCACCTGTTGAAAGGACAGCACCTTTGTACTCAACAGTTGCTTTTTCAAGTGCCAAATTCACATTTGCTTTTACTACACCATCTAACTTATTTAGACCTTTTTCAATACGGGTGGCACAAGCGGCACAGGTCATTCCGGTAATATCAAATTCAGCTTTTTCGTTGACAACATCGTATCCTAAATCTTTTATCTTATTTTCAATGTCTTCAACGTTAATTTTTTCAGGATCATATTTAACGTTTGATCTCTCTAAGGCAAGATTAACATTTGCTGTTTTAACACCGTCTAATTTATTCAGACCTTTTTCAATTCTATTGGAACATGCAGCACAGGTCATTCCTAATATTTGCAGATTGGTTTCTTTTATATTTTGACTCATAAAAGCCATCTCCTTATACCCTGTATAGGTATATATTATTTTATGTATTTATAGTACTATACCCCCCTACCCTATATAAAGCCCATTTTTTAATTATTCTTATTTGCAGGGAATAATTGAACCATCATATCAGCAAAAAACCTGTCCCTTCTTCTAGGGACAGGTTTTTCATCTAAATTCTTAATTACATGTTCCATGGGGACTGGGACACCCTATTGCTGCTTTTTCGATCTGAATCGTGCTGTGCTCAATCTCGAATTGATCATGAAGAATCTTTTGGGAATAGGACAGGATTTCATCATGAACACCATCGTCATGAATAGTAATATGACAGCTTAAAATTGGATAACCTGAAGTAATTGTCCATATATGCAGGTCATGGACTTCTTCCACCATTGGAATTCCTGCTAATGCTGCTTTCACCTTTTTCATATCAATTTGTTCAGGAGCCCCCTCCATTAATATATGAAAGGAATCCTTTGTCACTCTGAACCCGCTGAAGATAATCAGGATGGCAACAATAACACTCGCAATTGGGTCGGCGATGCCCCAGCCGAAAAAAAGAATCAATAAAGCGGCGATAATCGCACCAACGGAACCCAGCATATCACCAATCACATGTAAAAACGCACTTCTTACATTTAAGTTTTCTTCCTTGTCACCTTTCATTAAAATCCAAGCCGCAATAATATTGACCACTAAACCAGTTACCGAAATGACCAGCATTCCCTTACTTTGGACTTCCGGAGGGGCAAGGAAACGATGAAAGGCTTCATAAAAAATGAAAAGGGCGACAACAATGAGGGTAATCCCGTTCAGAGCGGCGGCAATAATTTCAAACCGCTTGTAGCCGTAAGTCTTTTCTTGTGTGACTTTCCTCTCCCCAAGCTTGATGGCAAAATAACTTAATCCAAGCGATACTGCATCACTTAACATATGACCGGCATCAGACAAAAGCGCCAAACTGTTTGTAAGGATTCCGCCAACCACCTCTACAATCATAAAACCCGCAATTATTAGAAATGATGCAAATAATGCTTTTTTATTGTTTGTATGTGAATGCCCATGGCCATGAGAATGTCCATGATGGTGATGTCCCATTTTCGTCCCCCCTAAGAGCTCTCATTTACAATATGTTGTAAAGGGCTCTTTTGTTATATACACTTTAATACCTTGTTAAAACGTAAAAGTTTCAAATCGTTTCCGGATTGTCTTTTTCAATATATTTATCGAAATGGGGCTGCAGCTTTCAATCACTGCTCCGCATTTCTTTCACTTTTAATAATCTTAAGCCATTTAAGGTTACCAAGATGGTTGTCCCCATATCCGCAAATATCGCAATCCAAAGGGTAAGCCATCCCGGGACGACCAAGAGGAGCGCCATGACTTTAATGACAATCGAAAACGTGATATTTTGCTTGATGATCCTTACTGTCTTCCGGCTTAGGTTAATTGTGAAGGGCAGCTTCGTCAGATCATCATTCATTAAGGCAATATCCGCCGTTTCGAGAGCTGTATCCGTACCCGCTCCGCCCATGGCAATCCCAATTGTTGCAGATGCAAGTGCCGGCGCATCATTGACACCATCCCCAACCATGGCAACCCGGTCAAATTGTTTTTTTAGCTTTTTGATAAACTTCAATTTATCCTCTGGCAGCAGTTCAGCTTCGACTTTGTGAATGCCGGCATGATGTCCAACCGCTTCTGCTGTTGCTTGATTATCCCCTGTCAATAAAATCGTCTGTTCAATCCCAAGCTGATGAAGGCGGGAAATGACTTCCCGGCTGCTTTCACGAACTTCATCGGCTACTGCAATCAAAGCCAGGATTTTTTTACCCTCTCCTGCAATCATTACTGTTTTTCCTTGAGCTTGGAGGACGGCGATTTGTTCACGAACTTCATCTGAAATCTCTTCAAAAAGCTTCAAGTTTCCAACCTTGTATTCGACATCCTCTATTATTCCAGATATTCCTTGACCTGTGAGGGATGTAAAATTTTCAACAGATAGGTCCTGGTACCTTAACGACTCTGCCTTTTTAAGAATGGCGGCCGCAATCGGGTGCCGGGACCGGCTTTCAAGGGCTGCAATCATCAAGAGTATTTCATTGGGTTCCTTTTCACAAAGGTTTATAAAATCGGTAACGGTGGGAGTCCCTTTTGTCAATGTCCCCGTTTTGTCGAAGGCAATGGCCTTGATGGCTCCTGCTTCTTCTATAAAGCTTCCTCCTTTGATCAGCACGCCTTTTCGGGCTGCGTTCCCGATGGCGGTCACGATGGAAACAGGGGTCGAAATCACTAGAGCACACGGGCAGCCGACGACTAATACGGCAAGCCCCTCGTAAATCCACTCTTTCCAATCTCCACGAAACAGAAGCGGAGGTAGGATGGCGGTCAAGGCAGCAATTCCAATAATGACCGGCGTATAGTATTTCGCAAAGCGGTCCACAAACCGCTGGGATGGCGCTTTTTCTCCCTGTGCCTCTTCAACTAAATGAATGATTTTGGCAATGGTTGTATCTTCACTTAATTTGGTAACTTTTACTTTTAAAAAGCCTTCTTCATTTAAGGTCCCGGCAAAAACCTCGTTCCCTGCAGTCTTTTCAAGTGGAACGGATTCTCCGGTGATGGCCGCTTGATTGACGCTAGACAATCCTTCGACAACCACGCCATCCATGGCAATCCTATCACCCGGTTTAACAATCATAATGTCCCCGATTTCGATTTCTTCCGCCGGTAGTGTCATTTCCCGGTCGTTGCGGATAATCAAGGCTTCAGTAGGAGCCATTTGCATGAGCGAGCGAATTGATGCCCTCGCTTTATCCATGGAGTAGCTCTCGAGCACTTCACTAATGGCAAACAGAATTACTACTACTGCTCCTTCCTGCCATTGGCCAATTACAGCTGCACCAATGATGGCAATGGTCATAAGCGATTTCATATCAAAATCAAGCCGGAGTAAATTTTTCAATCCTGTTTTAAAAAGCGAAAATCCCCCAAGTAAAATGGCGGCTGCAAACAAAAGGTTTACGGAAAAAATATACCCGCCAATCAGGAATAGCAGTGAAAGTTCCAAGAAAAAGTATCTTTTCCAGAATGGAATCTTCGGGGCGGACTGCCGTTTTTCCTTTTCAGGATAGAGGCTTAATTTTTCAAAAGCCCCTGCCTCCTCCAATGCTTCGATACTGGTACTTCCATAAACGGTCAGCTTGGCGGCGCCAAAATTTACATTTGCATCAACAACACCATCCAGGTGTTGCACGTTCTTTTCGAACTTGGCGGCACAGCTTACTCAGGAAAAGCCTTGCACCCGGTAAACATTTTTTTCAATTGTATCAGTCATCGCCATCCACCTCCTTTCAATTTTAATAGTCCGATTACTTCGCAGCGGTGGATATACGGCCGGCTACCTCTTCTTGATGGGCAAAAGCAATGTGGATAAGCTGTTTCACATGGTCATCATCAAGGGAATAATAGACAAGCTTGCCCTCTTTGCGATATTTGGCGAGACCTAACCCTTTTAGATGGCGCAGGTGATGCGAAGCAGTGGCGGTAGTTGCTCCAGCGATATATGCCACATCACAAACGCAAAGTTCGTCTTCCAATGTCAGAGCATAGGCAATTCTCATTCTCGTTTCATCGGCTAACGCTTTAAAGATTTTCGTAACTTGAACAATATTTCGATTTTGAAGATGTTGTTTCACATGTGTAGTTTTCTCGGAATCCACACAGGTTATTTCACAAACATCTTGTTCTTTCATGCCTTCACCTTCTTTTATTCAAATGATCGTTTGATTATATAATATTCAAATACATGTTTGAATGTCAATTGTTTTAATGGGGGTTTTACATGATTTTTGTGAAGATAAAAAGGTATAAAAAAAAAGAACCGCAATGGTTCTTTTTTTATCCGATTTTCTCATCCTCAAACTTCCGCTCATCCTGAACAAAGAGGATTCCCAGTTCATGATGATCACCTTCATATAAGGCTCTCTGGACGAAGCGAACCTCGCCATTTGTGTCGAGGACCTCAAGCTTACAATGTGCCCGGTTTTTTTGCACTGCTTCATAAAAGGTTTTTTCATCATAAGTCGCAACACTATTGACTTTGGTTACAAGCTCCCCAACCTTCAACTCCATTTTGCTTGCCGGGGAATTCGGAATAATTCCAAGTATCATTAAACCATTGTTCTTTTTTGAAAAATAAAATGGCTGACTATCATCCTTTAATTTTTGGATTAATGCCAATGACTCACGGCCAATTACAGCCAGTGCAGCCACTATAATCGATAGAAGCGGATACCACTTGCCAACGATGGATAGAATCGCGATCATTGAACCGAGTACAATTATCCTTCTGCCATAAAGTTGAATAGCCGCTTTTGGAAGCATCCCTTTGAGTTGCTGTTGAAACCCAATCGCAAATGGAACAAAAATGAGTGAATACTTTTCTGCTCCTATATGAAAAACAGGCCACCAATCAAACGGAAGACTGAGTGCGTCTCCTGGTACGAGAAGAAACATTGGTAAAAGCCATAATCTTTTTACCTCGTGGACCCCGACACTCTGACCCCGTTTACTTTTAACCAGTTTGGGAGAGGTTCCTTTGCTGCCATTCTTAAAAATCATGACTCCCTCGGCAATAAGTAATAGCGCCAATAAAACCACTAAAGAAGGATATACCTTTTGGTCATGCGTATGAAACGTTTGTGAAATAAATGGAATTGACCAGTTATTTTCAGCCATGATGATTAAGGCGAAAAATGCCGCCCCCACTGTGTACACGGGTGACATGAATCGAATATTGGCAGTAAAACTCCACAAAAATGAAAAGACAGCAATGAGAATAATTGCAGAAAACGGAACCGCTATCCCGGCTGCAATTGAAATAACCGAGAGTGATAGTCCAATAACAATGCCTAAAGGAAGCAGCTGCCGTAACTCAAAATAGGCATTTTGCGCCCGAACATGAAAGTTTCTTCGCTCCCTTTTTACTCTCATAAAGCCTATAATTCCTGATAAGACAAATAGATAGTAGAAAATGGGATGAAGAAATAGCTTGCCAATTCCTTTAAGTAATTCTACAAACCAAATTTGCGCCAATTTTTGTCACCTGCCTTTATCATTAAATCTCTCAATCTATCTGCAAAGTCTCTTAAAGTATATTTTAACAAATTGCAGCTATAAAACCTATTGCTAGTTTCTTGAAATGGACAAAAAATACATTATTAGCGTTATCGTGAATAATTTCATTACTATTTCCGAGGAAATCCCCTATTATTTTACAACATTATCAGAAATGTCAGAATTTGTTGAAGCGCAAAAAAACAACGACCAAAAGCCGTTGTTTTCTATTTCGCAGCAATCCTTAAGGCAACTTGAAGCTGCAGATCATTTTTCTCCTTTTTCATTTCTTTTATCGCTGATTCTGCCAGCTTGGTTGCTGTTATGGAATCGATTTTCCCTGTTGGCTGTATACCATTATATTGCTGGAATCCCTTTACGGCAGAAGTGGTTTCAGCGCTAAAATATCCATCCATACGCCCTGGTGAAAACCCTAATCCGGTTAAAATTTCTTGAGCATTCTTTACCTGTTCATTATTCATATCCTGCTCAAGCGGCTCAGTAACCTGAAGCGGATGGGTATTAAATATTTCCGGCTGTTTAATTTCGACATCCGGCTTGATTCCTTTTTTATGAATCCAATTTCCATCCGGGGTCAGCCATTTAAATAAGGTTAATTTAATATTGCTGCCATCCCCCATCGGCACAGGCTGTTGAACAGTCCCTTTTCCAAAGGTGGTTTCCCCCACCAGCTGGTACCCGTCTGCCTCTTTTAAAGCCCCGGCTAAAATTTCCGATGCCGATGCGCTGCCTTTATCCACAAGTACCACCACCGGATACCCCTTTTTTTCTTTTAAAGTAGAGAAAAATTGATCTCTTTTTCCATTTCTCTTTTGAATTTGGACCATTGGCTTATCCTTTGGTACAAATTCATTTAATATATCTTCAACGCTGTTTAAATATCCGCCCGGATTTCCGCGTACATCAATAACCAATCCGTTAATATGATTGTCTTCAAGCGAACTCATTTCCTTTTTAAAATCGGCTGCCGTATTTTCGGAGAAGGAGGTGATCTGAATGTAGCCAAGTTTTTTCCCATTCTGTTCTTTTGTTGCGGCATGGACGGTTTCAAGCGGAATTTCATCCCTCATGACCTCAATTGTCATCGGGTCTTTAAGTGTCGGTCTGGCAATTTCTAACATTACAGTTGTTCCTTTTTTACCGCGGATCTTTAAGGTGGCTTTGTTCAGGTCAAGTCCTTGGACACTTTTCCCGTCAATCTTCAAAATTTGATCTTTTGGCTTTAATCCAGCCTTTTCAGCAGGAGAATTTTTGAATGGGGAAACAATGACAATTTTTCCATCCTCCATTCCAACCTCTGCCCCTATGCCTTCAAAAGAGGAATCCAAGGTTTGACTAAATTGCTTGGCAGTTTCTTTATCCATATAAACAGAATAGGGATCATTTAATGTCGAAAGCATCCCTTGGATGGCTCCTTCAACCAGTTTCTTTCGATCTACCTTTTCGACATATCGGTTTAAAATTAACTCATATGCCAGGTCTACTTTTTCAAGGTTTTCGGTACTGTTTGCAAGCGATGTATGATTTTTGTTATCAAGGGCGGAATCCCCTTTTGACTTTTCTGTCCACTGCATTGCTGCGTATGTTCCGCCTGCCCCTGTCAAAAGCGATCCCGTCATCATCAGGGCAATCCATTTTCGATTCAACCATGTCCCTCCTTTGGCGAAAGACGCCTGTCCTTTTTTCAATAATAAAGGGCGCCATATTCCTGCCTAATTATTAATTTATATGTTGGAAAGGGACGAGTTATGAATAAGAAAAGCGGAAGCGCCTTGATCAGCCCCGACAAGTGCTGGAGGGCCTGGCGGTGAAGTCGTTTTGTGACTTCATCGACAGGACCGAAGCAACCTAGGAAAAAAGCAGTTCATTTTTTCCCTCGAGGGGCTAGGCGCTGGAGCTGGACAATTCTCAAAGTCAAAATTTCGTTCTTATCTAATCAAAAAAATGGAAGAAGCATAGCTTCTTCCATTATAGTGGGACAATTCCCACAGGATTGATGGCATTATGACGGTCCGGTACCCACTGCCCTCTGTGAAGTTCAAAATGCAAGTGCTGCCCGGTAGAATCACCGGTACTTCCCATGATACCAATTTGCTGCCCCTTCTTCACGACAGCACCATTACCTACTATACGTGCCTCCATATGGGCATAAACCGTTGTATAAACTTGTCCATTAATCGAATGTGAAATAAAAATACAGTTTCCATAACTATTAGAATAATAGGAACGAATCACAACCCCATCCGCAGCAGCAACAATTGGTATATTCGATGCGTGGTTTGCAATATCGGCTCCATAGTGGAATTCTCCCGGCCGGAATCCGGGGCGAGTTCCAAACCCTGAGCTAATCACCCCTGCAGCCGGTCTTGTAAAGGTTCCACCTGAAATCGCAGGTGCCTTACCCGAACCTCCCCCGCTGCTTGGTGTAGGTGCTTTTGCTGCAGCTGCGGCAGCGGCAGCAGCGGCTTGGCGTTCTTTTTCTAATTGGATGGCTTTTTGAATGGCTGCCTCCTGCCCTGCCAGGATTTGCCCTTCCTCTTCTAAAGCCAGTTTTCCTTCATGAACTTCCTTTTCTTTCAGAACGAGTTTTGAAAGTAATTTATTTTTTTCTGCCCGCTGCGAGCTTAATCTTTTATTCATTTGTTCTAATTCGCTCTTCATTTCTTGAAGACTAGTTAAATCTTTTTCTACTTTGGCACGCTTATCTTCTAATTCTTTTTTGTCTGCATCTGCCTGTTTTAATAGTTCTTGGTCGGCCTCCATAATCATTGCAACGGCATTGGCCCGGTCAATGAAATCGCTAAAGCTTTTTGCGCCCATTAATACATCAATATAATTAATCATTCCGCCCGTTTCTTGATAATTTCGTGCGCGCTCTTTTAATAAATTATTGCGTTTTTCCATCCGCTCCACAATGACCTTTATTTCTCCCTGCAGCTGATTAATTTTGCCTTGGGTCTCACTAATTTTAGCTGTCTTCTCGCGAATCTTCGCATTTGTATCTCCAATGGCAAAATCAAGGCGCTTCATCTCGGATTTCACATTTGCTTGCTGCCCGTGTAAATTATTTATTTTTGTATTGGCATCATTAATATTAGATTTTAGATTGGAGCGTTTATTATGAATTTCATTTTGTTTGTCTTTTAGATCTGAAATAGAGGCTGCTTCCGATACCGCAGCACTCCCCGCAAATAGGCTAAGTCCCACAGTAGCAGCAATTGTAAATGAAAAAACTGATTTTTTCAATTTCCTTTTCGCTCCTTTCCTTAGAAAAATATGTAAAATTAATTAATTAAACAGGAAGGAAGGGTGCAAATAAGAACCCTTCCTCCAGAGGTCTAAACCTTCAAGAATTTTCTAACGGACATGACGCTTCCCCAAATACCGATTAACGCACCCATGAGTATTAGAATGCCGGATACTTGATAGACAAATGGATTATACGGAAGAAGCTGCATAAAATTCCCAGCCAACTTTGGAGCTAGATAATCATACGCATTATAGTAGGCAATTGAAATCAGAATAATTGGCAAAATTGAACCTAATATCCCCAGCCATAAACCTTCCAAGAAAAATGGCCAGCGAATAAAATTATTGGTTGCACCTACTAATCTCATAATCTTGATTTCTCTACTTCTCGCAACAATCGTAATTTTTATTGTATTAGAAATTAGGAAAATTGCTGTAAAAAATAGACCCAGGATTAAGACGACACCAACGTTTCGGCTTGCATTAACAAATTTAAATAATTTTTCTACACTGCCTTGGCCGTATTTTACTTTTGCAACAAAATTATATTTCTCAATTTTCTTTGCGACCATCATCGTATCAGTTGGTTTTTTTGTTTTTACAATAAATACATCGTTAAGTGGATTATCCTGTTCAAAAAGCTTAAATGCCTTTCCTTCCTCGCCAAGACCTTTAATTAATTCCTTTAATTCCTTTGCTTTTGGTGAGAATGTGACACTTTTCACTTCAGGAATGGACTCAATTTCGTTTTGTAATTTTTGCTGATCTCCTTTATTTGCGGCAACATCAATATGAACGCGAATTTGAACGTCTTCTTCAATGGTTTGGGCTACCTTATTAAGATTCATCATAATCACAAAAAAGACGCCAACTAAAATGAGGGTAACAGTCACAGCACTTACGGATGCAAAAGTCATCCATGCATTCCTGCCGAGACTTTTAAAACTTTCGCGGGCATGACGGCCAATGGTCCTAAATTTCATAACCGTATTCACCTCTTTGCTCATCACGAACAATCTTTCCACCTTCAATGGCGATAACGCGATGCTTATTTGTATTAACAATTTCTTTATTATGAGTCGCCATGACAAGGGTTGTTCCGCGTTTGTTTATTTCTTCGAATATGTTCATGATTTCCCATGAGGTTTCAGGGTCGAGGTTACCTGTTGGTTCATCGGCAATCACAACCTTCGGTGAATTAACAATGGAACGGGCAATGGATACACGCTGTTGTTCCCCGCCGGAAAGTTCTGTCGGCAGCATTCTTGCCTTATGCTTTAAATTAACGAGATCCAAAACTTCCATCACCCGTTTTTTAATAAACTTAGGCTGCGCCTCAATCACCTCAAGGGCAAAGGCAACATTTTCATAGACAGTCAAGGTAGGTAGAAGCTTATAGTCCTGAAAAACAACGCCAAGATTTCTGCGGAAAATCGGCACCTTTTTCATTTTTAATTTTGCCAGATTGACTCCATTCATGGTGATGGTTCCAGAAGTAGGAATCTCTTCACGATACATCATTTTAATAAACGTGGATTTCCCGGCACCACTGGGGCCAACCACATAAACAAATTCACCTTGATTAATCCGAACATCAATCCCATTTATGGCGGATACACCGTTTGGGTATTTTTTGTATACTTCTTGCATTTCTATCATTTGATCACCTGTAAGAAAGTTATTGTGAAAACAAAGTAAATTCGACAATAATCTTTTATTTTTTGCAAAAGACTGCAAAATACTTTTAGAAATGTGCAAAATTTCGCATAGACCTATTATAACATCAACAAACACTAATAAATGCGATAAAAATATTACAGTTTCTTTTCAAAGAATACAAGAATAGCCAATATTCCCGCTATTTCGAGTATTAAAAACTTAACAAATTTAGACAATTTTCAACCTTTTCTAACAAAAAACGATTGAGATTACTACTCTCAAATCGTTTTTGGTTTACAAAATTTTTTTATAATATTGGGTATCTAAATACTCTCGATGACCATTGTATCTATCATATATAAATATCGGGCATCTAGTAGACTCTTCAGTGACCGCTGTTCGTATTTTTTACTGTTACCGGGCATCTAGAGGTCTCTTCAGTGACCGCTGTTGCTAATTTTTACTGTTATTGGGCATCTAGAGGTCTCTTCAGTGACCGCTGTTCCTATTTTTTACTGTTATCGGGCATCTAGTAGACTCTTCAGTGACCGCTGTTACTAATTTTTACTGTTATTGGGCATCTAGAGGCCACTTTAGTGACCGCCGTTCCTATTTTTTACTATTATCGGGCAACTAGAGGTCTCTTCAGTGACCGCTGTTCCTATTTTTTACTTTTATCGGGCATCTAGAGGCCTCTTCAGTGACAGCCATTCCTATTTTTTCCTTTTATCGGGCATCTAGAGTCCGCATCAATAACCGGTGTAGCAATTTATTGAACAATTTTCCACAAATCTAGAAATTTTATTATTTCCTAAACGATAAAAAAACGTTCTGTGTTAGGACAGAACGTTTTTTCAGTAAAAGTATAAAATTTCGCCTTTGAGAATTGTCCAGCTCCAGCGCCTAGCCCCTCGAGGGAAAAAATGAACTGCTTTTTTCCTAGGTTGCTTCGGTCCTGTCGATGAAGTCAAAGAACGACTTCACCGACAGGACCTCCAGCACTTGTCGGGGGCTGAACAAGGCGCTTCCGCTTTTCTTAGTATTTTACTTTTTAGAGGCAAGCCATGTAGCAACTTTGTCAGCATCATCACCGGAAATTAAGCCTTTAGGCATACCGCCGGATTTTCCGTTTTTGAGAATGTCTAAAATTTGTTGTTTGGAAAGCTGGGCACCAATATGTGTTAAGTCTGGTCCCACGGCACCTTTAAGATTTTCACCGTGGCAGCTGGAGCATTTTTGAGCGGTAATTTTCTCAGCTGCTGCGGCAACATCATTCGCACCTCCACCGGTGTCTGTAGTTTTGGTGGTGGTATCTTTGTTTTTAGACGTGTCGGTTCCGCCTCCGCAAGCGGCAAGTCCCATTACTAGGGAGGTCCCTAATAATAATGTAAGTAGTTTTTTCTTCACTGCTAATCCCCCTTCAGAAAATTTTACCATTACGTAACAAGTATACCAATACTATGCGCGTTTGAAACCCTCTCCCAGCACTTCGGCAGCATCCATAACCACGATAAACGCAGATGGGTCAAGGGTTTTGACCAATTGTTTCAATTTTGTGAACTCCGTTTGATCGACAACACACATAAGAACTGGGCGTTCATGGTCAGTAAATCCACCATATGCTGATAGTTTTGTCACACCACGGTCAATTTTATTCAAGATTCCGGACCGAACCTCTTCTTGTTTACTTGTAATGATCATGGCCATTTTCGAACGGCCAAATCCAACTTGAATTAAATCGATGGTCTTGCTTGTAACATATAATCCGATAAGGGCATATAGTCCTTTTTCGATATCAAATACAATCGCGGCAGTTAATACGATTAATCCGTCAATCAGTACAACACATGTCCCTAGCGTAAATCCCGTGTATTTATTAATAATTTGGGCGGCCAGGTCCGTTCCACCAGTGGAGGCCCTTCCTCTAAAAACAATTCCCAAGCCAAGCCCAACACCGATCCCGCCAAATAAAGCTCCAAGCAAGGCATCATGTGTCCATGGCTCCATATTTTTGGTTAAATAAACGACGAAAGGTAAAAAAATCGTCCCGGCAAGGGTTTTAGCGCCAAACTGTTTTCCTAATAAAACTACGCCGGCAATAAATAATGGGATATTGAACGCCCATTGAACATAGGCAGGCTCCAGACCCAGAACACTATTTAGGATTGTACTAATTCCACTTACACCGCCTGATGCAATTTGATTTGGCAGTAAAAAGACATTAAAGGAAAAGGCAATAATGGCTGAACCAATAAGGACAAAAAGGTAGTCCATAACCACTTCCATTTTTGGGTTGGTTTGTGTGAGTTCCAGAACTTTATTCATTTTGTAAATTCCCCTTGTTTTTTCTCAAAATATTTTCGAGAGTGAGTATAGCATGGGTATTTTTTGGTGTAAATGGCATTCAGTTGCCGCGGTAAAGTGGTTCTATTTCTTTTAACTAATTTTGTCCTAAAATTTGCTTTTTAGGACATTAGGCTGTTTTTTCCCAGATTTTGTCCTTTAAATGGTTTTTTGGGACATTTTTCTAAGACCCCTAATCAATTTTGTCCTAAAAAAAAAAAAAACCCTTTGCCGCATAATCCAGCAAAGGGTTCCCAATCATTATGAAATTCTCGATCTTAAATAGGCATCAATAAATTGATCAATTTCCCCATCCATAACAGCCTGAACATTCCCTGACTCCGTATTCGTACGATGGTCCTTTACCATTGAATATGGATGGAACACATATGAGCGAATTTGGCTTCCCCAGCCAATTTCTTTTTGTTCCCCGCGAATTTCTAAAAGTTCTTTTTCCTGCTGCTCAATTTCACGTTGATACAATTTTGCTTTTAACATTTTCATTGCTTGCTCACGATTTTTAATTTGCGAGCGTTCAGATTGACACGTTACCACTACACCTGTTGGAAGGTGGGTAATCCGGACGGCTGAGTCGGTTGTATTAATATGCTGACCGCCGGCACCGCTGGCACGGTACGTATCAATTTTTAAATCCTCCGTGCGGATATCAATCTGAATCTCGTCATTAAACTCCGGCATAACCTCACATGACACAAAGGAGGTATGACGGCGGCCAGAGGAATCAAATGGAGAAATCCGTACAAGACGGTGAACCCCTTTTTCCGCCTTCAAATATCCATAGGCATTATGACCTTTTATGGCTAATGTAACACTCTTAATTCCCGCTTCATCCCCTGGAAGATAATCGAGCGTTTCCACCTTAAAGCCTTTTTTCTCTGCCCATCTTGTGTACATCCGAAGCAGCATCGAACCCCAGTCCTGTGATTCAGTACCGCCAGCACCAGGGTGGAGCTCTAGAATCGCATTATTTTTATCATACTCTTCACTTAGTAAGAGCTGTAATTCAAATTGGTTCAAGCGTTCTGTAAGCTGGTGAAGCTCCTCTTCCAATTCTGCTTGTAATTCTGCATCGCTTTCTTCTTTTACCAATTCGTAGGTTAATTCCAAATTTTCATACATTTCATTTAAATCAGTAAACTCATTAACTTGATCCTTTAAGGCATTCGCTTCACTGATGACAACCTGTGCAGCCTGTTGATCATTCCAAAAATCCGGATGAAGCATTTGATCGTCTAATTCGGCGATTCTTGCTTCCTTATTTTCAAGGTCAAAGAGACCCCCTAAAGTCCGCTAAACGTTTAGCTGTTTTTTCTAATTCATTGCGAATTTCTGCTAATTCCATAATGGTCACCTCTATAAAAATTTCTCTTGTACCCCGTAGTATATTCATTCCTAATCAAGTCAGTCTTCATCTATTATACCGGCATAACCTTGAAAAATCCAAGACTAGCCTGTTAATCATGGATTGGGGATAACTTCTCAACGAAAGCAAAAACAAGATTGTGGATAACGAATTATCCCAAGCGTTTTATCAACAGATTACAATTTTTTATCCACATATTCAGTTAGTTATTAACAAAATCCCATGTTTTATTAACAATTCCCTCGTGTTTATCCACGTTATATAATAAGTTGTTCACAATTTAAAAGGGGCCGGCGTTTAGCCGGCCCTTTTCATTTAAAATTATTTCCCTGCACCGCAGCAGTTTTTATATTTTTTACCGCTGCCGCAAATGCATGGATTATTTCGACCTACATCAATTTGCTTCACTTTTGGTTTTTGCTTCACCGGTTCTCCATCTTCCTTCGGATGAACCGCCTGACCTTTCGCTACTTCTTGGCGCTCCAGATTATTGCGGATTTCTGCCTTCATGATATACATGGAAGCTTCCTCTTCAATCGAAGTAACCATTGCTTCAAACATGGCAAAACCTTCTGCCTGGTACTCACGAAGTGGATCAGTTTGACCGTATGCACGCAAGTGGATTCCGTCTCGCAGCTGATCCATTGCATCGATATGATCAATCCATTTCGAATCCACAGCACGCAAAGAAACAACTTTTTCAAATTCGCGCATTTGCTCTGCGAAGAGAAGCAGCTCTTTCTCATCGTAGCGCGCTTTCACTTTGGCAAAAATGGCTTCAATTATCTCTTCAGGGTCCTTACCTTTTAAGCCATTTAACGTAATATCCCCTTCTGGAAGAAGGTTGGCATGGACAAAATCAACAATGCCCTGAAGGTTCCAATTTTCTTCATCTTCTGCCATTGAAGCATGTGCCTCGACATTGCGCTGGATGGTTCTTAAAATCATACCTTCAATAATTTCACGAAGATTTTCAGACTCGAGCAATTCATCGCGTTGTGTATAGATGATTTCACGCTGCTGGCGAAGCACATCATCATATTGTAACAATTGCTTCCGTGCGTCGAAGTTATTTCCTTCCACACGTTTTTGTGCGGACTCAACTGCTTTTGAAACCATTTTACTTTGGATTGGCTGGGAATCATCCATTCCAAGACGCTCCATCATTGCTTTCATATTGTCAGATCCGAATCGGCGCATTAATTCATCTTCCATTGATAAGTAGAACTGGGTAATTCCAGGATCCCCTTGACGGCCGGAACGTCCACGGAGCTGGTTGTCAATCCGGCGGCTCTCATGGCGCTCGGTACCAATAACAGCAAGACCGTCTAATTCTTTAACCCCTTCACCGAGTTTAATATCTGTTCCACGACCGGCCATGTTTGTCGCAATGGTTACTGCACCTTTATGACCTGCTTCTGCAATGATTTCTGCCTCCCGTCCATGGTTTTTCGCATTCAAAACGTTGTGGCGGACGCCTTTTTTCAATAATAGCTTTGAAATTAATTCAGATGTTTCGATGGCAACCGTACCTACAAGTACAGGCTGGCCAACTAGATGACGTTGGGCTATATCCTCAACAACGGCCCGAAACTTCCCTTCCATTGTGGAGTAAATTAGATCGGGGCGGTCATCCCGGGCAATCGGTTTATTCGTAGGAATCACAATAACATTCATATTATAAATGTTCCGGAATTCTTCTTCTTCCGTCTTTGCCGTACCTGTCATCCCTGCTAATTTTTCATACATCCGGAAGTAGTTTTGGAACGTAATCGTTGCCATGGTCATACTTTCATTTTGTACTTCCAAACCTTCTTTAGCTTCGATCGCTTGATGTAAGCCTTCACTATAACGGCGGCCCTTCATCAAACGGCCGGTAAATTGGTCTACAATGACAATTTCTCCATCTTGAACAACGTAATCAACATCCAGGTGCATACTGACGTTTGCTTTTAACGCCTGGTTGACATGGTGATTTAACCCGACGTGGGATATATCAAACAGGTTTTCAATGCCAAAGGCCTTCTCTGCTTTGCTGATGCCTTCTTCTGTCATCATAACGCCCTTTGTTTTTTCATCATACGTATAATCTTTATCTTTCGTCAGCGTACGCACAAATGCATTTGCTTGAATATAAAGAGCCGTTGATTTTTCCGCGGAACCAGAAATAATCAGCGGTGTACGCGCTTCGTCAATGAGGATGGAGTCCACTTCATCAATGACTGCATAAAAAAGCGGGCGCTGAACCTTTTGTTCCTTATAAAGGACCATGTTGTCACGCAGATAGTCAAAACCATATTCATTATTTGTCCCATAAGTGATATCAGCCGTATAGGCTTCCTGCTTTTCTTCACTCGTCATACTGTTTAGGTTTAATCCAACTGTCAGCCCTAAAAATTCATAAAGCTGTCCCATTTCGTGTGCGTCACGGCTTGCGAGGTATTCATTGACCGTTACAACATGAACGCCTTTACCGGAAAGAGCATTCAAATAAACCGGCATCGTAGCGGTTAAGGTTTTACCTTCCCCTGTTTTCATCTCCGAAATGTTCCCTTCATGGAGTGAAATCCCTCCCATTAATTGAACATGATACGGATATAACCCAAGCACACGGCGGGCCCCTTCACGGACAACAGCAAATGCTTCAACAAGAAAATCATCAAGGGATTCGCCATTTTGGTAGCGCTGTTTGAATTCCGCTGTTTTTTCACGAAGCTGATCATCTGTGAGCTTTTCGGTTTCAGCGGCAAGCGCCTCTATTTGATTCGCGAGTTTGTCCAATCGTTTTAACTCACGTTTATTCACATCATACAATTTATTTAAAATCCCCATCATGTGATTGAACTCTCCTTTTTTCGAGATTGCTACAATTAAGAATTCGCAATATTAGGTACTAGATCCTGCCAAAATGATTTGAATATCACTTTTCATCTTACCACTTTCACTATACGTGTGACAACAAAGTTCCCCTCGAAGAAAATTGGCTGCTGAAAACGATCCAAGGACTTGATCCTTATAAAACCTCAAGAGTATCACCTGGTTGATAAAAAATGCAAAAAACGCAGCCCGGGTGGGTGCTGCGTTTTTTATCATATTAATGTGCTTCAATTAAACCGTAGCGGCCGTCTTTACGTTTGTAAACAACGTTGGTACGATTTGTATCTGCATTTGTGAACACGTAGAAGTTGTGACCTAACATATTCATTTGCAGGATGGCTTCTTCACTGTCCATTGGTTTAAGATCAAATCGTTTTGTACGAACCACTTCAAGTTCGTCTTCGTCAAAATCGTTTGACTCTGTATTTTCAGCCGCTGTAAAGGTAATTGGGAAATCACCTTTTTCGCGGAACTTGCGATTCACTTTTGTTTTATGCTTGCGGATTTGACGCTCGAGCTTGTCTGTAATGAGGTCAATTGCAGCATACATATCCATGTTTGTCTCTTCGGCACGTAGAACTAGATGCGGAAGTGGAATGGTTACCTCTACTTTTGATGTTTTATCTTGATTGAATCTTAGGTTAACATTGACCTTCGCTTCAGGTGCTTCAGTAAAATACCTTTCTAATTTTGAAATTTTCTTTTCAACATACTCGCGAATTGCTGGAGTTACCTCAATGTTTTCACCACGAACGTTATAATTCATAAGTGAACTCCTCCTTTTTTTAAAACTATGTAAATACATTTCTATTTTACCCTATGAATATCCTGCTAAAACAGTACATTATTTTGTCTATTTCATGACAAAAACAATGTATATATAGTAGCAAACATACCTTGAATGTATTGTGTTTGGATATATTTGGTTAGAATGGATAATTTATTATAATTAAATTTTAATATTATTTCGGACAATTTTCCAGCCATATGCCCATAGAATAGGCTACAAAGGATGAGAAAATGATGGGAGGCATCCGAATGACACAGGATCAAAGAAGAACACTTGCATGGCATGAAACAATGGAATTGCATGAAATTGTAGCATTTCAATCCATTGGGTTAATGAAACTTAAAATGTCATTTAAAAAGGTTGAAGACCAGGAATTAAGAGAACTCTACAGAAAATGCATTGGTGAACTTGAAGGAAACTTAAATGAATTGCTTAAATTTTATCCTTCCGCACCGGGATATCAGACCAGAGATGCAGAAACCCGTCAGGATGTCAGCTTTTTTGCTGCCGATTTGCTTGCCTTCTCTAAAGAGTTAGTCCGCTGCATGGCCGTAGCCATTACGGAAACGGCAACACCGGCGTTAAGAAAAACTTTTACCAATCAGCTGAATGCTGCGATTCACGGGCATGAACGGGCCTACCAATACATGCATAAACACGGCTATTATCCTTCATATGATTTAGGGCATTTGCTCGGGCAAGATGTTCACAATGCGCAGCACGCCCTTAAAATGAAATATTAACTTTAGAAAAGCGCAAGCGCCTTGTTCAGCCTCAGGCATAGTAAGCCAAGCCGGTGAAAAGGTTGCTCTTTAACCTTCTTGACGGATTGGCTTATGACCTAGAGGGGCTAGGAATTGGACAATTCTCAAAGTCGAAAATTTTATACTTTCTTTACTTTTTAGAAACGTGGCGGTATTTCGTAACTTCCACTCCTTACTACCTTGCAAGTGTAAGGGATTGTATGCCAGCAGCTCCGGACGTTCTTAGAAGCTTTGCAGCATGCCTGAGTGTCGAGCCTGTTGTATAAACATCATCCAATAAAACTATGTTTTTTCCTTGGATATTTATTTGTGGGTCAATTGTAAACACTTGTGGGAGATGAATCCGTTCGGTCCTGGTCTTTTTGGATTGTTTTTCAGAATGGACCCTGGTTAAAAGTACTGTCGAAGTAAAACCAGCCTCTAACAAAATGGCTTCTGCTTGATTAAATCCCCGTTCATAGAGACGCTCCCCGCTTAACGGAATAGGTACAAGGAAATCCCCATTCATATTTTGAAGCTCTTCTTTAATTTGTTCTGCAAATACCTTCGCAATGATATAATCACCACGAAATTTAAATGTCGCAATCACTTCTTTTAAAAAATCATTGTAGAGAAATAATGATGTGTTTTTACTAAGTAGCCCTTGCCACTCCGGATCCTCCTCCCAGCGCAAGCAATCATGACAGAGATCTCCATGGCGGAATTGCTCATCCAAATGGTAAAAAGGCCGGCAGCAAATCCTGCATGTATCGCCAGCTATTTTTTCAAGTTTACTTTCACATTCGGAGCACAGGTAAGCATCCCTTTCTGCTGAAAAAATTGCTCTCCAGCTGATAATTGGAGGAATCGTTTGATGGCACAGGTAACAGCGGTGCTGCTGAAAAAAATTCACCGGAATTCACTCCTTTTCATCAATCAGTCCCCTTTTGATTCCTTCCTGATTCATGAATACAATTTGCTTCTTTGCTTTTAACATCTCTTCGGTTTTTCCATAGTGAAAAAAGGTGACTACTCCTTTTGGATAAGCCGCGCTCCTGCCTGCCCTTCCAGCTATTTGGACAAGGGCACTTTCGCTAAAAATTTCGTCCTCCGCCCCAACAACGGCGACATCGATATTCGGGAAAGTAACGCCACGTTCCAGGATGGTTGTGGTTAAAAGCAACGGGATTTCTTTCATGCGCATTTTTTGAACTTTTTCCTTTCGTTCCGGGTCTTCTGCGTGGACGGCCTCAATTGTCGGGGCAAACTGGCGAAGAATTGAAAGGGCTTTTTCCATTAACGGTATATGAGGAAAAAAAACGAGTGCCTGCTTATTTATTTCAATTCTACTTTTTATCCATTGGAGTACATTGGTAGGAAGCTTATTTTTATGGAGGTGCTTTTGCCAATTGCCGCACCAGGCAAATTCCGGTACCGGGAGGGGATGCCTGTGAAATCGGGCCGGAATCGTAATGTAGGCTCTTTTCCCCTGCCTGCATTCTTTTTGCCATTTTTGGTTGGGAGTGGCGGTTAAATAAATCATCCCCGATATTGGTTTCCTCGCCTGGATGGCCGCATACTGAAGCGATTCTTCAACTGTATAGGGAAACGCATCTACTTCATCAAGGATGATGGTGTCAAAGGCATGGTAAAACCTTAGGAGTTGGTGCGTGGTTGCGATAGTGAGCGGAGCGTAAAGATGGCGGTCCTTGCTCCCGCCATAAAGCGAGGCAATGGTGATTCCGGGAAACGCTGCTTTCAAGCGGGGAGTAAGTTCGAGAACGACGTCTGTTCTTGGCGTGGCAATGCAAACCCTTTTTCGAGCAGCAAGCGCTGTTTCAATTCCATGGAAGAGCACTTCGGTTTTACCCGCTCCGCATACCGCCCATACCAACAGCTCGTTGTTCTGCTTGATTGCCTCAACGACTCGGTCCGATGCAGTCTGTTGCCCTGCTGAGAGTCTCCCTTGCCATTCCATTATTTTTGAAGGCAATTGGGGTTCTGGGGGTGGACCATTCCAGCCGATGAGAGGGGTGCATTCACTGATCCTCCCCATCATAATACAGTGGCGGCAATAGAGGCACATTTCGCCGCATCTGGAACAGGGAAAGCGTGCGAACCTTTGTGGGTCCTTGTTTCCGCACCGGGCGCAAACAGGCTGTTTTCCATTGTAATCTATGCCTTTGCGGTAGGTTACATAGCCATTTTCATAATGGGCTTGAATTTCATCGGAAGGGATATCATCTAGGAGAAGCTGTTTACCGGTAAGGAGAAGTTGAAGATTAGAGTGATAATGATAGTGTGAATTGAGAGCTGGCTGCGGGCTATTTGAAATCTGTGAAATCGGCAGAGAATCGTGCTTTTGCGGAACAAGGATGTTGTTTATAATCGTAAAACGCATGAGGGCACCTACCTTTTAGAGTTTGGTGTTTTGGAAATTGATTGAGGAGAAAAATCTATTTAATAAGTTCGACAAAAACAGATAAATTCCTGCATTTATCGAAAAATCTTTTAAAAACAGCGCAAAAAAGCCACTCCGACAACAAAGCCGGAGTGGCTTTCGATAAATCCTTATTTCCTCATCCACCCCATCCCATCGCACCTTCGCCAAGATGGGTACCAATCACGGCTCCGAAGTAGCTCACAAAAAATTCAACATTTGGATACAACGCTGATAATTCGGCTTTCCACTCATTTGCTTCCGCCTCACGATTGGCGTGGATAATTACAACCCGATAAGACGCACCCTTTGCAGCATCTTCCCCCAGGAGGTCGGCAATCCGCTTCATCGCCTTTTTACGCGTCCGGATTTTTTCAAAAGGGACAATAACCTTATTTTCAAAATGGAGCAACGGCTTCACCTGTAGCAGGCTGCCGATGATGGCTTGGGCACTTGATAAGCGTCCGCCCCGCTGCAAATGGGTAAGATCATCAACCATAAAATAAGCCCGGGCTGTTTCTTTCAATTCTTCAAGTCGCGCCATGATGGCCTCCACACTCACACCTCTTGATGCCATTTCAGCCGCTTCCAAAGCATAAAAACCTTGGACCATACAGCTAATTTCCGAATCAAATGGGGAAACCTTGATGCCCTCTACCATCGTTCCAGCCGTAACGGCTCCTTGGAAGGTACCACTGATGCCACTTGAGAGGTGGATGCTGATGACTGCATCATACTCCTTCGCCAATTGCTCAAACAGCTCGACAAACTGGCCGACTGGCGGCTGTGAAGTGGTCGGCAAACCTTTTTGTTTCACCTCTTTATAAAATTCCTCTGCGGAGATATCAACCTCTTCTTGATAAGCCTCGTTACCGAAAATAACATTTAACGGGACCATATGTATATTCCATTTATCACGTAATTCCTTCTGGATGTAGGCAGTACTATCCGTGACAACTGCTGTTTTCATAATAAAAATTACCATCCTTGTCTTTTTTCTCTTTTAAATATTTTATATAAAAAAAAATGAAAATGCATTAATTACTAAAATCATTAATTATTTTATTTCCTACCATTTTTTAGAACTATAAGCCCACCCCTGCAGGATCACTTACTACCAAGGATCAAAATTGATAAGTCATTTAGTCTACATTTACATAAAATGGATAATTGTATAAAAATAGTTTATTTTACTATTCTTTTACTCAAACTTCACACTATTAAAATCACATTAATACTGTCTTTACAATCAGACTTTATAATCAATTTTATGTTAGATAAACTTGAATCACTAAAGGAGGGGAATAATTTTTTACAGAAAGTAATTCTTTTGAACCATTTCCAAGGAGGCACAAGGGTGAAGAAACAATTATCAAGTATTGTAATTGCATCTGCTGTATTAGCTGGAAGTACATTTACACCTATTGCTTTACACAGCGTTCAAGCTGCATCTATTCAACAGAAGCAGACGGTCTTCAAAGAAAAATTAATTGTAAATGGTCAGTTTAAAGAAGTTCAATTCACAGTAAAGAATAAAGTTAAACTTTATTCGTCTCAAGACCTTTCAAAATTAATAGCTGCAAGTTTTTCCTTTAGTTCTAAAACCAAGACGTATACAATCACAAAAACACAAGGTAAACAGAAGTTTACACAAAAACTACAAGCCGGCTCCACTAATGCAGTGGTAAATGGGAAAAAGGTAAAGTTGGCTGCTGCACCTAAATTAATAGGAAAAACATTATTCGTCGACATGAAGCCATTTATTAAAGCTTTAGGCGGAGATAGTTTAGTAGATAAAAGCCTGCTAATCTCTACGAATGGGACCTTAAAATTTGGATCTGCCAAATTGAATATCGATGGTCAAAGTAAAGCAATTAAAACATTCACAATGGGTAGAAAACAATTATTTTCAGCAGAGGATATCGCTAAATTATTTTCAGCATCTGTCAAAGAGAATAAGAACAAACTGTATGTTTCTAGAAGCGGAAAAGTGGTTCAAATTGACGGAAACCCAATCAAAGTAAAAGGAAAAGTTTACGCAGACTTAAATCAACTAGTGAAAGCCCTTGGCGGGGATATCTTAACGAATCAAAACGGGCAGTTTATCTCGACGGGATTAATCAGTGGTGATACATCTAATCCCCAATGGATTGATAATTCTACGTTGCTTGTAACAAATGAAAATAGTGATTCGGATGTTGCCTCTTACATAGTAAACATCCATAGCAAAAAATCTTCTATCAAGATCAACAGTTCAGAAGTCACGGTTTCTCCTAACGGTAAACAGGCAATTTATTCAGATGAATCTGGCTTTGTATATCTTGTTGACCTTCAAACAAATAAGGTTACTACCTTAAATAACACTGATGATGCACCTAAATTAGGATTCGTTTGGTCTAAAGATGGCGGTACGGTTTATTGTATCTCTGGTGATAAGAGTAATAACATTGATGCAATTAAAATTTCTGACGGATCCATTACATCCGTGTATTCCGATTCACTAAATGCTAAATCAGACTTAAAAATTTCTCAAGATGGCAAAAAACTTATTTATACAGTAGGAAAAGAAGGAACAACTGTCTATACGGATGATGACAAAACAGATGTTTCAGATATTGATTTAACAGGAACTGAAAGCCAATTATATGTTGTCAATTTATCCAATGCAGAAGTACAAGCTACAGCATTAACTTCTACACCAGACAATAAATTGTTCTCTACTTTCATGAAGAATGGAAATATCATTTATACAAGCTATACGACTGACGATGACACTCTGCCAGTTCTAAACATGATTAATAGCCAGAATATCATTACTCCATTAGTTACAAACAAAGATATTCTTTCAACTGTTGTCACTGTCCAGGGAAAAGTATTATTTATCGCAGAGGAAGATAATGGATATCGTTCTATTTATGAAGTGAATCCAAATACAAGAAAATTAACAAGAATTGTCCAAACAAAATTAAACATCTCCGCTCTTTCTGTTTCACCAGATGGTATATCGATTGCTGTCTCGGTTTCTGGAGATCACGGCGACCGCACAATGATTTTAAAAAATGGTCAATTTGAAATTTTAACAAAATAAAAGGAGAGATTAATCATATGAATTTATTCAAACGTATTTCCATGGCTTCTTTGGCCCTTGCAGCAACGGTAGGACTTTCTCTTGGTTCTGTATCTACAAATGCGAATGCTGCTTCTGTATCTGGAAAAGTTGTCGTAGCAGGTTCAACTGCCTTGCTTCCATTAACACAACAAGCTGCGAGTGAGTTTAAAAAATTAAATCCTAGAGTATCCATTTCTGTTTCAGGCTCATCCTCCATTGCTGGACCACAATCTGTAAGCAGAGGCTCAGCTACCATTGGTGCTTGTGACTGGGATGCCACTCAACCAGTCAAAGGATTCAGTGCATTTAAAGGTTTAAAAGCAAACAAAATCGCTGTTATCCCTTTCGCTACAATTGTCAATAAGGCTAACCCTGTAAAAAATCTAACAACGTCCCAACTGCAAGGCATTTTCAGCGGAAAAATTACGAACTGGAAACAAGTAGGCGGTAAAAATGCTGAAATCGTCGTTGTTAACCGGAAGAATGGTTCAGGTACTCGAGTGAATTACCAAAAGAAAGCTCTAAAAAATGTAGACTTTATGAAGAGCGGTAATTATAAAGAGGTTGGAAAAAGCGGTGAAATGGCGGCTGCAGTGAATACCAATCCAAATGCGATTGGTTATATCGATTTTCCATACATTAAAGGTAACCTAAAAGCTGTGAGCTATAACGGTGTTGCTGCAACAACAGAGAATGTCATGAACGGAAAATACCCAGTTTGGGGATACGGTTATCTATTAACAAAAGGAAACCCAACTGGTGCAAATGCAGCATTCATTAAATATGTTCAAAGCAGTAAATTCCAAAATGGTTCTCTTAAAAAATTGAAATTTATTCCAATCAACAAAATGAAGTAAATCCACTTCCCCCTAAAGTGTATTTAATAATAGAATGCCAGCCCCTAAAGGCTGGCATTCACTTAATACTAGGAGGATAAAAATGGCTAAACTAGAAGAAAATCTATCCAATACACCGGTTGCTTTAAAAAGCCATCGTTTGTATTCTACATCTGGATTTACCTATTTTAAAAATAAGAGTTTTAGATTTTATTGTCTATTAAGCAGCATTCTTTTGGGACTTGTCCTTCTTTCTATCATTGTATTTATAGGCAAGACTGGCATTTTAGTATTTAAGGATGTTTCAGTAAAAGAATTCTTTTTCTCAACTGTTTGGGATCCGGACCAAGAAAAATTCGGTGCAGCTCTTTTCATCTTGGGCACCTTTGCTTTAACGGCTCTTACAATGGTTTTGTCTGTTCCTTTGTCCATCGGGCTTGCTGTTTTTATTGTAGAAGTGGCACCTGAAAAGGTAAAAAATATCATTAGGCCTTTGCTAGATTTACTAGTAGGGATTCCTTCTATTATTTACGGCTATCTCGGACTCACTTTACTCATTCCATTTTTAATGAAAATTACTGGTGCTGTTATGGGTGATGGTCTCTTGGCAGCAGCATTAGTTTTAACCATCATGGTTTTACCAACAGTGACGAGACTTAGTGATGAGGCGATTTCAGCTGTTCCAAAGGAAATTAGAGAAGCTAGTTATGCACTTGGAAGCACGAGATTTCAAGCGACTTTCAAAGTCATTCTTCCTGCTGCAAAAAAAGGACTTATTTCAGCTGTAATACTGGGAATGGCCCGTGCATTAGGAGAAACAATGGCTGTTGTTATGGTTATTGGCAACACAGCTCAGCTTCCAGAAACACTTTTGACGCCTACAGCTGTTTTAACCAGTAATATTGTGATGCAAATTTTAGATGTTCAGTTTGATTCCACCTGGAACTATGGTCTATATATGATGGCGTTTATCCTTTTACTGATTTCAAATCTTATGATCATTTTCGTAAGAAGAATACGAGCAAAAGGAGTTTAAAAAATGGTTTATTTCTCTGAAAAAACTCAAAAATCAAGAAGCATGAATAAGCTTTTAGACAAAGTATTTACCCATTTCCTATGGTATTTATCCATTCTCATTCTAACTATTATTGTTTATATTTTATTCAAAATTTTATCCAAAGGGCTTTTCCACATTAACCTCAAGTTTCTGCTTGGATTGCCTAGCGAAATTGATGCAGGAGGCGGGATTGGACCATTTTTATTCAACTCTTTCTATGTTTTAATCATATCTCTAATTATTTCACTGCCGGTAGGAATTGGAGCAGGGATTTATTTATCTGAATTTGCTCCCAAAAATCGAATTACCGAAATGATTAGAACATCGATCGAAAGTCTTGCTTCGGTACCGTCAATTGTTTTTGGTCTATTTGGATATGTTCTTTTTGTGGATGTTTTTCACATTGGTTTAACAATACTAGGTGCTGGAATCACCCTTTCATTGTTAAATCTCCCTGTGATTACTAGCGTTACGGAAGAGGCAATTCAAGCAGTGCCCAGGGAATTAAGAGAAGCAGCCTATTCACTCGGACTTACCGATTCGCAAGTGATTTTATCCACTATTATTCCCGCTGCCTTACCAGGAATCATGACTGGTATTAGTCTTGCCGCCTGCAGAGCATTTGGGGAATCCGCCATAATCTTACTAGCTGGCGGAACAGGGACCTCAGGAAAAATGTGGGATTTCAATCCGCTATCCGAAGGGGGAACTTTACCTGTCCATCTTTGGTATGTCCAATCGGAAGCATTAGTGGAAGATGCACAACAAATCGCTCAAAAATCTGGTTCAGTTCTCATTATTATTGTATTACTTATGAGCTTAACCATTCGAATTCCTGTTTGGTTAAAAAATCGGAAATTATTCAAAAGATAAAAAAGCACGCGTGCGTGCTTTTTTTATCAATTATGATTACCGAACTTCTACCCAGCCGTTTTTAATCGCTACAACAACAGCTTGCGTACGGTCATTAACGTTCATTTTTTGCAGGATGTTGCTGACATGATTTTTAACGGTCTTTTCGCTAATGAAAAGGGCTTCCCCAATTCCACGGTTGCTTTTCCCATCAGCAAGCATTTGCAGCACTTCACATTCACGGCGCGTTAACAAATGAAGCGGCCGGCGGATTTCCACTGTTTGAACATAAGTGCCGCCAAATACCTTACCTGCTGTTAAACGGCGGTATTCATTCACTAGATTATGCGTAACCTTTGGATGTAAATATGAGCCGCCTTCCGCAACGACGCGAACTGCATCGATGAGGGCATCGGCATCCATTTCCTTTAAAAGATACCCTTGCGCACCGGTTTGAAGCGCATGTGTAACATAATTTTCATCATCATGAATCGATAAAATGATAATTTTTGTTTCTGGGTATTTTTCTACAAGCTCCTTGGTTGCTTCCACTCCGTTCATTTTCGGCATGTTTATATCCATGATGACCACATCCGGATTGAATTCTTTTACAATACGAATTGCTTCTGTGCCGTCATCCCCCTCGGCCACAACCTGGAACGTTTTTTCAAATTCAAGAATCCTTTTTACTCCTTCTCTAAACAATTGATGATCATCGATAATGGCAATTTTAGTCGTCATTTTCTTCGCCTCCCTAATCTTCGGAATAAGATTTTGCTATTTATACACTAAATTCTTTTTAATTGTTTCCTGGAAATCAATCCACTCATGATTCCGGCAATGGAACATGGATGGTAACAGTGGTTCCTTTACCAACTTTTGATTCAACCATGAGTTCGCCATCCAGCAAGTCGACCCGCTCGTTCATCCCAATAATCCCAAAGGACTCAGGTTTTTTCTGGGTGGTATCAAATCCAACCCCGTTATCCTTAATCTGAACGGTAATGGCTGTCTTGGTCATTTCAAGTTTTACCTTTATCTCACATGCATTTGCGTGTTTCAGTGCATTCTGAACCGACTCTTGAATCATTCGGAATAATGCGACCTCGTACTTAGCCGGCAGGCGATGTTCTAGTCCAATATTCACAAAATCAATTTTTGAGTGATTATGATATTCTTCGATGGTAAGCAGATATTTTCTGAGGGTAGGAACCAAACCTAAATCATCCAGCGCCATAGGCCGAAGATCGTAAATAATTCTACGAACCTCGTAAAGAGCAGAACGAACCATTTTTTTAAAACTATGAATCTCTGAAATAGCCTCGTCCGGTCCGCTCTCCCTGTACACCCGATCAATTAAATCTGAGCGCATAATCACATTCGCCAGCATTTGCGCCGGACCATCGTGAATTTCCCGGGACAGCCGTTTCCTTTCTTCTTCCTGAGCTTCAATAATTTTCAATCCGAAGTCCTGCTTCGCTTTTGCGTCCTCAAGCGCTACACCCATTTCACTCATTAAATAATTCATTACAACAGAAATTTGCGAAATCAAATGTTCTGCCCGGTCAATGGTATCATCAAGCGCAAGCAGCCTCCGCTCAAGGTCATCTCTTTTATCCAATAACTGCTTTTTATATTGCCAATTGATGGTGAGGTCCATTTGAAGCTGGTGCGCTTTTTCATACGCTTCCCGGACTTCTCCCTCTGAATAACGCTTTATATTCATGCTTACTTCAGAAAGTCTTGCACGAGCCTGACGGACTTGACCCTCAAGGGAGTCGCCTTCACCCGAGAGCTTCTCCACCAAATGCTTGATACTCTTTAACTCATCTATCATATTGTCATAATCCTGGCGGCATTGCTCTTCAATTTGAAAAATATCCGTTTTACTCGAAGTCACGGTTTCAATCATTTTTTCCCGAATTTCATCAATTGACTTCATATTTATTTTTTTCATTTTCATAAAAATGCCTCCATTAAGAAGCTTGTAAACCTGCTTTACTATCCTTGGAACAAAGGTTTTTTAACATATTTTACCTTAAATTGTATTAATATAGAAATTTGAAGTTAACTGCTTCCTCAAATTTCATAAAAAAGTTGTATAATAAGGGTACTATGCCTATAACTTTCTTACTAATAAAAATAAGTCTGAACAGGTTTACACTATATAAACTTGTCTTATTATACAATAAAAAAGTTACACTAGTATTAAAGTTATATTACACTAAACATTTTTTCAGAAAAATTGAAGGAGGGTAAATATGCTGTCCCGCTACTATACGGTAAAAGAATCCGGAGAACATGAAATTGTTATCCAAAAGTCACGCTTCATTGCCCATATAAAAAGAGTCGAAACGGAAGCAGACGCACAGGATTTTATTCAGACCATTAAGAAAAGAAATTGGGATGCGACCCATAATTGTTCCGCCTATCTAATTGGTGAAAATGACCAAATTCAAAAAGCCAATGATGATGGCGAACCAAGTGGTACGGCTGGTGTTCCCATCCTCGAAGTATTAAAGAAAAAAAATCTGAAGGATTCAGTCGTTGTCGTCACCCGCTACTTTGGCGGAATTAAATTGGGGGCCGGTGGTCTGATTCGTGCTTATGGAAAGGCAACCTCAGAAGGAATTACGACTGTTGGTGTGGTCGAACGGAAATTAATGAAAGTCATGCATGTCACCGTTGATTATACCTGGCTTGGTAAATTGGAAAACGAACTGCGTTCTTCCGTTTATTCCATTAAGGAAATCCATTATTTAGATAATGTTGAATTTGAAATATTTGTTGAGGAAAGTGAAATCAGTACTTTTGTCACTTGGATGACGGAAATGACTAATGGACAAGGGAAAATCAGCGAAGGTGAGATGCTGTATCTGGAGGAAGACGTATAAAACGGCCGATTTGATGGAGCCGTTTTATTTTTTATACATTTTTTTGCAAATCCCAACAATATCCTACATAAAATTTATGATTACAAAAAATTTCATTTTACCAATCTACTAAAATATTATAGAATTAATCTTGGTTTAGTGTGTTTTTTATACAGTAATTTACAATGTAAAGGAGATTATCTATGTCTGAAAAGAGACAGGACCGTTTAAATAAAAATAATAAGAAGAAACGAAAGAGGCTTTTAACTTTGATCTTATTACCTATTTTAGTAATTGGTTTAGGTGGTGCAGCCTATGCTACTTTCCTCTTCAACAAGGCAGAATCGGTGATGAATAAATCATACAAACCGATTGAACGGGAATCCAAACGGGTATTTAAAAATGTTCCCGTTGAAAACACTTCGATTCTATTCATTGGGGTCGACGACAGTAAGAAACGTAAAGAAGGCAATCCGCGTTCTGATGCTTTGATGGTTGCAACTTTTAATAAAAAAGATAAATCCATCAAGCTTCTTAGCATCCCCCGCGATTCCTATGTTCATATCCCTGAAAAGAATATTTACACGAAAATCACTCATGCCCATGCCTATGGCGGCGTAAAGCTTACACTTGATACTGTTGAAGAGTTGCTTGATATGCCGATTAATTATTATGTAAAAATGAACTTCAATGCCTTTATGGATATCATTGATGCCCTTGGCGGAATTGATGTGAATGTGCCGTATACCTTTACGGAGCAGGATTCACAAGATCGTAAGGGTGCCATTACCTTAGAAAAAGGGATGCAGCATTTAGACGGAGAACAAGCACTTGCTTTAGCGAGAACAAGACATTATGACAGTGATATTTACCGCGGAAAACGTCAACAAGAAATTATGAAGGCGATTCTTTCTCAAGCAACTTCTGTAAAATCAGTGGCCAATTATTCAAAGGTGATTGAAGCGATAGGTAGAAACATGGAAACAGATTTAACCTTTGACCAAATGTTATCATTCCTTAACTATATTCAGGCAGGCGGCTTAGATACCGAATCACTTAACTTGAAAGGTTCCGATTCAAGGATTAACGGAATTTATTATTACCAATTAGATCAAGCTTCATTAGATGAAACGAAGTTAATCCTGAAAAATCATCTGCTTGGAAAAACGAGCACGACTTCCAGTGGGACTTCGGCAATAAGTCAATAATGGAAAGAACCCGGCTGAAAAAATCAGTCGGGTTCTTATATGTTCTATTTTTCATAATAAAAGGACCTTCCACAAAAGGTCCTTTCGTTATTGCCGGTTTCTCGCTAATACCTGTACGATTTTAAGCAATGGTTTGTAGTTTGAATTAATTAAGCCGATACTCTCCACAATCAGTTCAATCGCCAACAATATGATGGCTATCAATAAGAATGATCCCCAAAAAGTTGTCATCGTAAAAATAACCGCCGCTAAACCAAACATTGCACTCATCGCATAAATTAGCAAAACTGTTTGTCGATGGGTAAAGCCCAATTTAAGTAAACAATGGTGCAAGTGTGACTTATCCGGGGCAGATAACGGATTTTTATTATAAAGGCGACGCACTATCGCAAAGAATGTATCTGAAATTGGAACACCTAAAATGATGACAGGAACAACAAAGGAAATGAACGTTACGTTTTTAAAACCTAATAAAGAAAGAACAGCGATCATATACCCTAGGAAAAGAGCTCCTGTATCTCCCATGAAAATCTTCGCGGGATGGAAATTGAAAATAAGAAATCCTAATGTACTTGCAAGCAGTATGGCGCCCATCGTCATGGTATAAAAATCCCCCATCACAATCGCCATTGCAGAAATAGTGATTAAGGCAATCGATGAAACACCTGCTGCCAAACCATCCAGCCCGTCAATCAAATTGATTGCATTGGTAACACCAACAATCCAAATAACCGTAATCGGCACACTCATGGCACCAAATTCTATTTCTCCGCCGAATGGCAAGTTAATGAAATCAACATGGACACCGCCCCAAAATACAACAATAAGGGCTGCCGCAATTTGTAATAAAAACTTGATTCTTGCCGATAATTCAAAGATATCATCTAAAATACCTGTAGCTAATATAATGATACTACCAACCACAATCGCTGCATGGTACTGACTATTTGGGTGCAAAAGGAGCAACCCAAGAATGAAGCTTACATATATGGCTAAACCACCTAAGCGCGGCATAATTTTCTTGTGAACTTTACGCTGATTCGGGTTGTCAGTTGCTCCAACTTTAAAGGCCAATTTTTTTATAATTGGTGTAATAAGAATAGAGCATAAAAAACATAATAAAAAGGTCAAATAAAGCATAAAGACCCTCCTTATGAATATAATGCCCCTTTCTGAAATTTAGAACCAAGGCATATTTTTCTTCTTACAACGTGTATTATAGCACATAGCTTTGGGTTTGGTCTAAAAAAATCATTTTGTAAAGATAATGATAAAAAACCGTTTTTTTTGCCCAAGTTTTGTTACACGGGGATCCGCACTGGATCCCTTTTTTTATCCGAGTTTTTTATAGGTATTAAGGACGCTGTTGCGAAAATTTTCAATGGTGAAGCGTGTCGAAGCATGGTTGTAAAGATTGATGCCCATTTCATTTAATTTACCCTCTTTTCGGTAAAGAATAGCCTCTTTAATCGCCTCGGATAATGGTTCAATTTGATTAACCGGAACAATCCAGCCGCATTCTTTTGAATAGATTAATTCACGAACCCCGCCGACATCGGAGGTGATCACCGGTATTTTCGCACGCGCCGCTTCTAGCAGGACCAGTGGAAAGCTCTCGCTAAAAGATGTAAGTAATTTGACATCGCAGATTTCAAATAAAGCATGAACATCTTCACGTTGTCCTAAAAAGCAAATATGCTTTTCGATTCCCAGCTGTGAAACAAGCTGTTTTAGTTCTGGTTCCAAGCTGCCCGTACCTACCACAAGCAATTTGATATTGTCATGTAAACGTGTCAATTCCTTGATAACGTGAAACAAAATCGAATGACCTTTTACCGGGCACAATCTTGCAACCATGATCATTACAAAATCCTGATCACCAAAGTTTAAATCATAGCGTGAGAGTTTATTTGGGGACGAAGGCTTTTTAAAATCAATTCCATTAAAAATCGAGGTGATTTTATTTTCATCAATCCCTTCTGTTACCAACAGGCTCTTAAATCGTTCTGAGATGGCCAGGAAATGATCCGGCTGCTTCAATGCCCAAAGGTGGAGTATGGTAAAAATAACCCCAGCCAATCCCCTGCCTAAAAAATCATGACGGGGGTTGCTATGTAGAGTGGTAATCCAGTATATCGTTTTTCTTTTTCTTTTTAAAAAACAGCCATAAAAATTGGCCCGCGGTCCATGGGTGTGCACAATATCAATCATTTCTCGGTCAATTAATGATATGATTTTTTTGTGAAGCGTAAGATCCCATTTTGATTTTTGGTGAAAAAGTACAACTTTGATTCCTTTATCTAATGCCTTCTCATACATAAGCCCCTTTTCAAAAAGCCCTAAAATGATTTCGGTCTCTTGAACATTTTCAAGCAGATCAAGAATATGAACCATTCCCCCGCCGGTTTCTGTTCCGGCATTTAAATGAAGCACCTTCACCCTTTTCACCTTCTGGTTCAATAAAATTGACGACTTTTTTCGATAAAAGTTTCGTCTATTATTGTTTATTACCATTTGGGGTGAAAATCATGTGCGTTAGATTTATCCAATGGGGGGATCTTTTGAATAGGAGGGGGTTGCGAATGGAGATAGGGCATTCTATGCGACCATTCTTGTAAAAAAAATGTTACCTCGGTCGACTAGAGAGGAGTATTTCCAAATTCGCTCAAGATTACCTTTTTGTCTTCAAAATCTCCCTCAAAAACCTTGGCAGTGCAAGCATTCTCCTCCAGCGGGATGGTTGTTTCACGAGCCGGTAAAACCATTCCAAGTTCAGTTTCTGCCAAACCTCAGGGGCACGATTAACCTCACCCGCAAGAACATCAATGCTGCCGCCAACGCCCATAAATATCCCTTTAGAAAATGAAGAATAGTGGGCTGAAATCCACTTTTCCTGCCTTGGAAAGCCTATCGCAACAAACACAATATCAGCATTTGCCGCATTGATTTCATCAGCAATCCGATTCTCTTCCCCTTTAAAATAACCATTGTGCGAGCCGGCCATTACCAGATTAGGATACTGCTTGCAAATATTGGCGACTGCTTTCTGATTTGTTTCTTCCTTCCCCCCCAATAAGTAAACTCGCCATGCATTCTGATTCGAAAGCTCCAAGAGCCTTACCGTCAAGTCATAACCCGTAACTCTTTCCTGAAGCGGAGTATTCAAAATTTTCGCAGCTAAAATAATTCCGGCCCCATCTGGGACAACATAATCGGCTTCCTGGACAATCTTCTGGTAGTCACGATCCTCTCGTGCATACATCACAATTTCCGGATTCGCGGTCACGACAAACGTTTTAACACCCTTAATAATCCGATCCGATAACAATTCAACAACTTCATTAAAACCTTTATTCAAAAAATTGATTCCTAGTATATTCACGGTATTTTTCATATATAATCCTCATTCTTTCATAACCTAAGGCTATTTTCGCATAGATTATTGTTTTTCGTATAAATCATCATCAACCCGTATAACTAAATACTTCGAGGCATCTTTTCGTATGAACATTTGCGAAAATTGCCTAGAAACTTAAGTATTTGACCCTTATTAAGGTCCAAAAGCAACAAAGTTTACGAAAAGAGCCTAACCTAAACATATAACCTGCTCCATTATTGACCATAATGGGTAATGACCCATTTGGCAACTAAAAGACGGTGACTTTTATGAAAATGATTAAATCTGTTGGAATTATAACTTTAATTGCGATTGTCAGCAAGATGCTCGGATTCGGCCGTGACTTGCTGATGGCTGCTTATTTTGGCGCATCCACCATCACTGATGCTTTTTTTGTTGCTTCAATTATTCCTGTTCTGCTGTTTGCTGCTCTCGGCATGGCGATTACAAGCGGAATTGCGCCGATTTACGCAGAAGCTAAGGAAAAAAGCCATCAAGAGGCACGGAGCATCATTAGCGTCTTAGCAACACTCTTTATCAGCTTGTCAATCATTCTGACGTTCGTATTCTACATAGCAACGCCCATGATGACAAAACTGATTGCGCCCGGTTTCAACTCACAACAAACCGTACTTACCAATCAATTAACGATGATCATGCTGCCAAGCTTTTGTTTTTTTGTGCTTTCAGCCCTTATGACGGGAATTCTTGAATATGAAAAAGTTTTTGCTCCACCCGCCTTTATTGCGATTCCACAAAATCTTTTTGTGATTATCACAATCATTTTTTTGACAAAACAATATGGAATTTATGGTGTTGCTGTGGCGACACTGCTTGGATCCGTCAGCCAATTTTTTATTCTTTATCCTTTTATAAAAAAATATCAGGTTTTTCACATCAATTTTGCCTTTAAAACATATCAAAACCAAATATTCAGTACGCTTAGATTGTTTTCACCGATTATCATTGCATCCGGGGCCTATCAAATTAATGCAGTAGTGGACCGAATGGTGGCTTCAAGACTACCTGAAGGCAGCGTTTCCGCTTTAAACTATGCTAATAAATTAATGTACCTGCCTCTTAGCATTCTTTTATTATCCCTGATTACCGTCATCTTTCCGTCTGTCGTGGATTCAGCCGTTAAAAAAGGCACAGAATTTGTCCATTGGGTATTCAAAGGGATTTCCCTGATTACCTTTGCCGCCATCCCGATTGCGGTCGTGATGCTGGTAGAGAGCAGAATCCTGGTTGAACTTGCTTTTAAAAGAGGAGCTTTTGATGAAACGGCAGCATTGATGACGAAACAGGCATTTTTCTTTTATACATTTGGAATGATCTTTATGGCTTTAAAAGAGTATTTAAATCGTTGTTTTGTAGCTTTAAAAGAAACAAAGGTGACGATGACGTGCAGCATCCTCGCGGTTGGATTGAACATCTTATTGAGCATTATTTTAGCTCATTTTATCGGTGTCGGGGGAATTGCCCTTGCCACCGCGATTGCGATGCTTTTTCAAACCCTATTATTATTTTTCTATTTACCCAGGCATGTTCAAATTGAAAAAACAGCAAAGCTTTCTTTTATGAAAAGCTTCGGAAAATTACTCATCCTTTTTGGAGTTATCTTTCTCCTCTCAAGATTTTCTGTTTTGCTTTTGCCTGCAATAAACCCGATTCTTCATTTAATCTTTATTACGTTGATTACATTTGGTTTATTTACAGGTTCAGCACTTTTATTAAGATGTCAGGAGATTCTCGGATTACTGCAAATCATAAAAAGGAGAAAACAGACCTAAAAGGGAGCTTGCCCATTGGCAAGTTCCCTAGCTACTCCGTATTCCACTTGAATTCTCTACAACATTCATTAAATAAGCCAGCAGTAAGCCTAAATAAACACTTACCCCAGGTGCCGTTAGGACGTGTCCCGCAGTAAACGCAATGCCCAATCCAAGAACGGCACCTAAGGCAATTAAAACTGTTCTTATCGAAAAACTCTCCGGAAAATAGCTCAGTGTATGCCGTACGGTTCGGATTAGTATCCAAGCAAGCGGGATAAAGTATAAAATAAACCCGATGATTCCTAACGAATAAAAAACATCATAGAAATCCATTTCAATCATCTTTGGCTGCTTTTGATAATTCCCTCCGTATCCCATCCCAAACAGTTTTTGCAAAATGGGAGCTTCATTAAAATAGTGTTTCTGCACGGAAAGGAAATTCTCCCTGCCGCTCAGCATCAGATTATCCACTTGTATATCATGGGTATTTGATTTAACCTCCTCCATTGCCTGTAATTGATTCGATTCCAACCAGTTTAGATGCATATTCATATTTTGGGCTAGTGATGAAAAAGGAAAATAGCATAGCGATCCGATAAAGAGTGCAGTTAACATAGTCGGCCGCATCCATCCGTTCCGTTCTTTAGCTAAACTATATAGGGACATCAACAACGCAAAAATCAACACAATGACCATTGCTCCAAATCCCACCTTTGTCCCTAAAGCAAACAACGAGTATATCAGGAAGACCACTGAAATCCAGGTCCAATTCGATTTTTGTAAAGCTGCGAGGACCACCACAGGAAATCCCATTGCCAAGATGGCCCCAATCTCATTCCCGGCATAAAACCAGCCGACATGGCCTACCTTTTCCCATGAATAACTATTAAAGGCGGTGCCGGTTAGGCCTGAAATAACCATTCCCCCCCCAATGATCGTCATGGAGATGACAATAGAATCAAGCACCTTTTGTCTCTTGGAACCTTCTACACGCCGAAAAAGAACAAAATAAAATAGAAGTACCACATTAAAATAAACGAGCTTCACAAGATATTTCATTTCAGTTGAAAATGAAAATACCGGCTTCAGAGGATGGTTGACCAGTAAATGAATTATTAAAAATGCAGCCAGCAAAAGGAAATAACTTCTCACCCATTTTGAAAAGACAATCGCATATAACCCCATAAAAACGAGAAAAGCAAAACGAATCAATAAGCCCAAGGTAAAATCATGTCCTAAAAGCCGAAGTGATAATGATGTAAAAAGATCAAGAACAGGCTGTAAAATAATATAAATAAACACAATTCGACAAACGATTTTCTAACACCTCCAGTTTCTTTACAAGTACTCCTATTACTATTTGCATTCCTAAAAAGAAAAAACCTAAAACGGAAGCTAAGCACAGCTCTCGATTTTAGGTTTTTAAATTGGAATTAAATTTCGCGAATCCGTTTTAAACACAACGGTCCTGTTTTTATATTCTTCTAAATCAAAATAAAAAAGCTGATAACATCAAAAATGATGCCTATCAGCTTTTTGTTTAATTCAGTTCTCTGGCGATATAGGATTTACTTACCCAGCCCATTTTGCCATTCTCCAATTTCACTTGATACCAATTCTTTGTGCTATCAGTGATAATATTTTTATTGTCGTCTAATGCTAATTGGACGTATTGATTTAAATTAAGGTAGTCAATATTCCCATTGGAAGTCGATGGGCCAGAACGTACATTCAGCGTCGATGTGGTGACCCTTCCCAAATTGAGAACAGAAATATAGTCCTTATATACTGAAAAACGAATATTATCAAGCCAAAACTGACTATTATTTATAAGCACTTTTACTCGATAATTATTTGTTTTTTCGAGCATGATAAAGGTAGTGCCCTTTTTAATCACACTGGATAAATCTTGTTTGGCGATTACTTGAATGTTATCAGGGAGTTTATCGCTTCCATCTGGGATTCCAGGTGTTGCAGGAACATAAGTGTTGATTGCCACATTATCATAAGAGTTCTTGTTAAATGCCATGATATTGTCCATATGCCGGGCAATGCCACCCCCCCAATTTGGGTCACTGGCATACCAGTAATTCATGCCAATGCTTTGATTTGTAATTCTTACCCCATTTTTATCATTTGTCCGATAACCAAGGAACGCCCCTTCAAAATGGGTGCCATTTGGATTTAAATAATCGGCTTTCATTTTTTGGGCCACATAATTAATGCAGGCTTCGACCGATGGAAAATGATAGGCTCCAAAGAATGGGGCAGCATCATAAGCGCCATAACCAAATAAATTATTTTTCCCTAATGAAATATTCGATGTCCCAAATGCGCTTTCGTGAATCGCATGAGCAGCCAGGTAAAGAGCATTAACACCAAATTTATTTTCTGCAGATATAAAGTATTTTCCCGAATTAAGCAATACACTGGCGCGCCCATTTACATTAGCGGCAATATAGCGATCAATTTGCGCGGCAGTTACGGAAGACTTTGTACGCAAATCAATAAACCGGTAATCCGCATTTTGTGTGTATTCTTTTAAATAGGCTCCATATACATAACCCTTTAGGCCATTATAGGATACCTGATACCACCCATCTTCAGGATCCTTTTCAGATTTAACCGTTGTTCCATTTGGTATAACAGCAAGCCGTTCGGATGATGTATTGGCAGATTTTCGTAAATTTAAATCCGCAATGACTAAATAAGTTTTTACTACTGTATTTGCTTCAGATGTGTCTGCGGAATTGGTTGTTGGCGGATTTTCCTCAGTCACGTTATTTATAACCGGCGGTTTTGACGGAATTTCCTCAGTAACATTATTAATAACTGGTGTTTTGGGTGGTGTTTGAAGCTTGGAACTAGGAACATACCCCTTTTTCCCCTTATATATTACTTCATACCAACCGCCAACACTCTTAGTCGTGGAAACAATTGCCCCTTTTGGAATGCTGATTAAATGCTTATAAGCACTTCCATAAGAGGAGTAAACATATGTACTTTCCTTTACCTGGTAATTTTTTTTTACAAAGGTCTTGGCAGCAGATTGATAAACATCCCCGCTGTAGATATAAAGGTTCCTTCCATTAAATGATACGCGATACCAGGTTTGTCCAATACTATTGACCACTTTTTCATTAGAATACAATCCATTGCTGCTGGCAAGGCTTGCTGCAGATTGTTTCTTTGAATCAGGAGTGGAATAAAGTTTCGCTGTATTTTTTGTAAAATAATATGTACCGCTTGTTTTAATATATTGATTGTATTCCCTTAAGTAACTGCCACTGACCCAGCCGGATTGGGTCAAATGTTTTCCTTTAGAGGTATAGGTATAAGATACTTTATACCACTTGCCCCTTTTTTCATTTGAAGTGACCGTTTTCCCTTTAGTAATTGTCATAATAAGCTTGCTGCTCGTACTTGCACCTGTCCGCAGATTTACATTGCCAATCGTTTGATAGTTTGTTTTTGAAAATTTTACAGTCTTAGGAGTCGAATTTTTTACTAGACTAACGGGTTGTTTCTTTAAAAAAGTACTGCTTGTCCAACCCGTTTTGGTAACGTTTTTTCCCTTTGATGTATACGTGTAGCTAACCTTATACCAGTCTCCTATTTTCTGAGATGATTGAACCATTTTTCCCTTTGGAATAGTAAGAATTGTTTTGTATTTTGTGCCGGCACCTGTCCGCATTCGTAAACTAGCAGTTGTTTGATAGGTCTCAGTTTTAAACTGTACAATCCCTGCTGCTTCAACATGTCCGATACTGTTTGGTGCGAACGGAACAGCTATTTCGCTTCCAATCAGCAGTCCCGTTGATAAAAAAATTGCCTTCCCCATATTTTTCATTCCATACACTTCCTTTTCTCTCTCTTCCTTTTACAACTTTTTCTATTCCCGCTTTGTAACGAGAACTTCTTCAAAGAATAGAACGTACGTAAGTAGGAGCGATCGCATCACCTCGTAATCTATTAGTCTTTTATTAAAATAATATAAAGTTATTTAAAATCCTTTGCATAAAGGTAACTTGCACTCACCCAGCCTATTGTTCCATTTGCCATTACAATCTGATACCAGCCTTTAGATGGGTCCATCGTTAAGGTTCCGTCCTCTTTCATCACAATTTGAACAAAATCATTCAATGATAGATACCCGATTGGCGTAGTGTTAGTTGACGGGTTCGGCCGAACATTTAATTGTGCTGCAGTTACTCTTCCTAAATTTTGAACGGAAAGATAACTAGTATAAGAACTAAATTTAATATCATTCGTCCAATACTCTTTGCCATCCACCAAAACTCTTAACCAGTAATCATTTGTTTTTTCTAAAATAAAGAATGATGAACCTTTACTAATTGTTTTAACGGCATCATTCACTCCTTTATTGCTATCAAGGACAATATTACTTTTTGCAATCGCCACAATATTGTCAGGGAACACATCACTGCCTTCAGGAGTGGACGGTCTTAGTGGGATAGAAGGATTTGTACTTGCTTTTGCGTAAAAAGTTTTATCATAATGCAAGATATTCTCCATATGCTGGGCGATCGCCTTACCCCAGTTCGGGTCACTGGCATAGTAAAAGTTCATGCCTTCGCTGGCTGCATCAATTCTGGTGTTCGATAATGTTTTCGTACTAAAACCTAAATAGGCTCCATTGTACTTCCAATTCGACGAATTTAAATATGTAGCTTTAATTTCACGGGCAATATAGTCAATGCATAAATCAACACTTGCAAAACGATAAGCAGACATATATGGTGCTGCATCATAAGCACCAAAGCCAAATAGGTTATTTTTCGCATTCGATATTGCTGATGTTCCAAACGCACTTTCATGAATGGCATGAGCGGCCAAATATAAAGCATTTACCCCGTACTTTTTACCGGTGTCAGTAAAGATTTTCCCTTTCCCATGAAGAATGCTTGTCTTACCCGTGTTTTTTTCATAGTTGGCAATGTAGTTGTCAATCTGACTCGGAGTTACCGAAGATTGTGTTCTTAAGTCAATGAATTGGTAACTATCTCGATTTCCCATTGGATCACCTGTTATTACTAGTTGTAGATAAGTTCCATAAACATAGCCTGTTTTTCCATTAAAGGATACCTTAAACCAGCCGTCGGAAGTCTTACTAGTTGGAATCACAATACTTCTTTTCGGAATAACTGATAGAATCGTTGACCCAGTGTCGCTTGACTGCCTCATATTTACATCCGCTAAAATGAAATAGGTTGCCTTTGCTATCGGTACCTCACTTGTCTCATCTTTTGCAGGTGGAAGATCCTCAACCTGTTGTAAATAGGTTCCATTGATATAACCAGTCATTCCGTTATAAGTCACCTTATACCAATTATTCGATGTTTTTAGCGAAGGAGAAAGCTTTGAGCCTTTGGAAATCGTTGATAGTAGATTAGAAGAGTCATCAGGATACACTCTTAAAACCACGTCTGTCACTGCCAGATAATCTGTTGCTTGATCCATCTGTTCTTCTTCAGGAAGAATGTACTTTGTAAAATCCTTTGAATATACGAATCCGGATTTCCCATTATAGGAAACTGCATACCAATCATCAACTTGTTGGCTAATTGAAATAAAGGCACCATTAGGTATCTGCATGACTTTCGAAAAAGCTTTTCCAACGGACGAATAGAGGCTGGTTTCTTTATTAGCTTGAAAATCAGTCGTTGAAAAATTATTAATTGCAGCTTTATATACATCATTACTGTTGATATATACCGTTTTTTCGTTATAAGTAATTTGATACCATGTTTCCCCTATGCTGTTTATCACCTTGCTAGAGATAAGAAAACCGTTGCCTCCGGCAATCTGGCCAATCGCTTTCTTCCGGGTGTCAGCACTTGAATAAAGATTTGCGGTCGTTTTTGTAAAATAATATGTACCCGTTATGCTAGAAGCTTGGTAAAATTCTTTTAATAAAGATCCGCTTACCCAGCCGGTAACCTTTGTCATTTTGCCTTTTGAACTGTATGTATAAACCACCTTGTACCAAGTTCCCGATTTCTCATCACTTGTAATTGTCTTTCCTTTTGGAATGGTCTGTAAGACTTTATATTTTACCCCTGCACCTGACCGAAGATTCAGACTTTCTGTCGTTTGATAAGTCGTTTGTTTAAATTTAACTGTAGTTGTTTGAGGAGGTGCAGCAGGTGTGATTTTTTTTAAATAAGATCCGCTTACCCAACCAATTTTCGTGACTTTTTTCCCTTTTGAAGAATATTGAAAAGAAACCTTAAACCAATTACCTGTTTGTTCAAAAGCAGTGACAGTTTTTGTTTTTGGAATCGTTGTAACGAATTTGCTTTTCGTAGCAGGCCCTGTCGTTAAATTAACATTTGCAGTCGTTTGATAACTGATATTTGCAAGCTTTAAGGTACCTGCTGCTTCAGCCTTTGCCACACTATATGGTGATAAAGGGGTTATAGTCCCACTAAAGACCAAACTTGTCGATAAAAGAACAATTTTCCCGAATCCTTTCATTGTTTAACACCTCTGTAGTTTTTTGAACCATTTTTCGCCAAAACCTTCTATTAAACTGCAATTTTCTACAATACTATTATTATCTCTTATTCATAGATAGATTTAAATAGTATTTTGGAAAAACCTTTCTAGGGTAGAAAAATCGGGTAAAGTATCCAATATGCACCTGTTTTAGTCCTAGTCAACCATTAAGAAAATTGGTATTTATCAAAAAAGAGCTCTATAAGAATATTCCTCTCTCCACAAAATGAAAATACCACAGCCCAAAAGGCCGTGGTATTTTCATTTTATACATTATTATCTTCGAATAAAACACCCGTTACAAATGTAACAGGTGTCTATTTCCTATTTTGCGGGACTTAATGTAAGGCGTCCTTGCCTTTGCATAGCATTTTCCCTAAATCTTTGCTGCTCTTCTTTAGACATTGCTTTATATTCTTTTAGAAACTTTTCGTATAGTGGAACCACTTCTTCAGTTGAACCGAATGCTCGGATTTGGCCGTATTCCAGCCACAGAGCTTTCTCACAAAATTCCTTAATTTGTCCAATTGCATGGCTGACAAAAAAGATTGTTTTCCCTTTTTGCTTAAAGCTCTCCATTTTTTGTCTGGATTTTTCAGCAAAAGCTTGGTCGCCAACAGATAATGCCTCGTCAATGATAAGAATATCCGGGTCAACTGTTACCGAAATAGCAAAACCAAGACGGGACTTCATCCCGCTTGAATAGGTTTTAACAGGCTGATCAATGAATCTCCCTAACTCGGAAAAGTCAATAATTTCAGGCTCCAATTGACGAATTTCCTTCTTACTGAAGCCAAGCATTAAACATTTTAATTCTATATTCTCTCTGCCTGTCAAATTATTGTTCAACCCTGCAGCAATCGCTATCAAAGCTGTTTGGCCGACTGTTTCAACAGTGCCAGTTGTAGGAGGAACAACTCCAGCAATTATATTGGAAAGTGTTGATTTACCGGAACCGTTCACACCTATTAATCCAATAACGTCGCCTTTTTCAGCAGTAAAGCTGATATTTTGTAAAGCAAAAAAATCTTCGCCATATCCACCTGGTAAAATGATATCTAATAGCTTATCGGACGTTCGATTATACATTTTATAATTTTTAGATACATTTTCAACAGTAACAGTTTTCATGATTAAATCACTTCCACTTTTATAAGTAATCGACAAATTGATTTCTAAATTTCAAATGAAGCATGGACCCAATAAATAATAAAACAAGGACAAGCCCCCAGAAGTATAATGAATACTTCATATGATCAATAAAATACCATGAGTGTCCAAATAATGCAGCTCGGTACCCTTCAGTAATGTAATAAAGAGGGTTGAGCTTCATAAGATTATGAATAACAGACTGTAATTTGTCAGGTGTCCATAATATCGGAGTTAAATACAACAGCATTCTCACAATTGCCTGTACGATCATTTGCACATCTCGAACAATTACGGCTAGTGTTGAGGTAATTAACGATACCGAGACCACTAACATGATGGTTGCAAACATAAAGTATGGGATTTGCAAATAAAAAATCGAGATTGGAAATCCTGAGAATTGAAAAATAGCCGAGATGATGACAAGTAATAGCAAATGCTGATAAAACTTCGAGATAATAACATAAGTAGGAATTACGCTCATTGGAAAACTCATTTTAGCAATAAGGGCTATCCTAGTATAAATCGACTTTGAAGCTTCCATAAATGCAGGACTTACAAAAAACCAAACTGAAATCCCAGCAAGCATCCAATAAAAATAGGGAGTTCCATCAACTGATCTGCCGTTACGAATACCGTAGCCAAAAACAAACCAATAAATCCCAATTTGTATCATTGGATTAAGGATTTCCCATAGCATGCCCAAGTAATGACTATTATTTGTACTTTTTAATTCGAAAAGGGATAGTCTGCGAATAAGATAAAAACTATTAATCTGTTCCCTTATGACCGTAAACATTGAATTCATGTTATAGATCCTTCCTTAAAGATATAATAACAAAACGTATCCTTTGATACCAGGTGCCTCGAAACACCAACCAGTGTATCATAAATCAAATAAAAATTCTATTCATTCATAATTAATCGGATTGTAATCATTTTATAAGGCTTTCTGTTGATCCAGATTCAACATTTTTTCTTCCATAAAAAGATAATGAACTAAATTTTCACTAGATTTTCCTTTGGAATATTTATTCCATTTTTTTGAAAATTCCTTTATTTTTTCTAAATCAAATTTATTTTCTAAAATGATATTGATGATCTCTTCAGTATTATAAACTACTGGACCAGGGACTATTTCTTGAAAATCATCCCAAAGTCCCCTTTCCTTCTTATATTGTAATAAATCATATGCAAAGAATATCATCGGCTTATTCAATAAAGAAAATTCGTAAGGAATTGAGGAATAGTCCGAGATAAGAATATCTGTAACAAGTAAGAGTTCATTTATATTTACCTTTGGTGATGAATAATCATAAACAAATCCGGGATAATTCTTACCGAAATCTGTTGTATTTTTGACTGCAGGATGTAATCTCAGCAGGACAATGTAATGATCACGCAATTTATGGTACATCTTTTCTATATCAAGATGAAGCTTGAATTGATCCAATTGTCCATCCCGAAAGGTTGGAGCATACAAAATAACCTTTTTATATTTAATGTCTTCATTTTCGCTTATTAATTGTAAAATGATATCATTTCTAAGCTTTACGTCATAAAAAAAATCGCTGCGGGGAATCCCCGTTCTTAATATATTTTGATCGTCCAGGTTAAAAGCATTTTTAAAAATTGCGGCCATTGCATCTGATCCTACCACAACTTTATGGAACTTTTCATAAACTTGTAAAAATCGTTCGTTTGCTCTTTTACTTCGCGTACCGATTGACTGATCCTCTAACCCAAATTTCTTAATGGCACCAGCTGCATGCCACAATTGAATACATTCTACATCATGCTTAAAATTTGTTACAGCTAAAAAACCAAAATAATTATCAATAATAATATATTTAGAAGTCGCTAAATGATAAATAGATTTACATGTATCTATTACATTAATCGATTCAAATGTTAATAGTTTGATATTTCTATAGCTCAGGAAGTGCCGCTTAGATAGTCCTTTGCATAAAAAAACTGTTTCAAATGGAATCTTTTGATTGCACATTTCTTGATAAACATATTTACTGTTATCACCGAATGAAACGACAAACGTGACCTTATTCTTTAAAGGGAGTAAATTGCAAAGGGCAAATAGACATTTAAACAGAAGCAAGTAAATAGATATAATTATTTCTCTAACCATTTTTCACACTATGCAAGTCTGACTTAATTTTTGATGTGGAGATGCCACTTGTGCGCGGCAAGTATATCACTTCACAATACTCCTTAAGGAAATCAAATCGGCCCTTCCAGTCATCGCCCATCACAAAGATATCAATATCATGTTCATTAACATCTAAAGTCTTTTGGTCCCAGCTATATTCTGGTATAACTAAATCCACATAACGAATGGATTCAAGAATTAGTTTCCGATCCTCATAATTATGGTAAGCTTCTTTATGTTTTTCAATATTAAATTGATCAGTTGATAATCCTACAATAAGAAAATCCCCTAATTCTTTTGCTCTCTTTAAAATGTTAATATGACCAATATGCAATAAATCAAAGGTTCCATAAGTTAATACCTTTTTCAAAACGAGCAACTCCTTACCTTGTTTATACTAAAACCAGGTAACAACTTTAAATGTTAGAAATCCACACCTGGAATAATCTTAAAAATAACCTAACCATTATTATAAATCCAGTTGTTTGTTATTTCAAACAAGGTCGCTGGAAGATATGCCATATTTCGTTAACTAAAAAGGCAGACTTTTAAAGCCTGCCTCCTGCAAATTGTCACAAAACAAAGCAATAAACGACTGAATTAACTTTTTTTATGGTTCGATTAAGGTTTCAACAAATCGTTCCGCCGATTTTCCATCCAGTTGGTCAAAGAAACGTTCTTTAAAACTTCGAATTCGTTTTAAATCAAATTGATTTGCTTTAACTTGTTCAATTACTTCAGCAGTCGTCTTAACAATTGGACCTGGAACAAAATCCGAGTATTCATAATAAAATCCTCTATCCACAAGATACTCCTCCAAATCATAAGCGAAGAAAATCATTGGCTTTTCCATTAAAGAGAATTCAAATACTAATGATGAATAATCACTAATTAAAATATCTGTAATCATCAATACATTATTAATATCATTACTGCTTAAATTTAATACAAAATCCTTGGCAGCTTCTGGAATTTGAACATTTTTCGTAACAGATGGGTGCAGCTTCAGCACCAGTATATACTCGTCCGACAGTTCTTTTGCCATTTTGGTTAAGTTCAACTTAATGTTAAAACTGGCTCGTTGTCCGGGTCCGCCTCGGAATGTTGGCGCATAGGTGATTACTTTTTTACCTTTAAGCATTGGGTATGTGCTTAAATATCTATTCCGAACATATTCAATTGTCTCTTGATTAAAAAAGACGTCTGTTCTTGCTAACCCAAGAGGATAAATATTTTTCTGCGGCATATCAAATGCCTCAGAATAATGTGGAATGATTTCCTTACTTGTAACAACAGCTTTCGAATAATTTTGATGAGCATTCTTCTCAAACTCTCGTGTATTACTTTCCTGATACCCTACTGCACTGTGCCCAAATTTCTTAAAAGCGCCGGCTGCATGCCATATTTGAATCACTTCCGTCCGTTTAGGCAACTTTAGCTTATATAAAGGACGATAATAATCATCTAAAATTAAATACTTTGATGTAGCAATGTCATAATAAAGCTTTATAAATTCCTTCATATTTCGTTTTTTCTTAAGATGCCCTTTAACCACATAATCCGGGCGCTTTTCCACAAGCTCATCATAGATATTTTTAAACGAGTCCGTTAACATTGGAAATTTATTTGTCGCCATCGTGATTTTCTTCTGAACTGGGAGTAATTTAAAAAATGAAAAAGCAACTCGACGAGCATAGGCCATTCTCAACTTCGTTTTCCACTTCTTTAATCTTATCTTTGACAGATAATAAAAAATCGGGAATAGACTATTCCGCTTCCATGCTTTTTTAACGGCTAAAAAGACTGGTTTTTTCTTAGAGATTTCTAAAGCATGTAATGAACCAGGATTTAATAATGGGAACGTTACTTTTAACCATTCTGCATAGATTTTTCTTGCTTCTGGTGTGACGAGCAATATTCTTTCAGCAATTTCATAGGTCATGATTCTATGCAATATCGGCAGTTGGTTAAAAAGCCTGGAATCTAACGACTTCACCCATTCTAAGACAAGCTTAAAAGTTTTTACTTGAACATCTTTATCCTTGCTACTAATCGCGCTTCGAACTGCAGGCCATATATCAGCGGATACTATTCGGTGATAGTAGCTTTTCTTTAAATCTGTACGGGTGACAGAATTTAGGATGTATTTTTCCCATAAAACATCAGATAGACGCAGACTTGCAAAAATATCCGTCAAAACTTTAACCGAATTTACTCGTACAATTTGGGATAGCGATAAATTCGTTTCGGTTTCTCTAGACCGATATTTATATATAATTTTGTCAACGGTGTAAATCTTTTTAGCTTTTAAATATGCTTCAATAACAAATGGCTGATCCTCTGTAACATGAATCCCTTTTGGAAATCGTAAACTCTTGGTAATGTTCGAGCTATAAAGCTTATTGCAAGGTCCCAATGAAAATAATAACTCGGGGTTTAAAACCAAATTCTTTTCCCCCCGAATGTATACACCATTATTTAGATGACTGGCAATGAACCAAGTTTCTCGACTATTAAAACTCATAGAAGTACCAATAATGACATCCGCTTGTTCCTTTAGAGCAGAGTTATACATTATTTCTAATGAGTCAGGAGGAAGCAAATCATCTGAATCAACAAAGCTAATAAATTCACCACGAGCAGCTTCAAGTCCATTATTCCGAGCTTCACCCGGCCCCGAATTTTCTTGTTTAATTAACACAATATTATTGTACTTGTTTGCATATTCCTCAATAATTTCTGGGCTTCGGTCACTAGAACCATCATCCACCATTATAATTTCTACTTGATCTAAAGTTTGATTTACAAGAGAATCTAATGTTTCTTTAATATATTCCTCTACATTATAAACAGGTGTAATAACACTTACCTTAACATCTTTTAGATCCGGTCGGGTGATATACTCAAGTTTGGTCATAAAAAATCTCCTCTATTATAAAAAACGCCATTTAAATAAAGCCACTTTTTTTTATTCTTAGCATAATTTTCACAAAATATTTTCAGAATATATCCTAAAAAAAATCCACTCTTTTTTAAGAAAAATGTGTAAAAATCATTTAAAAAGTTGCTCTACAACACGTTTGCTTGATTTCCCATCAGTATGATCAAAAAAATACTCCACAAAAGATTGGATTTTACCCATGTCAAACTGGCTGGATTGAATTATCTTTATTAATTCATCCATCGTCCCTACTAACGGTCCAGGAATAAACGAATAGTAATTATAATAAAAATCCCTTGTTTCAATATACTCCTCTACATCTGGAGAATAAAAAATCATTGGTTTATTTAATAAAGCATACTCAAAACAAACAGAAGAGTAATCGGTGATTAAGATATCTGAAATAAATAATAAGTCGTTGATTTCACGATACCCTGAAAAATCATAAAAAAAGTCACTATATTCGTTGGGAATTTCCCAATATTCCTTTACAAAGGGGTGCATTTTAAATAGAAATACATATTCATCATGCAATGAATGGTAAAGTTTTTTCAAATCCAAATATTCTAGCGGGTAATAGGCACTTTGTTGGCCATCCCCACGAAATGTGGGTGCAAAAATAATGACCTTCTTTTCACGTAAGAATGGGTACTTGCTGTATAACGCTTCTCTAACATTTGTTTGGTATTCTTGGTCAAAAAATACATCCGTCCTCGGAATACCGGTTGCGGTCACTTTATCCTCATTGATGCCAAATCCCTCGGCATAATGCTTGGCCACGTTTTTCGAACTGACAATCGCTTTTGTATAGTTTCGGTGATTTTTGGAATGGGGATCCGGGCCACCCGGCCGGCCAACTCGACTATAACCAAAGGTTTTAAATGCTCCAACCGCATGCCATAATTGAATAAAATCGGCACCAGTCCTGATTTTTAGAGGATAAACAATGGGATAAAAATCATCCACCACGATAAACCTGGCTGTCGCAAGATCGTAGGCCAATCTGGATAATTCCCAGTAGGTTTTTGGAGCACCTGTACTGGCCTTCAGCAAGAATCGATACTGATATTCCGGCTTTTCCCTTTTTAATTCACGATAAACAAAATCAAAATTCCCACTCATATCAGTACGACTATCTGAAGCAAATAAAACCTTTTTAGGATTTAACGGAAGTAAGCAGAATAGGTAGTAAAGGATTCGGAAAACGACTTTACGAAATAAACGGTAAAGTAAATCGGACTCCTTATTTAATTGTATATTTGCACTTTGTTGAGATTGATTTTCTGCCATATTTACTCCAACTTTTCAAAATAGTGTTTAAAGATTACTGCCTTTTTCAAGCAGGTGATTGACAATTCGATGACTCGCTTTGCCATCAATACAGTCAAAAAAGCGATCTCTAAATTGTTTAATTTTCACCAAATCAAATTCCTCATTGGCAATCCAGTTAACAAGGGATTCTGTTTCCGTAAAAAAAGGACCAGGAATAAAGGATAAAAAAGGATAATAAAAATCGCGTTCCTTTATATACTCATCCAAATCATTCGCAATAAAGGCAATTGGTCGAACTAACAAGCTATAATCAAAAATAACGGATGAGAAATCCGTAACAAGGATATCCGCTACAGTTAACAGCTGCTCTATGTTAAAAGTATCCTTTATATGAAAAACAAAATCCTTATCTTCTTCATTAATATTTAAATCGGAACCCATATAGGGGTGTAAGTGGATGAGTAAAACATACTCCTCAGCAAGGTGCTTTCTCATCTCCGAGAAATTGATCGGGCATTGGAAAGATTGCTGATAATGGCCTTTCCCCCGAAAGGTTGGGGCATACAAGATGATTTTTTTATCCTTCATACCGGGGAATTTCTTTCGAATTGATTCCTTTAACTGTTCATGCTCCGGCTCGTTAAAAAAATAATCCGTTCTCGGGAGCCCTAATGGAAAAATCCGATCAGCTGACATATCAAATGCCTCTGCATAAAAAGGGACCACTTCTGTAGAACTTACATATACCCGTGTATAATTCGAATGGACCTTAATATGTTTCAGATATTCTGAACTAGGTCCGAATTGTTTATCCACCGTGCTGATTCCAAACTTTTTAAATGCTCCAGCTGCATGCCAAAGCTGAATAATATCGGTTCCTTTTCGAGGTTTAATCGCATACACAGGAAAATAAAAGTCATCGATAATAAAAAAACGGGAAGTAGCCAAATGATAGCTCGCCTTAACCATGTGCAGCAAATAGTCAAACTTACCAAATAATGAACTATTATATTTTTTAAAAAGAAAATTACACGTCCAATTTGGAAATTTCCCGTGTAATTCCTTGTAGATATGATATAAATTCCCTTGGATTTTCGTCGCCCGATAGGAAGCAAATGTGACCTTTTCAGGGTTTACTTTAAAAATTAGGCATGACAAGTAAAAAACAGACCTAATAAAATATTTCGTCACAATAGTAGGAAGAATCTTTAATGCATACATGTCATGCCAACCTTTCAACAAAAAAAGCCTTGATTATATTTTCCACTCCATTATGGTTTTACCCCAAGAAGTCGTTAAATCCTTTTCAAATGCATCAATTAAATCTTGAATCGACTTTACTTCGTGAACCTCACCGACTAGCATACTAAAATATTCGACCACTTCTGGATGTTCAGTCATAAAATTAACCGTATTAACAAAATCAGCCCGGCCACTTCTGCTACTACCAAACATGGTTAAACCTTTTTCAAGGATCATACGGGTGTTAATTTCAACGGCATATTCCGAAACACCTAAAATAGAAATGGACCCTTCAGGATTAATAATATCAATCATTTGGTTAATCGCACTCTGGCTTCCTTTACCGCCTACGCATTCAAATCCATGGTCAATCCGTAACTCTTCAGGGATTTCATCAATTAGGTAGGATTCGTCAACAAACGAAAAATGGTCCATCTTATATTTGGTTTTCCCAAAGATTATAACCTTACTTTCAGGAAAACGTTTCTTTAATATAAGGGTTGTGATATAGCCTAAATTCCCATCTCCCCAGACCCCAAATACATTCCTTCGTGAATGAGCCCTTGTTTCAAAACGAACTAGTGCATGCATACTAATGGTAATTAACTCCATAAATGCTGCCACGGTAGGATCAATTTCTTCCGGAAGTGGAACAATTCTATCTCTCTTTAAGAAAACATAATCTTGCATAAAACCGTCGTAACCGCTTGAACGGAATTTACTTGACCGCAAATAATTTTCTGCAATCACATCATCATTTTCTGTCGGTGTATTCGGTACCATTACGACACGAGTGCCGGGGGCAAATTCGTTTTTAGGATCATATACCACTTTCCCAATTCCCTCATGAATTAGCGCCATTGGCAGCTTTTTAGCCAATGTTTCTTTCCCGCGTGAGCCTGTATAATAACGTTGATCCGCTGCACAAATAGATAGATACGTAGGACGAACTACAACATTATCTGATTGAAGAGACTTATCTTTATAAGTAATCTCAAATTGGCGTGGAGAAACTAACCGATACACTTGATTAATCATCTTGGAATCCTCTCTTGTAAAATGGCATTAGCTACTTTTAAATCGTATGGTGTCGTGACTTTAATATTAAACAATTCACCTTTCACAATCTTCACTTTGTCGCCGGCAATCGCACAAATTTTACATGCGTCCGTTAAAATCTTCTTTTGATCATCCGTTAATGCATTGTAATAACCAACTAATTTATTAATATTAAAGCTTTGAGGAGTTTGTCCTTGATACATCGTATCCCTAACCGGAATATCCGAAATGATCTCGCCATCTTCAGATTGAATAATGGTATCAATCGCTTCAATTACTGTATCGACTGCTCCGTATTTAAGGGCTGCTTCAATGTTTTCTTCAATGATTCTGTGTGTTAAAAACGGTCGAACAGAATCATGTGTAACAATGATATCATCATCATTGATTCCAAGGGTCTTGTCGATATATCGAATGCCGCTCATGATAGATTCATTGCGGTCCCTACCACCTTCCACAACAATAATTCTCTCATCGCTACCGATATATTTTTTAATAATATCCTTTGTATGATTAATCCATTCTTTCGGAGAAATCACCAGAATTTTTTCAAAGCGGTCATTAAGGATAAATTTTTCAATTGTATGGATAATAATAGGTTTACTATTAAGGGTTAAAAATTGTTTAGGCATATTGATATTGCCCATTCTTGTTCCTTTTCCACCTGCAAGTATCTCTGCATAAATCATTTCTCAGACTCCTTTTCGTGGGTATTTATAGAACTAGCAATTGAATAGTTAAGCAGACGTATTTCACAGAAACATTTAAATAATAATCGATAAAAAATAACAAGGATTGACAAAAAAACTCAAATAAAACTATACACTTTTTCACTTTCATTATCAAGGTACTTCCCTTGCGCAAATTCTCAATAAAAACTCCATTTTTGAAGACAAAAAAATGGAGTAATTGATCTCACTCCATAAAAATAGGATTATTTCCATTGATATTTATTTTAAGTATAGTAAATAGTTCCTACATTAGTATATTATATAGAAGGTTATTTAAAACATATTCCGGTATAACATGAAACATTTGGTTTCGAAGTGTTTAAACGAATTGATTATGGTAGAATATGCTAATTGTAAACTACTTTGGAGGTTTAACTGGATGAAGTTAATTACTTTAATAGTACCCGCGTATAATGAGGAGGACGTTTTGGCTCAGTTATACACTAGGGTATGTGAAATAATGGACAATCTGTCGAATTACCAATTTGAAATTTTATTTATTAACGATGGAAGTAAGGATAATACTCTTAATATTATCAAATCACTTCGGGAAAAAGACCTTCGAGTATCCTATGTCGATTTATCGCGTAATTATGGAAAAGAAACAGCCATGATTGCAGGATTTGATTACGCCAAAGGTGATGCAGTAATCATTATTGATGCGGATCTTCAGCACCCACCAGAGCTAATTCCTGAAATGATCCGTTATTGGGAAGGTGGGTTCGAGGATGTATATGCGAAACGGTTAAAACGAGAAGGTGAAAAGTGGTTAAAAAAATTCACTTCGAAAAAGTATTATGAACTTCTTCAGAAAACTACCCGCATTCCTATTTTACCCGATGTAGGAGATTATCGCTTATTAGATCGCCGCTGCGTGGATGCATTAAAGCAATTTAGAGAATCCCAACGCTACACAAAAGGAATGTACAGCTGGATTGGTTTTAAAAAGAAGGAAATTCAATATGAGGCTGCTCCTCGGGCCGCAGGAGAAACAAAATGGAATTACTCAGGACTTATTGATTTAGCATTGGAAGGAATCACTTCTTTTACCACTTTTCCTTTACGATTATCGACAATAATGGGCTTTATCGTGTCAATTTGTACATTTATTTATCTAGTTTATATTATCATTAAGACCATTGTTCTCGGCCCTGATGTTAGTGGTTACCCCTCATTAATGGTAGTCATTTTGTTTCTTGGAGGGATTCAATTAATCTCCCTAGGGATTATCGGTGAATATTTAGGGCGAGTATTTAATGAAACAAAGAATCGACCTTTGTATTTCGTGGAAGAATACAATAATAAGAAAGTGTAATGGGATCATATGAAAAAAGATCTATATAGAATCATGATGTATTTAATAATGGGCGGTTTTACCACTTTGGTTAATATTGTGGTGTATTGGGTTTCTTCGGTACCATTTAAATCTGATTATCGACTGGCTACAACATATGCATGGATTGCCGCAGTATTATTTGCCTATGTAACAAATAAACGCTTCGTCTTTGAAAGCCATACCCCAACCTTAAAAGATCGCTTGATTGAAATGGGGTCATTTTTTGGATTTCGTCTTTTATCCTTTTTTATGGATTTGGGTGTGATGATTGCGTTGGTCAGTGGATTTGGTATGAACGGCACTTGGGCAAAAGTATGGTCAAACGTTGTGGTATTAGTTGCAAACTATGTCTTTAGCAAATGGTTTATCTTTAAAAATAGAGAGCAAACCCCTTAAACAAGTTAAGCGGTTTTTATTCTAAAATTTATAGGGAAAAAGGAGATGTTTTTTTCCGCTGAAATGGAGTGTGCAAATAGGAATGAGCTCAAAAATCAATAAAAATGGGCGAGGCTTTATCTTTTTATTTTTTATCGTTGTATTTATTTTTTACCTTTACTTAGCCTATAGGACCCCGTTAACACATGATGATTGGACGTGGGGGACAAATGAGGGAATCGATCGCATTAAGAATTGGTTTAAAGATTATAATGGACGCTACATGGGGAACTTGACTGAAATATATTTAACCCGTGTTTATTTGAAAAGAATCTTCATTATGGCTTTATTTTCAACGCTTCTAGTCTTTCTAACAGCTAATCGAACGAAAGTAAATTCCAAATTCAATTATTTTTTTAGCTTTCTTTTGTTTTTATCTGTGCCAGTGAACATGATTAGCCAGACGTATGCATGGGTGGCAGGCTTCTCAAATTACATAACTTCGATTGTATTTGTCCTAATTTATCTGGAAATTGTTAAAAATATTTTCGAAGATGAATTACCTAAATATCCAATATGGAAATCACTGATAGTAATTCCATTGGGATTCATAACAGTGCTATTTGTTGAACATGTATCGATTTATACGGTCATTATGGCTTTATATATCATCATTTTTTCATTTATTAAATACAGAAAAGTCTTCTTATTACATTTCCTTTATTTTATTTCTGTTATAATCGGAGCCGTGATAATGTTTAGCAACAGTGCTTACTCGAAAATTGTTAGCGGCAATGATCAATACAGATCCATTGATACAACGACTGCAAATGTAGGACTGTTTCAAAAGATTTCAGATGTATATTCACACCAGATGTATCCATTTCTTTTTTCTAATAATGTCATCTTGAATATTTTTATTTCCATATTTTGTGTCATTCTACTTGTGAAGCATAAAGAAACAATGGGGATCTTAAAGAAATCCCTGCAATTTATTCTTTTATTTATTTTTATGGTATACCCTTTTTATCGACCTTTAGCATTAGATACGTTTCATCTCAATTTTTTTGAAATTTATCCTAATGGTGTGGAGGCTATCTTCACTATCATCTTTTTTGCTGGCATCATATTAACCGTTCTGTTCTTTACAGAACTTCATTCTTTTAAACACAAAATGCTCTTTTACTTATTTTCAGCCGTTCTACTGGCCGGGCCACTTATTTTTGCTCAGCCTTTTGGACCGAGATGTTTTATCGCATCCTATACCTTTTTTACCATGTTTATAATTGAAATAGGGGTTTATATTAAAAATAAGAATTATTTTAATCTCAGTTCCCTAAATAAATTATTTGCCATTGCATCATTATTTTTAGCTGTTTGTTATATTTATGTCTTCACGATGAATTCAATGGTTCATAATGAAAGAATTCACTATATCCATCAACAGGTCGCAAAAAATCATAAGAAAGTTATTTTAACCAGATTACCTTATCCGCAGTTTTTGCAGATGAGTACACCTATGATTCCAAGTGTCCAATATGATACTTTTAAGACCTTTTACCGTATACCAGCCGATACCGAATTAAAGATTATACCCTACACAAAGTGGCAAAATATGAACCATTAATAGAACAGAGGATGACTCACACAAAGAGTCATCCTCTTTTGTTTACCATGAAATAGGAAGCAAAACTACTGCTGAATATTGTTAGCATATTTTGGTATGAAATATGATTATGAGGATATACTATCTCTAAGTATAAATATGAATGGAGGTGAAGATTATGCCGCAATGCCAAGATTGTGGAAATGAAGAAACAGCAAACTACCTAGTAAACGGCATTTGTGAAGATTGTTTAGAGTTCCATGTTATTTCTCCGGATTTGGATGATGAGATGGATAGGACTCATTTTGATCCTGTAAGAAATTTATTTCCAAACATGGAGTGATAAAATTATTCTTTTTGCAAAATTAAACAGAACTGTAAATATAATAATGTTACGATTGTACTAGGCAACCAAAATAAAATAAATAAAAATTTGGCAAACCAATTTTTTATTGAAAATCTTGATAAAACTATCCCAGCCAAAAGATATACACCGATCAGAAAGAGCATCTCTACATTCGCCATGGTCCCTCCCCCTCTTACTTTAATCTATCCCTTCTATTTCTAAGGAAACTGTTTTTTAAAATTATATAATTAATTATCTGAATCATCCGTCGATTTATGTCTCTAATAAAAAGATAATTTTCGATAAAATTTGTAAAATAAAAAGACATGCTACCATTAGAGGGCACTGAAAAAGTCCCCTAAAAAAAGGTAAAATACCTCATATTTTAGAGGAGCTATACCTTTTTTCTTGAGAATGAAATAATAATTAGTAGCCAAGTTAAATCCCTCTGTAACGAAAGGTTTTCGTAAAATGCTTGGATGTACGTTTGTAAAGCTGATCATATGGCTATAAGGAAGGCACACCATTGAGGTTGATGGTTAAAATTGTATTTAATGAATATAAATTTAAAAAACAAAAGACGTGTGCCAATTCACACGTCTTTTGTTTGAGAGCAGTATTGTATATTAGACCTATTGATTTTCGCCCTGTCCCGGGTGGTTAAAATTGGTTAATGCTGGAGTTACAACTAACGAATTTATATTATTTAGTAAGATTACTTGGTCGATCTTATTCTTCACAACATATTGTTCAACTGACATCTTTTTGTAATGCCTTAGGTCTAATATATGTGTTTCTTTATAATGTGGCACAATGAATTGTACAAATGCATTTGCATACGAGTCTTTTATTACTAAGATGTTTTTACCCTTCGGCATATTTGGATTGTATATTGTCGTTTCCGGATAATCTCCGCCTAAAAAAGCCATATAACGATTCGTATATTTATCAGGGAAATTTAAATAATTCTGGTTATATAAACCACTTAGCTTACGTGTTTCCGATTTCACAATTAAAGGCTTATTTTGACCTCTAAGCTGTGCAACAAGAATTTGATCGTCTTTTTCCGCATTCGCACTGGTTGTTTTTCTAGCATCAGAACCATAAAATGGTTTCCCCTCTAAATTCCAGGAATAATCATTATATTTATAGACATGATCCTGGCTTTTTTCAGTTTTAATAATATCATTCATCACATTTTGATAAGCATAAAATGCCGCCTTTGCATTCCAGTGATGGTCCGTATAAAAAAACATGTATTTCTCATTCATATGTTTTTTCAGTGTATTTCGAGTATCAATTGGATGATCAAGCTTATTTAAGTTTTTATAAATAAGATCCATGTCTTTTTGACCGTAGCTTGGAAAATAACTTGGAAATTCTTTTTCCATCATCGTCGATTTATTTGGCATTAAGGCTGTGAATACTGTAACATTCCTTTTTGCCATATTACTAACAAAATCATTAATGTGTCCGGCAATTTTCTTTGCATTTTCCGGAGTCACTTCAGGTACTTGTGATAGCAAATAGCCATCATTTGCAACAAAAACATCTTTTACTACATTTTGATTAAGAACATCTTTATTAATCGCGGCGTTTGCTTCAATAAATGAATCCCGCATTGGAAACTGATCATTATAATATTGCTCAAAACGCTTGGAGTAATCCCCCACTAGAATATTTTTAGCGGTTAAATCAGGCCTTTGCGTTAATTTTCTATTTTCTATAACAGATTGCGCTTTTGACGGTGTCACCAATTTGGTAAAAAAGAACCCAAATATCGTAAGAAGAAAAACGGAAATTAAGATAACTCCTTGCACATTCGTTTTTTTCATAATATCCTCCAAATTTTATTAGAAACGGAAATAAATAAATGGATTAAATGTAGATGAAACCACACTAACTAGCGACAAGAAGAAAATGAGTACATAACCTGCTGAAACGATTAAATTTCGGCTGAAAACATTTCCAGCATTTCGCCCTTTCGGTAAGAAGTTTCTTATTAAATTGAAAACAGGAATGGAGACAATAATGGCCAGTAATATGATAATTCCATATTGGGTAGAATAATAAACAGCCTGCTGATCCCATAGAGAATTTCCATTTGCTCCAAACATTGACTTTAAATAACCGAAGGCATATCCAAAGGTTTCTGCACGAAAAAACACCCAGCCAATGATGACGGCAAACAGCGCATAAAGATGCTGAAATACTTTTGGAATCCGTTTTAATACTTTTAGCAAAAAGGCTTTTTCTAACATGATCAACACTCCGTAATACAAGCCCCAAGCGATAAACGTCCATGCTGCACCATGCCAGAAACCAGTGGCTAGCCAGACAATAAACAAATTGCGGTAGCTCTGAAAGGTGGTGCCGCGATTCCCTCCTAGAGGAATATATAAATAATCCTTGAACCAAGTGCCTAAGGAAATATGCCATCTCCTCCAAAACTCTGTAGCAGATCGGGAGATATAAGGGTAATTAAAGTTCTCCAAGAAATCAAAGCCAAACATTTTCCCTAACCCGATGGCCATATCAGAGTATCCTGAAAAGTCGAAGTAAATTTGCAATGAATAGCAAATAGCACCAATCCAAGCAAGACCAACAGATAAATGATCTGCAGGCATTGAAAATATCTGATCTGCAACCCAGCCGCAATTATTCGCTAAAATCATTTTTTTAGCTAGCCCAATAATAAATCGTTTAGTCCCGACCGCAAACTTCTCAACCGTTTCTTTTCGATCCGTGATTTGGTCTGCAACCGTTTGATAACGGACAATTGGACCTGCGATAAGCTGAGGGAACAGCGCTTTATACATAGCCATATTGATTATGTTCCGCTGAGCTTTCCCATCTTTACGATACACGTCAATCACATAACTTAATCCTTGAAAAGTAAAAAAGGATATTCCTAAAGGTAATGCGATATGATTTAATACAATCGAACTGCCAAACAGAGAGTTGACATTCGTAACAAAAAAATTGGCATATTTAAAAATGCCTAACATGGAAAGATTTACAATAACCGTTAACGCTAACAACCATTTAACTCTTACAGTATGATCTCTATATTTATCCACCAAAATGGCAAATATATAATTAATCAAAATGAAAAAGATTAGAATTAATAGAAACTTAGGTTCACCCCACGCATAAAAAAACAAGCTGGCAACAAGCAACAGTGTGTTTTTCAGTTTTCTAGGTACGATATAATAAAGTGTTAGGACAATCGGTAAATAAAGGAACAGAAATACCGTTGAGGTAAATAACAAGTTGTCTCCCTCCTAATTTTTCTATATATTATTCTAGGAATAATCAATACATAATCCCGTTGGAATTATAACATATTTTTTTGAGGTGAATTGTTAAAAATGCAATTAATGAATAATAAAAGACAAACCATTTATTTGGTTTGTCTTTATTTCGTTTGGAATTATTTAATTAAAACCTACGATCCCCCCAAAAATTTATCACAATATGATACTTCGGATTATAGACCGCTAATGTATAGCCTTTTTTCCGCAGATAATCGATAATGATCGGGAGCTGCTGCGCAGTGCCTCTTGAATCGTGGAACAGGATCACAATCGGTCCATTTTTTCCGGCAAGTCCTGACTTCACCCTTGATGTGATGGTGCCAGGACTTGTTCTATTATACTTCCAATCTAGCGTATCAATATTCCAATCCCACATTTTAAAACCCTTTTGGGCCAATGCATCCCGGAACGGCTTTGACATATAGGGCTTGCTTCCATATGGAACTCTTGTCAAATGGCTATTAAAATGAGTCACCCTTAATAGCGTCTGTCTTGTTTTTTCCATTTCAATGGCGACATTATTGGGGCTGCCGCGGTAGAGTTTCGCAACACTATGAGACACGCTGTGCAGTCCGGGATAATTGCCTTCTTTAATCAGGCGATTGACAATTTTGGAATTCTGTCTAATATTTCCTTCAATCATAAAAAAAGTGGCATGAGCTTTTTTTGTCTTTAAAATATCAAGAATTTTAGGCGTATACTGGTTGGGTCCATCATCAAAAGTTAGATAGACAACCTTGCTGGAAGGATATTCAGCAGCATACGATACGGGAGCAGAAAAGATTCCAGTACTTACAATTAACACCATAGCAAACAGGACGATTGCGGATTTTCTCACTATTGCGATTCCCCCTAAAAAGTCATATATTGCTATAGTTATGTGTAAGAATCCTACTTTAGTAGCGCCGGCTTGCTCCTTTTAAAAAATAATACTAGGACTGGTTCATTTTACTGATTGGCGGAAATGGCCGTTACATCTTTGCTTGATACATAGCCGATTCTTCCACCAAGATCAATCGTATAAACATGATTTTCCAATTTAGAAAAATAGCATTGTTGACCTTTTTTCATGTCACCGATCACTTTTCCTCCAGTAGATTGGCTATAAACCTTACCATCTTGAATCATTTTTATAGTACCACTTTTCGGTGCATTGGCTGTCCAATTCAATTGAACCGGACTCTTTAATGCGGTAACAGAAACCTTTTCTATGAATCCTGTTCCCTTGCCAAATTTAATTCCGTACCAGGAACCTTGGTTTAAAGTAATCTTAAAGGTTTCTGCCTTTTTCAAAGTTCCCATTACAGTAGATTTAGACATACTTGAGTAGACCATAACATCTGCTTTCGTCTTAATATATTTTGCAGCTGTTTTTGTTTTGTGATATTTATAAACAATTCCGGCCAGGTCGGCGATTACCTTTTGAGATTTCTCATAGGAAATGTTTTTTGTCATAATGGCTAGCGTAAAAGGCTGATTATCATAAACAATTGCCACATCGTTATACACTTTGTACATCGGGATCATCCCCACCTTGTGGGCGACAGAAACCGCTTTTATCCCGCGGGGAATCGTAGTATTATAGATGGTTTGTTTCAAATAGCCAACAAGTTCCTTGCCGTAGTTACTCTTATTCGAGAATTGATAGAGCTCTTTCGCATAAATCGATAAATCATTGGCAGAGGTTAAGTTTTGTCCATTTGGATAGGTATATTGGCCGCCAAGGCTTTTCATATATTTGATAAAATTGTCTTGGCCGACCCGTTCCTTTAGCATAATAAAAGCAATGTTATCACTATAGATAATTGCTTTTTTGACCAGGTCGCGAATCGTGTAGTGGGTTCCTACCTTTTGATATTGAATCACGCCGCTCCCGCTGTAATAATGAGACTTTTGGTACGTCAGCTTTTGATTTAGGTTAATTTTTCCTTTAGACGCCTGCTCCATGATATAAAGAGTCAGCGGAAGTTTAATTGTGCTTGCTGCCCTGCCGCTTGTTTTCCCTCTTATTTGCAAGCTGTCACCCGTTATTAAATCTTGGTATTGAAGTGTAACCGTTCCCCCGGCCTTTTTTATGTATTGATTCAACTCTCCAGATGCCTTTGTCAAGAAATCCTGTTGAGCTGTTAATTCCGCTGCACTTGCATTTTTGCCTGGCACCATGATCGCAGCAAACATAAAAGCAGCTATAATCCCTATAAATAAGCGTCTTACCCTCAACTATTTCCCCACCTTTTTTAAGTCTATTACACTATAATTCTAGCAAAAATAACCATATGTTTATATGAATTTCGCAACATTTAACGTATTTCCAATAAGAATGCCCTCGAAAAAATTCGAGGGCATTCTTTCAAACTTTTACTTTTCGTACTTTTTCACTCTGTCTATTTCCCTTGGTTCCCCTTTGGAACAGTGACCGTTGCAGTAGCTTTAGTAATATTGCCTGCTTTGTCTTTTGCTGAATAGGTAATCTTATAAACTCTGCCATTACCGTTACCGTTTCGTTCAGAGCGCAATTTAAATTTTGTATCCAATGTTCCATAGTCTGCATCTTGAATATCGTCTGCTGCAGTTGTTTCGTTCACTGTAATAGATTCCAGTACAACGGAGTCAATACCCGATAATGCATCTGAAGAATCCAGAATCACATTAATCGTCTCCATTTTATGATTAGGTGTGGAAAGGATCGGTTTATCCACTGTAACTTTTAGGACAGGTGCCGTTTTATCAACGATAAAATTAACCGTTGTAACGTTTCCAGCTTGGTCTGTTACAACTAATGTATAGGTTCCTTCCTTTGTAATGACAGTTCCAGAAGCCACTTGCTTTCCATTTAATACAGCACCAAGCTCATTAAATTCAACGGTTACGTCATGATTGTAGAGACCCTTGTCTTTAACACCAGAGACTACAGGTGCGGTTTTATCAATCGTAAAGTGAACAGTAGTTACATTTCCAGCCTTGTCCCTAACCACTAATGTGTAAGTTCCTTCTTCACTGACTTTTTCTCCACTCACGAATGATTCACCGTTTAATGTTGCGGTTCCATTAAACTCAATTGTGACATCCTTATTGTAGTAGCTATTGTCTGAGACACCAGTTACAGTTGGGGCAGTTTTATCAATAGTAAAGTTCACAACTGATGCATTTCCGGCTTCGTCTGTGACTACTAATATATATTCTCCTTCAGCGGAAACGGTTGTACCACTTGTAAATTTTTCACCATTTAATGTTGCCGTTCCTTCATCAAAGGTAACTATTACATCATGATTATAATAACCATCTTCAACCCCACTTACCTTTGGAGCCGTTTTATCAATCGTGAACTGAATGGTTGTTTCGTTTCCTACTTCATCCGTTACGATTAATGTGTATTTTCCTTCTTCACTAACAATGGTACCACCTTCAAATGCTTTTCCATTTAATGTCGCAGTTCCTTCATTAAAGGTAATTAGCACATCTTGATTATAAAGGCCTTTGTCCTTAACTCCAGTAATTTTTGGAGCTGTTTGATCAATGGTAAAAATAACGGTGGTTGCATTTCCATATTGATCCGTTACCACCAGTGTGTAGGTTCCATCTTCACTAACTTTTGTTCCATTTTCAAACTCTTTACCATTTAATGTAGCCATTCCTTTATCAAAGGAAATCGTCACAGCATGATTATAGGAATGATTGTTTTCTACACCTGTTACTTCAGGTACTTTTGCTGGCGTACCAATTAATTCTTTTGTATCGCGAACACGAATCCGTTCGCCTTCTGCGAATTTACCAGCTAGTCCCACAGCCTCTAATGTGTCACCCGCTTTAAGAGTTGGAACTGGCCCGCTTTGGTTCACGATATACCCATCAGTAAATACGAGCACATCACCGGAACCATCATTAATGACATAAGAATTTTCATCGTATTTTTTAACGACAGTCCCTTTTACCTTCACAAGTAATCCTTGGTTTGCATCTGATGTCGCATCACTCGTTTTCACTTCTTTTGGATCAATAGGGGTGCCGCTGCCGAGTTTAATCACATCGGTTGCAAAACTATTAAACTCGAATTCTTTGTTATTTTCAAAGGTTTTAAGGTGACCGTAAACTCGGACCTTGTCCCCTGCTTTTAACGAATCGTCTGGAGTTTCTTTAAACGCCATAATACCGCCAGTTTCATCCTGAATATAGAAGGCATCAAAGAATATACCGGATCCCGTTGTGACTGTTCCTTCAATTACTGCATCCTGATCGTCAGCTAATTTGCGAACATCGGCAATTTTTGAAACCTTTGTATCGCGATGGGCCAGCCAGTTCACAGAATTGAGTGAAAACTCGTCATTTCCTTTTGGTTCGTATGACTCATCCATTTGCTTATCATTAAAGATGTTCATACCTGAGACAATCACACGTCCCTTATTGTCACCAATCTCATCAGAAGCAATTAATGGAATCTGTGATCCGCCCGTGCTGTCAGATACGGAATCATACGTATAGCCACCCTTGATATTGCCTTGATAAGTGGTTTCATTTCCTTTTGCAAGAATAACGACTTTACCACTTTGTGTTAGTGGTTGATTATTGGCTGACGACAAGCTTGATCCGCTATAGTAATCGATAAATGACACGCGGTCGGTAATGTAGTTTGAGACTAATCCTGGGTGAACTCTAACTGCATAAGGGCTGACAGCAGGGTCACTCCAAAAGTTTCCGGTTTTACTATCATCGAATACTCCATCGTTACTCATACGGATACTTGTTCCAATATCACTCAATAATTGGTTATTAATCGTAGGGTCAGTGCTATTATTACTTTTTCCAGCCATTAATAATGATCCGCCATTTTTAACGAATTTGGATACTGCCGCATCTTCATCCGTTGTAAGGGCTGTTCTCGCATGTGTAAGGATTAAAACTTTAACATTGCTTAACACATTATCTGTTATCGCTGTTTTATTTTCAGCAACTGTATATCCTTCTTTTTGTAGAAGTAATGTGAAAGCTTTTAAGTTATCTTTATACGTTCCACTGTCACCCGAGGTATTTTCGTTTCCGTGGTTGGCATCAATTAAAACCTTAATACCAAGTGGATCTTTAATTTTTACTGGTAAGGAATATTCCACATCCCCAATATCCAGTCCATCCTTTGAGGTTACCACTGCAATCAGTTTATGATCACCTGTAACAGGGCTTGACCAAATGGTGGAGGCAGATGCTGAACCTTTACTTAAGATAGAGGAGATATCACTTGATCCAATAATATGACCTTGGTCAACGGAATCATAGTAGAAATCCACCTTAAGATTATTAATGGTTTCTGTACCATTATTGGCAACAGTAGCAGATAATTTTGCCGGATTTCCTCCAATGATAACTCCGCCATCAATATCAATTCCGTTTACTTTCACATCAACCGGTTGTTCTTTTGACCAAATTGGGGCAGAATAAATTCTTTCACCATCCATTTGAGTTACTTTAACAACAAACCATTGCTGACCGCTTGTAACTGTATAGGATGGGTTCCAAGTAAAATCTTTTGTCATTGGTGAAATGGAATCCACTACTTTTCCACCATTTGAAATCAATTCAACCTTTGCAATACGGTCATCTGATTTATAAGAGGTTGGAAGATAGCTATAATCCGTGCTATTATGTGCTTCTGATACAGGGTCGCTTCCTTTGATATCAAATTTTAATGTTTTGCTATCAACTGTTGAACCCATGTAGTAGCCATTGGCTAAAACATCTAACGTAAAGTTTGGATCTTCTTCCATGTACACGCGCATATTACGCATTGATTGCATTAAGGAATCTTGAGAAAGATCATCCGCAACGATAACAGTTCGTTGGTTCGTTTGACCCCATGTTCCTTCGTGATTATCTTCACCATATGTTGGGGCAACATGCCATCCAAGGTCTAGTGCTGAGAAGAACTTTCCTTCGGCATTTGCATAACCATAGTGGCCGGAACCATTCCCTACTTCAAGCATCGTAAATAATTTGTCTAAGTTTTTATTGTATGGCTTGAAGTTATTAAATGCATTTGCAGACATATCAGGGTGGTTAAACTGACCAACAATATCATCATAGGTTAAAACCCACGCATAATACTGATTCAAATCTTGGTATTGCTTGCCGTTAATATTTCGGTCGATAAAATTATCTGTTCCAAAAATATTGGAGTGTCCCCATGTCGTAGATGTCATTTCAAATGCTGGGAAAACAACATAATCACTGGTTGTATATTTTTTTGCAAGATCTTTTTCTTGCTGCCACTGCTCTCCGCCTTTACGTTCCTGCATTCCTTTATGGTCCACAGTATCTTGGCCAAGAAGCGATGGGTCAATATCATGGGAGTGATCTGAGAATGCAAACCAATCATAATGATGTGCTTTACCTGCTTTTAAGGCATCTTCCGGTGTACCGGCAGCATCATGTGAAATATTTGTGTGGTTATGGGTTGTCCCACGGAAATGATGTCCACCTGTAAAACGAGGCACGACTTCAAATGTCCACTCTTTCGTGCTTGTATTTCCTTTTACGTCATTTGCTGAGACCTTAACTGTGTGAGTTCCCAGTGCCAGGTCTGCTGTTGGTGTGTATTTTACCTGCGTTTTACTGATTGTTGCATCTGGAGCTTTAAGCTCGTGGTCATCCAACCACATTTGCACAGAATTTTCATCTATACCGCTTGGGTCGTTCAGTAAAACGGAAATTTCAGGTTTTGGGGTTTCTACCTTCGCACCATTTTGTGGTGTTTCCCCGCTGAATTCCGGTCCCTCTTTATCTTGAATAACTTTTACAACAAACGGCGAATCACTTTTCCCTGCTGTTCTAACCTGTTCCCCTTGCTTGGCCTCCATATAATATTCAAAGCCGTCTTGAGGGACATTCACCTTATCTAAAGTGACAGTGTAACGTCCATCACTGCCTTTCGCCATCGGCAATGCCGTATAATCAGTGGTGCCCGCTGCTCTATAGTAAACCGTCACAGACTCTGCACCATCTGCATTTGCTTCAAATGGAACGTTGGTATTTTCATATACTTGTGTTAAAGCTGTATGAGTGATGCTTAAAATAGGCGCAATATCTTTTACATCACGTGGATAAATTTGGTATCCTGATGTTAATTGTTGTTTATTCGTAGTATATTGTCCTAATACCCCTGTAACTGTGTAGCTTTTTCCAACCACAAGATCTTTGTCAGGATTGATCCCAGTAGCTCCCATGACCCTTAATGTGGTTGCTTTATTGTTTTCATCCACAAAAGTTACATTGTAGTTAGGAGGTGTACTTGCTGTTGCAGATACCTTACCTGTAACCGTAACAAGACTACCTTCCAGTGGTTCAGCAGTTGCAAAGGTTGTTGAATCAACAATGGATAAAACCTTTGGCTCCGGAATTGGATTTCCTTCGCTAATTTTTTCAATGGAAGTCGGTTCGAATTCAAGCAATCCATTGTAAATCAAAACTTTACCCGTAATCTTTAATTGATCTCCTTTTGTAACCTTATAAGGAGTATCATAAGAACCGCTAAATATGTTAATTCCACCTGTAGCATCTTGTAAATAGAAGTTCTGCTTCTGTGTACCAAGAATCTGTGTATCAACAGTGGCGACACCTTTAATTGTATAGTACTTATTTAGATTTAACGGTTGCCCATTTGAATCATATGCTCTTACATCTTTGATCGATGTTAATGCACTTGTATCTGCCTTTGTAACGGATACAGGAACGCTTTCGAGCATAATACCTTTTGCAGAGTTTGTAATTTGCGTTACATAAACCGTATCAGGAGCATTGTTAATCGTGGTTGAAAAATCGCCTGATGTTCCTGCTTTAATATCTTGACTGTTTAATTTTGCAGCTGATGAAGCAGTTTTTTCTGAATAAACATTAATCATCGCATTCGCAGCAGCACTGCCTGCACCGCCAATTAATGTACCTGTTCCATCGTTAACCACATAGCTTAATTTAGTTTGGTCAACCGACGTACTTGCTGTTGCCAGCTTGATTTCAATGGGTGCACTTTCAGAAAGCCCAGTTTGTGTTGAAGCTACATAAACGGATGGGGGTGTTTTATCACTCGTGAAATTGATTGTAAAGCTTCCATCTGCCTTAGCAGATACTGTTTTAAGAGCAGTACCCTTGGATGCGTTTTCATAGACTGTAACAGTTGAGTTTGATTCAACGGCATCAGCTGCCCCTGTAACCTTAACTGAATTACCATCTTGTAAAAATTGAATATTATTTCCTTTTGGTTGCAAGCTAATTTGTGGAACCATAGGAGTTTCTGTTGGGCTTGCAGTATTTCTCGGTACAGCAACAGGTCCTACATAAAAGTCTGCTGCATTATCATCGGTGTCCCATGCATTACCTTTTCCGAGTGCTGGGTCGATGTTTGCATATGGGCGACGCTGCGCGCTTGTAGTATTGGATGTAGCTTTTGTTGATGCAGACCCTTCATAAGCATCCGCTCCACCAATCCCTACAAAATCAATTGCATCTGCAGGCTTTGAACCGGAGGCTGCAGTTGTTTTATCTTTAAATAATGCAATTTTTGCGTCTGTACCGGACATCGCTATAGCGCCTGACGCATCCGGAATTGGAAGATCCACACCAGTTGCCCCTCCTGCTTCAACAATGAGGTAATAACCGTGGGACTTAATGGTCCCTTTTAATTGCGTAACAGACCAAGTGCTTCCAGCTTTGGATGCATACTGGACAGACCATCCATCAAGGACAACATCTTGATCTGTGGGATTGTATAATTCAATAAAGTCCTTGTTATACGGAGCCCCTGAATTACCTCCCCCACCAAAGTATTGCGATATCACCACATGATCCGCCATATCGGCATGTGCTTTGCCAATCAAACTGCTTGGCAAAAATGTGCTGATTAAGATCAGAGCTGCGAGAAATGAGCTTGTCCAGCGTTTGAATTTTTTATTTCTAAAATCCACTTTCTAACCTCCCTTTAATCTATTTCTAATACACTTTAATTCTACAAAATTTTTTGTTTTTTAGATATATAGAAACCGAAATTATTATATAAAGATTTTGTAAATTCTTAATCAACTGTATACAATCATAGGAGGAATGTGATTATATTAAGGTAATTTGAATAAACTCAAAAAACTGGAACATTCAGGAAACTATTTTAGAATAGTAATTCAGGAGGTTTTTAAGTGAACATTTTTTCAGGTGAAAATCGACGAGGTCAGACGTCTACCATATATAGATTTTGCATTCCGATTTTTTTATTCGTAATGTTTATATCTTGTGTTTTCCAACCATTTACAGCGGAAGCACATGCCTATAGTGCTAGTTATACAAAAATAACAATGGATCCTACCAAAACAGAAGTGGTTTTTTCCATTGATACTTTGTCGATTATCGAACTCATTGATGGTATTGATAAAAATAAAGACTGGGTTCTACAGCAATCAGAAATTGATCAAGAAAAGCACCATATTGAAGAGCTCCTTACCGAAGGAATAGCCCTAGATAAAGACAACAAGGAACAGACTCCGGAACTAGAAAAAATGAAGATTGTCAAAAAATCAAACAAAATATTCCTTTCTGTCTATTTAAAATACCCAGGTGTTTCCCCGGGTGAAACGATAAGTTTTAACGATGGTTTTTACGCCAACGACCCAACAACAAATTATGTAAATTTACTTTCGGCAAATTATCAGGGAGAAACAAGTGAAACCGCATTGCAAGGCGATAATCGCACTTGGACGATGCTGTTAACCGAGGTTCAACAGGAGCAGCAAACCGATAGTGGACAAACCGTACAAGATCATTACCAGAAAAAAACGCAGCCAGCGGCATATGCTCAGCCAACTACCTCAACCTGGTTTTCTTTTTTCAAGCTAGGAATGATGCATATTTTAACCGGTTACGATCATTTGTTATTTCTGCTTGCCTTATTATTAAGGAAGCAAACCTTTAAACAATACGCAGCCATTGTGACCTCGTTTACGATTGCCCATAGTATTACGCTTACTCTTTCGGTTTTAGGTCTAGTGACTTTGCCCTCCAGATTTGTCGAGGCAACCATTGCTTTTAGTATCTGCTATGTAGCAGTGGAAAATATTTTCAAGAAGAAAATCCGTCACCGCTGGACGATTACCTTTTTATTTGGCTTAATTCACGGGCTTGGCTTTGCAACTCTTTTACGGGAAATGGCGATTCCTAAGAAGGATCTTGCTGTTTCCTTAATAAACTTTAATTTAGGAATCGAAGCGGTTCAATTAACCATTGTCCTCCTACTTTTACCGTTATTAACTTACATGTTTAAGCAAAAGGTTTCTGGAAAAATTGTTCGATACGGATCAATTATCATTGTAGTTTTGGGAGCCATTTGGCTTGTGCAAAGGTTAATCTTTTAAAATATTTATAAAAAGGTCCCTGAAAAATTATTCTTCAGGGACCTTTCCTCATTCAATAGTGTTCAACTTTAAAAGCATTCTCTATCTTTTCTTTTTCTTTTTTCCTCAGACAATATTATCAATGAGGAACAGGATGAGCTTTTTCCCTAACAATTACAGTAGTAGCCTCACTTCTATTACCGACATCATCTGTTGCAACTACTTTAAGGACATTTCCTTTTGTTTGAGCAGATTTTAATGCTACTGAGTATTTCCCATCTTGCCCAGTCGTTGCACTGCCAAGAACTCCTTTATTACTGGAAACAGTGATAATAGAACCTGCTTCAGCTGTTCCGGTTATCTTTTTATCAGCATTCTCTACATCATCTACAACTGGTTTGTTAGGAGGAGTTACATCTTTAACGATGACTTTTGCATCAAAACTTACATTTGATGAACCATCAATTGCTGTCACAGTTAGGGTTGTGCCAGCCTTTTGAACTGGAATATCCACTGTAAAGCTTCCTTTTTCAGATGATGTAGTGGAACCAATTAGCTTCCCATTTGCGGTTACTCTAACGAGTGCATTTGCAATCGTGCTGCCCGTTACCTTTTTATCTTGGTCATTGACTGTATTAACAACCGGTGCGGCAGGAGTTACATCTACATTTCTTACACGTCCTTCAATTTGAGAACTAACTGGACCTGTAAAAGTTTTAAAGTAGTCAACAAATGCATCTAAATCTACCTTATTGGTTACACGGTTTTTACCAGATTTAAGGACCGTAAATCCATCGCCGCCATCTGCCATAAAGTTATTAACCGTGATGGTATATTCTCCAATCGGATCAATTTTAGAACCATCCGGAAGGTAGATATCAAGGACTTTCTGTCCATATGGTAATTTATCTGACCAGGTGTAACGCAGACCAGAGATTGCCATAATTTTATTATAGCTTGGTGGTGCTTGGAATTGTTGATTTAATAATGTTCTTACTTGGTCTCCAGTAATGGTCATCGTCACTAAATCATTGCCGAACGGCTGGACTTTGAATAAATCTCCCCATGTAATCGTCCCTTTTGGAAGCGGGTTACGAATACCACCAGAGTTCATGAATCCAAAATCAGTACCTCCCGTTACCTTCATGCCATCAGCAATAAAATTACCTAGTACAGACTCACCGCTTGCATTCGCTGCATTGCTCATTACATCTGCTGTTTCACCCATTACTTGACCAGTAATCGGTTTGATATCTTCTTGATAGCCATCTAACTCCGATTTAATATGTGCATCAGGAGTAATTTTACTATGAAGTGTGTCCACCACTTCAGCTTTTTCCTCAATAATATCCTGTGTAACCGGATCAATGGTTAAATCAATATCCGAAAAAGCCGTTCCATATGACCAGGATTGAACCAAAAGCTTGTTATCTACTTTTGTGTTTAAATATTTATGGTCGTGTGCACCATAAATGACATCAACTTCAGGATCAATGGCTTTGGCCATGTCGACCACTTTTCCAGTTGCATTTGAGCCATCCGTATTGGATGTACCAGGATCATGGGCAAGAACGACAATGGTCTTAATCCCTTTATCCGTTAATTCTTTCGCATATTTATTAATAGCTTCTACTTCATCAGTAAATTTAACGCCTTCTACACCTTTTGGCGTTACAATGGTTGGTGTTTCAGTCGTGACAACCCCGATAAAGCCAATTTTTACTCCATCCACTTCTTTTACTGTATATGGAGGTAAAATAGGTTTATTTGTTTTTTCATCTACTACGTTTGCAACCACATAGTCCATTGTTGAACCTGTGAATTTTCCATACTTCTCTTCGTATTTTTCTGTTTTCGGATTGCTGCCGCCATAAATGAGACGTTTCATTTCCGCAACGCCTTCATCAAATTCGTGGTTACCGATTGTACCTACGTCAAAACCAAGTTCATTCATGAAACGAATGGTAGGCTCATCTTGTAACAAGGCAGATACTGGCGGGCTTGCTCCTACAAGGTCTCCTGCTTGGACCATAAGGGTATTGGCAGGGTTCGTAGCTTCTCTCTGTTTCAAATAAGCAGCTAAATATTCAATACCGCCTGAATAATCGACCACTTTGCCATCTTTGTCTTTAATAGCTCTCCATGTATCGAGCTGGCCATGGAAATCGTTAATTCCTAATAATTGAACATGGACCTTTTGGTCTAATGCATATTGTTCAAAACCAGAACCATCCTGAGCTGACCCAAGATCTTTAATATTTTGTGATGCAGCAGCAAATGGTTTTGCATCTGGTGATGAATTAAAAATAATTTTTGCAGAACCGCCAACAGGAGCAAGTTTCCAGTTGTTATCAGCAGAGGGGTTCACTGTTCCTTGGTCTGCAATATAATTAATTAATACTTGGCGGCTTTCATCTGGTGAATCGACCACAACTTTTCCGATTCCACCTTTAAGACCTGGGAAGTTCCCCCCGCCACCTGCACGATAGTTATTTGTCGCAACGATAAATTTTTGATCATCCTTAACTGGAGAACCGTCTGGCATCGTTAAATTTTTAATCCGGTGAGAATCAGAGTTAATAAGATTACCATCTTTGTCATATCTAGGTTTTTGCGTAATATCAATTTGATACTTAACACCATCAATGACGTCAAAATTATAGGATGGGAATGTGTCATTTACGATATTTTGAGGTTCAGTTTTATCAGGATCGACTGTATTAAACTGCCCCGCAGACATTTCCAGCCATTCTCGTACTGTTGCTCCAGTTACTTCTACCGCTTTCAATGTATTTGGATAGAGATATAAGTCATTGGCACTCTTAATTGAAAGTTCGCCTGCCGGAATATTCGTATAGTAGGCTGGGCCGCTTCTGCCCCCAGCTTTAAACGGTGCACCTGCAGATAAGACAGGAATATCTTCTAATTCCGGGTTTTTAGAAGCAATCCACTTTTTAACATAATCAGTTTGTGCGTTGTTTACGATTTGGATCGTCGGATCATCCTGCACCTGTGCAAAAAAGCTGTACATCGGAGCAGAGGTTATGCCAATTTTTCCATTTATATATTCTAGAGTTCCTTTGTGCTCATCTTTTACGGCATCAACAATTTTCTGGTCAGGTCCAGAAACATTCGAAACAACCTCGGTAACTTTTCCACTTGAATCTTTTATAGATGTTGTAAGCGGTCTTAATGCTGCCTTAGAGTTCGTTACAGTCCATTTTCCGTCTACTTTTTGTAAATCAAGGTCCATTACCCCGAGGTTATTACCCCAAAATCCTGCTTCCATAGCCGGAACATTATTAATGTGGCCATTTTTATTATCAATGTTGTCGTTATTGTTAAATTGAGCATCGCCAGGGAAATTTACATGCGCATGTCCGAAAAGAAGTGCATCAATTCCTGCTACTTTGGCTAATGCATATACGGCATTTTCTGCTTTTTCCTGATCTGCTTGTGAAACATCACAGCCGGAGTGGGCGATCGCAACAATAATATCAGCGCCATCCGCCTTCATTTTCGGAATAAATTCCTTAGCCGTCTTTACGATATCCTTCGCAATGACCTTGCCTTCTAAGTTATCTTTATCCCATTGCATGATTTGTGGAGGAGCAAAGCCAATGACCCCCACTTTGATGGTTTGCTCAGCGCCGTTTTGGTCCTTAACGACTTTGTCAATAATCTTATACGGTGTAAAATAATTTTTATCATTTGTTGAATCATTATCATGATCATCTTTATAAATGTTTGCGTTTACAAAATTATATGGTACATGCTCCAATGCAGTATTAAGGAAGTCTAACCCATAGTTAAATTCATGGTTTCCAGGAATACCTGCATCATAGTGTAGTAGAGACATAGCTTTAAAAACAGGGTGTACTTCTTCGGCTGTTAACTTCTTAACCTTAGCCACATAATCGGCCATTGGGTTCCCCTGAAGCAAGTCTCCAGCATCAAATAACATAGAGTTTTGTTCATATGTAGGACTATTTTGATCACTAGGATTTAATTTTTCATCTCTCGCAGCTTTGATTAACTGGGCTGTACGGTCAAGTCCATATTCAATCGTAGGAGCATCTTTGTAGTAATCATAATCCATTACATTGTCATGCAAATCCGTGGTTTCTAAGAATCGTAGTTTTACAGTACTCTCAGAAGTTCCTGCTGCTTTAGCAGAGTGTGGAAAAATATTCATTGGAACCGTTATAAGAGCAAGTGCCGTTGCTAGAGTACCGTTTAACAGCCGCCTCTTCATGTTTCTTTTTATCTTTCTCTTCACACATTTTCCGCCCTTCGACATATTATTTTGATTGCAAGAATATTCTACTAGGATTTAAGCAAGATTAATAGGTTTTTTTGCAAAAATTTACGTTATTTTCATATTATTTTAATGATAAATTTCGCAATTTTTTAGAATAAAAATGTTATAATTAAAGTTTATAGTTTTATCTAGACACCCTTTCTATTTTGGAAAATACTATTGAGAATATCCAATAAACAACAGCGATTATATCGATTAAAATACAAATATTTGTATATTATTTAGCGGAAATCTGTTATTCTAGTATTTGTTTTAAAAATTAAATACTGGAGGAAAATTTAATGCGAGCTGGTAAACAAAAAAAGAAGAAAAAATGGCTCCGTGTCACAGGAATTGTGTTGTTAGTCCTCTTAGTCGGTATTGGAATTTATGGATTTTCTGTATATAAATCTTTGACGAATGCAGTCGAAACGATGCATCAGCCTTTGGACCGAAAATCCGATAAACGGGCCGGGGAAGTTTCGTTAACTAATAAACAGCCATTCTCTGTGCTTATGCTTGGGGTCGACGAACGAAAAGGTGACAAGGGCCGTTCCGATACAATAATTGTTTTAACGGTAAATCCAAATAATAAATCCGTTAAAATGCTAAGTATTCCGCGGGATACGAGAACTGAAATCGTTGGACATGGGACTGTGGATAAAATAAATCATGCTTATGCTTTTGGTAATGAAGAAATGTCGATGAATACTGTTGAGAACTTCTTGAATATTCCGATTGACTACTATGTAAAAGTAAATATGGAAGGTTTCAAAGATATTGTTGATGCTGTTGGTGGTATTACCGTTAACAATGATTTAGACTTTAGCCAAGACGGATATCATTTCCCTAAAGGCCAGGTAACATTAGATGGTAAAAAAGCATTGGCATTTACTCGAATGAGACATGAAGATCCTCGTGGGGATTTTGGCCGCCAGCTGCGCCAACGTGAAATTATTCAAGGAATTCTTCGTGAGGGAGCAAGTCTTTCCTCACTGACAAAATATCAAAGTATTTTTTCGGCTCTAGGCAATAATGTAAGAACAAATCTTTCGTTTGATCAAATGATGGAAATTCAAAAGAATTATAAAGGTGCCGCAAGTAAAGTGGAACAAATGAGCATAACAGGAAATGGCACAAAAATAAATGGAATCTATTATTTCATTGTTCCTGATCAAGAAAAACAAAGTCTTCAAAAAGAACTAAGAGCACAATTAGAATTAAAATAGATACGAAAAACGAGGGCTCCTTCTAAGGAGACCCTCGTTTTATTATTTTATATGAATGGTCCCTGTAAAATCTTGTGTCAACCCGTATTTATCAACAATCGAGATTTTAAATTGGTAATCACCAATATCCATAAGGTTGTTGCTGTTATCTGTACCATCCCATAGGAATGATTGGTTTCCGGGATTTTCAACCAAATTCGTTTGGATGGATTTGATAAGTGTTTCCCCTTGAATAATGTCAATCGTTACATTTCCTGCCTTGCTTAAGGTATAAGTGATGGGTTCTATATCTTGTGTTGTTAATGTAACATCCTTTGCCGATTGGATAATCGGGAGACGCTGCAGCATAAAGAATTTACTTTTGATTATCGAAGAATTCCCGGCTGCATCCTTTAATTGGACCAAATAGCGATAGCGTCCTTCTGGGAGAAACTGTTTTTTAGCATTCATGCCATTCCAACTGAAGTTAGCATTTTTTGTTTGTTTATTTAAAAGCTGTTTCACTATGTTTTCTTTTTCATCAATTACAAACACAGAAACATTTGCAGTTTCCGTTCCTTCCAGTGACGCAGCAGCTTGGTTTTTTGGGTCCTTTTCATATACATCCGATGCAACATTAATTCTGCCGGATGGAGGAACTGTGTCTATTTTAATAGAAACCTTTTTCGTTTTTCCTTTTTTATTATGAACATCTAATAGAGACATTTCTAAACTATAGGTAGAGTCTTTTACAATTTGGCCTTTTTCACTTTTTCCATCCCATTGGATTGAATACTTTCCGGTTGGCAAGGATTTGCCTGTGATGATGTTTTTGACAACACGTCCCGCATTATCTTTTATAACAGCTGTAACCTTCGCCTTTTGCGTTAACTCATATGGAATCTTAATGCTCTTCCCAATTTTAGGGGAAAAAGAATAATCTCCTTTTACTAAAATATCAGCATACGTATGATTTACAACTTGAATCATAGTTGTTTTTGCCAGTGACGCCCGGCTATTAGATGCTTTTACTACTGCCTTATACGTACCAGTTGGAACAAATTTCCCATTCGTTGCTTTTCCATCCCAATCGACAGTTTGCTTCGTACCGGTAATCGTTTTTTTCAGCATTTCCCTAACGGTTTGACCGCTCGCATTTTGAATGGCCACGGTAACATTCGCATGACCAGGAAGCTTCAAAGCGAAAGCCGCTTTATTTTTCCCCGTCATCGTGAAGGTTTTTGGAGCCGTTATGTTGGCTGTTGGGGAGGGAGTATTGGAAACAGCCTTATAGGCATCAATCCTGCCGTAACCGTAGTAATCATCACGGCCCTTCTTCCCTAAGTCAACGGCTGAATGCTCCATAATACTTTCAACCTGGTCCGGAGCTAAAAATGGATTTTTCGATCGAATAAGAGCAGCAACACCTGATACAACAGGCGATGCCATTGAGGTACCTGTCAAGTATGCATAGGAACTTCCATTGATGGAGGAATAAATATTACTCCCGGGAGCCGTTAAATCAACAAAACTTCCTTTATTTGAATAAAAGGCAATATGATCAGCGCTATTAGTCGCCCCTACCCCAACAACAGAATCCAGCGCAGCAGGATACGTTTTTGTAAAAGTACCATCATTTCCCGCAGCTGCAATAAGGATGACCCCTTTCGATTTTGCATAGTTCGCATAATAGTCTAGAAGAACACTATAGTTCGGGCTTCCCAGACTCATATTGATGACATCTGCATGGTGATCTACCGCGTATTTAATCCCGAGGGCGACAGCATAATCACTTGCTTCGTCCCCAGCGAATACATTAATCGGCATGATTTTCACATTAGGAGCAATCCCGGCAATACCTGACCGGTTGAAGCTACCGGCGATGATTCCAGCCACATGGGTTGCATGTTCATGAGGGGTATACTGTGCATTTCCGGTTACCGCATTATACGGGCTGATGATTTTCCCCTTTAGCTCCGGGTGATCCTGCTGAACGCCATCATCAATGACAGCTACTTTAATTTGAGGGGACCCTTTTGTGATGTCCCATGCTTTCGGCATTTGAATTTTATTTAAATACCACTGTTTTGAGTAGTCTGGTTCTTGCGGAATATAGGTGCTTTTAACCTTAAAGTTTGGTTCCGCCCATAAAATCTTTTTCTGAGCTAATAAACTTTGTGCTGTTTTTGTTAAATCCGTACCTTTAGGAACTTTGATAAAAGAAAAGTCTCCATCTTCTAAATGGGCTTCTTCTGTTGCATTAACCTGTTTTAGGATGGCATCTCTTTGTGTTTTCGAAAGGCTCAAGCTGAATTTAACGATTAATTCCTGGTCATGAAAAGCATTCGATTCTATATTCGTTTTTAGTAAATTCGTGTAGGTGTTTGCTCCATCAGCGGAGGCAGCCGTTCCCATGCATGATAGGCAAAGCACCATCAGGCCCAATGACCATAAATATCTCAACTCGGTTCCCTCCATTTATGTTTTATATTTGAATATTATTCTATCATTTTTAAATATAAAAGAGGAAATGGTAGGAAAATAAAATATTTGTCTGTATATATAGAGGGAGAAATAGGAAAGGCATGTTCTTTTTGGGGATATCGACACAGATTTTGATTTAATCAACAAATTTTCGAAAGATATCAACACAAATTTCGATGATATCGACAATTAAGCCGGAAGTCTTTGAGATATGAAGTGGATATCTCCAAAAATGAACCACTTATCAACAAATTTTCGGAACTTATCTACAAAATTAAAGATTTTTCTACAAAAATACCAACATATCTTCAATTTTAAGAAAATCCCCCGCTAAGCTCCCGAATCAAATCGGAACTAGGCGGAGGATTCTGCATATATTACTTCACTTTGATAAAAAAAGTGCCCCAAATCCCTTATGATACAAAAATTCTATTAATCCTATTTTCATAGGTCTATTAGATTGTTTTTACATAAATATAAATTGGATAAAACGGGGATTTAAGGGTATTTTTTTCTATAAATTTGGATATTCTTTAGTTTTTTGCCACGTTTTATAGTAGGATAGTAACAGCTAAAAGATTCTACTATTTCTGGAGGTTCAAAATGCTGACCCCGGCGCAAAAAAAAATCCGTCAAGAGCTTGAAGAACTGCATATAAACGGGCTTCTTCAATCAGATCAAAAAAAAATCATTCCGACCTAGAACAGGAGAATACTCGTAGCAAAAGGGGATTCAAGATTACAGGAGTGCTGTTATTTATTTTCGTCCTTCTTGTTTTTTCTTTAGCCATTTATAATACGAAAACGATTGAAAACAAGGAAGCAATCATTAGCTATTTAGCCAAAGCACAAGAACTGTAAAAAGTGATCGGATATTGGCTAATATTCTTACTGAACCGAGCCCATCTAGGGACAATATGAACCAGGCATTGTCGCTGCAAAGGAAACTGTACGAGAGGGCATATAATTTGAAGGTCCCTGCCGGATTCTCCGAGCATAAGCAGGATTTCCTGGAAGTAAACAAAGAGCGGTTAAAAATTTTAAAATACTACCAAAAAAATACAAAAAAAGAAATGACACCGGCTTTGAATCAACTATATGTAAAGCAGGAATTGGAAAAGGATAGTTTAATAAACGCTTTTAAGAAAGCAGCGATGAAATATAAGGAAAATGAGGATGGAACCATTCAATATTGGGATCAAAATCATTCCTATGTATATGGGGGACAATAGATTAGGGGGATGCTATTTCGGCATCCCCTAATTTGTTAGTTCAATCGTTTGCGGCGGCTGCTCTGCTTTTACGAATTTTAAAAGAATGAGATGAAGAATGAATGCGGCTAAGGCAAAAGTTTCAACAGCATAATGATAATAATTCCACGACAAGGTAGTCGTTATATCGTAAAACGAGTGAACGATGACCGTTACCCAAAGATTTCGTGTCCATAAAAGAATGAGTCCCAAAAGCAAACCCATATTGGCAAAAGTAACGATGGCGCCAATCCGTACAGGCCACGCTTGGACGGTATCCAATGTATGGTCGATGCCGAAAAGTATCGATGTAAAAAAGAGCGCAAAAAGAATAAAATGATCTCTTGAACCCGTTTTCCAGTGGCGGGGAAAAACCTTTTTGCAAACAATCAGAACAAGAATGATATAACCCAAGCGCCAAACTTCCTCAAGACCAGCAAGAGCATCATTATATAAATCAGAACCGACGCTATCAATCGTCGAAAAAAATGCTGGAGAAGTACCACCTGTTGTCGTTTTCGGGTCGGTGTACACTTGAACATATTGATTGTAATCCTTGTTAAAGGCTGGGAAGGCCAAATTCGAAAAAATATTAATAATGGTGCTCCCAATAAAAAATAGGAGAAATGCACTTGTAAACTGAAGGGTAAGCTTGAGCTTTGTCGGCCGTGGGCGCACTTTGTCAGCGAGCCTGTACTGCAATTTCCAACCAATAAAGAAGGACGAAACCATAATGGCATCATATAAAGTGCCGGCCAAATAACTATATCTCATAAAATAAAGAACAATTTCAGCACCAAGCGTGATGACAAGGATGGCCATTAACATTTTTTTCGAAAGCGGCTTCGTTAGATTGGTTATCATTATATGTATTCACCTCTCCCTTTTTACCGTAACCCTCTTACCTGCTGAAGAAATGCACTGCGAAAATCCCGAATCCATTTAAGAAAAGAAGAAAAAAGAAACAGGCGATTAGCCATTTCCATTTTCGTGACATTTGTTTTTCCCCTTATTTTAGATTGTAATACTAATAACTTACCATATGGATAGGCAAATATCTCTATCGTTATCTAAATTTTATTCAATTTTAATTATTAATTTCTAGAAATAATATTGGGTAAATTGGCAGGATACTACCAAATGATCATAGGGATTGAATATTTATTTTACTACTATCGCTTAATCTATTGCTTAGTTTTGTCCTTCATCGACTGGATGAAGGACATTTCTATGGGTTTCTTAACGACTTTTGGTTTTCATCCACCTGTTGAAGACCTTTTCTTTCAGCTCCTCAACGACTTTTGGTCTTCATCACCCTGTTGAAGACCTTTTCTTTCAGCTCCTCAACGACTTTTGGTCTTCATTCACCTGATGAAGACCTTTTCTTTCTGGTCCTCAACTAGTTTTGGTCTTCATCCATCCGATGAAGACCTTTTCTTTCGGCTCCTCAACGACTTTTGGTCTTCATCCACCTGTTGAAGACCTTTTCTTTCAGGTCCTCAACGACTTTTGGTCTTCATCCACCTGTTGAAGATCTTTTCTTTCAGGTCCTCAACGACTTTTGGTCTTCATTCACCTGATGAAGACCATTTCCTTCGGGTCCTCAACTAGTTTTGGTCTTCATCACTCACATCATTATGCTCAACAATTTTCTCAAGTTCACCTGTGTCCCCTTTAGCATTTATTACTTCAAATATTTGATTTAACCCTTCACTTGTTCGATCCTGTTCTTTTTTCAAAATAAACCCTCCTAAACTAAAATTATCACTATTAGAATGACCAAAATAGTGTGAAATCATCATAGCAATTACCTACGTTTTTCACTATGTTTAGCTTGCTCACTGTTTCACAATTTGTTCACTGTGCATCTCTTTTTAAGTGACCTGAATCACTCGTGCCACACCCCCTCGTGAATAGAATGAAAGTGTAATCAGATTACAAAAAAAGCGTAAGCGCTTTGGTCAGCCCCGATAGAGTAAGACTAGTCGATTGGCGAGCGGAGCGAAGCCAGAGACTTAGTCGCACTTAATGCGTACAGAAAGCGTTAGCTTTCTGTAGCCAAGCGCTAGAGATAGACATTAGAAAAACTGAAATGCTAAGAACATCGGAAACTAAAAGCAAACAAATAACTACATACAAAACTATTCTTATAAAAAATGAAATTAAATGGAGGAGATTTAAAATGAAAAAAGTAGGAAAAGTTGCTGCGGTGATGATGACTTCCATGTTGGTCTTAAGTGCTTGTAATACGACGAATTTGAAACTCGAAAAAACAGCCAATAGGACTGCTCAAACGAATGTTTCTTCTAACCATGATAATATGGCAAATATGGGGAATATGAAGCATGGTAAATATGTGAATGAAAATACGATCCTGCCTACTCAAAAGAATATTAACGAAAAAGCTACACCAGTTAAAATTGAACGGATTGGTGAGCATGAGGTTAATGTAACCATGACATCAACTGTTACGGATGTGCAAGTAGCACCAGATGTATTATATAAAGCTTGGACATACAATGGTCAAGCGCCCGGCCCTGTTGTTATTGTTAATAAAGGTGATACAATTCACTTTACATTAGAGAATCATGACCCAACTGTAATGCACTCAATGGACTTCCATGCTGTGCATACTTCACCTACTAAGAATTTTGCTGATGTTAAAACGAATGATAAAGGTACATTCACTTATAAAGCCAGTGATGTTGGAGTATTTATGTATCACTGCGGTACTGCTCCTGTTATGATGCATATTGCGAATGGCATGGTTGGTACAATCATTGTTAAAGATCATGCTCATCCTTATCCTAATAAAGTAGATAAAGAGTATGTCGTCATAAATAACGAATGGTTTGATAGTGGGAATTCTGAAGATATGAAGCAAGGTAATCCTTCTCATTATACGATGAGTGTTCGAGAACTCGCGAATGGTAAATTCGGAGATACTCCATTCGTTGCTAAAGTTGGCGATAAGGTTCGTCTATACTTTGAAAACGTGGGTATGTCACAACCTGTTTCCTTCCACGTTGTAGGTACAGTTTTTGATGATGTATATCTTGATGGTAACCCTTATAACCACCTTAAAGGTATGCAATCCGTCATGATTCCTGCCAGTGGCGGGGCAGTAGTTGAATTTACAGTAGTAGATGAAGGAACTTACTCAGTATTGTCTCACCAATTTGACCAGGCTATGAAAGGTTCACTTGCTAAATTAATTGTCACTAAAGATGGTAAGCTGCCTGCACAACCTGCTGCTGCTAAACATTAATAAGTAGGTGCTGAAGCTGGTCAGCAAGAACATTCGTTTACTTACCCCTCCCTCCAAAATAGATTGAAAAGAAGGCTGGTCCGGCCTTCTTTTTTACAGTAAATGTTGTCGAAAAAATTAAGCTTCCCCATGACAATATTCTTCTAATCTTTCTTCTAGTATTTGCTATCGTAGAGAAAAGATAGATTGGGGGCTTGTAGAATGTACTTTGAACATTTGTTAGATGCAATTCTAGGAGAAAGACAAATTTTCCATATAATCGAATGCCCTGTCTGTGGATTAGAAGAAATTTATTATGAAAACTCCAAAACCCGCCGGCTGATTGGCCGAGCCTGCTGTAATTGTAATTTTGTTCAAAAATTTGATTTTTAAATAAATCATAAGGAAAGCCTGGGAGTTTGTGGTCCCAGGCTTTTTGTATTCATCAAGATCCATCGCATTGGTGTGCCAATTCAATGGCTTTACTGTTATGGTAGATCGCTTTGACTTTAAATTTTGATTTTAACTCCTCGCAAAGACAGTCCTGCTGAAGCAGCTCATTGTGGTGGTATTGGAATAAATGCCAATAATACCTTCCCTTAATAATAAAATTTTTCACACACGGGACCTCCTTTTTTTGTTTCACACAAAATCGCAGGAGTATTCGTGTTCGGTAACTGGCTGGCATTATCCTTTGTAAAAGAAAAGTAGTGTCCTTCTTACGGTATGGCTTTTCTCCTGTTAAAAATAGTAGCCCCTTTAGTTTTGCGTCACCATTTTTCAATGGTTTTGCCGTTTCGTACGATTATGTGTTAGTACTACTATATTCCAATGTGTAAGCGTTTTAAAGAGAAAAAAGGCCTATCCTCTTTAAAAAATGAATTTAGGAAAAAAGATTGGCTGGTCTTTCTTTTTTTACTCCGAAATGATAGAGAATGGCTTCAACAATTCGTTCTGAAGCGTGGCCGTCGCCGTACGGATTCGACGCTTTCGCCATTTCTTCATGAGCATTTTTATCAGATAAAAGTTCATCGGCAAGATGAAAAATCGTTTCCTCATCCGTTCCGGCAAGCTTTAAAGTTCCCGCTTCAACACCCTCCGGACGCTCGGTTGTATCCCTTAAAACAAGAACCGGAACGCCTAAGGATGGCGCCTCCTCCTGAACCCCGCCTGAGTCGGTTAAAATGAGGTATGCTCTTGAAGCAAAATTGTGGAAATCAATCACATCTAATGGTTCAATTAGGTGAATTCGATTATTATCCCCAAGGATTCGGCCGGCAATTTCACGGACAACCGGATTCATATGAACAGGATAGACAACATGAATATCCTCGTGTTTTTCAACCAATCTTCTGATGGCGGTAAACATGTTTTCCATCGGCTTTCCAGTGTTTTCACGGCGATGCGCCGTCATTAACACCAAACGGCTGTCCCCCAGTTGTTCAAGTACTGGATGAGAGTAATCATTTTTCACCGTCGTACTTAAGGCATCAATCGCGGTATTCCCTGTGACAAAAATGGCCTCTTCTTTTTTATTCTCAATTAATAAATTTTGTTTTGACTTGGATGTCGGTGCAAAATGCAGATCGGCCAGGACACCTGTCAGTTGCCGGTTCATTTCCTCCGGATAAGGCGAATATTTATTCCTTGTCCGCAGCCCAGCCTCAACGTGTCCTATTGGTATAGAATGATAAAAAGCGGCAAGACTGGCTATAAAAGTGGTGGTGGTATCACCATGAACAAGAACAATATCCGGTTTCACCTTCTGGAATACTTCATTTAAGCCCTCAAGGCTGCGCATTGTCACATCAATCAGTGACTGCCTTGCTTTCATTATATTTAAATCATAATCAGGGGTAATTTGAAAAATATTTAAAACCTGGTCCAGCATTTCGCGATGCTGCGCCGTTACTGTCACAATCGATTGGATCTGTTCATGGTTTTTCTCGAGTTCCTTGACAAGCGGAGCCATTTTGATGGCTTCAGGCCTTGTCCCAAATACGGTCATTACCTTAATTTTTTCCATATGAGCCTCCAAATCAAATACTGGCAAAATCGTCCAATCCCATGATACCAAATTTTATAAAAAGCACAAAGGAAACTAGGTTCGGGGTGTGTCTTTTGTGTAGGGTTTCACTCTATTTTTGAGTCTATTTCCTTACTTTTTTTCTATTTAAACTGGCTGATATTTTTGTTATTCTAGAGAATGGTGTCACGGTTACAATGATTCTTTACGCATGTTGTAACTTTGTATTTTTAAATCGTGTCAAAATAGCATAGGAGCATTTTTCGGACAAGCTCCCTTGTTAATATTTTTTATAAAAGGAAGTTTTGAGATGTTTAAATCATTATTAACAGGAGTATGTAGTTCAGTCCTAGCCGTTTCTTTGGCAGGCTGTAGTTTTTCAGGACAAAATGTAGATCAAAATTCCAAAACGGAGCAAGTATCTTCTCCAAAGTCAGATTCGAACACCGGGGCAAACCAAGAGCAACAAACGAAAATAAAAGGCTCGAAAAAAACAGAGGTAAAAAAAACAAGTGGTGGCAGCATCCTGACGGTGTCAACTCCGGAAAGCATCCCGGTGCTAGTAAACAAACAAAATAAGCTTCCGGATAGCTATAATCCAAAGGATTTAGTGCTTACAAAAGTTGACTTTATCGGGGCGCCGGCAAATGCAGATAAGCGGAAAATGCGCAAGGAAGCGGCAGTTGCACTGCAAAAACTGTTCGCCGGGGCAAAGAAAGATGGAGTGACGCTTATAGGTGTCTCAGCCTACCGCTCTCACGCCACGCAGGTCGCTCTGTTTAACTCCTATGCGAAACGGGATGGCTACGAAAAGGCGCGGACTTACAGTGCGCTTCCGGGTACAAGTGAGCATGAAACCGGACTTGCGATTGATGTGACTGGGGGGAATGGAAGATGTGCCGCATCTGATTGCTTTGGCGGAACGAATGAAGCCATTTGGCTTGAGAAACATGTGGCTGAATACGGCTTTATTATCCGGTACCCTAAAGGAAAAGAAGCCATTACCGGCTACCAATATGAACCTTGGCATATCCGTTATGTTGGGAAAAAAATTGCCACCGAAATAATGAGCAAGGGAATTACCTTGGAAGAATACGATAATGCAACACCAGTGAACAATTAGCCGTAAAAAATCGGGTGGTGCCTAGCACCACCCGATTTTTATCTACTGTGTTATTTCCCTTTAATTTCAAGGAGTTTTTGTCTTAGGTCGTTTTCCATGGCAACGAGTTCTTGTTCAGCGATACGCCGTTTGTTTCGGCCTTCTTCTTGGATGCGCATTGTTTCTTCCAGTGTTGTGATAAGGCTTTCCTGAGTTTTCTTTAAGGTTTCGATATCGACGAGGCCGCGTTCGTTTTCTTTTGCGGTTTCGATTGTATTGGTTTTCAGCATTTCTGCATTTTTTAATAACAGCTCGTTGGTCGTCTTGGAAACCTGCTTTTGTGCTTCAACCGCATGGCGCTGTCTGATTAGCGTCAAGGCAATCGCCACTTGGTTTTTCCATAGTGGAATCGCGGTCACGATGGACGATTGAATTTTTTCCACGAGCGCCTGGTTGGTATTTTGAATCAAGCGAATTTGCGGTGCACTCTGAATCGTGATTTCCCGGCTGAGCTTCAGATCGTGCAGGCGCTTATCCAAGCGGTCGGCAAATTGCAGCATATCGTTAACCTCTTGAAACTTCATTTGGTCATTGGTTGCCTCCGCAGCTTTCCTAAGCTGCGGGATGATTTTTTCATGCATTTCTTCAAGCTTGATTTCTCCTGCGGCAATGTACACATTTAAAGCATGAAAGTATTCTTTATTCGTTTCGTAAAGCTGCTCGAGCAATTTAACATCGGACATCAGCACATTTTTGCTGCGCTCCAGTTTTACCGTAATCCTATCAATCTGCGCCCCTGTTTTCTGGTATTTTGAAAGAACCTCTTGCATCGAGCTTGAAATTTTCCCAAACATACGGGCAAAAAAGGACGGCTTGCCCTCCTTTAGTTCATCCGGATTTACCTGGTTTAGCTGCTTCATCAAATCATTGATAATCTCGCCAATTTCCCCGACATCCTTTTTCTGGACATGCTCTAGCATTGCATGAGAGAAAGATAATAACTTTCCTTGTGCCTGCGTTCCATATAAAATCATGGCCTGGTGATTGGTCGGGTCAATTTGCTCGGCGATTTGATAGGCCCTGGCCCGGTTTTCTTCCGGGATGACATCGATGAGTTTTACCGGCCTTTCTTCTGACTGGGCTTTCTGAAGGGAAGTTTTTGGAGTTTGGACTGCCTCCAAATCCCCAAATGGATCGGCCAGTTTATCATCAAATAAATTTCCTTGTTTATTTACATTGTGTTCGTTCATTTCAGCCACCTGTTTTCTTCATGGAATTTTGCATCCTTTTCCTTCTTAAGGGTGTGTTTTGCTACATCGATTTCAAAATTCAAATGATCGATATCATCGGAAATCACTTTATACAAATCCTCTTCCAGTGTTTTGTTCAATTCATTTAAGGTTTTTCTCGTCTCGATTAACGATAGTTCGAGTTCCGCATTCTTTTTGGGCTGTGTGGAGAGGAACCCATAGGTTTCAGAGAGCTCTACCACAGAGTCCAGATGGGAAAAATAAAATGGCTCGGCTTTGTAAAATCGTTTCGGTTCCTTCATCGTGATTTTATAGATTTTTTTTGAAATCCGGAAAATTTCAATCCTTTGCTTTACAGAAGCAATATCGCGGATTCCAAACAGGGCCTTATTCAAGCGGCGGATTTTTCGCTTCGCCTCCGATAAATTTTTCATTAAGTAAAGATATTCTTTTCTGGTAAGACGATGTTTTTTCAAAAAACGAGTTTGCATATATAAGCCGAGGAACAAATGCGTGATCACCCCGGCAGCAATTGCGATTGTACTCGAAAACAAAAAGGTTTGGCCGAATGGAAAAAAGCTGAGCAGCCAAACGATGGCCGTGACCGGTACTGCCACAAACGATCGGATAATCAAAGAAATAATCGGGTTCATGATAAATCGACTCCTGACTTTATTCGTCCTCTATATTCATACGAGCAATAGGAAAAGAATGTTTCATGTAAATAGAAAATTTGTGCGGAATCACATACTGCTCTTCCATAATTCCACAATACACGAAAAATATCCTGCTTTCCATTGACCTGGAAATGTAAAAAAGACTAAGACTTGAGACGTATATTTTAGCTTATGTGTCAGCGAAATGAATACCTACAATCCCTGCCCAGAATTTGATATTATAATAGGAAAAGCAGCAACTTTATTTTTAAGCTGGACAATTCTTAAAGTCGAATGTTAATCATTTCATCTAAAAAATCATCCTCTACTATCTAGCTCTCAGGATTATAGGGGATGTTTTTTAGAAGATTTTGCCCAGTTATCTATAATGGAATTTTCAAGGAAATTTGTATTAAATTCGCCACTATTTAAAACCTCATTTTTTTGCAATGCTTTATGGAATCGTTGTTTCCACTTGTTTTAGTTTAATATTTCATTCATTGTTTTCCTCTCATCACAATATTTTAAAGCGAATCCCTGCTTTTATCTCGTCCAAGATTTTTTCCTTCGCTAGTAGTTCTTTTTCCGCATCCTCATGGGAAATTTCTTTAAAATGAATCACCGCGTTCGGCTGCAGTTGAGCCATACTTGATAAATCAGCGGTCATAATCTGCCCGATTTTTGGATAGCCTCCAGTTGTCTGCCGGTCGGCCATTAAGACAATCGGGTTTCCACTTGGCGGTACTTGAATCGTTCCAAATGTAACACCTTCCGACAATAATTCAAATTTCTTTTCCAAAGAAAGCTGGGGCCCTTCGATGCGATAGCCCATCCGATCCGCTTGGGTCGTGAGCTTAAACGGTTCCTGAAACAGTCGTCTTTTACTTTTTTCATCAAAACAGTCAAACTCGGAGCCCCTGATGACATGAATCGTTTGAGATTGCTGTAGGTTAACCAGTTTTGTGTAATTGACGGACCAGGTTGGGTTGCTTTTCAAGTTTTCCCACATTGTAAATATCGATTGACTGAGTTTGCTCATTTCACCGAACTCGATGATATCCTCTTTTTTTAATGCCCTGCCTTTAAATCCGCCAATTCCGGCGCGGAGATAGGTACTTTTGCTGCCCATTACCTCGGGAACAGCAATGCCGCCAGCGAAGGCAACATAAGCGCGGCACCCATGGATGGCCGATTTGAATTGTAAAACAGATCCTTTTCTAACCAAAATCGGCCGCCATGTTGCTGCTTTTTTACCGTCTATCACAGCTTGTAAATCTCCGCCGGTGATCGCGATGACCCTATCCTCTTCAAATAAAAGTGAAGTGCCGAATAAAGTGATTTCCAGTGCCCCTTCATTTTCTTTATTTCCGACGAGCAGATTGGCAGCCCGGAGTGAATAAGAATCCATCGCTCCGCTGACAATCACTCCAAATTTTTGCGAACCATATCTACCCAAGTCTTGAATGGTCGTTAGAAGACCCGGGTGAAGAACTTTTATCGTCATCTAATCACCCCCTTATATTCGTTAAATTCCTCGAGCGTAATAGGGAAAAATTTAATTTTATCACCAGCTCTTAGTAAGGTAGGAGGATTCAAATCCGGCCGGAATAACTCAAGCGGGGTGCGGCCAATAATTTGCCAGCCGCCAGGTGTTTCGAGCGGATAAATGCCCGTCTGCTTTCCGGCAATTCCGACTGATCCAGGTACAATCGTGTTCCTTGGATTCTCTCTTCTTGGCGTGGCGATTCGCTCATCCATTCCCCCCATAAAGGGAAACCCTGGAGCAAACCCGATCATGTACACTAAACATTCACTTCCGGTGTGGATTTGGATGACTTCTTCGGAAGTTATTTTATGAAAAGAGGCGACATAACCTAAATCCGGACCGTATTCTCCTCCATAAAGAACAGGAATTTCTACCAATCTTCCCTCAAAAACCTGCTGTTCATTCAATTGCTTCAGCAATTCATTAAGTTTCGCACTCACTTTTTGAAACGGTGTCATTGGTTGAGGACTCAAACTTGAACGATTCACAATTACTGGATTGTAATAAATGGTTAAATTCGTAAAAGCGGGTACCGACTCCACAAAGCCCTCAAATGGGATATGGTTTAACAAGGCTGAAAACGCTTGGACTTTTTGATGAATGGCCGGGTTGATTTCGTCGCCAAACTGTACAATCAGAGCCGAATCACCCAAAGGCTTGATAACGTCTTTATTTATATGAGAAAACATGTAAAAACCTCCGATTAGCTTCTATATTCGGAACTTTTTAAAAATAATAGATATAAAAACAATTTTAATATTCAGTGTATAAAAAACAAGTTGTTTATTTTATAAAAATTAACCTGTTTATATTTTTCGAAAATTCCTGATTCAGTCTACTCAGATTTTTTATTTTATGATAGAATAACTTTCCTATGAAAACGCTATTTCAAAATTGAAGTTTTGGAGAAACATCAAGAATAGAAGGAGGATAAAATGTGTTTAAGGTTGATTTAAATTGTGATATCGGTGAAAGTTTTGGCAGATATCGCTTGGCCGAACAGAAAGAAGTTTTAAAGTATGTGACATCTGCAAATATTGCCTGCGGTTTTCATGCCGGGGATCCAAGCATCATGAGAGAAACGGTCAAGCTGGCGATTGAAAATCAAGTAAAAATCGGCGCTCATCCCGGTCTTCCCGATTTAAATGGCTTTGGCCGCCGTGAAATGAAGATTACCCCGCAGGAAGCGTATGATATGGTGGTCTATCAAATTGGCGCACTCCAAGGATTTTTATCCGTGTTTAACGAGGATATGCAACATGTAAAACCGCACGGTGCCTTGTACAATATGGCCGCAAAGAATGCGTTGCTTTCTGAAGCTATTGCTCAAGCAGTCTATGATGTTTCCCCTAAATTAGTTTTATTTGGACTTGCCGGCAGTAAATTGGTAAAGGCTGGGGAGAAAGTTGGTCTTACTACTGCACATGAAGTGTTTGCCGACCGAACCTATCAGGCGGATGGCACATTAACCTCCAGATCACAGCCGGATGCCTTAATCACAGATCAAGAACAATCGGTCGCACAGGTAATCAAAATGGTGACCGAAGGCAAAGTAACGTCACAGCAAAACACTGAGGTTTTATTAAAAGCAGATACGGTTTGCATCCACGGTGATGGTGAACATGCACTTGCTTTTGCAAAATATATTAAAGAAACACTAGAACGGAACGAAATCGCTGTTTCATCCATCAACACATAGATTGGGAGGTACCTCAATGATTGTATTCCAACTAGCTGCGGGTAATATCGGTTACCGTATGTTTGGTAAGGGATTCAAAATGAACAGCTATAAAAATATGAATCCTGCTGGAATAATCTGTGGACAAATTGACACATTTGTCCATTGTAGGCGGACGGTAGATTAATGTTTAAGAGTGGGCCCATTGTCGGCCACTCTTTTATTTTTGGTTAATTTTTGCTCTTAACGATCTTTTTTTCAGATCCTGTTGGTACGATTTGGTAATCTTTTAGGCTTAAATGGATATTAGTTGGATTTGGGATATATTCTTCGTAGTGTTTAGCTATAATATCTTCTGATGGCACGGAGGTATCTTAATGTAAGATAGTTTGTGCTTCGATATTACTATTTAAGTTATCTAGTGACTGTTTGATTAAGGGTTGAAGATCTGTTATACATATCATCCCTCCATCCCTTAAACATTCTTATTAACGTAAATTTTTATCATATCAAAGAAACACTTACACTTACTCTTCAATTCTAGCGAAATAACTATTTTTCTAGAAATAACAGAGAGCTTTTTAAAGCCCTCTGTTCACTCCACACGGACAAATCCAGTGAGCTGTCCACGGGCATTGCCTGTCATCAATATATTGTCATTAGTTATTTAATGGTCACCGAAACCGGGGGAACGCCACAAAAGAATTCCCAGTAATCGTTACCTGGGTTTGAGCCGGCCCGCATGTAGTTGATAGATATCATTCAAACAAAACAACTTGGAAAAGTCCAAATTTACGCTGGACCTGAAACAGGAGCAGTAATAGATATTGATGTCCAGGAACTTCCAAATCCTAAAGGAACAGAAAAATAATCAGAAAAAAGAGGATATGAATAAACCGGAAAAAGGGATGTAGAATAACGCCTCTACATCCCCTTTCCATTTATAAAATAATACTGCTTTTCCGTCTCCCGCTCACACCTGTGTTCAATTTAATGGCTTCCCAAATATTTTGATCCTTAATTTCTCTGATTCCCTGTAAATCGGCAATAGTTCTGGCAAGGCGGATGATTTTAATAAAAGTGCGATTGCTCCAGTTTTTCTTGATGGAAATCTGTTGAAGTGTACGCTGCTGCTCACTGGTTAACGGGCTCAATTTTACTAAAACCTCATAAGGCACCCTGCTATTACAAATTTCTTCCCCATACCGATCGTATTGCTTCTCTCTTGCCATCTCCACCCTCTTTCGTACAGTTTCTGAAGACTCCTCCGTTTCCCCCTTTACGGAACGAAAATCCTCAGGTTTCATAAAAAGCTGAAGATCGAATCGATCCCTCAGGGGGCCGGAAAGCTTATTTTGATAAGCACGGATTTGCTTTGCAGTGCAGATGCAATAATGACTGTTCGACCCGGCATACCCGCAAGGGCATGGATTCATTGCTGCCAACAAAATAAAGGAAGCGGGATAGGTTATAGTAGCGTTGGTGCGACTAATGGACACACTCCCACTTTCCAAGGGCTGCCGGAGCATCTCCAATGTTATTTTTGAAAACTCGGCAATTTCATCTAAAAATAAGACTCCTCGATGGGCTAGCGATATTTCGCCCGGCTTTGGGAAGGTTCCGCCGCCAATAATTGAAACAGCAGAAGCAGAATGATGCGGGTTTCGAAATGGAGGCATTTTCGGAGCGTCAATGCTATACCCTCTCAGCTGGTAAAGGCTAATCATTTCGAGTTGGGCATCCCTCGTCAAAGGCGGTAAAATCGTCGAAAAACACTCCGCTAGCAAGCTTTTCCCACAGCCTGGAGGCCCGGTAATCAACACGTGATGTTCACCGGCAGCCGCTGTTTCCAGGGCATTTTTTGCATAGCGCTGGCCGATGATTTGTGCTAAATCGAGACAGTTTTTCGCGGTTTCAGGTTGTTCTGGCTGATGATGGGCGGGTGGCTGCCAGCATCCTTCAAGATGGGCAATGGCTTCTTTTAATGAGGAAACATAGATGAGTTCCATTTCAGGAAATTTCAAGAAGGGCAGTTTGGCGTCAAAGGGAAGGTAAAGCTTCCGCAGGCCAAGCTTTTTGGCGGCTAGTACGGCTGCCAGCATCCCTTCGAAAGGCTGGATTTGGCCATCTAAGGAGAGCGCGCCGATGAAGCCGGTGCTTTCTGGGATTGACATGGTCAGTTCATTTAAACTTATAAGCACACTGACCGCCATCGGAAAATCAAATGTCGGACCGCTTTTTTTCTGCTCGGCCGGGGATAGATTGATGATGATGTTCTGGCCTGATAAGGTGTACCCGAGGGAGCGAAGGGCGGCTAGAATGCGGAGCTTGGATTCCTTCACGGCCGCATCGGGCAAGCCGACGATTTTGATTGAATCATTGCCGACAAATGCCCCGACTTCTACATGTACACGATACCCTTCGAGTCCTTTCAAACCGATGCTTGTTACTTTTGCACACATTTTATTAATCTTCCTTTCAAGAAAATTCTACGGTAAATTGTTTTGCGGCTTCATCAATAAATGGTTTTTCGAGAAATTCACGATAATGCTGGGATGATGGGTTTGGGAAGTAGGAAAAAATCTGATGCGTACCGATGAGCGAATTAGGCTCGCCAAGAAGATAGGCGCGGCTGCTGCTCCATGGGTAATCCTCGGGGCGTTCAACAATTCCGGCTTTTACCGGATAAAGGTGAATATATTTGCTGAGGTCAAGCTCATAGGCAGCAGAGTCAATCCACTCGGCATTAAAGCGTCGCTCAAAAAGATGGCCGCTGTAGTGGTATTTTTTGTTGAAGTATCGGGCGTATTTGGTGTTGAGCTGGCTCATGATGATGCTCGGAGATGTGTCGATGGTTTCAAGTTGGAGATGGGTGTGATTCGTCATCAGGCAGTAGGTGTGAATAATAAAGGGGTATGCTTCCTTAATTTCTTTTATTAGATTTAGATATTTATTACGGTCGCCGTCATCTAGAAATAGTGGTAGTTTTCGAATTCCGCGGCTGTAAATATGGTACTTAAAGCCTGGCAGCCAGACACGGGGCTTACGAGCCATTGTGGTCACTCCTTAATTAGTGGATTGGTATTGGAAGTGATGACAGGACTTTCAATCTTCAATCCATGCTGAGGTATTAGAGGGATTGAGGAGCTGAAATTCCTGAGGTTATATCTAGAGGATAAACTCCTGCCCTATATTCTAAACTATTCGACCTTTTCTGTTAAAACCCTGCCGAACCTTTAAAAAATTGTCGAGAAAACGGGGATTTATGCGCCCCTGCGTTGCCCACCCTACATGGACAAAAAAGCAAAATGTCCACGAACGGTGCCTGTCACCGAATTTTGAGATAAAATGAATGTATCACTGGGGCTCTCCCACGAAAATTTGAATGAGGTGTATGTAATGGTTTGGAAGATAAACAATTCAAACAAGAAAAAGATAGACCGTTTTGGAGTCATCATCGATGAGGTCACCCTGCCAAATGAAGAGGAAAAAACCTTTTCCTATTTAGACTTTGCAAAAGGGGTTTGTGTTCTGCCGATTACAGAAGATAATAAAGTAATATGTTTAAAGCAATATCGCCATGCTATAAAGAGCTGGGAATGGGAACTTCCTGCAGGAATGATTGACGAAGCTGACCTCCCGCCTATCGAAACCGCTAAAAGGGAGTTAGAGGAAGAAACAGGATATTCAGCCGAACATTGGCTTGATTTAGGGAGCTTTTATCCTTCTCCTGGCTCAACCAGTGAAGAAATATTCCTATTTGCCGCTGCTGGCCTAACTGCTACCGAACAGAACCTTGAAAACAGTGAACAAATTGAGTTACATAAAATTAACATGGAAGAATTGAAGAGCTTGATCAAACTTGGGGAATTTAAGCATGGGGCCGGATTGGCGGCTATTTTACGATATAAGTTTATTACAGATTAAAAGAGGGCCTCGGCTCTCTTTTTGCTTTTAATTTTGTAACACAAAGGAAATGTATTAAAATTCAATATCGATAATATTCTTTTATATACGTGATATTTAGCTTTTTAGGGGGAATGGCTCTGAAAACTTTAAGGGTTCTGTTAAAAGTGATTAGCGGCCTTTTTTTCTTGGATGGCATATATCTTATTGTAACCGGACAGAAGTTTCTTGGAATTGTAGCGATCATTGTTGCCTTTTTATTTTTTCCAAGCAGTGGTGCTGGAAAACAAGGTGCGAAAAGTAGTGATTATAAAGATAATGGCATTTCATACGAAAGAGAATACTCTTCTGAAGGACACTATTCAGATGGGGATCGAGGCTCGGACAAAGACATTGAAGATTCATAACATGCACGAAGCTATGGGTTATAGTAAAATTCACACACTCCTCCACATTTTACCCTTCATTTTATGCTCCTCAGTAATAAATCCACCCCACACGTACAAAACAAACCAAATGTCCACGGACGGTGCCTGTCACTTTATGAGTTGTCACTTTATGGGTTGCTAAATTTTCTGAATTATGTTATTTTTTATTACATTAAAATGAAGTTTGCACTTCATAGTTATCTTTTTTGAACCTTATACTTCACCATGTATGAAAGGGTGATTTTTATATTATTTCTAGAAAGTCTCAAAGGTCAGTTCTCAACCCTTTCCAAAAGCCAGCAAAAAATTGCTAAATACTTGCTGGACCAGCCACAGCAATTTGCGATAAAGTCGGCCGGGGAAATTGGAAAGGCTGTTGGAGTTAGTGAAACAACTGTCATTCGGTTTTGCTATTCTTTACAATTTAATGGGTTTTCCGACCTGCAGAAAACCATCAGAGAAAGCCTGCTTTTACCGCAAAGTAGTTTAGACCAATACTATTCCAATAAGCTTGAATTGGTTAGTGAGCCCCACTTCTTTTCAAATGTAATGGAACAAGATTGCATTAATATTCGGCGGACTGCTGAGCAATTGGATGAAGGTGATTTTCAAGAAGCCGTTAATCGGCTGATTCAAGCCAAGCAGATTTTTATTACCGGTTTGCGCTCTTCCTACGCCGCGGCCCACTGGCTATCGTTCACAATGGGAGTAATGCGGGAAAATGTTTTCTTATATAAACCAGATACCGATGATCTTTTATTAACCTTGGACCGGATGAATGAACAAACTGTGTTTTTAGCCATCTCCTTCCATCGTTATTTAAAAGAAACGGTTAAAATGGCCGAACTGGCAAAAATGCGAGGAGCAACCGTAATTGGAATCACCGATTCATCGGTCGCTCCGATTTCCCGGCATGCGGATGTGATTTTAGCAATATCACAACCGGAAAAATCAACACTCGATGCCATGCCATCACTCTTTTCATTATTAAATGCCTTAGTAGCAAATGTATCGATACAGAATAAAGAACAATTCGAAAAACGAAAACAACAATACGAAACACTTAATGTCGACCATCTATTTTGCGACTAAAAACATTAATTGTCCACCTCATATGGACAAAATGACCAAAAAGTCCACGAACGGTGCCTGTCACCGAATATAGTCACTGAATATTAGGAGGCGGTTTGTATGAGAGCTGAGCTTGAGGAGTTACGGCCACTGTTACTTGAAATTTTTGATCATTTGCACGAGCATCCTGAGGCAAGTTGGGAAGAGGTAGAGACTACTGCCTACATAAAAAATCTTTTACAGCAACACGGTTTTAGGCCGCAAACATTTGACGATTGCACAGGTCTCGTAGTAGAAATTGGCGATGGGCCGCATAAGGTCGGACTTCGGACCGATATCGATGCTCTTTGGCAGGAAGTCGACGGCATATTTCAAGCCAATCATTCCTGCGGCCACGATGCCCATATGACCATGATTATCGGGGTCCTGTTACTTCTCAAAAAATTAAACTATCAACCTAGTGGAAAACTCAAGGTCCTATTCCAACCCGCAGAAGAAAAAGGTAGCGGAGCCCTGAAAATGGTGGAAAAAGGGCTTGTCGATGACCTTGACTTTTTATATGGCGTCCACCTTCGCCCCATCCAGGAAATCCCGGATGGCACCGCAACACCTGCCATTTTTCACGGAGCAGCAAAATTTATCGCCGGTGAAATAATTGGCGAGGACGCACATGGGGCCAGACCGCATCTAGGTAAAAACGCAATCGAAATCGGGGCGTCCCTAATCAACGAAATTGCGAAAATTCACGTTGACCCTATGGTCCCTTCTTCCGTAAAGATGACCAAATTCCATGCAGGCGGAGAAAGCAGTAATCTCATCCCGGGACACGCGAGCTTCCATCTGGACCTGAGAGCGCAAACAAATGAGGTTATGGAGTCATTGACAACTAAAGTAAAAAAAATCAGCCAAGCAATTGCAAGCCTATACGACGTGGAAATTCCGCTAGAAACCAAAGCCAGTGTCGCAGCAGCAAAAGTTGATCCCCTAGCTCAGCAGCTGATGGAAAAAGTAATCATCGATACGCTCGGAAATGCCACAGCCCCCTATCCTTCAAGCGGTGGTGAAGATTTCCACTTTTACACAGTCAAACGACCTCAAATAAAAGCAACCATGCTTGGTCTCGGATGTGACCTCTACCCGGGTCTGCATCACCCAAAAATGACTTTTAATCATGAAGCGATATTCTCAGGCATTGAAATTTTAGCGAAAACAATCATAAATACCTTTGAACATTTGGAAAAGGAGGCTCCACAGCAATATGAACAGCACTGTTGAAGTTAAACAGCTTACGACCATTGAAGAACTCGAACAAGTCCAACAAATGGAAAAATCCGTCTGGAAAGATCAAGCAATTCCAATCCACCAAACCTTGACTGCTGTCAAAAACGGCGGGATTGTTGTTGGAGCCTACCACCAAAATCAATTGGTAGGTTTTAGTTACGGTTTCCCGGGTTTCATAAACGGCAAGCCCTACCTATGCTCCCATATGCTCGGTATTGAAGAAAACTTTCGCGGGCAAGGCATAGGTGAATTTTTAAAAAAGGCGCAGAAGAATGCAGCGATTGAGAAAGGGTATGATTTACTGACTTGGACGTATGACCCACTCGAAAGCGTGAATGCCTTTTTAAATTTGACAAAACTGAAAGCAATTTGCAGTACTTATGTAAAAAATTGCTATGGTGACATGAAAGACGGCCTCAATCAGGGCTTGCCATCAGATCGGTTTCAAGTGGAGTGGTGGATTAGCAACCCCTATATTGAAGAAGCACATCAGGATGAGCTATCAGCGATTGATCGGGTACCGTATTTGCAAACCACAAATGGTCTTCCCCAGCTTGCCGAAGTGGACCCAAGCAGCTTTTTCAGCCGCTTGGCATTGCTTGTTCCCGTACCAAAGCAGTTCCAGCAAGTGAAAAAGGATGCCCCGGAGCTTGCTCTTGATTGGCGCCTAAAGACAAGGGAATTGTTTGAAGCCCTATTCGAAAATGGGTTTGCCGCCGTAAGAATTGTGAAAACAGGTGACGAGCCTGTCGTCTATTACCTACTAAAAAAACGGGATTTACTTCCGGTAGAAAGAAGGCCTTTTAAATGATCATTAAGCAGGTTATTCTCCGTCACTTAAAAATGAAAATGAACTTTCCTTTCACAACAAGCTTTGGAACCTTTACAGATAAAGAATTTATTTTAGTTGAAGTGCAGGATGAAAATGGTGCATCAGGCTGGGGTGAATCCGTTGCTTTCACCTCCCCGCTCTATAATGAAGAAACATTAAAAACAAACTGGCATATGCTCGAGGATTTCTTGATTCCGATGATTAAGGATAAGGAAATCTCCCACCCTGATGAGGTCACCACCCTACTCGAACCGATTCGAAAAAATAATATGGCGAAGTCAGCCATTGAGGGTGCAATTTGGGACCTATATGCGAAAAAGGAAAATCTGCCACTCGCAACTGCACTCGGTGGAAAGAAAAAGGAAATTGAAGTTGGCATCAGTATCGGCATTCAAAAATCAGTCGATGATTTGTTAGGAATTGTTGACAGCTCCGTTACGGAAGGCTATCGCCGCATTAAAGTAAAAATAAAGCCAGGCTGGGATGTCGATGTCATACGTGAAATCCGCCGCCATTTTCCAACCACCCACCTAATGGCCGATGCGAATTCGGCTTATCGCCTGCAAGATTTGGAGTTGTTAAAACAACTGGACGAGTTCGGCTTGACCATGATTGAACAGCCGCTCGCTTCTGACGACATTGTCGACCATGCACTTGTGCAAAAACAAATGGTTACGCCGATTTGTTTGGATGAAAGTATTCATTCCTATGAGGATGCCCGCAAAGCCATCAGTCTAGGAAGCTGTAAAATTATTAATATTAAAATTGGCAGAGTAGGCGGTTTGACAGAGTCAAAACGGATTCACGACCTTTGCATGGAGCATGGGTTGCCAGTCTGGTGTGGCGGAATGCTCGAAGCCGGCGTCGGCAGGGCACATAATATCGCCTTGACAACGCTCTCGAACTTCACGATGCCCGGGGATACAGCAGCATCTTCACGCTATTGGGAACGGGATATTATTGATCCCGAGGTTACGGTTCATAATGGACTGATTACCGTACCAAGCCAGTCAGGAATTGGCTATGAACCAAACCTGGATACAATCGATTCATTTACGGTGAAGAAGCAAAGCTATTAATTTGGAGAGGAGAAGGCCTCCTCTCTTTACGGAATGAATTTTCAAAATCTTTAAAAAATACTAAAAGGAGGAATTGACAATGAAAAAAAGTTTTCAAATCGCCGGGGCATATGTCGGAATTATCGTCGGCGCAGGGTTTGCATCCGGGCAGGAAATTTTACAATTTTTTACGAGCTTTGGCTGGATGGGATTGGCCGGAGGAATCATCGCAACCTTTTTCTTCGCCTTTTTGGGCATGCAGCTGACACAATTGGGCTCACGCCTTGAAACAGATTCACATAAAGATGTAATCTATCATATTTGCGGACGCTATTTAGGGGTTGTGGTCGATTTTATCATCACGTTCTTCCTGTTCGGCGTAGCGGTCGTAATGATGGCCGGAAGCGGCTCGATTTTTGAACAGCAATTCGGCCTGCCGGCAATGGTTGGAAACATTGTCATGGCCGCTCTAACGATTTTAACCGTTTGTTTGAATGTACAAAAATTGCTGAACATCATTAGTATGATTACACCGTTTTTAATGATACTTGTCTTGATTATCACGGGTTATTCCCTATTTACAATGGACCAAAGCTTTACAAATCTTGATGCGATTGCAAAAGCACAACCACAGGCAGCATCGAATTGGTTAATGGGCGGACTTCTTTATGTTTCCTATAATATTGCTGCCGGAGCAGCGATGCTTGCGGTTATGGGAGGAACTGAGAAGGATTCGAAGGTGGCTGGACATGGAGGGACTCTCGGCGGTCTTGGCCTAGGGTTATTAATATTATTAATCAACATTGGGATGTTTGCCAAAATGGATCAGTTGAAGGGCGTGGACATGCCTACCCTGATGCTGGCCAACCACATGCATCCAGTTCTTGGTGCGTTAATGTCGATAGCCTTACTTGGAATGATTTACAATACAGCGGTTGGGATGCTTTATGCGTTTTCCGTTCGCTTGGTAAAACCCGCTTCCAATAAATTCAAACCAGCGGTCGTTGGCTTCGGCGTGCTCTCTTTTGCCGCCAGCTTTGTCGGATTCATTAAATTAGTTAGCACCGTTTACCCGGTCATGGGCTATCTTGGCTTTACGTTGATTGCCGCAATCATCGTTTCCTGGTTCCGTTCGCGAAAAAATAACGAGTTTGATAAGAATACGAGAATTGTTGGGTAAAACTAATTTAATATAGTGCTCTCACCATTCGAAAAGTTTTCAATGAGAGCTTACAAATAAGGGATTGACCATTTTTCGGTCAATCCCTTATTTGCGAAAAAATTCAGGTGTTGCAAGCACCTATCGAAAAATCTCTATCCAAAAATCATATGAAAATGGAATGAAATAATTCATTCTCCAACCAAAATTCAAATTTCAACCTGAATTTTGAGTTTTTAATCGTTTTTCTCCATCAAATTTGAAAAAGAACGATTCGATAGAAAATGCTTTTCTCGTTATGGTAGAGGTACCCGGGAATATCAAGTGAAGCGCGCTTTCTGAAAGGATTTCCCCTTGGAAAGCTTTGATGAGTTGGTTGTCCAGTATAAGCCGATGATCCATAAAATCATTAACACACTGCATATCTATAAAAATTGGGATGAATTCTACCAGCAAGGATTGATTGCCCTTTGGAAGGCAAGCAATCGCTTTGACCCTGAAAAAGGAAACTTCACCAACTATGTCTACAACTATATTAGAGGGTTCCTTCTATTAGAATTAACAAAAGCAAACAAGTATGAAGAAAATTGCGTCTGTCCAAAAGAAGAATTCTGGAATTCCGTCGAGGACATCGTCATCGATCATCCTTTAGAGGAAGAAAATATCTTATCCTATTGCACTGCCATGACGCCAAACCAAAAGAAGTGGGTCCTGTATACTGCACTACAGGATCTGTCGATAAAAGAGATTTCCGAAAGAGAAAAGGTCTCCATGACAGCCGTGAAAAACTGGCGTGCCGGGGCAAGGGAAAAGTTAAAGGAGAAGATTATTCAATAAAAATAACAATGAAAAAGGAACATCCTACAAAACTTGTACAGTTCCAAAAAATTAGAAGCAGGCGTATCCGCCCAGATCGATAATCCTACCTCAAAAATAAAAGTGAAATAAAAATGTAAGGCTGTTTTTGTAAACTTTGTTGCTCTTGAATAAGGTGGTTGATTGGAACGTAGGGATGCTCGCTTTCCGCGGGGCGAGCGGTGAGCATCCTCGGAGCACAGCTCCTGCGGGGTCTCACCTGTCCCGCTGCTCCCGCAGGAGTCTCGCACCTTCCGTTCCAATTCAACCTGTTTATCAACAGGTTGCGTTTTCAAAACTTATTTCAAAAACAACAATCTTTTTGAAAAGAGCCAAATGTAAAAAATCACATAGGTGTAAGGCACCATGTGATTTTTTCACATCCCCCGCAAATACTCCAATATTCTCCGGTTAATTCCAAACTAAGGTAAATATTTCACTATTTCGTCATAAAAAACCGTTTATTTAAGAAAAATGTCATGAAACTTGTAAACTATTGAAATATAACTGTAACACTACTATGGTATCTTTGTAGTATCAAAGAAAAGGAGTTTGAATTATGAAAAAATTCCTCACGACTTTAAGTCTTGCAGCATTTCTATTACTAGCACATAATAGTGGCGCATCTGCAGCATCCAATACATATACTGTTAAAAAAGGCGATTCCCTTTATAAGATTTCCAAAACAACCCACGTCTCTATTACTAATCTGAAAAAGTGGAACAACCTTAAATCTGATATCATTCGTCCGAATCAGAAATTAAATATTACCAAACCGGCCACTAGTAAAGCAACGAATGCCAAAACGGTTAAAAAGACTTCCAACCAAGTAACCGCAAAGAACTCACAAAAAGTAGTAAAGGTTATTACGGTATCTGCTTCTGCTTATACTGTTAGTTGCGCGGGCTGCTCAGGAAAAACGTATACAGGCCTTAACTTAAAGAAGAATCCAAATCAAAAAGTAATCTCAGTTGACCCTAGAGTGATTCCACTAGGCTCGAAGGTTTATGTTGAAGGTTACGGCTATGCGATTGCGGCTGACAAAGGCAGCGCCATTAGAGGAAAAAAAATCGATGTCTTTATGCCTTCTCATAAACAAGCCATTCAATGGGGCAGAAAAACAGTTAAAGTGAAAATATTAAAATAGTAATTTAAAAAATCCCAAGTGTCGAGAAATCGCACATTTGGGATTTTTTTGTTACGAAAGGAATTATGGTAATTTGATTCGACAAAACTCATGCGGCGCCTATCACCACCCGAATTTTGTCGAAACCTAACGTCCCTTTTCAAAACTCTCCAATCTTCTACATTTTCCATGCTTTGTCGTCGTGGATTGTCTGAATATTTGTTATTATATTGGTTTACCCTCTATTTTCCAGTTGGTTACAATTATAGTAATAAAAGAAATGGAGGGGTAGCTTTGAAATCTCTGTTAAAAGTAACGATTCTACTTACTCTACTATTTGGGATCTTTATTTCATTTAATATCCCTGCAGAGGCGGTTTCAAAATCGACCGCAACCGTAACGGCAAGTATATTAAATGTAAGAGAAAAACCGAGCCTTAATGCCAAAAAAATAGGCTCCTTAAAAAAAGGCTCCTTAATCACCGTTTATTCGAAAACAGGGCAAGGAAAATGGTCCGAAATTCGCTACAAATCGAAAAAAGCCTATGTGTACACGATATATCTGAAATTCACGGATGGAAAACGTCCTAGCTACCTACTCGACAAAACCAAAATATACACTTATCAAGGTCAAGATGGTACCTATCAATTAATCTCCACCGGAAAAAAATATGATCATAGCTGGGATCAATGGTATCAATCCTCTAAAACATATGGAAAACAATTGTTCATTGTTCACGAAGACAGCAAAGGTTTGTACACTGGGTGGATTGAATCCGAATACTATATCGAGATTAAATACCCGGTAAAAGTAGGACAATCATGGGATATCGGCTATGAAGGTGATGGCAAGGCACGGATTTCTTCTATGACGGAAACCGTCAAAACCCCGGCCGGGACCTTTAAAAATTGTGTTGTCGTCAAAGAGGATTCCGGCTATACCTCCTATTTTGCCCAAAACATCGGACTCGTGAAAACAACCAATAAAGGAAAAACTGTTACAATTTTAAAAGGCTTAAAGAAGAAGTAAAGGAGGGTCACCCGCCAATGGCGGGTGATTCTTTTATTTTGCAATATGAAATGTTGTTATAGGAGACATTTTTCTTAGTTGCATCTCTGATTTTGTCTCCTATCGAGCTTATTGAAGACACTTTTACCAGTTTCACTTCTTATATTGTCCCCTAACGTGCTTATTGAAGACACTTTTACCAGTTTCACTTCTGATTTTGTCCCCTATCGTGCTTATTGAATACACTTTACCAGTTTCACTTCTGATTTTGTACCCTATCATGCTTATTGAAGACACTTTTACCAGTTTCACTTCTGATATTGTCCCCTATCGTGCTTATTGAAGACACTTTACCAGTTTCACTTCTGATATTGTCCCCTATCGTGCTTATTGAATACACTTTACCAGTTTCACTTCTGATTTTGTCCCCTATCATGCTTATTGAAGACACTTTTACCAGTTTCACTTCTGATTTTGTCCCCTATCGTGCTTATTGAATACACTTTACCAGTTTCACTTCTGATTTTGTCCCCTATCGTGCTTATTGAAGACACTTTACCCAAAATCGCCGTTCATTTTGTCCCCAATCAAAGCAATCTTCCGAAAAAAAGGAAACCCACTTTAAAGGTTTCCTTCATACAAGCTATCTCTTCTTCGGAATAAACTCAAATATCTCCTCAGACTCAAAACTATCCACTAACCGGTTCACCCAATCATAGTATTCAAGGGCAGCAGTTAGTTTTTCAATGTCCAACCGGACCTTCTCTTTCGTCAGCTCCTCGACACTATCATCCTCTAAAAGCTGCCGTAATTCCCGGAGTGATTTTTCCATCGCCGAGACATTAATCGAGATGCCGGCTCTCCACTTAATCGTAAAAAAATCAATAAAGGTTTGATACCAGTCTGGCTCGGCCTGATAGAGGTCCTTCCTGACTCCTTTCCGCCAAACCTTTCCAACCATTTTCAACTCTAAAAGACTTCGGACGGATGTGCTCATACTCGTCTTGCTCATCCCTAGCTCTTCCTTCATTTCATCTAAAGTTAAAGGACCCTCTTGAAAATATAAAGCCCCATATAAACGTCCAACGGATTCCGTAACTCCATATAAATTCATATTTTGAGAAATCGCCTCAATCACCCGCTCGCGGGCATGCTCAAGCTTTTGTTCTCCATCCATGATCCTCTTCACACTCACTTTACAATCGTGTCCTTTATTAGATTATCATGAAAAATTGAAAAGTAAAGGAGCCAGTTAGGGAGGATTTGGGAGCATTCCGGAGTAATTGTAAGAAAAATTAGAATTCACTTTATAAAGTTTTTTCTGTACGTACTTTATGAACAGATTTGGCGCAATACCAAGATTGCCCAATAAATCCAAAATAACCTACAATAGAGTAGTCAGTTGGAAAAATTGAGGTGAATCCATGAGTAACAACTATAAAATTCAAGTTCGTAACGTCACAAAGGTTTTTGGAAAATCAAAAACAGCCCTTCAACTTTTAAAAGAAGGGGAAACCAAACAGAGCATCTTAAAGAAAACCGGCGCAACCGTTGGAGTCAGCCAGGCCAATTTCGAAGTCGAAGCCGGCGAAATTTTTGTCATCATGGGTCTGTCCGGTAGCGGCAAATCCACATTGGTGCGGATGATCAACCGTTTGATTGAGCCCACATCCGGCGAAGTCCTTATAGACGGGCAAGATATTGTAAAAATGAACAAAGAGCAGCTTCGGAACGTGCGCCGTAAAAAAATCAGCATGGTCTTCCAGAAATTCGCTCTCCTCCCCCATCGAACCGTATTAGAAAATACCGAATACGGGCTGGAGGTTCAAGGCGTCGCAAAAGAAACCCGTAAACAAAAAGCGCTTGAAGCTTTAAAGCTTGTCGGGCTTGAGGGATATGAAAACCAGTACCCGAAACAGCTGAGCGGCGGCATGCAGCAACGGGTTGGATTAGCGCGGGCTCTCGCAAATGATGCTGATATCCTCCTTATGGACGAAGCCTTCAGTGCACTCGACCCCCTCATTCGCAAGGATATGCAGGATGAACTACTCGAACTTCAAGCAACCATGAAAAAGACGATTGTCTTTATCACCCATGATTTGGATGAAGCACTGAGAATTGGCGACCGCATTGCCTTGATGAAGGATGGTTCGATTGTCCAAATTGGAACACCGGAGGAAATTCTTATCAATCCATCAAACGACTATGTTGAGAGATTCGTAGAGGATGTTGACCTTTCCAAGGTATTAACAGCCGGACACGTGATGAAACGTGCCGAGTCTGTTTCGATTGAAAAAGGTCCAAGGGTTGCACTAAAAATGATGAAAGAACTAGGAATCTCGAGTATTTATGTCGTGGATAAAAAGAAAAACCTGCTCGGAGCGATTACCGCCTCTGAAGCAAAAGATGCCCTTGAGCGCGGCGCGTTAGTCCAAGAAATTTTACAAACAGATGTTGCAACTGTGTCACCGGATACTTTGTTAACGGATTTATTCGAAAAAGTCTCCACTGCCTCCATTCCGGTAGCAGTTGTCGATGAAAAACAGCGACTGACCGGAATTCTTGTCAGGGGAGCCGTCATTGCTGCGCTCGCGGGAAACAATGAAACCATCAATCAATTCGAAACCGCGAAATCCGAGGTCGCATCCGACCAAGAAAGTAGAGGTGTATAGTACATGGAAAAATGGTTTCCTAAACTCCCAATTGCTGATTGGGTAGATGCGTTTGTCAATTGGCTGACAACCGCCTTTGCTGTGGCATTTGACGGCATTACTGGAGTGCTCGAGTCTTTTGTCGATGGGTTAGTCAAAGGATTTGGCTATATCCCTTCCTATATATTTATGATTCTATTAACACTGCTTGCCTGGAAAATTGCCAACAAGGGAATTGCGCTTTTTACATTGGTCGGTCTCTTTTTAATCGCCAATCTCGGCTATTGGGACCCAATGCTTGAAACATTAGCTCTTGTGTTAACAGCCGTCATCATTTCGATTGTATTAGGAATACCGATTGGAATATGGGCTTCGCAAAAACAGGCAGTCAAACAAACTGTGACACCGGTTCTGGACTTTATGCAAACAATGCCTGCCTTTGTCTATCTGATTCCAGCCATTTTCTTTTTTAATATCGGTGTCGTCCCAGGGGTTGTTGCATCGGTCATTTTTGCGATGCCGCCGACCATCCGCTTAACGATTCTCGGTATCCAGCAGGTTCCAGCTGATATTATCGAAGCGACCGAGGCTTTTGGTTCTACAACTAGACAGCGATTGCTAAAAGTGCAATTGCCTCTTGCAATGCCAACCATCATGGCAGGAATTAACCAAAGTATAATGCTCGCGCTTTCCATGGTCGTCATTGCTTCCATGGTCGGGGCTCCGGGTCTCGGTGCGGATGTCTACCGAGCAGTGACTCAGATTCAAATTGGGAAAGGGTTCGAAGCCGGTCTTTCGATTGTTGTGATTGCCATCATTCTTGACCGGATTACACAACATATAGGAAAAAATAAAAAACAAAGGGGAACTGCCTAAATGAAAAAGTGGATATTGATGTTACTCGCAGCTCTATTGACCGTAGGACTTGCCGCATGTGGTTCAGATAAAGCAAATGGGGATGGCAAGGGAAAAACCGTCGGAGACAGCGTGAATTATAAAATCATCGGGATTGACCCTGGCGCCGGATTAATGAAGGCATCTGCTAAAGCCATTAAAGATTACGGGTTGGATGATTGGACTCTTGTTGAAGGCTCGAGTGCCGCAATGACAGCTGCTTTGAAAAAAGCCTACGATAAAAAAGAACCAATTATTGTCACCGGCTGGACCCCGCATTGGATGTTCGCCAAATTTGATTTGAAATACTTGGATGATCCAAAGGGTTCTTTTGGGAAAGATGAGACGATTCATACGATTGCACGCAACGGCCTAAAAGATGATCTGCCAGAAGCCTATAAGATTATTGATCAATTCCACTGGACTCCAAATGATATGAATGCAGTGATGAGCAACATTGAAAATGGCGACAAACCTGAAGATGCTGCCGCTACTTGGGTGAAGAAAAATGCGGATAAAGTTGCAGAATGGACGAAGGATGTAAAGAAAGGCTCTGGCGAAAAAATTACCCTCGGCTATGTTGCATGGGACAGTGAAATTGCCAGCACCAATGTTCTTGGTACAGTCTTGTCTGACATGGGTTACAAAGTCACATTAAGACAGGTAGAGGCAGGCCCAATGTGGACTGGCATTGCTGACGGAAGCCTTGATGCCTCTGTAGCAGCATGGCTCCCATCCACTCATGCCGATTACTACAAAAAATATAAAGGGAAGTTTGAAGACTTGGGTGAAAACCTCGCAGGTACAAAACTCGGCCTTGTTGTTCCAAAATACATGGATATCAATTCGATTGAAGACTTGAAAAAGTAAATTCTACAAAAAACGGGTGGTGCCTGTCTCCACCCGTTTTTTGATGCTAACTTACATTTTATCATCGAATTGAAGACTTTTATCCGCGTTTCGATCTGTTTTTTAGACAAAAACCTTCCTGATAAACAATCCCTACTCCTTATCGACCGGTGACTTCAAATGGTCCTGATAAAGGTCAATAAAAAAAGAACCATTGGTTCCAATGACCGCATAATGAATGTTTTTTATTTCTAATCTTCTGGTTTTCAATTCTTGTTCTAGCCATTGTCTGGAATAAGGTCCATTAAGGTTTTTTTCGATGACCTCTCCATCCATAATCAGTTCTATTGGAAGAGTATTTTTTTGATTAGGCTGATTAAGATTAAGATCTTTTTTGGTAACAAGTTGATAAGGTGTTTTTTTTAAAACAGATAAATTCCCACTGACCTCAAGTAGTGCATATTCCACCTCAACAATATCAAAGATTCCCTGCTCCCTTAATTGCAAATTCAAATGATCGAGCGTGTATTTTACCTTCTTCATATTAGAATCTAAAAGTTTGCCATTTTCAATAATAACCGTGGGCTGACCGGAGAACCATTTGCGAAAAAGTCTGCTGTTAGCTGAAATATAAGACATGGCAAAATAAATAATCATCAGTGTCAGAAAAGAGGCAAGCATCGGAAAAAATTTAAGATCAATATCAAAAGCCATGTTTGCAATAAAAGAACCAATGGAAATCGATAAGGCGAAATTATAGTAGTTTTTATGGGCGTTGACCTGTTTTCCCAGCCAGTAGGTGACGACCATTAAAATAAAATAGGAAACAAGTGTACGAAATATTGATAAAATCACATAGTGCTCCAATTCATTCATCCTTCACAACTGTAGTACTCATGAAGTCATTATTTGCCTTTGCAGTTGTAAACATGCGTAAAAAGTATCATATGAAAATTTCGCATCGTGCCAGATACTACTATTTCCACCAATAAAAAAAGACTTACCCAAAATATTTTTAGCATGCATTTTAGGTAAGTCTTAAGTTTATTTATTTACCAGTCAAGGCGTTATAAGCGTTCGCTTCACCTTGCCCATAATATTGATCATGTCCCGGTTTCCCTAAATCTATTGCCGTTTTTTCAATTAGAGCTTGAACTTGAGCAGGATTATAGTTTGGATGTGATGCTTTAATAACCCCTGCAATACCGGCAACTTTTGGAGAAGCCATGGAAGTTCCATGCAAATAGGCGTAACCTGGATGTTCAGGGTCAATTGTTGTGAAATATGGGGCCAAATATGTTGGCCATGTAGACAACGCACGATACGTAAAATCACGTTTACTTAAATCACCTGTCTGAGCATATAATGGACCGTTGTCACCTCCAGGAGCAGCAACATCAATGAAACTATTTCCATAGTTTGAATAGAAGGCTAATTGATCTGTTGACCACTTATTGGACGAAGATACGGTAATAACTCCTGGAACCCCTCCAGGTGTTTCAATCGATACCCCTTTGTAAACTAAGTTTGCACTACCATAGTTTTCATTCATATAATCAGTAAGTGATTTTTTATCAGCATAATTCAGTGATTCATTTCCAGCAGCAGCTACAACAGTTACATTATTATTTACAGCATATTTAACTGCCCGTTTCCAAAGTAAAACATCGGCAATATCACTATAACGAGATCCCTCATAGTAATATTTCAAATTATCAAATCCGCCAATTGACATATTAATAACGTCCACTTTATCTTTGGCTGCCTGAACAATTGCTTCGACTATTGGTCCGGTTGGAGCATTACCGCTTGAGTCAAAAATTCGGTATGCCCGAATTCCTAAATCAGGTCCGACCCCCTTTACCTTTCCATTGGCCGCAATAGAACCAGCCACGTGAGTACCATGGCCTTCACGGTCAAGCACATCGTTAGGATTACCTGTTTCAGACAAGTCATTCCCTGGATAGCCACCTTTAGGAACAAAGCTTTGACCACCGACATAGTTTGCTTTTAAGTCAGGGTGGTTGGCATCAATACCTGTGTCAATTACCCCGACAATGGCTTTATGAGTGACCTTTCCATTTGTTTCTGTACCACCAGATTCAATTTTGAACGATTTTCCTTCGTTGGTTAAATGACGAATATCCCATTGTGAGCTCCAATATGTACCATCAGCATCAGGATGAAGTGTAACAGGCTTTCCATCCGCCCCCGCAGGTTGCTCATCATCCAATTTATGAGACATTTCCACATTAGCAGCAGCTATACCCGAATTAGGCTTTAAATTGTTTAGAAAATTAGGATCAGACGAACGAACTTCTAATCCACCAATTTCCGGAATAGCGTTTAAGACCTCCCCACCGGCATTTTTAATGGCAGTTTGATAGTCTTTAGGTAGTGATTGATTGTAAGCAATGAGGTAGTTTTTACTTTGTACTGCAGCAGATGTGTGAAGATTAAAAGATGCTAGAGAAATGGCTAAAACACTGCTGGCTACAAGAGCCGCTCCTTTTTTTCTTTTTTTCAATAGAAAGACCTCCTAAATTTTCTTATCCTAACATTCTTAATTTTAAATCTACTAATTCTTGTTGGAAACAAATACTTCTCGATAAAGATTGACATTAACAGCACGAACATTGGTAATACATAGCAAAATTTGTCTAATAAAGGGAAAATTCTTCTTGCGTTTCTACCATTTTCTCCTTTAAAAATACACTGTCCATCTATCGTGGACAAAACAGTCAAATGTCCACAAACGGTGCCTGTCACTTTGTTTTTGATTGCCCCCAATAAAATGAAGGTGCAATTAAATAGCTTTTGTATAACCAATCGACAAAATAGTGATTGCAAATATTGAATCGGCCTATCTTAGAAATCAAATAATCTATTTACCTTATAGATTATTTGATTTCTATTTTTTCATCTTCATTGAACTATTAAATTTTCCCTTGTAATATTTACTTTTATTACCATGAAAGCTTCAAGCGAAAACTAAACAACCTTACCCTTTTTGTGTATCGGGGCAAGGTCGGATAGATGATTATTTCTTATTGTCTAAAGGCTAGTCCAAACTTCAGAAAGCTTTTGGAAGCTTTTAAAATTAAAAAGGTTTGCTAATTCTTACGGATTCGGACAAAAAATTTTTAAATCACAAAACCACCTTCAATAGCTTAATCTCCTGCTCTGTAATTTGAGATTTAGAAACAGGTGCAACTACTTTACCATCTATCTTAAAATCATCAAATGCTTTTTCTGCTCCTGATTTAAATATTTTCCAATACTCTCTATCAGCTTCATTTTTTATAACAACCATAACTTTAGATCTGCCATCCTCTATAATAAGCCTAACTATTTAGCGTATTATAGCTACAAGAAAAACAATACAACTTAACGAAATCAGCCATCTTCTTTTCAATAAAGTTTATCTCCTCCTCTACCTTTTTTTATTAAGGCTCTTTTCGTAAACTTTGTTGGATTTAGACCATAATAAGGATCATTTACTAAGTTTCTAGGCAATTTTCGCAAATGTTCTTACGAAAAGATGC
>NZ_MLYR01000179.1 GCF_001866655.1 Bacillus sp. MUM 116 | reverse complement strand
TTAGATTGGTGTCTAACATTTACGGGGCAGTTCAGAATGAACGGTGTTTTTTTGATTTATTTATAATTGGACATTAAACAATAGTCTTAACCTTCTGGTGCCTTCGTATACCATTGCAGCATCCCAAAAACGCATCTTTCCTTCATAGCCGTGCGGATAATAAGAGTACTCAATAAACTCCTCATTAACTCTAACAGGATCTGCTACTTTTATTCTTAATTCCTTCATTTTTGCTTTTAAATCAACCAATTGCCTTCGTAATTCCTTTAATTTGGACTCAATTAAATTCTGATATACTTCAGGAATTTTAAATTTCAATGTTACAGCTGTCTGATGGTCGTTTTCAAGAATTTGAATGAGATAGGTCGTGTAAATGTAATTCACTATCCCCAATATGGCCCAGGCCCAGCGTAGCTGTCACCAGGGGAAAAGTAGCATTCAAAACCTTGTAGCCACAACGATTTAACGATGTTTCGAATTTGTTTTAGGAATCGGAACTTGCCCATTTTGAAGGTTAAAAATCAGTTAATTATGTGCAAATTAGCATTACAAGCAAAGGGTTTTGTTCCGATACTAGTCCTTTCAGGAATTTTTTTCATCAGTTTACCATTTATTCACATTCGTTTGTCCCTGGTGTCACGGACGCTAGTATTACTCCTATATGGCGGTTTTTGGACTTATCTCGGGCTTACCCCTATTCGGCCCAACCGAGCAGGATTTTTAAAAAACAAGGCCCCCTCATCAGGGCAATAGGGCCTTGTTTTTTAAGAGGTTTCTCGGATCAGCTCTTGTTCCTCTGATTGTAAACGCCGTAACTTAAACATAGTTTGGAAATTGAGACATAGATTCAATACGATTGCAATGATACTTGCTGAGAATAGGCCATTGCTTAGCAACATCTGAAGCATGGCTGGCATATGAGCAAATACATCAGGCTGGAAGTTTGAACCTACGCCAACAGACATGCTCGTACCGATGATAAGTGTTGCATGAGTCTTATGGAAATCAACTTTTGAAAGAATTGAAATCCCAGCTGCTGTTACCATACCGAAAATTGCAAGCATCGCACCGCCGCGGACACATGCCGGAATGATGGTAATAGCAGCTGCAAATTTTGGTAAAAAGCTTAGGATGACAAGAGAGCATCCAGTTGTGATTGATACATAACGGCTTTTCACACCGCTTAGGGCCATAACGCCAATGTTTTCATTTAAGAATGCATGAGGTACAGAGTTAAACAAACCCGATACTACTTGAGTGACTGCTTGCCCTCTTAATCCGCTTACAATTGTCTTTTCAGATGATTCAGTTTCACAAGCCTCATCTAATACTGAGAAGGAACCGAAACATTGAATAAGGTTAATAATACAGAAAATGGTCATCGTAATAATAGCGCTTACCTTGAAGACTGGCGCTCCAAAGTGGAATGGAGTGATGACTTGGACCCAATTTGCTGATGATACCGGGCTTGTATTAATCATTCCCATAAATCCAGCAATTACTGTTCCGATCGCAACTCCGAGCAGCATGGACAATGTTTTAATAATTCCTTTTCCATACTTATGAAGCAAAACAATAGTGAGTAAAACAATTAATCCAATAATGATGTTTTTAGGAGAACCGTAACCAGGAGTTCCTTCACCGCCTGCAAAATCTTTAAAGGCGGTCGGTGCAAGAGTAATTCCCATAATGGTAATGAAAGTTCCAGTAACAACCTTTGGAAATAATAATAGAATTTTATCAAAGAAAAATGAGAGAAGGACAATAATAATTCCAGACGCTATAATTGAGCCAAAAAGAGTAGGAAGTCCATATTGTTTGCCAATGATGATCATTGGGCCAAGCGTGATAAACGATGAACCCATTACAAATGGTAGTCTAGAACCAATTCCTTTACCGATTCCAAAAACCTGAATAAGGATGGCTAATCCACTTGAAAGTAAAATAGCGGAAACCAAATAGGCAATGGTTTTTGCGTCGAGCCCAATTGAACTACCGACAATAACTGGAACCATAAAGGATCCTACCATTGTAAGGAGATGCTGAAGTCCGAGGGGCAATAACTTTACCAGCGGGAGTTTTTCGTTGAAGACAGCGTTTACATCAATAGATGATTTCGTTTTCATTATTTTCCTCCTTAAATATTAGAAAAGATAGATTTTTCTTGGCAAAAAACAGAGTAGCAGATAGTAAATTTGATCTAAATGTTTCTCATGTGTAAATATCTAAGGGAGTAAATAGACATTAATTGCATCATCGCATTTGTTGTTTATTATGAAACGCTGTTTACTATTTATTTTAAAAAAAACCGTTTTCTACTTTGCCTAGTATTTAAATCTGTGGAGTAGATAAATACGATGATATGAACATTATATGGGAATTTTTGATAATTTTCAACATTCTTAACTTTTATTATTTTTTGATAATTATTCTAAAAAACGCTGTAGAATTTTAACGGGTTTACTTTAAAAGTGCAAACAATCAAATAACAACATAAAACACACTGATTTTCACATATGAATTCACAGTGTGTTTTAATTTGTTATTTCAAGGCTTAATTCTCAGGTTTATTGTGCCCTTTTTTAATCTTATGAAGTATTCTATTGGGATTTTATTTTCAAGATTATACCTAGCAGAATGTTCTCATTGAGGGCTAATTTTTTGCTTTGAACTCCTAAGGAGCATAGATTATCTTACTCCACTAAAGCACCCATTAGTTTAAGTATAATGTTTCACAAGCTCCATTAATGAAGTAACCGTTAATTCCTTTTTTCAATTTTACATATCCATTTATAATACTTTAATAAAATGAATAGTAATACAGGGTCGCACATTATTGAATATAATATATTCCACCAACCATAATGAAAAAACCCCCAAGGTTCAGGTAACAATGATATTGACTCATAAGCTGTAATAAATATAATCCAATAAACAAAGTAACGGAACATTTTTAACCTAGAAGCGTTAAAGGGATACCAATTCAAAAAAATAACATTCACTGGTGGAATTAATAGTGTATATACTAAGAAATTACGCCACTCAATTCCTTTGTAAAAATACCAATAACCTCCAGTCTTTTCATCAATATATATATCAGCCCAAGTAAGCAAAATTATTGTAAATGTCCATATGTGAACCATTTGATTTTTCGTAAGTCGTTTATTCATTTTATAAACTATAAAATTAAATACAATAATAGAAATAACGCATAGGACCATATTTTATATCCACCCTAATGAAATTAGATAATTTCACACTTAGTTTCTTCTCCAATTATGGAATTAATTCTCTTAAGTCTTTTTCCGTTAAACTACCGCGTTAGCTGCATAAGAAAAAGGATCGCAGCAGCAACCTCTTATTCGACTCTTGCACCCTATAGTTTAAGTACATTTCTTTACAATATTAATCGGATAAAAAAGATCGCCATTGACGATCTCAAATAAAGCATCCGTCTTCAATTAGAATCGACGTGTAAACGATGTTTCCCACAATGATGCACTCAAATAAATAACCTTGAAGATTTCCTTCATTTATTAACCATTTTGAAATTCTTGTTTTGTTAGACCATATTCAGTACAAATACTTTAATATCTTCAGATAATTCATTCTCAAAATGTTTAATTTCTTCCGTTGGTAATGGCATCTGGTAGACTCCTAGATGCCACTAAAAGCTTGGACAAGAATAATTTGAAATTATTACAAAAGGAGTACCACCTAAAAATAAAATTATGATAAAATTTACATACAAGTACAAAAAATCATAATTTTCTGTAACCAACTTATATAGTTTGTAACAAAGAAATGTGCTCCTTTTACTAGGAAAACTGCTTTTTACATGACTTTTTTATCCTAAAAGATTTTAAGTATGGTTTATAGATAATAAATATTGGAGGTTTTAAAATGAACAAAGAAGTGGAACTAGTGGCGCTAAGAGAAGTAACGCGCGAAGAGTTTCTTGACCTTGCTCAAAATGGCGTTCGTGAATTATTTGAGCTTGGACATTATAAAGTGTTTGATGGGTGGAAAAGTGAAGAACAAAGTCACTTCGTCTACGAGATGGGAACACACCGTTGTTATTTAATAGATAAAGATACATGCTATGAATTGGTAACAGCCTTCTATTGTGGTGGAAGTAAACCATCTATCATTGAAAATTTAAATGTAATCGCCTTATCAATTAAATAAGAAAAAGACCATGCACGTAAAAGTTACAAGCCGCAAGTGAGAAGAAGTTAACTACACAAGGTTGGTAAAGTCATTGTCAAGTTGACAATGATAGCTCGATTATTGTTATTAACTGAAAACAAGGAATACCAAGATTCAGCCATTAAGCTGTTAAATGGGAACTTAACGTTGAAAACAGCAAAACACCTATACTAACGAAACAAATGTATAAGCTTGATAACCTCTTTAAAACTAAAAAATAGGACGAGAAACGTACCATAAATAGCATAAGTTTTGTTAACAAATAAGGAAATTCCTTAAGAGGGGTTCTCTTTCCTTTTTAACAAAAGCACCCGTTAATTCAACAAGAATGATTAATTTAACAAAGGTTAAAAACTATTCAATTCCTCAAACCATCTAAGAAACCATTCTTGTGGCAAAGAAACTTGAGATAGTCCAACGTTTGTAATTTTTTATCTGAATAAGTGTTGATTAAATATAAATCCCATTGACATTCTATATCTCGTGCAAACAAAATGCTAATTCATCCATTTCACTCAAATCATCATCGTCATCAAGAGTCATTGTTAGGTTATCACACCACTTTACAAACTCGTATTGTGAGAAATTGTTTTTTTTGTTGCAAATGTTATTTAAAAATTCTTTTAAATTATCAAAAGTATATGGAAGGTTAATTGCGGTCTCATTCCAATTCCAATTCATAAAACAGCCTCCATCTTATATTGACTACCTATTATATCAAAGTTCTTAAACTACACAGCCACTTTAGTGGAACAAGAAAAGGGGTGCCGAAGCAGCCCCCTATTCTTCAACATAAGCTACCCGTTAGCATTCCTGTAGATCGTTATTTTTCGACTTTGAAAAAAATAGGGCTCCTCAGTAAGATATGAGTATAGACACCACTCTAACTCACAACTTTTGGAGGAACCCTACTATGAAGTTAGCTTGCCTAACTCTTACAAGTTTAGTGAAACTAACAGCAAGCTATTTTACAATTTCTAATTGGTGTATAATAGTGTGAAGAAATTGTATTTTAACGGGGTGGTAATGAATATGAAGATTTTGTTTGATGAAACTTACACTTCAAATGATGGAAAGCGAACAAGCAGGAATATTTGGTATGGAGATGCTGATATATCTGTTGATGGTGAATATGGAAAAAACATTAATCTTAATGAAGATTTTATGGTTAATTTATGCGAAATAATAAAAAATGACTTATCTAAAAATGCAGCAAATAAGCCTACTGAAACTAACTGGTATATTTATGGAAGTGGTGTAACTCAGGACGCTATTGGAGACAATATCCGTCCGACAATTATGGTTCGTGAGAGGTCTGACGAGTTTATAACTAATTTTAATATCAGTGACCACGATTTTGCTGTAAATATTGATGCTATTCTGTTGTTTAAGGCGGATTTTGAAAAACGTTTAGCTAGTCATTGAGGAGTAATATCACTATAAGCATTTTCAAACTATTTGAGGGGATGATTTCATAATAAATTCATTCTCCTTTTTCATCTAGTAGGAGTTTTTTTGTGTGGAGGAAAAGGACATTTAATAATACAGATTGTGAAATTTTTCACTTAAACTGCCCCTTTAGCCATCCATGAAGCGCAAAAATCAACGCTTCACCACAGAGAATGAAAATGGTATGGAAGTGTCAATACTAATACTGACCTTAATCCAGTCAACCAATTCATAGACTTATTCATTACGCACTCCTCTTTTTTTTAACGATTGAGCAGGGGCTTCTTAAGTATTGTCATTTTTCTAATCTTGGGGAAACCTATTTTCATGGTAGTTGAAGATTATCATAATTGTTCAATTTCTACATTTTCTGCTATTATTAAAAACTCTGTAAGAGGGCAATCAAATAATACATGTAGTTCAAAAAATGTGTCACTGCGATAAACTTCATCATAAAGCCACCAAGCACCTTCAAATTTTTCAGGTATTAATAGTTTACTTACTCCTGTAAATGTAAGTTTTATATCAGTAAAATAGTGAAAACCTCCACTACAATCTAAAATCATAATAAATATATCATTAGAAGGACTTTCAAATGCTTTTATTGTTGCATCATGTAAAGAGTTTTCAAGCAATTGAACAACATTTTTAGGAAGTTGACTTTTTATTGATTCATAATGATTGTTGTATTCATTCCTGATTTTTTCCATTTTTTCATCGTATTCCATTAGCCATTGTTCAGCCATATTTCTTAGTGCCGATGAAGGAAACTCAGAGTTGATAGTTCCATTTAGAATATAAGGATGAAATGATTTAGGTAGAAATTTTAACAAGTCATTTTTTCGTGATTCTAAATCTTCTTTAGCATTTTTTTTGTAATCAATTCCCTCTTCTTCGTAATATTGAATCATCTCTTCCCACTCTTCTTTAGAGTCAGGAAACGCTAAAAATCCATACACTTGTATTTCGTTATACCAGTCTTTGGTAAAATACCTCAAATTCCTTCCCCCATATTTGAATTATCGCTAATATTTACATTAATATAACTTACAATAAAAATCCAAACCTTGTTCAACTCAATCAGTTTAATACGATTTTCTCCCAAATACTCGCTTATTCGCAGGATTTCATTACCCTTTATTTAGGTATAACGGTTATATGAAATGAGTTCAGATCATTATGGCTTCGTGAAGGCATAGTTAAATAAAGGAGTATAATGTAACTCTATATTTTACCATATGATATACACGCTCCACGCCGCCCCTGGAGGCTTTCCCTCCTATGTCTCAACGGGTCAATTGCCCTATCATTCCTTCGTCATGCCTATCCAAGGGGTGGAGGCCAGTTATGCTAACGGAATGGGTCTGTGCCCTTATGTTCAATAAACCTGGTACTCCGCACATATTTGAAATCCTACGAATAAGCCAACATTCGGTTTGTACTCATTGCCAATTATATATAACGATGTCACATTTGAATAAAGTTCAACGATTCTACTAATTTATGCTGCTAGGGGTGAAAAAGTTTGGAGTTTGTCAGGGCAATAAGACTCGTTACG
>NZ_MLYR01000178.1 GCF_001866655.1 Bacillus sp. MUM 116 | reverse complement strand
ACGAAAAACAACAATCTATGCGAAAATAGCCTTAGCAAAAAATAAAATTCCTTTTCTCAATTTAATTGAATAAGGATTTTATTTAGCTGTTTTGTGATTTTAAAGTAAAAATGGTTAGTTCGGGCTTGGCCATAAATCGAAAAGGGAGTCTTGTTGTTCCGATACCTCTGTTAACATATAATGTTAAATCTCTGATTGAATATAGTCCCTCTGTATAAACTTGAGCAAAGGGTGGGGTAACAAGGGCTCCGAAGAATGGAATTTTTACCTGGCCGCCATGACTGTGTCCGCTAATCTGCCATTGGATTGGATACTGAGATGCCATATCAGCAAGGTCAGGTGCATGAGATAATAAAATTTTAAATCTATTTTCAGGTATATGTCTTGAAGCAAAGGGAATATTGGGCTTTCCTAACATGGCATCATCTACTCCGATTAAATAAATGGGCGGACCGTCATCCAGTTTAATGGATTTTGATTCATTTAATAAAACAGTAAAATTTGCAGCCTCCATAATATTCCGGTAAATATCCGTTCCATATCCCCCATGATCATGGTTGCCGAAAATGCAAAATTTCCCAAGTGGAGCACTTAATTCCTCTAAAAGTGGAACAATGTTATTAATCTTATCATATCGATTCGGTTCATCCATTAAATCTCCTGTGAAAATGATGAGGTCGGGGTTAAGGTGATTAATTTTTGTGATTAGTTTTTTAAATTGGTGCAGATTATATTGAAATCCCAAGTGGGTGTCACTGAATTGGATAATTCTTTTTCCGTCAAAGCTTTTTGGAATTAAGGGGTGCTTGATTTCAAGTATATTCGTGTCCAGTAGGGCAGGTTCAATCTGATTGGCATAAAAATATCCCCCTGAACCTAGGCCGAAAATTGCGAGGAATGCTCCAAATGAACGCTTTAAAAGAAATCTTCTCGTTATTTTTGTTTGCATTTTTTCTTCAAATCCACCTCACTCTTTAAAAATAAACATCATTTTGTATTTTCTTTAAATTTGCTATAGAAAGCAAGTAATTTAAATAAAATTCTCTTCCTAATCCCACTTTATACGTTAATATTCAAAACTTGGACGATTATTCATAAAATATGATTCGATTGGGTATGTGCTTTTATGATGGTATCCTGTTTGAAAAGAACGTGAGAAGGCTATGATGCGTATTGTATATATTGGTATGATATAATGAGAAAAATCTTTTTCTGGAGGGTAAGTAAATATGGATGCATTGGATATCCTAGCGGATCTTGAAAATGTCATTCCTTTTTTTCAACCAATATTTAGTGCAGAGGAACAACGAGTTGTTGCATATGAAGTATTGGGAAGATTTAGGTCAGAAGGGAACATCATCAGTTTAGGACCTTTTTTTCAAGATGATCAAATTCCGGATGAATATAAAATTGAAGTGGATCAGATTGTTGTAAAAAAGGCATTAGAAAAAGCTCTTAGTTTAGATGAACATGTCAAAATCTTTTTAAATCGAAATGCTGATTTATTGATGTACGGACATGGAGAACCATTTTTACAAGAGCTATTAGAATTTGAAAAAAAGGGAATTCGTTTGAATCGAATGGTCTTGGAAATATCTGAAGAAAATTACACTGGAGATTTTGATCAATTAGATCACTTGCTCCAATATTATCGAACGTATGGAATTCAAATTGCGATAGCTAGGATTGACAGTTCTAAAAATTATTTTCAACGAATTGGAGAAATGGAACCGGATATTCTAAAAGTGAACTTGGAGGCTTTAAAATCGACAGCAACCGGAACCAATTTTAATGATGTCTTATTTACTCTGTCATTATTAGCACGTAAAATTGGGGCAACTTTACTTTTTGAAAATATTGAAATGAGTTACCAGCTCCAATTTGCTTGGAAAAACGGTGGAAGATATTATCAAGGTTACTATCTTCACCCACCTGGCCCTGATTTTATTCCTGGAGAAAAGCTAATGGAAAGATTAAGGGAGAAATTCCATGATTTTATTGCCTATGAAAAAAGAAAATTAGAAGCCGTATATACGACAGCAGAGTTTTTTCAATTAAAAGTCCAGGAAATTGTAATCAAAAACAGGAAGACAAGTTATGAGGATTTATTTCAAGCCTTGATAAAAGAAATGGATCATATTGCCTTTCGAATGTATGTATGTGACGAAGACGGCTTCCAAAAATCGGTAAATATCTTTAAAGAAAAAAGAGAATGGAAAATTCAAACCGAGTATCTCAATAAAAACTGGAGCTGGCGCCCTTATTTTTTGGAAAATATTATCAAAATGCGGAATGAACGAAAAGGAATCCTATCCGATTTATACAGTGATATTGAAACCGGTGAAACAATTCGAACTTTTTCCTTTCCGATGAATGGGGAAGAATATCTGTTTATTGACATCTCTTATCAATATTTATTTGAGCATGATCAGCTTTTATAAATGGGCACTAAATAGGAGCTCAAAGAAAAAAATTTATACTTTCCCTAAATTTTGCTTGGACAAATGCCGTTCCTTATTTTATTCTTTTAATATTGGCATGTAATAAGCTTAGTTGTTAAAACTTCGAAAAAATCCTTTAGGATAGAAACATGCTAAAAGAGAAACATAACTGTAGGAAGTTTGTTTGTGTTTGAAAGGAGATAGGCAAATGTCACAGCTTCAAGGTATATTAACACGTTTAAAAAATCTTCAGGAACAATCAGGGGGGGGAGAACCGGCACAACGCTATTTCGAAGTAAATGGTGAGAGAAAGTGTCAGGTAACCTTTCATCCTAAAACAGAAACATTTGAATTAGAAGTATACAATGAAAAGGAAAAACCAAAGCGTTATCAATTCGATAATATTGATATGATTACAATTGAAATTTTTGATTTGATTCAATAGGGACCTTTTAAGGTTCCTTTCTTTTTCAAAAGTAAAGAAAGAATAAAATTTTCGTCTTTGAGAATTGTCCAGCGCAAGCGTCCTAGCCCTCGATGGTCTAAGCCAATTCGTCAAGAAGGTTAAAGAGCAACCTTCTCGCCGGCTTGGCTTATGCTATGCCTGAGGCTGAACAAGGCGCTTGCGCTTTTCTTACTATGCTAAAACCATACAGCCGCTAAGGAACTATGGTAAAATGAAGAGGAATCAAACTAAAAAATTGAGGAGTTCGGCGATGATAAGTCTTCACAGTGGGGAATTTTTAGAATTAAGCATTAAAGATTTTATGATCCCTTCCGAGCGGGTCGCACATGTGCAGATTGGAAACAGTCTTGAACATGCATTATTAGTTTTAACAAAAAGCGGATATACTGCCATTCCTGTTTTAGACCCACATTATAAGCTCCACGGGTTAATCAGCACCCCAATTATTATGGATTCCATTATAGGATTGGAAAGAATTGAATTTGAGAAATTGGAGAAAAAACGAGTAGAAGAAGTCATGAAAACAAATATTTCACGAGTGAAAATTACCGATTCCATGATAACCTGCCTGGAATTACTTGTTAATCATCCATTTCTTTGTGTTGAATCTGAAGAAGGCTTTTTTGAAGGGATTTTGCCTAGAAGTACAGTATTAGATCAATTAAATAATCTTGTAAAAAGATTTTTAAAACTAAAACATGATGAATAAGGCTCCCTTTATAGGGAGCTATATTATTGATAAAAATTTTATAACATTAATAACAATATCAACAAAAAAAGAGGGATGACATTTTGTCCTCACTTTCAGAATTTCAATTATTATCTGTCTTGGCACAAGAAATGAATATGCGTAAGGCATCTGAGCGGCTTTTTGTTTCCCAGCCTGCGCTATCCCAGCGGCTGCAAACCATCGAAAAAGATTGGGGAACGAAATTGTTTATTCGTTCCCAAAAAGGGCTGGCTCTAACTCCATCGGGAGAACAAGTCATTCAATTTGTAAATGAAGTACTAAATAAGGAAGAAAAGGTCAGGGAGGCCATTCATTCACTTCAGGCCGGAATATCTGGAACATTAAAAATTGCGGTTGCTTCAATTGTTGGGCAAAATTGGCTTCCTCAAGTATTGAAGCGGTATATAGATACTTATCCACAGGCGAAAATATCGCTTGTAACAGGATGGAGCAGTGAAATTTTAAAATGTTTATATGATGACCAAGTTCATGTCGGGATTATTCGAGGGACTCCTGATTGGAAAGGAGTCAAGGTTCATCTTTTCAGCGATCCATTATATTTGGTGGATCGGGTAATTACAAAGCCAGAGGAAGTTTTAAATACAGATCGTCCATTTATCCAGTTTAAAAGCGATTCCAACTATTATCAGGAAATCCAGGATTGGTGGATGAGAAATTTTAAAACCTCGCCGAAAAGGACTATTGTTGTCGATCAAATTGAGACATGTAAACAAATGACCTTTAATGGTATTGGCTATTCTATTCTCCCGGCGATTACGTTAAGAAGCGCGGAAAAAAATATTTTCAAAATTCCGCTGCTGAACGAAAATAATCAGCCGTTAAACCGGGATACATGGTTATTAGGGTATGAATCATCTTTTCAATTAAAACAGGTAAATGCTTTTGTCGAATTAATTAAAGAATATGTTTCTGAAAAAAAACAATAATCTATTTTTTTGTTGTATTCAACGCTTTCGTTTGTTAAAGTAATTTTTAGTACAAGCTTTAGGGAGGAACAAATGTAATGAAAATGATGGATGCACATGAAATTATTTCCTTTATTCAAAATAGTAAAAAATCAACACCTGTAAAGGTTTATTTAAAAGGGGACTTGGAAGGAATTGATTTTGGAAGCAATGCTAAGGTATTTATAAACGGAAATACTGGGGTTGTTTTTGGCGAGTGGGCTGAAATTAATGCTGCACTAGAAGCCAACAAAGGAAAGATCGAAGATTATGTAATTGAGAATGACCGTCGTAATTCGGCTATTCCTTTGCTTGATATGAAATATGTCAATGCCCGAATTGAACCTGGTGTCACCATTCGCGACCAAGTTGAAATTGGTGACAATGCAGTTATTATGATGGGGGCATCTATTAACATCGGTGCTGTCATTGGTGAGAATACTATGATTGATATGAACGTGGTTATGGGTGGAAGAGCAACCGTAGGGAAAAGATGTCATATTGGCGCCGGAACGGTTTTAGCTGGCGTGATTGAACCGCCTTCTGCAAAACCAGTTGTCATTGAAGATGATGTTGTAATTGGAGCAAATGCCGTAGTTCTTGAAGGTGTTACCGTTGGTAAAGGGGCTGTTGTTGCAGCGGGAGCTGTTGTAACGGATGATGTTTCGCCAAATACAGTTGTCGCAGGAATTCCAGCTAAAAAAATAAAAGATATTGATGAAAAGACTAAATCGAAGACAGAAATAATGGATGCGCTTCGTCAATTATAATCAATAGGAGAAAAGCGTGGATATTCCACGCTTTTTTTTCTAAACCGAGGAGTAATCAAAAAAATGAATTCGTTTGTAAAAATTCGCCGTGATTTACATCAAATTCCCGAACTGGGGTTTCAGGAATATAAGACTCAAGCCTATTTATTGTCTTATCTGCAAGAATTACCGCAAGATCGAATCACTATTAAAAAGTGGAAAACCGGGATATTTGTAAAAATCCACGGTCTTAATCCAAACAAAACGATTGGTTACAGAACAGATATTGATGGACTACCTATTTCAGAAGCAACTGGGTTACCATTTAAATCCACTCACGATGCTCAAATGCATGCATGCGGCCATGATTTTCACATGAGTATTGCTCTTGGAATTATTACCTATTTCGTTGAAAATCCTATTAAAGACGATTTGCTGGTTATTTTTCAACCGGCAGAGGAGGGCCCTGGGGGGGCGGAACCGATGCTTGAATCTGATATCATGCTGGAGTGGAAGCCGGATATGATATTTGCCTTACATATCGCCCCTGAATACCCTGTAGGAACCATTGCTTTAAAAGAAGGATTGCTATTTGCCAATACTTCTGAATTATTCATTGATTTAAAAGGGAAAGGTGGACATGCGGCCTATCCGCATCAAACCAATGATATGGTCATTGCTGCTTGTTCATTAGTGAACCAATTACAGACCATTATTTCAAGAAATGTCGATCCACTAGATAGTGCAGTAATTACAATCGGAAAAATCACAGGAGGAACAGTGCAAAATATTATTGCCGAAACTGCCCGTCTTGAAGGGACCATTCGAACCTTATCACCTGAATCAATGCAAAAGGTAAAACATCGAATAAACTCCCTAGTTAATGGAATTGAGACAGGCTATGAATGTGAGGCAAATATTGATTTCGGGGCCATGTATCATCAGGTATATAACGATGAAAAGTTAACAGCTGAATTTTTCGAATATATGAGGGGTCAAACACAAGTAAAGGTTATCGAATGTAAGGAAGCAATGACAGGTGAGGACTTCGGCTACATGCTTAAGGAAATCCCGGGATTTATGTTTTGGCTTGGAGTGAACTCGCCATTCGGCTTACACCATGCAAAATTAAACCCTAACGAAGAAGCAATTGATGTTGCTATAAAAGTAATGACAAACTATATCAATTATCAAGGAAATAAAGAGTAAAACCAATGCGTTTTGTTTTATACTTTTTGGAAATCATGATAAACTTATAGCAAATAATGGTGAATTTTGTTACATAGAAAAAAGTTTATTCTTCACTTATTAAGGAAAAACTGATTGATGGGAAATATGAATTATAATTAAAATTAGTATTTATTTAAATTAATTATAATTTAATATTGACTCAAAATTAGATTT
>NZ_MLYR01000177.1 GCF_001866655.1 Bacillus sp. MUM 116 | reverse complement strand
TTTAGGACTTTTGCATATAATGTAGGAAAAATTTTTATCGTCCTACAGGTGTGGTACGATAACGTCCTCTAAAAATTAAAAATCGCCAAACCCTTGATACGATTGAGTTTGGCGAATATCATTTGGATTGTATAGGATACTATGGCGGGACTGCGTGGGAATCAAACTCACCAGACTTGTCACGCAGATCTCAACCAGTTTATGACAATAAATCATAAAGAGTACAGGCAATTATTTTTGTGGCATCAAGCAAATCTTCCAGACGAATATTTTCATCTGCCCGGTGGCCATTTGCCTCTTCAAGCACTTTCGGGCCGACCCCAAACATGATGGTGGGAATACCTTCTTCAAAAAAGTGGCGGGCATCTGCATAAATTGGGACTCCATTGATGGATAACTCACCTTTACCCTTCATAATTAATTCCCAGTTCGAACCCAATGCCGAAATTAACTGGGAATCTTCCGCAACTGGCCCGAAGCTTTTGGCATGAAGTATTTTTTTAATTTCCACTTTTAATCCTTTTATAGGAGCTGCTGCTTTAAGAATAATTTCACGCAGCTCCGCTTCTGCTTGCACTTCGTCTTCATCCGGTATCAATCTTCGGTCTATCCTAATCTTGCATTCATCCGGCACGACATTGGTGTTAATCCCTCCTGAAATGAGTCCCACCACCAGGGTTGGATAATCGATGCCTGGTACCAATGACTTTTTCGTACTGAGAGTTTGCCGATATTCATATAAGGCATTTAATATTTGTGACGTCGCCTCAATGGCATCTACTCCTGTATGTGGAAGGGCTGCGTGGGCAGACTTGCCGGTTGTTTTAATTTCAAAGTGTAAGCAACCATTGTGAGCATTTACCGCTGAATAAGTAAACCCGGCAGCAATAGCCAGGTCAGGCTGGATGTACCCATGATCAAGAAGCCATTTTGGCCCTAATTCTCCCCCGGTTTCCTCATCAAACGTAAATGCCAGGTCCACTCTCCCTTGCAGTTGTCCCTCAATCCCAGCCTGCTTTAATGCGAGAATGGCATATGTGTAAGCAGCTATATCAGATTTGGAAACAGCCACTCCGCGTCCATACATTTTTCCATCAATGATTTCCCCACCATACGGGTCAACACTCCAGCCTAAACCAGGCGGAACTACATCGCCATGTGCATTTAAAACAATGTTGGTCTTATCTCCGCTGCCAAATTTGGAACTCGCAAGGACATTTGCCAAACTAATCATTCCTGCCGCTTCCACTTCCTCTTTGTCTACTTCTAATAAGGACACTTCGTCAAATCCAAGTTTGCAAAGATGCTGATGTAAAAGGGAAGCAATCGGGTAACAATCACCAGAAGGATTATCTGAAGGAGTTTGCACTAATTTTTGTAAATAACCAATCATTTCTGCTTGATGCTCTTCAATCCACTGGACTAAGAATGTTTTATCTTGCATCATAAAACTCCTCCTCTTAGCTATTTGTACGCTAGCTGATGCAATAATTGGATCAGTACAGATAGTCCTGTTTCTAAATCATGGTTTGAAGTATATTCAGATGGAGAATGACTAATTCCTCCCTGACTTGGAACAAACACTAACGCTGTCGGACACATGCGCGCAAATAACTGGGAATCGTGACCCGCACCGCTATGCATCACATGATAAGAAATATTACTATCCAAACAAATGGTTTGAACCATTTGTTGCAACTTTACATCCATTTGAACCGGCTGAACATCATGCCACATTTCCATACCAATCTCCAAACCCAACTTTTGAGCAATTTCAAGAAACCGCCGCTTAAATTGTTCGCAAAAAATGCTTAAAACCGAATTCACTGGGTGTCTTGCATCTACCGTAAATTCCACTTGCCCTGGTATCACATTCGGTACATTTGGTTCCACAAATAGCTGACCAACCGTTGTAACAAGGTCTTCGTTGTATTCTTTCGTTAAGCCAAATAAATCATGAATCATCGTTACGGCTCCCAGAAGTGAATCTTTTCTCCACTTCATTAAGGTTGTACCAGCATGATTGGGCTCTCCCTTTACGGTAATTCGAAACCTTTTTTGACCAACAATCGACTGAACAATACCGATGGATTTTTGAAGTCTTTCGAGACTGGGGCCTTGTTCAATATGTAATTCAACAAAGGCAGAAATATCACTACGGACTACGTCTGGTTGCTCGACAATCCCGAATCCAGCCTCTTTCATTGCCTGCTCAAAACTGATTCCCTCAGAATCACTTAAACCATTAATATCTTGAATGCAATAGATTCCTGTCATCATGCCGGAACCAAAGCAGGCAATAGGAAAGCGGCTCCCTTCCTCTTCACACAATGAAACGACCTCGAGATTCACCTTGGGATGACCATGATGCTTTTTAAGATGCTTTAACGCAAGGATACCCGCTAAAATTCCATAAGCTCCATCATATTTTCCCCCTGAAAGAACAGTATCGATATGAGATCCCACCAGGATTGTCGGAGCCATTGAATCTTCAGATGCTAAACGTCCAAACAGGTTTCCTATTGGATCATAAGAAGTTTGCAGCCCCAGTTCCTCCATCCATTCCTTTTGGGCCTGCTGGGCTTCCTTCCAAGGTTTGGAGTAAAGGGTACGTGTAACACCACCACCAGGAACTGTACCATACGAGCTTAGCCACTCGATTGCTTCTGCCAGATTGTTGGGAAATGGACTCATGATACTCCCTCCATGGTTATAGACACAGACCATTTTTGTCTTTTGTTTTACCTGTTTGGTAGTCATAAATAACCTTGCCCCGTAAAATAGTTTTTTTTATTTTGACTAAAAACTCCCTATTCTCATACGGGGAAAATTTATTCCGAAAACCAAAGGATTTTTTATCCGCAAAGGTCGTTTCATCCAATCGGATCAACACTAAATCAGCATCCAATCCCGGACGAATCCTCCCTTTTCGATCCGCAATTCCAAATCGTTCAGCTACACGTGAGGTCCCTAAAGGCAGAATATGTTTTAGTTTTAGTTTTATTTTTCTCTTTAAAGCCTCATCGAGCATTGCAAGCCATGTAAATTGTACTCCTTGTATTCCGCCCCAAGAATCCCAGATGGTGTCTGTTGTTTTCATAGAATATAGACATGGGGAATGATCGGATCCAATCGTATCAATCATGCCTTTCGAAAGGCATTCCCATAATCCTTCGACCTCTTCCCGAACCCTTAGCGGCGGCGCACATTTTAGGATAGCTCCCTGCTGCAAGAAATCATCTTCATCAAAAATTAGATAATGCGGGCAGGTTTCTAGCGTTACATTTACACCGCTTTTTTTAGCTAGTTCGATCTGAGCGACTACTTTTGCGGAACTAATATGGACAAAATGAATGGCTGTTCCATATTTTGCGGCAAGTTCTAAGGCATAATTTACAGCCTTTTCTTCTGCTGAAATAGGTCTGCTCATAAGAAAGGCTTTTCGTTCATTTACTCCAGGACGTTGCTTATAATGAGTAGTCCGTCTCACAATCTCCTCTTCCCACTCCGCATGAAGGGCGAGAATTTTATTGTGCTCCCTTGCCACTTGCATGGCTTGTTTTAAACCCTCCGGTGAAACCAAAGTAAAATCCTTAATTCCGCTTTCGCTCATAAACGCTTTCCATGCAATAATTCCATCACTCATTTGTGCCAATTCTGCCCGGTTTTCAAGATTTGTGCCTGTCAATCCCCCCAAAGAGCATAATCAACATGTGATAGTGAGGTTAAATAATTCTTTTTTTCTAGTAAATTTTGGTAGTTGATAATAGAAGGGGAACAATTGAGCGGCATATCAAAAATGGTGGTTGTTCCTCCCATAGCGGCTGCACGGCTGCCTGTCTCCATTCCTTCCCAATCGGTTCGTCCCGGATCATTAAAATGGACATGGGCATCTATAAAACCGGGAACAACAAGACAGCCGCTTGCATCGATGACATTTTTGTTAGTTTCTTTCAAAGGTTCAGCTTCATCTTTTACTAAGGAATCAATTCGCTCATCTTTGATTTTTATGCTTATTTCCTGAAATCCAGCATCTGTAAAAACCAGGCCATTTTTAACCCATAACTCCGTTGGCATCTGTTTCACCCTAACTTCCTCGGTAAGTACTATAGCCCCCAGGAGAGATTAACAAGGGAACATGGTAATGCGTCTCAGGTTGGGAGATTCCAAAACGGACTGGAACACACTCAAGGAAAGATGGGTCTCCCATTAATGTTCCGCTGTTCCTGAAATACTCCCCAATGTGAAACCGAATTTCATAGATTCCTTTTTTCATGGACTCCCCCTCCAGGAGCGGCTGGTTTACTCTTCCATCTTCATTTGTATAGCTATTCTGTAAGAACTCAAACTGATGATTGAACCCCACCAGCCATAATTCCACTAAAACCCCGCTTGCTGGCCTTCCTATGCTCAAATCCAGAACATGGGTTGTCAGCTTTCCTGTCATCCGCCTGACTCCCTAGTATTTTCCAGGTCATTTCGTGTCAGTGAAAAACGTTGAAAGCCAAAAGGCGGGCGAGGCTCAGTGAATACTTTTCCTTCTTCTGATACTGGAATATCGTCTAAAACGGTTTCCCATGTCCTGTTATTGGACTCGAAGCGAACCTCAATTAATTGCGGGAAACGCTGCAGTATCCTTTTACCGATTCGATAAATAAGATTTTGGATGGAAGGAGAGTTGTCTTCATGAAAAATGGTACAGGCAATATCTCTTACCTGCTCGGCTGCCACGTACCCTTCCTGTGTATTTCCTTTGGCATCCTCCATATCGTTATAACGCCAATCAATATCTAAATAGATAAATAGCGGACGGTCATAGGATTCTGGTAACGTCGTAAATTCATCCTTCACGTACCCGTAAAAAGAACTTCCCTTCACCTTTATAAGTTTAAGCCCCTTTAAACTGCTTATTTGGTCTGTTGTAGTGATTCCCTCATTAGTACGTTTCACTTCAACAGATGCACAAGTCTGCTCATTTAAAGAATAACGAAACACCAAAGGACTTGGCTCGAAATGATCCTTAGCTGGAACGGGTAGCTCTTCAAAGGGAATTTGCTCGCCGGACATCTTGACGCAAGTCATTTGCGGATACTTTTCAAGAAAGCGGCGACCGACAAATTCCAAAAATCCTTCTTGAGTTGCCCCCTCATAATCCCCAGCATGCTTGAGAATAAAATTTTTCATCGAATCGGTTGCGACAAGTAACGTATTGTCGCCTTCTGTAAAGGAGGAAAGAAACGCATCTCCCTCCACTGCCGCCTTCACATTCATTCCAAAAAGGATATTCACGCGCTCCGTAAAGGCTGATTCAGGGATGGCCCGAACCGTTGTAAGTGGCTTTGCATAAGTACGATAAACCCAAACAGCTTCTTTTCCATAACTCATGATCCTTTGCATTTACTCATCTCCTGTTTCAAAGATATCGTTTAGACGGAACCCGGCGATTTTATAAACCTCATTTATTGCCGTAATACATTCAACCTCATAGCAATAGTCCACCCGTTCCTTCAAGGCTGATAGAATCAACTCTTTGGTTTGCCCCTTAACCGCCATGATAAAAGGAAACCCAAATTTCTTAACATATCTTTGATTAAGCAATACTAACGTCTCGTATTCACCCTTAGAAAGTTTATCTAAGCCCACTCCTGCTTGTTCTTTTTGAGAACCCTCCGACATTTTTAATTTGGTTCCGAGATCGGGATGGGAACGGAGCAATGCTATTTGCAAAGGTTCCTCTGCATTTTGGACCACTGTGATCATGGCTTGGAAGAGTTCCTTACATGACTGAAAAGGCAGATGATCCCATGCTTTCTCTACCACCCATGGTGAGTGTTCAAATATCCAGCCAAAGGTGTTAACAAACTCTTCTTTGTTCATTTGATTGACTTTCTGTAATGTTAACCTTCCTATATCATTCATCTCCTTTTCCTTTTAAGCCTGAACTGGCTCTTTTTAACGACTATCATCAACAAAAGAGTCATATAATCTCACATAGTATTGTCTTCATGTTTATTTACTTTAATATATAAGATAGGAGAGGTTGTTATGTCAGATTTTCCTTTTATGGAAAAAGCCATTGAGATCGCACTTCAGAATGTGCTTACTAGTCATGGGGGACCCTTTGGGGCTATTGTTGTGAAAGACGGGAAGATTATTGGTACAGGTCGGAACGAAGTAACGTCCTCTAATGATCCCACCGCCCACGCCGAGGTCCAAGCCATTCGTGATGCCTGTCAAAATATTAATGCCTTTCAGCTGACTGACTGCGAGATTTATACCAGCTGCGAGCCTTGTCCAATGTGTATCGGCGCCATTTATTGGGCACGGCCAAAGGCTGTTTATTTTGCCTGTACCAAACAAGATGCAGCTAACATCGGTTTCGATGATCAATTCATATATGACCAACTCTCACTTCCTATCGAAAATCGGAAAATACCAATGAAACAAATTTACACGCCAAAAGGTGATTTACCATTTAGAACATGGGAAAAATCGAAGAATAAGATGGAATACTAATCTAACAAAAAGTTGATGTTTAAAATGGAGAAGTATAAATTAGTAAAACGAATCTCTATAGCTGCCAAATTTCTTTAAATCTTTACAGATTTCATCTACCGTCGGATGAGAATTAGAAGTGGCCATATATTCCAATATGGCTAATCTCTGTATGGTTAGCTTTAATCCATTTTCTTTTAATACCTCAAAACCTTGTTGAAAACGTGGATGATTCATATTCATAATTCATTACCCTTATAGAACACGAATGCTGTCATCCAAATTAGATAACAGCATTCGTGTTTTAGGGCCTCTTTTTTGTATATGAATGATATCAGGTAATTTAATTGCCAAGTTGATTTTTCACCGAAAAAGAGACCGACAAAAATTGTCGGTCTTTTTGGCGATAACAGAGATGATATAATACAACTTTAATAGGTCTTTATTACTATATTACCCGTAGTATCCGTTAATTTAGGTCGAAACGATCTGCATTCATTACCTTGACCCAGGCAGCTATAAAGTCACGAACAAACTTCTCTTTGTTATCTTCTTGAGCATACACTTCTGAAATGGCACGTAGAACTGAGTTTGAACCAAACACTAGGTCAACTCTAGTTGCTGTACGTACTGCTTCACCTGTCTTGCGATCACGTCCTTCATATACGCCTCCGTCTACAGGCTTCCATTCTACTGCCATGTCAAGCAAGTTAACAAAGAAGTCATTCGTAAGTGTGCCTACACGATCAGTGAAAACTCCATGTTGCGTGCCACCATAGTTAGTTCCTAATACACGCATACCACCAACAAGTGCTGTCATTTCTGGTGCAGAAAGGTTTAGCAGCTGTGCCTTGTCTACCAGGAGTTCTTCTGGGCTTACACTATACTGCTTCTTCTGATAATTGCGGAAACCATCAGCGATAGGCTCTAACACTGCAAAGTTTTCTACATCCGTTTGCTCTTGTGTTGCATCTCCACGTCCAGCAGCAAAAGGAACAGTTACCTCAAAGCCTGCATCTTGTGCAGCTTTTTCTACTGCGGCACTACCGCCTAGTACAATCAAGTCGGCAAGGCTGACTTTTTTATCTAGATGACTTTGAATTTCTTCTAATACAGTAAGCACTTTTGTAAGTTGTTCAGGTTGATTTGCTTCCCAATCCTTTTGTGGAGAAAGACGGATACG
>NZ_MLYR01000176.1 GCF_001866655.1 Bacillus sp. MUM 116 | reverse complement strand
TTGAAATTATTTGCAAGGAACCCTAATTCTTTAATGATAGCACCCGTTAGCTTAAGTACAATATTTCACAATCTTGCTTTCTTGGATAAAAACTATTACTAAAAAGTTTTATTTTATTTTTGCGTAAATATTCTAAATATGTAAAGAGCTTACTCAAAGAGTAAGCTTAACTGCTATAAACAGTATCACATGTTCCAGCTTTTGGTTCATAAAAACAATGTTGTTTAAATTGACCGGATTGTGGTTGATCGTACCAAGTTGGAGGGCATGGAGCATGTGGATTAAAATACCAAAGGGCATATTTCGCTGGGTGGTCTCTCCAATAATCCAAATTCTGTCTTGCTAATCTTCTTTCAGAAGTTCTTGATCTTTGATAAAATACATTCCCCTTTTGAACGGCTTCAAAGGAAAAATTTCCTCCTTGTACTTGAAAAACAACTTGGGGAACTGTTCTTAAACCTTTAAAATCTAAACAATTTGCTACAAGACGATTCACAATTACATTTCCAACATATAACATTCCCTGTTTTCCTTCACCTTCGGCTTCTGCTCTCATCATCCTTGCCATTACGTCAACGTCTGAGCTTCGGTAATTTACTCTTGGCATTTTTCCACCCCCAAAACATAATATGAAAAAAAACCTAAATTCATGTCATTGTTTATTTAATAAGAATGCTTAGTCTTTAAAGCTGCGCAGCTGTTCAACTCAAGCGCCCGATAATTGAACAAGGCATGACACCTTTATGACTGATGTCTCTTCAGCATTTGTTGTAAATATTCTTCTGATTTTCCTTTAGGAATACTAAGAGTTTCCCAATTCTCATCTTTTATTTGCTTACCAATATAAACGATTTGCCCTACATGATAGGCATAGTGAGCCATTTGTCTTTCAATCGCTTCTAATACCGTATGACTCTCACCACGAATGCACACATTTATTAATAAATCCTGATCCCCTAATCCATTTAATGTTTCAAAAAGAGTATTCCAACCCTTTTCCCAAACTGTTATTAATTCCCCTTTTGACGATATATCATCCTCAAATTCTTGGTCACGATTCCTATAAGACTTTTCTCCATCCGAAGTTAAGAAATCAGACCATCTGGACACCATATTTCCACTTAAATGTTTGACTATAACAGCAACACTATTTGAGGCTTCATTTAAATTCCAGTGAATTTCATCGTTCGCCAATTGACCTATTGTCTTATCCCCCAGATCTTTGACACTTTTAAATCTTTCTTGTACAACTTTTAAATACTCATCCCCAAGGTTCATTATTAACCCTCCCCGTCGTAAATAACTTCGATCCTATTACGATTATATTTTTTCTTGTTCAAAAATATGGCCCTTTAATGGAATAAGGAATGATTATAAGCGATAGCATTCACAAATTTATATAAAAAAAGCCGATCTCCACATTTGGAAAGTCGGCCATATTGATGTATTGAGTGGTGTTGGATCGCTAACTATCATTTTTAAGTATGCACTACCGATAAAGTTGGCTTCAGCTTTTTGTCCCAATGGAAAGATTGTGAGACACCACTCTGGTATCCACTGGAGCGGTGCTACTAATTAAATCCGGACGTATTCAGCCATTACAATATTTCGATATACCCTTCTGTTCCATGCACACGAATTCGTTGCCCATCTTTTATCCGTTTAGTGGCATTTTCCACTCCAACAACTGCTGGTAAGCCATATTCACGTGCGATAACTGCTCCATGGGTCATCAGTCCACCAACTTCGGTGACAAGGCCTTTTATGGATACAAACAATGGTGTCCAGCTAGGGTCAGTAAAGGAAGTGACTAATATATCTCCATCTTCTAGATCAGCATCTTCCATGTTTAAGATGACACGAGCGCGTCCCTCTATAACTCCGGAAGAAACAGGTAGCCCTACAATAGCTTCGGCTGGAAGATTTTCTCGTTTGTATTCACCTACAATGATTTCACCATCAGACGTGATAACACGTGGGGGAGTTAATTTTTCACATAATTTGTACTCGTCTTTTCGTTTGCTAATGATCTGGTAATCCAGTTTATTTGTGCGTACGACTTCGCGAAGTTCTTCAAAAGTGAGATAGTATATATCTTCTTTTTCAAGAATAACGCCCGCTTGTACGAGTTGTTCGGCTTCTTTCAGTAAAGCCAGCTTATAAACGAAGTAGCGATTAATCATGCCGTATTTTGGATATTCACGATATCCGATGAAATTCCGGATTAAATCGATCATTTGTTTTGTCTCTTTGGCCTTTTGTTCACCATCCGGTAATTGCTTCAATCGATCTAATAACTCTTGTTCTTTTTTTAAAGCCTCCTGTCGCCCTCGCTCAAATTTCTGATTGCCGGCATTCGGCTCAAAGTTTTTGATGTTACTGAGAATCAAGGGGATAAGTGTAGTTGGTTTTTCGCTCCAACGGGTTTTCGTAATATCGATTTCTCCGGCACAACGCATTCCATATTTGTTGAGATAAGCATAGATAGCGTCTTGGGCTTCCTGTCCACCATCAAACTTAACCAGCTCATCCAAATAGTTATCATCTTTTACATGTTGTAAATACTCAATTACTTCAGGATAGGGACGAATTACATCTGCGACATCCAATAGCGCCAGACCCATTTCCGAAGTAATATTGTTTGGTACAGATTGAGAAAGTGTGTCTGCAGCGTTGTTTTCACCTAACCACTTATTCATTTTTTCATTGATCCATGTTGATGCATTTATAGCAGCCATAAATACACCTGAGCTTCGTGGGTCAAATAAAATCTTCTTTAATTGCTGGATATCTTCTAGAATAAAATCAAATAAATCTGATTCTGATTTCGTTTGGATGTTTTGTTTTAACTCTTCTATCGATGCTTGACTGCGATTGATCAAATCAGTAACGATTGTCGGGTCGTTTTCGATTTGTGCTTGAGAATCCGCAGACTTTACACCATTATTGCTTTTACCGGGACTCAGTTCTTTTTTATCATTAGGCAGCGATTTTATAAAATCTCCCCGCTCTATGATGGTCATGAGTGCGTCTTTCATGAGCGGATCGTGTTGACCCATGGTATCTAATAACATTTTTCTGCTGTCAGCTGAAGCCAGACGAAGTGTGCAATCAACAAACAACCTTCCACCCGCTTTATACATAGGTGCATTTGTTGTTAACAGGAAAAAAGACAATCCCAGTGGTTTCATGGGGTCGGTCATCATTTGTTGATGACCAACAGATAAATAGACGTGATTTTCTTGATCATTCGCTTCAGGGATGGGGTATAAAGTAGTGATTGGCCGACTCTGGACAATATAAAATGTATCATCAACCAAACACCATTCGATATCTTGCGGGCAATCAAAATATGCTTCGATCTGTCTTCCAATCCGTGCTAGTTGTAAAATTTGTTGGTCAGTAAGTGTTTGAGTCTTTTGTTGATCAGGATCGATCGGCACGGTCTCTGTTCCGCCTTCTTTTCGTCCATAGATAGCCAATTTTTTGGTTGCTATCATCTTACCTGCGATTTCCTCTTCCTGGACTTTATAACTATCCGGAGATACTAAGCCAGAGACCAGTGCTTCTCCCAGTCCAAAGCTGGCATCGATTGATAGCAGCTTTCGGTTAGAAGTAATCGGATCAGCGGTAAATAAAATCCCTGAAGCCTGTGGGAAAACCATTCTTTGAACGATAACGGATAAACAAACCTTACGATGGTCAAATCCGTTTTGAATTCGATATATCACAGCGCGATCCGTAAACAGGGAAGCCCAACATTTGCTGATATGCAGCAAGATTGCTTCTTTTCCGATGATATTTAAATAGGTATCTTGTTGACCAGCAAAAGAGGCATGTGGTAAATCTTCAGCAGTCGCACTAGAACGTACTGCATAAGCATGTTCATCGCCAAACTGGGCGAGATAGTGAGCAACTGCGCACACAACTTCTGAAGGAATTTCTACTTCCATAAGGATTTGTCGAATCATCCTGCTGATTTCACCAATTTGAGCCCGATCCTCTACTTTTAGCATTGTGAGTTGATCCAACAATGCTTGAAACATGTCGTTTTGTTCGATAGCTTTTTGATATCCCACTGTTGTAACACAAAAGCCTTCTGGTACTTGTATTCCTTGAATTTTTGATAATTCCCCTAAATTTACACCTTTTCCGCCAACGAGCAAAAGCTGTGTTTTTTCTATCTCCTGAAAACCGAGAGCAAAAGAACTCATTCTACATCCCTCCTAACCATTAATGTTCTATTGATTTTAGCAGTAGTAAATGAGAATAAAAAGTCTATTTTAACCATTTTTTTAATGCTATAATTAAATTAGGAAGAGTTCAAAAAAATACCATAAAGTAAGCTGATGCCCCGTTACTTCAATAAGAAAACGCATTACCGTTGTTCCAGTAATGGACCCGTTACTTTAAGTACATTTATTCACAAAGAAGATTTTTTTCTCTAAGGCACAAATACGCCCGCAGCTGGTTAAACACGTTCAAGCTTTTTATATGGTCTAGAAGGTAATTCAACACGGATGGTATCACCTGGTTTCACTTCTCCACTCTGCAATATAACCCCCATTATTCCTGCTTTTCTTTTTAGATTCCCATCTGAATCCTTATCCAATACAGCTTTTAAAAGACCCTGTTTAAAATTATCAATTTGAGCACAAGGATTGCGTAAGCCTGTTACATTAATAATTGCAGACTCACCTATAGATAATATAGTGTCAGGAGGTAATTCAAGAAGATTTATACCGACCGTTGTTATATTTTCACCCATTTGTCCAGGTTTAATATTAAAACGGTCTGCTAACTCTTCGAATAACTCGTTTTGAATTAAATGCACTTGTCTTAGGTTCGGTTGGTTTGGATTTTGTGCCACTCTAGAGCGATGTTTAACCTTTGAACCAAAGTGTGCATCGCCTTCCACCCCAAAACCCTTCACTAATTTTATAATCTCTTGATTTTCTTTACTAAACGTATGCTTCTTACTTAAACTAACCGCTTTGACTGTTCCTAAAATTGGACTCTTTTCTTTTTCATCTAACATTGAATCCTCACAACCTTCCTTTTTTTAAACTCTCTGTTTGTTCATATTCACTAAAGGTTTAATTATTCCTTCTTCAAGTAACCTGCCAATTAGTGCAATAAAAAAAGCTGCCAAAAAGACAGCTTGAACTACAACTCTTGCACCCTATAGTTTAAGTACAATTCTTCACAATCTTAATTTTACCGATATAAAAAAATATTTTCTGCTTTGCAACTTTCTGTTTTATGTAAAAAAAGAACCGCTCACTTATTGTGTAAACGGTTCTCAGGATTTTGAATCTCTATCATTATTACTTTAATGAAACACCCAAAATTTTTGCTACAGTATCTAGATTATCTCGATTCACTTTGATAAGTTCTACAATTTTAGCTCTATTTTTACTTGTAATTGCATCTTGTAGTTCATCGTATTTTCCATGAATATCTTCAGCATAGGTTTTGCCCTTTTTCTCCGTCAATGGAGGTAAAATTGCAGAGTGAAATTCATCATGAAGGTTATTTGCAATGGTTGTGGCATCTTTGTAATTCCCTTTTTGTACATCCTGCTCAATCGTTGTAAAGCCATTTAACTCATCTTTGAATGCTTTTGTTAATGGCTGGTTGTCCATTTTCATGCCTTTCATGTCCTTCATTGAGTGGTCTTGGTGAGATTTTGAAGCACTATTGTTTTGTGATGTTCCACAACCAGCAAGGCTAAGTGTCAAGGCTGTCCCAATTACGGCTATAATTATTTTTTTATTCATGTTTATTTCTCCTTCTTTTTCTTAGTATCAGATCTGTCCACATCCAGACTCCTGATATACTAAGCACAATCATGCAAATTGCCCCTATATCAGTAAGCCAAACTATTGAAGTGTTTCCAACACTTCCAGAATGCAATGCAAAAATAAACTTTTGTAACTCAAATGCAGTATTAGAAGAATACCCGATAAGAGAACGATGGTTTAGCAAAATTCCAGTTATGGCCATTAGTAAAACTAATAAAGAACCAATTAATCCAGCAATATGATGAATTACTTTTAACGTTTTATACATGGTCAACACTCACGTTTATTTTTTCCCCTCATTTTCACACATATTACCCAACTAAATATATTACAAAATTTTAGCTAGTCGGAGAACATTTTATGAAATTTTTGAGAACATCGGTTGGTGATTTTTGGGAATTCTCATTGTATAATAATATCTCCAACAATTTATACAATACTCTGTTTTGAATCCCTATTTAGCAATGCTCACATTATTACCTTTATTAATGAAATAAATAATGCCGTCAATAATTGCTACAACAATTAAAGAAAGACCAAATAGTGGCATAATAATCCCTAATATCACCATGAAGGTAATGAAACTAATCGAAATACCACTTGATACTTTTGGAGGAGCCGATAATGAACTCTCTTTTTTACGAGATAACCATGTCTTAAATCCCCCAAAAATGACAAATAGGAAAGAGGATGTAAACGAAACCACGTCCCTTTTTTTATTTTCATCCTAGTTCCCTGTAACTAAAGCTCTTTTCTCAAATTTATTTTTGGCAGTTGTGCCTAAAGATCCGATCCAGCGACTTTTTCCTCTTAGAAATGACAGTGATTTATTTATATACTATAATGCACATATGAATGAAGCAATTCATATAGGTTTTTTACATACAAAAAATAATGAGGTATTGATTCCCATGACACAAACGAATAATCAACAGTACAATCAGAAAAGCAATAAAAACTTTGCTGTGCTAATTATTGCCATTTCCGTCATTGCCAATATTATAATTCTGGCGCTGTTCTTTACGAACATAGGTTATAAAGGAAAAGTAACCTGGGATGTAAATATTTTACCCCGGCTGAATGCCATCTTTAACAGCTTTACATTCATTTTTTTAGTCGCTGCTTTCATTGCAATTATGAAAAAAAATGTAAATGTGCATAAAGGCTTTATTCTGGCAGCTTTTTCTTCCACTTTTTTATTTTTAATTTCATACCTGACCTTCCATTATATATCTCCTGAAACAGCAAGATATGGGGGGCATGGTGCCATTAGAACGATTTATTTCATTATTCTCATTACACACAGCTTTTTAGCTGCCATCATCGTGCCGATTGCGCTTTTTGCTCTTGTATGGGGATGGACGATGCAAATTACAAAACACAAAAAAATTGTCCGGTGGGCAATGCCAATCTGGCTGTATGTAAGTATAACCGGTGTTATCGTTTACTTAATGATGGCACCTTACTATTAAGAGGAACTCTCTAATATGTTTCATGTTGGTCATGAACATAGTTGGAATAAGGAGAAATCTCCGCACAAAAAGCTTGGGAAACTCCCCAAGCTTTTTGCCTTTAATTTTCTACACAAATATATTAAATGCTATCAATTTCATCTAAGAAAATATCTGTTCTAAATCTATATTGTCCTTATTCCACTAAACTGCCCCGGTAGTGCAATAAGAAAAAGCCGCAAGTATATAGAGAAGCTTGCAGCCAGTAATCTCTAATTTATAAACCTGGGTAAATGAATCCAAGTTAATTTATAAACAACCATCCCGAATGGAGGGTCTATACTTGCTTTGTCATTAATCTTCTCTTTGCTTCCTCAGCAGCTTCATATGGTGTACCGCCATGTTTTCGATAACGGTTTTTTTACCCATTCGAGCATAAACCTTAGCTCTGTGTCTCACATTATAAACCCTAAAATAAATTCCATCCTCTTCATATGCAATTATAGCTGCCATTGGACTTTTCATACATTCACAACCTTTCCGAAAATACAGAGTATTTCTGCATTTTTATGAATACTCCTTGTGAATGTTTTGTTACATTTATGCCTTGCAGCTCACTCAAAAGTTGTGAAACATTACACTTAAAGTAACGGGTGCTTGAGCTTAACAAAGGGTCGTTGCTGCTGCTCTTTTTCTTGTTCATTGAAATCTGAGAAGGTCATTGAATTAGGAAAACCAGTTAACTCTAAAACATTTTTTGGATGAAACTTGGTTGAAATTAAAAATTTTTTATGGTGAATTATGAATTTAATCTTCAACTATCGGGTACTTTTATTTAATTGCATTCTTTTGACCTTATATTGTTCAAAATCCCACTTCGATTACGCCCTTTAATTGAATAAGAACGGACTATATTTTATTGAAATCATGGTCAACAAAGATCTTCATTTTATCTGCATAAGAATGCTAAGTTTCCATGTCATATCTATTCTTTTCAAGTATCCGTGCAGAGCTAACATTCGCATGAACTACCGTGACATGGAGTTTATGAAGATTATGTGATTTAAATACCACTATTCATCATCATTAAAACGATTAGATTCGTTTAGATTTAATCAAAACCATGTTCCAATAATAGGATATCGAAAAGGACGCCCATTTATTGCTTTAACAATTCCAACAATCGGAGCTATTATAGCAATGAGTCCAAAAATAATGAGGAATGGAATCCCGATTAATATCCAAGAAAAAAAAGCAGACACTAAGATTAAAATACCGATCACAATATGAAATACCAAAGCCTGTAAGGATAAGCTTTTAATTTCTCGATCTGAAATAATAAAATATGTGATAATGGGAACTAGTATAGGTGCAAACCAAGTACTAGCATGAATCAATATTTTGAATCCCTTATTTTCCATTTAAAATTTACTCCTCTTTGTATCGTAATATTTAACAAACCTTTATTCGTTAATCATTATAAAGTTTTGGTTAGAATATTACATCAGGCTATGAACTAAATCGTTATACGACTGTGGTCGTAGTCCAACTCAAATTCCTGTATGCGAACTATTCTTTTACATTTTCCAGCTACTGAGATTACTCCACTATATGGCCCGATTGCTGAACAAAGTTTAAAATGTACACATTTATTATTTGTTACAAAACTCGTCGTTTATGGGACAACTAACCTATTTGGTAACAGGAAAACAGCCATTTCATCAGTGTTAAGACTTATGTGACGGATTAGAGCAGTAACTCTGTGATCAAACCAATTTGGATAAGTTCAGCAGATGATAAAAGAAGTAGCAGTAAGTAATGGAGAAGAGTGGTGAACAAGAAAAAAGGCTTTCTCGCCCGTTTTTTTGGTAAGTAAAAGATATTATCTAAAGGCACATTTCTTTTGTTTGAATACATTATAGGAGCAATGGGAAGTAGGAGAGAAACTATGAGCTTTTATACAATTAAATTACCTAAGTTTCTTGGAGGACTTGTACTCGTAATACTTAATACATTTAAAAAGGATTGAAAAAAGCACCATTTTGATCTGACCCAATAAAGTTAGACAAATATTTTTATGCAACTTTTAAGACTTGAGTTCGGTACTCCACCGGACTCAGGTCTTTTAATTTTTCCTTCATCCGTTTGTGATTGTAATAGTAAATATAG
>NZ_MLYR01000175.1 GCF_001866655.1 Bacillus sp. MUM 116 | reverse complement strand
TTCGCAAATGTTCTTACGAAAAGATGCCACGAAGCATTTTGTTATACGGGTTGATGAACTTATATGAAAAACAACAATCTATGCGAAAATAGCCTTTGGTAAAGTTGTTGGTTTCCAATCCATGTCCATTTTAAAATCATTCTGAAAGCCACAATGAAATGCTCACCTTAAATAAATCCCCATCCGTCTCAATATCGAGATTGCCTTCATGTAGGTCGATAATGGATTTCGCAATCGCGAGACCGAGACCGGAACCATCTGTATGGCGTGATGTGTCACCCCTCTTAAACCGTTCAAACAGCTCATCGCTATTATCATTCAGTTCATATTTCGAGACATTTTTAAAAGTAATCAACGCTTGGCCATTCAATTTCGAAGCCGTAATATAAACGCGGGAATTCTCCAGTGAATATTTCAAGATGTTGCCTATTAGGTTATCAAACACACGCCATAGCTTTTGGCCATCCACGATTGCGTAAATCGGTTTCTCCATATTCGTTACACGGAACTGCAGGCTGGATTCATTGATCATATCATCATATTCCCCCAGTGCCTGCTGTAATAACTGGATAAGGTCCACTTTTTCCTTTTTCAATTCGATATTGCCGCTTGCCATTTTGGATACCTCAAATAAATCATCAATTAGCACTTTTAACCGTTTTGATTTCCGGTCAATGATTTCAAGATAGGCGGTCCGATCCTCAGTTGAAACCTCATCCGTTTTTAATAACTGCGTATACGTAATGATCGAAGTTAGCGGTGTTCTTAAGTCATGGCTTACATTCGTAATTAATTCGGTTTTCAAGCGTTCGCTTTTGGCCTGGGCATTCTGGGATGTTTTGACCCCTTGCTTTAACATATTGATATTACCTGCAAGTGTGGCTAGGATTGTTTTCCCCGTTACCTCTAGATCCTTCCCCATCTTTCCGGCTGCCAGTTCATTCGTTTTTTCAACAATCTGGCTCAGGTACGCCATTCGATTAACCAGCATCACGACGATCGGAATCGCTGCGCCCCCTACTAAGATAAGATAAAAGGGTAGAAAAACGGGTTGAACGACAACCATCACAGCAGCTAATCCCATCCCAAATGCAGCCGCCAAAAGAATAAACAACTGTCTAGCTGCTGGTTGATTTAAAAAGGCTTCTTTTAATTTGGCCACAGCTTTTTTACATATTACCTTTATCCATTTCCCTGCTTTTACGAGAAGGGCTTTTTCCAATTGTGCTCTAACCGTCTTCCAATCCCTTACAAATGAAATAAAGTAGTTCCATTGTATAAGGATAGAGGTACTAAAAACCATTCCCGCAATCAGAAAGATGAGTACGTCTCTTCCTGAGCCAATTGGATTTTCGTAAATATAATGGATTTCATCGTTTTCAGCGAACAAACAGAGGATGAGTCCTATACCGGAAAGAATGAAAAAGACTGCCCTTACATCGATGGGAAGCTTGTTATAATAAGGGCGATATCTTTCAATCTCCGCTGTAATCCCCTTCGACTTTTTCCTGATAAAGTATCCAATAATAAGGGCAACAATGCTTGATAAAATAAAAGCCAATAGGATGATTTGCTGACTTTTGTATTTTTCGGACTCGATCATCAGCCAATTGTCAGAGGAAAGTGTTTTCGGCAGCGCGATTTTCCCCTCAAATATTTCCGTTTTCGTATCCATTATAGATCTTAGCAGTTCAAATTCTGTGCCGTAATAATAACCGGGGTTATCCGGATGGACTGTATAGTTTGTTACATATTGCATATCTTTTGTGTTCATCAGATTCTCTTGTGATGAATCTAAGTTTGTGTAGATTTTACCTGTTTGACTGCTTTTAAAATAATAAAGAAAAGAGTCACGATATCTTTGATAATCCGATCGATGATTTTCTTCTTCTTTAAAAACATCTTCCATCTTCTTCTCTTTTTCTTTTACAATCTTTTCTTTGACATACTCATCACTTTTAAAATTATTCGTAATGTCATTGATTTTTCGATCTCTTTCCCCGATTATGGAATTCTCCGTCTCCTGATCACCGGAAGCCTTCGCTTCCTGAATTCGCTCTTCATACTGTGCCTTTATGTTCGCTTTTTGTTCAGAGAGACTGCCATAGCGATAACGATATTCGTCAATCTCATTCTTTGTTACCTTAATTGATTCCTTTGCTTCCTTTAAAGTGATTGGGTTTAACTCAAACATCGTTAAATACCCGGTGAATTGGTCCAGTTCATTTTGAAATTGCGGTGTATGAAAATAATCACTACTTATGTAACGGTCCCCCGAAGTGACTCCGATAAAGAGTCCGCTTAAGCCAAAAGTAATCAGAAAGCTCCAAATACCAATAAGTATTTTATTTTTCCATTTTATACCCAATCCCCCACACCACCTTCAAATATCTTGGATTTTTCGGATCGATTTCTATTTTTTCACGAATTTTTCGTATATGAACGGCTACCGTATTTTCCGCGTTATAGCCCGGCTCCTTCCAAACCCGTTCATAGATTTCATCGATGGAAAATACTCTGCCTGCGTTCATCATCAGGAGCTCCGCGATTTTATATTCAATCGGCGTTAGCTTCACCGGCTCGCCATGGACTGTCACTTCTTTTGCGGATTGGTCTAAAATAAGCCCGTTTAGATCAATCACCTTTTTGATGCCTTCATATGTACCTAAAGAAACATACCTTCTAAGCTGTGATTTCACGCGGGCCACAAGCTCCATTGGATTAAACGGTTTGGTAACATAGTCATCCGCCCCAACTTGAAGGCCTAAAATTTTATCCGTATCCTCACTTTTCGCGCTTAAAATAATAATTGGAATGTTTTTCTGCTCTCGAATTTTGTAGGTTGCCGCAATCCCGTCCAGCTTTGGCATCATGACATCGAGGATAATCAAATGGATAGGATATTCATTTAAGATTTCTAATGCTTCCACCCCGTCCTGCGCTTTTAGCACCTTAACCCCTTCATTTTTCAAATAAATCTCAATGCCATCCCTAATTTCTTTTTCGTCATCGACTACGAGAACCTTATAAGGATCCATCTTACCCCTGCTTTCTATCAACCATTTTTTGTTATCTATAAAATAAACGGAAAATCTTAACATTCATTTACGATAATTCTTAAGAATTTCTTAAGATTATTTTATACTAGAAAGCTGTTTGGATGGAGGCATTTGGAAAAATTAGCATGATAAATGAAAAAGCGCATTGGCAACTATACCAACGCGCTTTTGTTTTATTTTTAGGCTCTTTTCTCAAGGAATGTTGTTTTTATAATAGTTTTTGATAAGATTACTTGTTGATAAAGAAGGTTGATTGGAACGGAAGGTGCGAGACTCCTGCGGGAGCAGCGGGACAGGTGAGACCCCGCAGGAGCAAAGCGAGCATCCTGGAGTGGAAATCAACCACTCTTTTCATTAGCAACAAACTTTACGAAAACAGCCTATATTTATTTTCCCCTTTGAAAGAAACGGCCAAGCCCATATCCTAAGAATCCAATGATTAAATATACAATAACATATCCAAGGGCACTGCTATTTGCCCAAAGAAAGACCGTCACTAAAAATCCTAAAGCGGAAACAACCAAAGAGAGAAAAATATTAGTTTTTAACAGTGCAGTTCCTACACCTTGGAGTAAAAATAATAATGGATAAATAATGATAAGGGATACAAAGAAATACTTATGGTCCGTTTGTTGAATGAACGTGTTGGAAAATGTCACAAATCCAATAATCAAGATGGCGATTGCAGGAAAAAACATATTTAATATCTTCATCATTGATTCCTCCCAATCTATAATTCTCTAATTTTTGTTCCTGACTTAATGATAATAGAAACAGAATTTGCTTCCCCACTCTCAATATGACTTTTTATCGTTGATTCACCATTCAACCAATTACATAATTTTACCATATTGTTCATATTTCGGAAAAATAAAAATAAATTTCTGTTGTGAGGTGCAGGTTATGGAAAAATTTTTAGATATTATTTTTAAGTTAAAGGTCCGGTTTGGATACTAATTGAGCGGTTATTTTAGGATGTTTCACACTTTTTGAAAAAACAATCTATTTGTCCCCCGGAATATTTGCTTAATTTAAAACGGATTCTAATGATAGGTGATAAATATGAAAAAAGCATTTATTATATTTCTTCTAATAATTTTGGCGGCACCTATTTCGATGAAGGCAAAGTCCACGGATTCCACGCAGATTGTCCTTCGTAATTTTGTGATGGCAATTATAAAGAAGGATGAACGTTTGGCCAAAAGGTTAGTTATTCCATCTGTAAAAATCCCTGAAATTCGCGAAAACACACCTATTCAAGGAGTTCAAACACTTCCCTCTCACCATAAAAATGCCCGAATCCTTTTGGCGCATTTTGAAAGAGAATATTTTAATAACAACACATTTGCCGAAAGAATTGCTTTTATTTGGGAGGTTTATGTCGAGAACAATAAAATCTCTCGGATTAAGGTTATTTCTGATCTATCCAACCCCTTTATGAATGAACCAATTAAAGAATACCAAGAGAAATTTAATAAGCAGCTGCTCGTTCCCGCATATTTTCCTTTTAAGGTGACCCATGTGCAAGGGAATGTAATCTACAATGAGGCCATTTGGTTTTATCGAAATAAAAACGGTAAATTATCTATTCAGGCAACGCCTCATTCGGAAAAACTGGGTGCTTTAGAGGAATACCATGCGCTAACATTGAGGAATGGCCAAGAGGCTTTTATGAAAGATATTCCTGCGGGCTATCAGGTTACTTTTCTTTATGATGATATTCAATATACAGTGAAACTTGAGGGGGAAAGGAAGCTATACCAGCCTTTAGAAAAAGAACTGATTGATGTTGTGGAGTCGATGTTTCCGAATTCATAGCCAGTATAATTAGCAGGACTTTATTTTGGCCTTCATCGCCATGATGAAGGCCAATTTCACAAGTTTCTTTTACCATTAGTCCTTCATGCTCTATCCAGCATTGACGGAAGAAAAATTCTTAACAGCGACATTGTACTTTTCATACCAAATCTTCCATTCCTCAAACCTGGAATCAATGGTTCTTCCATCCAGCAATGCATCAATTACCTCCAAACACACATGCCAGCCAGCAAGATCCTTTGGGGTATGGTCTGTGATTTCTTTCAATTTTTCCGTTAACACCAACCTGCATCCATCTGCTTCCGGGCTTAATTCAAAGCGCATAGTGTTCTCCCACCATGAAAACTCCAAAACCGAATATGTTTTTAACTCGCTAATGGTCAGTTTATCCATCGTGCCGTCGGGCATTTGGAATACAATCGCTCCTTCTTCACGAAGCTCTTCCACACGGAGTTCTGAAAACCATTGAGAAATTTTATCGTTTTCGGTCAACCATGCCCACACTTCTTGAACCGAATGTCGCCAATGCCTTTCATACCGGGCAATTGCTCCATCTCCTGTTTTTATCATTTCTGCAATCATTTCTAAACCTCCTTGCTGGTTTTATAATTTCTTTTCCTAACTTAAAAATACCATTCCCCCCATAGATAAGAAAGATTTGGCATGTCTTTTTTTTATATTAGGACTGTCTCCATTTTTAATTTGAAACGTAATATGTAAAAAAATGCAGGTGATAACACAATGCACACCATTATTACTGGAACCGGCGCACCTATTTATTTAGGTTATTCTCCCCCAATGTTTGGACCTTGGAATCAAGTCATCCACCATCACACAATCGAGCTTGGCCAGCACACCATTCACATCATCCCTGCCCTTCATGGATATCCGCCTATGTTTCCTTATTTGGGACCATATGTACCGTTCCGATAATTATTTTTTTAACTTGAAACGGTTTATCTGCGTTACGATTTTTCAATGCAAAATGCTCCACTTTTTTATCGAAGCAAAGCCTACCCTCACAGAAATTAGTACATATGAAAAGCAATCTCAATCCCGGTTGGCTTGTCCTTAAAAGGAGTTTTGAACTCTTTAAAAACCAAGTCAATCCCTGAAAGATCATCCGGCAGCGATGGCGAGACAATAAAATTGTAGCTAAGATGCCCATCTGAACCGCCTCCTCCAGACATTCTACAATCATATTGATCACCTAATACTAATTCCCAAAAAGTGTGTCGATGGAAACGATCTTCTTGTGAGAATTTTTCAGATTCCCAATCGATAATTAGATTAATAACGCTGGCATTCTCAAACTGCCGCATAAAGGATATTGTGTACATACACTCACCTTTCTCAACAGACTTGAGGATGGATACATATTTGCGGAATCTCTCTGGTTCAACATAAGGGCGAAAATGCTCTTCATTTCGTAATTCTCCAAAAATTGCTTGAAGTAATTCCTCATACAGACCATACTTTTTTGCCCAATCAGCAATCTTTTCAGAGGGTGGAAAACCTGGATTTTTATCTGAAATCTCCTTCCGCTGTTTGAACAAAGCACAAATTTGCTCATCAATCTGTAAAAGATTCTCATCATAATATTCTGTCGGCGGTTCAAAAGGGACTTTTTTCATCTTACTCACTCCTAATCGTCAATTAGCCTCATGTTAACAATAAATGGAATTTTTTGCTAACAAAAAAACGATACCAATGATTGAAGATATCGCCAAAAAGATGTAACTTATAAACTTCTAACAATTAAAATAACAATCGCCAAAATTAATACCGCCATAATGATAATAGGTGTTAGCCCGGAACTAAAAACTACGTAGACCTTAATATGGCGGAAAGCATTTACGATCATATAAATGAATAAAACGATTCCCAAAAATACAATTAGAGCCGCATTATTTTCTTTTCTCATTCCAACGTGCTCCTTTCAAAAGCAAAACCAGCAAACCCAGACAGTTAGTCCCTTATAACAATTTATTAACTTCAATTTGTATTATTCTAAAGTCCTATAAAAAACGATCCTTCATCACTGAAGAATCGCATTCTATGCTTATTCAGGAGCAGTAATTTCTCTGATAAGAGTTTGCAGTGCATCCCCCATTTTTGACAGCTCCATTTTCCTTTGTATCTCTCCACTTTTTTTCTGCAAAACCTCCAACTTCTTAACTAAGGTTTCACTTGTCAAGTTTTCTTCCTTTAGCGTAAGAGAATAGCCCTTTTCTTCGAAGGCTTTAGCATTTAAAATTTGGTCCCCGCGGCTTTGCTCCAAACCTAAAGGGATTATGAGCATCGGGATTTTTAAAGCCAGAAATTCAAATATCGAATTGGAGCCGCCTCTGGTAATAACCAAATCAGTTGCCGCCAAAATATCGGGCAATTCATCATGAATATATTCAAATTGCTTATATCCCGGCACATTTGAAAAATTCAAATCAACATTATCTTTTCCACACAAATGAACAATCTGGTACTGGGCAGACAGCTCTTTTAATGCCCCTCGAACGGCCTCATTAATTTTTTTTGCTCCCAAACTGCCACCCATAATCGTCAAAATCGGCCGTTCATCGTGAAAATCGAGAAACCTTCTGCCTCTATCTTCAGACCCGTTAAAAATCTCTCTTCGAATCGGCGAACCAATAACAAAAGTTTTCTGTGCAGGAAAATATTTTTTCGTCTCATCAAACGAAGTAAATATTTTGGTCGCAAATCTTTGCGAAATTTTATTGGCCAAACCAGGTGTAATATCACTTTCATGAATGAAGATCGGGATTTTAAGAGACCTTGCCGCGATAATCACTGGTACGGATACAAACCCGCCTTTAGAAAAAACAAGATTTGGTTTTAACTTTCTCAAAATTCTTCGCGCATCGAGACAGCCTTTTAATACCCGAAAAACATCAATAACATTTTCAACATCTATGTACCTTCTTAGCTTTCCGCTGCTGATTCCATGATAGGAAATATTGATTTTTGTAATTAATTCTTTTTCAATTCCCTTTTTCGAACCGATATAATGAATGTTCCAATCATTATGGATCTCCTTAATGATGGCAATATTAGGTGTTACATGGCCGGCCGAACCTCCACCAGTAAACACAATTGTTTTTTTCAAAATAAATCCTCCTGAATAACTAATCATTTTGCTATTCATTATATGGGAAAATGCGTCTTCAGTTCCACCGGTATTAGACAAAATTCTATTTTGTTCTCATACTCCATTCCATTTTGGGAAAAATAATGCGGACCAAAAATGATGGAGGCTTTTGAAGATGAAAACGAAACTTACCACTTTAGCGTTAATTCTACTATTTGTCATCTCAATCGCAATAGAGACACAAGCACTAAGCTTCAATAAATTACCAATCAAACATTCCTCAAAGCAATGGTCTGTAGAGGTGGCAGAACCCGGGCATGGAAAAGAGCTGGTTAAATCCGAAAAAGGAAAATTTAATACCTATTCTTTAGAGATTCATAATATCGGGAAAGATGTAAAATCTGTAGAAGTGTTTATGTATCGAAATGAACCGAATTCAACGACTAAATATTCTCTTTTTGGTTGTCCTGATGGGGAGGATTGCACTGAAGGCCGTGTCGAACATGCAAACTTTTTAGCCAAACAATTGAATAAGGGTATACCCTATCGATTTGAAAACTTTCCATTGGCTCATAAAGCCACGGAATTAGAAGTTGAAATTATTTGGACACAAAAGGGTAAAAAAATAGGCAGACCCTTAAAAGAAACCTTTACTTTTGCAGTGGAGTGAAAAAAGGCATCGCGCACGATGCCTTTTTTATTTTTTACTTCGTCTCTCTCACTTGTGAGAAAGGAAAGAAGACAAACTCGCTTTTTCCCACAATTTCATTTTCAGGAATAAATCCCAATCCATTTCGGCTATCCATACTGTGAAGCCTATTATCACCCATGACAAAAACTTTGTGCTGCGGAACCGTAATCGGACCATAGTCACCCGTTAATTTGCTGTCCATTTGCTCCGCTAATTTACGATTATGTGAAAGATAGGACTCTTTAATATACTTTCCATTTATATATAATTGATCATCCTTAACCAAAACCGTATCTCCAGGAAGACCAATAACTCTCTTCACATAGTTCACTTCTTTTTCTTTAATAATAACAATGTCCCCTCTATTAAAATCATCCAATTTGTTTACAAAGATTTTTTCTTGATTATGTAAGGTTGGCTCCATGGATGCTCCTTTAACAATATAGGGTGCAAAAAGAAATGTTTTAACTGCAGCTGCAATTCCCAGTGCAATGATGATGGATTTAGCCCAGCTCTTTACTTCGTTTTTCGTATTTGAATTCATTAGTTTTTACATCCCCTTTATATTCCCATTTATAAAACTTCTCCATCTTTCACTCAGATTCCTTCAGCCATTTTTTTAGTGACGAGATAAATTCCTTTGCTTCTGGTGTTTCTTGATTCGCAATGATATAGGTTAAAGAAACTGGAGGTACTATTTTATCCGGTTTAATTTCAAACATTTTCCAATTTTTTAATTCTTCCTGAACAATGGATAACGGTAAATAAGAAACCCCCAATCCGATTTCAATAAACCGCTTGGTAATTTCCATTTGCGTAACCGGGATTGTCCGAACTCTTGGATAATATCTTTTCACCTCTGCTAATAGGGAATCCCAATAAGCTGGATGGTTATCGGTTAATAGCCTGTATTGCTTAAGCACGTTCTCCTCATTTATATGCGACTTATGTCGTTCTTTATCCTTAAGATTTGGAGCCACAAGGATAACTGGATCTCGATGAATAACCTCACTTGAGAGATCTGTCTGAACTGGTTTCATCCTGGATAAGCCAATGTCGGCTTTGCCCGAGCTAATTTCCTCACCGATCTCAAAAGAACGAACCACATTGATAATTACCTCAATATTTGGATGTTGTTCAATAAAAATGTTAAGGAATGGCGGAAGGATAGAAGCAGCAATTTGGGGAGCCACAGCAATTTTTAGTTTACGGTTATACCCTTGCTTCCAGCCTTCGAATTCCTCCATCTCCTCCTCATATCTTTTCAATATCTTTATGGTGGATGGCAGAAACTTGGAACCAGCCGGAGTAAGCGAAACATTTTTCCCCCTTCTTTCAAATAAGGAAATATGCAGATACTCCTCTAGTCTTTTTATGTGCTTTGTAACCGCCGGCTGTGTTAAAAAAAGATCCTCAGATGCTTTACGAAAATTTTCATGTCTAGCCGCAATGATAAATGTTTTTAACCATTTGATATCCATATTAATGACGGTCCTTTTGCTAAGGCTCTTTTCGTAAACTTTGTTGCTTTTGGATCCTAATAAGGGTCATTTACTAAATTCCTAGGCAATTTTCGCAAATGTTCTTACGAAAAGATGC
>NZ_MLYR01000174.1 GCF_001866655.1 Bacillus sp. MUM 116 | reverse complement strand
GAGCACAGTTGCCCTAACCTAAAAATCATCTCTAACGATTCCAGACGTGGAGGAAACAAGGAAAATGATCGATATAAGACCGAATCCGGCCAATGAGGAAGTGATCCAGCGAGTGCTGGCAAAGATGAGAGCCATTTTGGGAATTGTTAGGGAACAGTCCAACGGGCAGCGTTGAACTCGGATTCTTAAGCAATGTGGTTAGTTTGTGAATTTAGAAGAGAGGAGGGGTAGTCCCTTATTCGAAAACGAATTGCTGGAGGTGTAATCATGGCTGCGGCGATACTGGTGGCATTTAATTATGGAAGAAAAAACCTCGCCTGTACTGTGGCGAGGTTTGCATGGACATCGATGGTATAACATGCCAAGGCCAGTGTCGGGCATTAGGCAAGCTTTAAGTACTTATTTAGAAACTGGAGAACACGACGCTCATACTCTTCTTTATTCAAAAGATACGAATTAATATGTTCACCTTTTTCCGTCAGCCACAATTCTTTATAGTTATTTTTTGAAATGGATTGAACAAGTTTTTCACTCTCGCTATAAGGAATAGCTTCATCCGTTTTACTGTGGATCAATAAGAAGGATTTTCCTTTCGTGTTTTTCACAATATTAATTGGTGAAACTTCAGCGGGGTCAATTTTGAGGAGTTTTCGCATGGAATGATAAATAAGCGGTGTAAAAGGCCTTTTTGGTAATTTGGTCCAATAAGAAAGATTTTCTTTTAAAAAAGCTTCTAAATCACTAAAGGGACTGTCGGCAATGATGACGGATACCGCAGGATGTTCGCATCCGGCAATAAGTGCAGTTGAAGCACCCATACTCCATCCAAGCAGAGCAATCTTTTTCTGCTTTTTTTTCTGAATGGAATACTCAATCGCTGCATATAAGTCATGCTTTTCATAGTACCCCAACCCTGTGGTTCTCCCTTTCGATTTACCTGCATTGCGAAAATCAAACATAAGCACATTATATCCTTGTTTCGAAAGAGCTTTGGCGAGCTGCAGCCCTTCAATCCCTTCCATGGCACGTTCATTCATATAACCGTGTGCAGTGATGACGGTTTTTTTGCTTTCCTTAGTAGCGGCAGGAATCCACCAGCCAGACAGCTTTACTTGATCTTTTCTGCTGAAAAATTCAATCTCTTCGAATTTAAGTCCGTAGTCCTTGGGGTTTTTTGTGGTTTTTGCCGGGAAGGGATGAGTGAGATAAAGTCCGATTCCAAGAGGGGCAAGAAAAAATACAGCGGGTGCTGCTATAAGCGGTCCCCATAGTGATTTACCTTTTTTACTTTTTTTCTCCTTCTCCTCACTCAACATCAACTCCTCCTTTCCTTTTTAATTCATCGGTACTTTATCATATGTTGATGGACATCAAAACGGAAAAGCATAATGTCCCATTTTATAAAAAGCAAGTGAGGAGTAATCGTCTAGTAAAGACAGAAATATATTAAGATGATCAAAGAAAATGTCATGGAAAGGTGGGGGGAAATGGAAGCTGTCGTCCTAGCCGCTGGATATTCCAGCCGAGCGAATGCATTGAAAATGACTTTGCCACTAGGGCAAATGACCGTGTTGGAGCATACGATTTCTAAATTTGAAGGATTATGCAGCAGAGTCATTGTCGTTGGCGGGTTTAAAGCGGAACTCATCCAACAAGAAGTGGAAAAAATCTACAATACAAATGCCTTTTCATTTCAGATAAAGTTTGTTTATAATGAAAACTTTCATCAGGGAATGTTTACTTCCATTCAAAAGGGAGTGAGCGAAGTAATTGCCCCAAGCTTCTTTATAACGCCTGGAGATTGTCCGCTTGTTAAAAAAGAGACCGTCCAGCTACTAGCAGAACACAAAGGGAACGTAGTGATTCCCAGCTTTAACTATAAAGCTGGCCATCCGATCAAATTATCAAGCGAAGTGAAACAGAAGATTCTCGATACTAATCCAGAAAGTAATTTGCGTGAGGTCCTGGGAGGTATCGAAAAGAAATACATGAATGTTGAGGATCCGGGAGTACTAATGGATGTTGATACGCCAGATGATTACCAAAAAGCCATTGAATACTATGATAAAGTGTAAATTTCTCGAGGTAATGTAGCGAAGCGAGGCTATATGTGCCTAAGAAGGAGAAAAAGTGGCTGATGATGGAACGTAGCGGGTTGCCACGTCCCCAAAAAAGAGAAAAAGTTTGTATTTTCCGTTTTATTAATACAGCGTGATTCGATCAGCTTTCCAACTCGAATCAAGCTACATTTTTATTAGAATAAAAATCAATCATAAAATATCATGCTCATTGATAAAATCGTAGGAAGAGGGTTTCTAATATTAATAATGTCTAATTTAAAAATATGAGTCGAAGGGTGTTGTTGCATGAATCTAAAAGACATAAGCACCTCAGTGCCCAAAAAGGACCATAAAGGTAAAGTATCGGGCCAGTTGCCCTATATTAGTGACTTGAAAGTAGAAAATATGGTTTACGGTGTTTTGGTTCGATCGCCCATAGCCTATGGGAAAATCATATCCATTAAATTACCAAGCCTTCCGGAAGGTTATGAAGCAGTTGGAGCCGAGCATATTCCCGGACCGAATTATGTCAAAATTATCAAAGAAGATCAGCCCATTTTTGCCAATGAGTGGGTTAATTATATTGGTGAACCGATCCTCATGCTCGTTGGCAAAGACCTGAATATCCTGTACCGTTTGGTAGATGAAGTGAAGATTGATTTTGAAGAACATCAGGCGATCTATACATTAGACGAAGCCATCCAACAAAAATCAGCATCCGGGGTTGTTATGGCAAGCTATGAATTTGGTGAAGGCTTGGAAATTATTTCAGCGATCGAGCATGGAGCCCACAAAATCATTGAAGAAGAATATAATACAGGTTATCAGGAGCATGTCTACCTTGAGCCACAAGGAATGCTCGCCATTTATAAAAAGAATGAAATTGTCGTCCAGGGATCCATGCAATGTCTTTATTATATAAAAAATGCCTTGCTAAACGCTTTAGCCTGTGATGACGATGAAGTCAGAGTAGTTCAAAGCCCTACTGGCGGTGGTTTTGGCGGTAAAGAAGAGTATCCTTCGATGATGGCCTGTCACGTTGCTGTTGCTGCAAACGCAGTCAAAAAATCGGTTATGCTCGTGTATGACCGTTCTGAGGATATGCTGGTAACGACGAAAAGGCATCCGGCCAAAATTAAATATCGAACATCCCTTGATCAGGAAGGAAATATCTTGAGCATGTGTGTCGACCTCTTTCTCGATGCCGGAGCGAATGAGGGATTGAGCTCTGTCGTGCTGCAGCGTGCCTTATTAAACAGTGCCGGTGTTTACAAAATACCACATTTTCATGCAAAAGGCTTTGTCTTAAAAACCAATACCGTTCCGAACGGTGCCTTCAGAGGCTTTGGTGCTCCACAAAGCTTTGCCGGAATCGAAAGTCATATGGGACATCTTAGTAAACTAGCAAACATCGAGCCACTGGAATACAAACGAAAATACCTCGTCAAACAAGGAGACCCCACCATAACAAAAGGTAAATTCCGCGACCCAATATTAATGGAAGAAATGATTGAAGACCTACTCAACTCCTCAGAATACAAAAAGAAAAAAGAAGACTTTCAGCGCAGCAATCAACAAAATTACCGCTACAAAAAAGGCATAGGAACTTCGCTCTTCCTTCACGGTTGTGGATTTACAGGCAGCGGCGAACGTGATCATATTAAAGCTACGGTGAAGCTGGTGAAATCAAAGGACGGCAAGGTTATGCTAAAAATCTCTAATTCTGATATGGGACAAGGAATTTATACGACGCTGAGTAAAATTGTCGCCAAAGAACTCGACCTCCCATATGAAAAAGTTTTGTACCCTACTCCCGACACAAAAGAGGTTCCCGACTCCGGTCCGACCGTCGCCTCCAGGACGACCATGATCGTCGGAAAATTACTGGAACGGGCTGCAAAAAAACTGAAGGCTCAGTGGAAGCCGGGGGTGGAACAGGAAGTAATAGAGAATTATGTTCACCGCGAAATGATTCCATGGGACGAGAAAGCCTTCACCGGAGATGCCTACCCGGCTTATTCATGGGGCGTGAATATCGTGGAAGTCGAAGTGGATACATTAACAGGAAATATAAAGTTAGAAAAAGTTTACGGCAATTATGAAGTTGGGAAGGTCATCGATGAACGGATCATGAAAGGCCAAATTGACGGCGGTCTCGCTCAAGGATTAGCTTACGGTTATCTAGAAAAAATGACGTCAAAGCAAGGCAGAATCCTGCAAAAAAGCATATCGGATTATGGACCGCCGACTTCATTGGATGTGGTTTCAATCGAAAGCAAGGTCTTTGATAATCCCTATGCGGATGGTCCATACGGGGCGAAGGGCGCAGGTGAATTGACGTTAATCGGCGGCGCTCCAGCAGTTCAAGCTGCAATCGAGGAGGCACTTCAAACTACTTTTCAGCAAATTCCGATTACACCGGAAGTCATTATCGAAAGTCTATGGACGAAAGAAGGGGAAGAGGGTTGATTAAATTTACTCTTAATGGAAGAACGGTAGAAACGGATGCCCCTGCCACTGTAAGATTACTAGATTTAATAAGAGCGGAATTTGAATTAATCGGAACAAAGGAAGGCTGCGGGGAAGGGGAGTGCGGAGCCTGCAGTGTGTTTGTGAATAACCTTCTTCAAAACAGCTGCCTGATCCCGATTGGATCGATTGAGGGAGCCGATATTCTAACGATTGAAGGAATCATGGAAACACAACAATTTAAGATTTTAGATGAGAGCTATTCCATTGCCGGAGGAGTGCAATGCGGTTACTGCATTCCTGGGATGGTCATGGCAAGTGCGGCTTTATTATCCAAAAACCCTCATCCTTCAGAGGCTGAAATCCGTGAAGGTATTTCCGGGAATCTGTGCCGATGTACGGGCTATAACATGATTGTGGATGCGATTAACCTGGCAGCTAAAAAAGGGGACGGCTTATGGCAGAAAAAATAACTGCGTATCGCTTCGATCGTTTAGACCAAACGTTGAGTCAATTGAACAAAGAAGACTGTGCCATCATGGCCGGCGGCACTGATGTCATGGTCCTTCACAAAAGTGGAAGGGGAGTTCCCCCGAAAATCCCTAAACCGATTGTGTTTATTGATCATCTTTCTGAGCTAAAACGGGTGTATCAAAATCAGAAGGATCTCCACATCGGTGCCTGCTGCACCTATAGCGAATTATTGGAAGAACCGTACATTCCCATACCCTTAAAAAACGCAATTAAAACGATTGCGGCACCGGCAATTAGAAACAGAGGGACATTGGGAGGAAATATTTGCAACGCTTCTCCAGCTGGGGACACACTGCCATTATTATATGTCTACAACGCAAAGCTTTTGTTGAGCTCCGTTCATGGTGATCGTGTCGTAGCGATTAGCGATTTTATTCAAGGTCCACGAAGGGTCGGGCGTCATCCCTCTGAAGTTTTGGCTGAAATCATCTTGCCCTCCGTAGTAGAAGAAGGTTCTCATGTTGTTTTTGAGAAAGTCGGCAACCGTAACGCAGATGCCATTGCCAAAGTATCGTTTGCAGGATATATCCGGTTAAATGGTGCTCAAATCGAAGAGGTTCGCTTTGCCTTCGGGGCAGTCGGACCTACGATGGTTCGTTTCATTGATATTGAGAAGAAGTTGGTTGGAAAGACTATCCCATTAGCCGATGCGGACATCGCTCAGATTGTGTCAGCCTTTGATAAGATCATTAAACCCATCGACGATCAGCGCTCCACTGCTTTATACAGAAAAACTGTCGCCTTAAATTTATTACGCTATTTTCTTTGCATGACGAAATATCAACCGAATTAGGGTAAATAAGGGGGGAGCTATACTTGCTGCTGATGGAAAAAGTGGCCTTGCTAGCACGTCAAAACGAAACCTTTGCTTTAGCGATGATTATTGAATCAAAGGGCTCGACTCCCAGGCATGTTGGAAAAATGATTGTCTACCGTGATGGGACGATTGAAGGCACTGTAGGAGGCGGCTTGGCTGAACACTATATCATCAAAGAAAGTGTAAAGGCGCTCCAAAAGGGTCAATCGAAAATCGTTGAATACAAATTAAATAAACATGCAAAAGATGGAATTCAAATGAGCTGTGGCGGCACATTAAGGGTGTTTATTGAAGTCTATACAAAGAGGCCAGAACTCGTTCTGGCTGGAGCCGGTCATTTAGCCAATGCGCTTTCAAAGCTTGCAGATTTCCTTGAAATTCCTTATTGCGTTGTCGATGACCGCGTTGGTTATTGTACGAAGGAACGATTTCCCAATGCGACGAACATTTTTGTGAACCAGGATATTGGGGAGGCTTTACTTGCTGCCAACCTAAATGAAAAGTCATATGTGGTGATTGTTACAAAAGATCGTGATGAGATTGTATTAAAAACGGCGCTGCAATTTCCAATTGCCTACGTTGGAATGGTTGCCAGCAAGCGAAAGGTCATAACGATTTTTGAAAAATTAAAAGGTGAAGGTGTCACGGAAGAACAGTTGGAACAGGTTCATTCTCCAATCGGATTGGAAATTGGCTCAGAAACAACAGAAGAAATTGCCATCAGTATTATTGGTGAAATCATCAAGGTAAGTAAGGAAAACAAGCCTACTAAAGTAAAACAATTAAATAGATAACTAGAAATGATAAAACACTTACAAATGTTGCAATATCAATGTTTGTAAGTGTTTTTTTGAGTTCTCTACCTGTACAAAAGAGTGTTGGTTTAGGGTTTTACAAATATTTTTTTGTATGTAATTCCTATTCATAGCTAAAATTATGTATACATATTAGAAAAGTAGGTGCACTATGTCGCGTAACGGTTATCGATCATTCACCATCATTTCTTTATGCATTTCTTTTTTACTTCTGACATCCTGCAATCAGTCACAAAGAAAAGAGGAACATAACACGAATAAACCTACACGTGAAGTTTTAGGTTTCTACACTGAACAGGAAGGAACATACCCAGGGTCCCAACCTACAGTTAATTCACAATTCACCCATTTAAGCATCATTGCACCCTTTTGGTATAAGCTTGATGATAAACGTCCAGGAAGTCTTATAGACTCCGTTACAGCGGATCATAAGCGAAAGGTTATAGGGAGTGCTCATGAAAAACACCTGAAGGTATATCTGGTTGTACACAATCTTCTATATGAAACGGTTGAAAAGGGTAAGCAAGTAGCGAGTCAGGTACTCGATCACGATAAAAACCGCCATGTGTTCATTCAAAACTTGCGAAAGGAAATGAATCAATACAAATATGATGGGATTAATATTGACATGGAAAATTTGTATTTGTCTGACCGAGATTCCTTTAGTCTGCTGATTAAAGAATTGTCTGATGCAATGCATCGTGATGGAAAGGCAGTGACGGTTTCAGTCCCGGCAAACACAGGTGATTCCCGTGCGAATCCATGGTCACCTTGGTTTGATTACGCAAAAATTGGTCTATATTCAGATAGCTTAATGGTTATGACTTACGATGAACATAATCCCAGAACAAAACCCGGGTCAACGGCATCGGTCGATTGGACCGAAGCAACCATTCGTTATGCCTTGAAACAGGGAGTAGCATCATCAAAAATTTTACTTGGTATCGGAGGTTATGGATGGGACTGGGATACAACAACAAACAAAGCCCTTTATAGTTCCTACGCCCAGGTAATGGGGAAGAAAACAAAATTTAAAGCGAAAGTTAAGTGGGACTCCGCTACACAAACACCTCACTTCGGTTATGTAGATGAAAAACATCATAGCCACCAGGTTTGGTTTGAGAATAGCTCCAGTTTACGGGTTAAACTAAACCTTGTGGAAAAATATAACCTGCGAGGCATTGGGATTTGGCGCCTCGGCTTAGAAGACCCTAAATACTGGACAGCCATATCCCAAAAAATAAAAGTGAAAAAATGAGGGAGGGAAACTTCCAACCCCTTAAATTTTTTGGAACACTCTTTTTTCAAGACTGAACCAAGTACTATTGTTGAAATAGATTTTGGTTGATATCCTTTATCGAGAATTTTAGTCGTATTGGGATTGATATCCTATCAAAGTCTTTCGATAAGGTTAATATCGAAAAAGGAGAGGATAAGGAATGACAAGGAATGGGTTGGACTGTGCTACAAAATTAACGGCTTCATCTGCAAAAACCTTAAAAGATTTAGGTTTTTCTTACGTGGCCAGATATCTCGGTAATAGTTGGAAAACATTTGATGCAGCTGAAGCAAAGATAATTCATGAGGCAGGATTAAAGCTAATCAGTATCGCTCAAAAAAGTGCAAACTATCCAGGTTATCATACTAAACCCCAAGGGATTGCGGATGCAAAGGAAGCGGAAATATACGCAAGATTAGTAGGGCAACCTGCCGAAAGTGCTATTTACTTTGTGGTAGATTTCGATGCCCAATCCTGCCATATGAAAGGGATCCTCGATTATGTAGATGGTCTTAATTCCACATTAAAAGACTACAAAGTCGGATTATATGGCTCTTATGCAGTTATGATGGCAGTAAAAGATAAAGTGGATTATTACTGGCAGACATTTGCTTGGAGCAAAGGGAAAGTCGCGGATCACATCCATAAGCACCAGTACCAAAATGATGTCAAAGTTGCCGGAATTGCAATAGATCAGAATGATATTAAAAAGGATCCAGGTGCATGGGTTGAAGCTGCAGGACCAGAACCATCTGCAGCTAAAAAGGAAGATGAAATACCAGAAAATCACATTGTAAAAGATGGAGAAAATCTTACTGTAATTAGTAAAAAATACGGATTATCAATTGACTACCTTGCTAAGTTAAACCATCTTGCCAATCCTGATTTTATTTATGCTGGGCAGCAGTTAAGATTAAAAGGGATGGTTCCTTCTGTATCAAAACCTGAAACTTATACCATTAAAAAAGGTGATACTTTTTGGGACCTTGAAAAGGAATGGAAAATGAAATATGGCACACTAAATAGGTTGAATCCGGATGTGAATCCTAAAAGACTGCAGCCAGGACAAAAAATTAGAATTAAATAACTGGGATTTGGTACAGTTTTATTTTATTCTTGTGAAATAAAAATAGCAAAAAGCCCTTTATTCGGTTGAGTACGGGGCCGTTTCGAGTGACAGTGTCGATTAGATGGGCAATGGACTTTAAAATATTGCAGGAAAATGTCTCCTTTTGTCGAAGTTAAAAGATGGAGGGGATAGGAATGAATTTTGAACCAAAGGATATTATTAGATGGGGAATACCTGGATGGATGTTTCTTGCAGTGTTAATTGCTTATTTTTCTTTAAATGATTTTGATTCGATTAAATCATTTATTTTCAATAAGGATGCGCCTATTATTGTTGCTTCTATTACACTGTTTATTGTTTCAGGGGTTACGATTGGAAATTTAATTCATCAAATTAGTCTTAGTTTAGGTTTTATTATTTGGAAAGATCGCAAAAAGCACCTTAAACATGAATACGAATTGGATAAGATCATCATTGAGAACCAATATGGAAAAGAAATTCAAAGAATTTATAGCGACAGACTTGGTAATCTTCACGCCCTAAGTGCACTTTGTTTTAGTCTGTTTCTTTCCTTATTAACAATTGGGATATTTTCCTTTACGATTAAATTTTCTACATCGATTATGATTTTACTTATAATCGTATTTTTATTAAATGTAATCGTATTTCATAATTTAATTTACTTTCAGGATCATTTAAATTATTACATTAGGAAAGTAAAAAGTGATTTTAAAGCATCCGAATAGCCAGGGTGCTTCTTTTAATGAAAATTTTTGCTTGATTATATAGAAACTGTTTTTTTATAAGTTGTATACCAGCAACAGTTGGGGTGTCTTCTGTTAATCTGGTTGCGGCAATCGCTAGACTGAAGTTTTATTGGTTATTATTGTGTAGTTATTTGAAAGTTCCTTAAATCAACGACTCCTCCATTTCAAATCAACAAACTTCCTCGGCAAATGGGGCTCCTGGCACAACCTTTACTATCAAATAAAAATTCTCACAAATTTATCCTTTTAATTAAGGTAATATTTAAACATTGTCAAAACGAATAAATAAATATTAAAAACCTTTTACAAGTAAGAAGAACGATAGAAATGGTGTTACTATGACAAATAGCCAAACAAATCTTTAATATCATTAAGTTTAAATTTTACCTATTCTTTCAATATGTGATTAAATTCACATATTATATATTTAAGATTTATGGCTCCTTAAAAATCAACTTCCGTATATGGAAATAGGATTGAGGAGGAGGAATACTATGCGTAAAAGAATTGAATGGTTGGATATAGGAAAGGGTTTAGGGATGCTTCTCGTTATGCTGGGCCATACCAATATCCCATCACCTATTAAAACGTACATCTATACATTCCATATGCCATTGTTCTTCTTTTTATCAGGTTACTTATTCAACTTTAATAAATTTCCAAATATAAAAACCTTTGTACTGAAAAGGACAAAGACATTAATTTTGCCTTATTTGTGTTTTTCCTTTGTTGCGTATCTTTGGTTTATTTTCTTATTTATCCTTAGACAAGTAGATTATGATCATAATCTAATGCTGCCCATATTAGGATCATTCATCGCAACGAGGAAATCTTTTTGGACGGTTCATACCGGTGCTTTATGGTTTATGAATTGTTTACTTTGCACGGAATTGCTTTTTTACATCCTATCGAAAGTAGGGCGTTCCAAAAAGTCCATCTTGATTGGGTTAGTTTTCCTTTCTGTTTTGGGCTGTCTATATAATAAATTAGTAGATAAACCCCTTCCGTGGAGTATCGATATTTCCTTGATTAGCGTGGGATTTTATGGAGTGGGATTTTTATATAAAGAATACAAAATGAAATTAGAACGGTATCTTTCTTTAAACAATTTTATTTTTTTCCTATTCATCAATATGGTCACTGGATACCTGAATTTCGTGTATTCCGGAGAAAGAGTGGACCTTTATAATAGTAGTTTAGGAAACATTTTCCTGTTTTATATATCGGCGTTGTCAGGGATTGGTGCGTTCATGATTCTAATCAAGCGAATGAAACAAAGCAAAACTCTCCAATATATCGGAGAAAATTCACTCATTTATTTAGCCTTCCACCAAAAAATTGTCTTTGCCTTATTTAACTTGATTATTCAAAATACCTTATTGGATTCTGAAAAACTATTCGAAATTCCTCTTTTAAAAGGTTCTTTATACACCCTGATGGCAGCTCTTATTTTAGTGCCGGTTATATTTGCTATCAAGCGTTATTTTCCCTTCATGCTCGGTAAATCAGGGATGCCAGCCGATAGGCAGTCGTTAAGTATATAAAATACTTATACATTACGGGGGAAAATAAAAAAATTTTACTAAGAAGGGATTTTCCGACAATTTGGAGAATTTATATTTTAATAATGCACGGTTCTAAAGCTTCAATTGAATGATTGATTTAGAAAAAAGGGGTGGTTCGATGAATAATGTCAGCAAAACAGGTATATACCAAAATACGGTGAAGAATCGTTGGGAATATTGGTATGTTGGTCCAAGTGAGATAAAAATCCTTGTGTCATGGTTGAGCTGGAATGCTAGTAAAGAATATGAAAAATGGGAGAATAGCTGTTTAGTTGAAAAGGCAGGATAAATCCTTTTTCGAAAATTAGTTTTACCCCATTTGTTTTAATAGGTATTTTAATTTTGAAACAAAAAAACGGAGAAGCGGCTAATTCTCCGTTTTTTTGCAGTCTAATATTATTTCTTCTTCAATTTCTTTAATTACTGCATTCTGCCTTTCACATACCGATATGCTTTTTTAATTGGTAAAATTAACATTTATCCCCTCATTAGGGACATTTCCCTAACCTTATTACATCCTACTACTACCTTTGGGAATATTCTCGTCCACTCATGAATAAATGTGGAATAAAATGAATGATATGTTTTAGCAAAAGATGATCATGTAAAAAGGTATTAGGGGTGATTTGTAATGGAAAAGAAAAAACCGTATAAAAGCACTTCATATAGTGAGGTTATGAAATTGCTTAACTCATCAAAGAAAACTCAAGATGAGAGTTCAAATCTTGATTTGTATATACAAAACGTTTTGGATGAAGCAATGGTTACCCGGCAAATTACGCTCCTAGAGGAAAAGATTGATGATGCTCTTGTATCAATGGATAAGCCCTTATTTCTTGAATTGGCCACTAAGTATAACAAATTAAGACACCGACAACAAATGTTAATTGAAAAAAGAAGGCATATATATAATAAACTATGAATATTGTTTCTTTATTCTAGCATTAGGATTATTTACTAGCGTTTCGTTAGAATTATCTGAAATAAAATTACATTAAATTTATTTTATATTAATATTGATTTTTATAT
>NZ_MLYR01000173.1 GCF_001866655.1 Bacillus sp. MUM 116 | reverse complement strand
GTGTTAAATTATGCAGAATTGTCTTGACGTTTGACTTATCAGTTGTTAAATTTATAAAAAATATTTCTTATCCAGAGAGGTGGAGGGACTGGCCCTAAGAAACCTCAGCAACAGGTCTGACAAGACACTGTGCTAATTCCTGCGGGTGATGATACCTTGATAGATAAGAGTTTACTTTTTATTTGTCAGTGACGCACTCATTTTTAGGGTGCGTTTTTGTTTTTTGGATGAGAAAGAGAATCATGAAAGGAGATAACGGTAACCGAATAGGTCAAAAAGGCAAGTTGTATGTTTAAATGAGAGGTAGATATCTATGTTTAAGGAAAAAAACGACTTTAATACACTTTTGTACTGGATTCCAAAGGTTCTTCAATTATTTTTGAATATGTCCCTTGTATTATTAGGAATTATTTTATCTGTTTTACTTATTAAGGAAATAATTATCTTCATTCAGATTTTGCTAGAAGGCGGTAATAATGACTTTAAACTTTTCCTGGCCAATATCCTAATTTTCTTTTTATATTTTGAGTTTATTTCAATGATAGTAAAATACTTTAAGGAAGAATACCATTTCCCGATTCGATATTTCATCTATATTGGTATAACGGCAATGGTACGAATCATAATTGTCGATCATGAACATCCGGTCAATTCCTTATTTTATGCGTTAATTATTTTAATTCTAATTATTGGGTATTTCATCATTAATTTTACCCCTCGAGAAAGACCAGATAGCACTATAAATCATAAAAAATAGCATTTATGTGAAGCCCATCTTAGAGTCGAGTCAGGACAAGGATTGTTTTCCCTGTCCTGATTTCTTATTGACCGGCTTCTAGAAGGTCCCCATAACTTTCTGTTCATTCGGTTGGGTATTATGTGGGTTCGGTTCTAATGCAATGCCAATATCATCAAACCGATAATTTTTAGGTAGGCGGTTAATTCATTTTTAAAAAAACTTCCCCCCTATTAAATTTCAATAAGTATAGGAACAATCATTGGCTTTTTCTTGGTATATGTATATACATATTGTCGTATTGATTTTTTTATTTGTTTTTTCATTACATTCCATGAGTTCCTATTTGCTTCTAGTAGCTCGTTAACAGTTTTTGTAGTAAGTCGATTAACGTCTCTTCGGAGTTCCGAGAAATCTCTATCTACAAATCCACGAGAAAAGGTATCGGGTTCAGAAATCAGTTTTCCTTCCGCTTTGCTCATAGTTAAAACAATCATGAGCATTCCATCCTCTGAAAGCTGTTTACGGTCTCGTAACACAATTTCCCCAACATTACCGACATCCCCCCCGTCTACGTAAGTATTCCCAACCGGTATTTTCCGAGTCTGCCGGGCAATGGTATGTTCAATATCGACGACATCGCCATTCCTGATGATAAACGTGTTTCCTTGCTCTACTCCAACAGATTCAGCTAACAAACGATGATGGTGTAGCATTCTAAATTCACCGTGAATGGGGATAAAATATTTGGGTTTCATTAATGTAAGCATTAGTTTTAAATCTTCTTGATAACCATGGCCAGAAACATGCATTCCGGATGTACTTCCTGATCCATAAATCACGTTGGCTCCAAGTGCAAAAAAGTTGTCGACGATACTCGTGACATTTCGTTCATTCCCGGGTATTAAACCTGCTGCAATGATAACCATATCTTCAGGTAAAATGTCGACACCACGAAAGTTTCCAGTGGATAGGCGGGCAAGAGCAGCCATTGGTTCTCCTTGACTCCCCGTGCATAAAATAACCACCTTTTCAGGAGCCATTTCATTGATTTCATGTGGGTGAATTAACATTCCATCAGGAACTGTTAAATAACCACGTTCCATAGCAACCGCTATGACCTTTACCATACTTCGTCCAAGCAACGCAAGTTTTCGATTTGTTTTTTGCGCTACATTCACGACTTGTTGAACGCGGCTAATATTTGAAGCAAAGGTAGAAAAAATAACTTTGCGTTCGGCTTTCATGAAAGTTGCTTCTACATGTTCACCTACCATTTGTTCCGATGGAGTCAAACCAGGACGTTCTGCATTGGTACTCTCAGACAATAGAAGCAAGACCCCTTCATTGCCGATTTCAGCCATTTTATGAATATCCGAATGCTCATTATTCGCTGGGGTTAAATCGAACTTGAAGTCCCCCGTATGTACTATATTGCCCTCTGGTGTGTGAAAGACCATTCCCAAGCAATCAGGAATACTATGGGTCACTTTGAAAAAGCTTACACTCATTTCTCCGATTTTCAAGTTTGAGTTTGAGTTGATTTCAACAAGATCGCTTTCTCTTAGAAGTTTATGTTCTTTTAATTTGATTTCAATTAATCCTAATGTGAAGCGTGTGGCATAAACGGGTACATTCAATTTTTTTAAGAAGAACGGGATCCCCCCGATATGATCTTCATGTCCATGTGTGACAATTAAAGCCCTAACTTTATCTTTATTTTCTACTAAGTAAGCTATATCAGGAATAATCAAATCAATTCCTAATAAACTTTCATCTGGAAATTTATTGCCACAATCGATAATCACGATATCGTTTGAATATTCGATTACATACATATTTTTCCCGATTTCATTCAAGCCGCCTAAGGCGAAGATAGATAATTCATTCTCTTTCGTACTCAAATTTATATCCTCCCACTTTAAATATAATCTTAGTATGCCCTTAGGTTTTCGCTTTATCAGTGGGTTGAATGATCGAAACTTCCTAGGGGTACAGATACGATTCGAGGAATGAAGGGCCACTATGGGGGAAAATATCATTTAAACAATTCTGATAAGTTATAGTAACATAAATGACATGACCCAAATGTAGGAAACGTCAAATAGCAATTAACTGCTAACTGGGCACGCAAAAAAAAGAAGTAGATTGGTGGCTACTCTCCCTATCTACTCTTCATGTGTTTGGATATGAAAAAGGTCTAATAGGAACATCAGTAGTGGTATCCCCAACAACATCCCCCAAATCCCCAAGAAATACTCCGAAATAATAAGGGTTAAAAAAGCAAGAAAGATGGGAAGCTTGGTTTCGTGTGCCATTAATCGCGGATTGAGTACATAACTCTCCATAGCGTGAAGAAACAAAATCATCACCACGACGGCAAAAACCTTCGGAACTCCCCCTAGAGTGAACCCGATAATTGCAAGCGGAATAAACGAAATAATAGCTCCCACCACGGGAATGAGACCGAACAGAAACATCATAAACCCTAAACCAATCACCTGTTGGAACCCTAAGATTGCAAGAGTAATGGTGGACAACACCGCATTGATAAAAGATATTAAGATTTGTATTTGAAGCATTTTTCCAAAGGTATTGGCAAAATTGATACCCAAGTATTTGTAGTACGAATAGAGAAAACTCACATTACTGGTTTCCAATTTGCTACAAAAATGCTTAATTTCCTTTTTCCCGAGTAACAAGAGAAAGCTCAATAGGAAAGCCATGACCACTTGTATACTCACTTCACTCACATGTGGGATGGCGTAAAAAATGGATGTCAACGTATCTTTCGTATACGCTTCGATATTTAATCCTTTTAAAAAGGATTCGACCCGAGGATTCAATTGATCGGTATATTTATCAATATTAAACGTAATAAGTTTGTGGGAGATTCCCATTAATTCTTTTGCGGAACGATTGATGTAGGTCGCCAATCCAAAAACGATGGAAAACACTATGATGATATACATTCCCACCGTTATGACTTTCTCCCTAATCGGCATGATGTTTGAAAGGGTTCGATAAAGAAACTTTTGTACACTGTTCAACAAATACGAAAAGATAAACGTCAATAAGAACAGATTGAGCAATCCTCGGACACTCAACAAAAGGATCACCAACAAAATTAAGGCTAGTACCTTTTTTACTCCTTCTTCCTGAAAAAAACGTTTCAATGTGTCCATATAATTAATTCCTCTTTCCTTAGCGGTTTATAGCTCTCTACTGTTATAATCCTTTTTCGAAAGTTTCATTCCTTGGAAAAGGTGGTCAGTGTAGCAATGGAGAAATATCACGCAATAAATGCGATATCCGCGTTTTGCGTAGGGCCCTTATGAGAAATTGACTGCATATTTTCTTAAAGGGGTCTCGCCGATTACCCATCATTATCCCCAAAACGAAAAAAACGCTATTCTTTCTGTAATATGATAAAAAAGATGGTATTCTTAATGTATAACGAGGTTTCAAATGAACTTACTCTCTTTTCACAGGAATTTCGCCGACATTTCGCGGATTTTATAAGGAGCATTTTTTTCCCTTGTACATAAAATACTTTGCGGTCTACAGTAAGAACCCTGTCAAAGAGCCTATAAGAAAAAGCGATCCTCCGTTATGGAAGAATCGCACCTTGTCATTATTCCTCGGTTGTTTTTCATTTTGATAAAATTTTTTTTGGCTTTTCCAATTGTTCCTGCTGGTCATTAATCAAACGGTTTCCAAAACTCGGGAGTGCCTTTTCTTCTTTCCGTTCTTTCCTCTTTCTAAGCCATTCTCGAACCCGTCTACGCAACCTTGACAGCTTCTTCATCGTTCTTCACCCCAATCACCTTCATATTTCTCCTTCGGCAATCCTACGGGTTTCCATTATGTGTTTCATTTGTAGTATATATTTTAATTTTAACAGGTTATGGGCAAGATAAACAAATTCCTGTCTTTTTTTGTTACAGCATTGAAAGGAAAAAACTCCATCACTGTATTTCCACAAAATATGTCCTTGTACAGAAATCCTGCCCAATAAAATAAGGAAGAGCACAATTCATACTTCAAAATTGCTCTCGAATAACACCACCCAAATCCACAGGAATGTTATTTAAGATAATATGTTTACCTTCTTGAACTCAATTGCAGAGAGTATAAAAAAAACTCCTCCAATCATCCAAAAAGGCTCCCAAAAAAAGAGTCTCCACCTTAGAGCAAAGTTGTCAATCTGAAGAGATAACAGACCAATACTTGAAAGAATAAGATATACATTGACGGAAAAGGGAAGTTCGGAATTTAGGGATTATCGGAGAACATTTAAACAAATTGTTGAAAATGAAACAGCTGATTGACATTTAAAATTGTAATTTGACACCCTACTACACATATACACATAATTAAAATGACACTAATGATACAAATGGCCCGGCTTCAAGCTGGGTTTGGTTTTATCATTTTCCTAATTCCATTAAATGGCCCGATTGTGGAAAAAAGCTAATGACGATTGTTCAACTCCCCTTTAGTGCAAGAAGAAAAGCTGCCACAATGACTGCTTGATCTACAACTCTTGCAATGGATAGTTGAATAAGGGCTACCATTTTTATTGGGAATTTCAACTTAATTCCTTTTCAAAACTGAAGAATACCTTACCTTTGTATGTTCTCTCATTAAATTTAATAAAACCTAGTGAGGTCCAAAAATTTAATGCTTTTTCGTTTGTAGAATGAACTGCTATTTGAATACATTTTACTTTTTTATCTCTCATTAATTTTTCATATGTCATATATAGTTTTTTTGCATATCCTAAACCTTGATATTTTTTATGTATAACAAGTAAACTTAACCAAGGTTTTTGAAGACGAGGGCTAGACATTCCATAATCAAGAATACCTATATACTCATCCCCTTTTTTTACTAAGTATCTCTCAACAGCTAATTCCTCATCTTCCTTATGTTCTTTTAAAATATCATCTTCCTCAAGAAATTCTTTATCAAACGCAATTAAATTATACTCCACATTAGAATTCATAATTTCCTTTTCAATGTCTATTTTATTCAATTCATTTTTAATCAAGTTAAACATATTTTCTCCCGCCCCTTTTATTAAGGCTCTTTTCGTAAACTTTGTTGCTTTTGGACCCTAATAAGAGGCAAATACTTAAGTTTCTAGGCAATTTTCGCAAATGTTCTTACGAAAAGATGCCACGAAGCATTTAGTTATACGGGTTGATGATCTTATACGAAAAACAACAATCTATGCGAAAATAGC
>NZ_MLYR01000172.1 GCF_001866655.1 Bacillus sp. MUM 116 | reverse complement strand
TTTTACTCCATATGAGCATTTAACAATTTAAGCAAAAAGAAAAAAGCCTTTTTATAAGACTTTTTTCGAGATTTTATATTAGTAAAAACAGGCTGCTCCAACGATAATTAACAGAATGAATAGTACAACGATTAAAACGAATGGATTGCCTCCGCAAAAGCCACCACCATAGCCAAATCCAGGACAACCACAACCACCGAAGCCGCCTCCGAAGCCACCGTAACCAAACATAATAAATCCTCCTTTCAATAAGGAATAGGTTACTTTTTAAACAAAACCACAGCCACCAATAAAGGCAGTTCCTACAATAATTAAAAGGATAAACAAAACAACGATTAAGGCAAAGCCACCACCTGCGAAACCTACACCATCAGACATATACACAACCTCCTTTCAGCTGTTTCCTATAAAATATGTAAAATACCAAAAAAGGGGAAGGGCACTGTCTGCAATTAAA
>NZ_MLYR01000171.1 GCF_001866655.1 Bacillus sp. MUM 116 | reverse complement strand
AGGCAGGTCTCGATGCCCGAGGAAGCAAAAAAAAGAAGTTCACGGTCAGCGAAGGGAGGTCTCGATGCCCGAGGAAGCAAAAAAAAGAAGTTCAAGGTCAGCGAAGCGAGGTCTCGATGCCCGAGGAAGCAAAAATAAGAAGATTACGGTCAGCGAAGCGAGGTCTCGATGCCCGAGGAAGAAAAAATAAGAAGATCACGGTCACCGAAGGCAGGTCTCGATGCCCGATAAATCACAAAATCCAGATCATCGGTCACTGAACGCACACTCACTATGTACTTTTAAGAAATTCTTCCTTTAAAATCGCATATATTTTTAAATCCCAGTGCTTTTCTTTCACAAACACTACTTTTTAAGGATGCCTTCAAACGACATGCCTGCTTTTTCAATGACGCGCGCTGATCCAATATTTTCAACAAAACATCTTGCTTGAATTTGCACCAAATCCATTTCTTCAAAGCCATATCGGAAAATTCTTTTTGCAGCCTCCGTCATGATTCCCTTTCCCCAATTATCCGGAGAAAGAACATAGCCGATTTCCGCAACCTTATTCTGCTGAAGCTAAGAAACAAAATCAATAGATCCAATCATTTTACCGGTCACTTTCCATTCAATTCCCCATGGGGCAATTTGTTTTTGCGCATATTGGTTTAAAGCAAAATCAACAAACACTTGAGAGTCCGCTAACGTCCGATGTGTATTCCAAGTTACATATTTTGTTACCTCTTCATTCGAACCATAGGAAAAAATGTCTTCTAAATCTTCCGGGGTTACTTTTCTAAGAATAAGACGTTCTGTTTCTAAAATTGGCAACTCAAAATCCATTAAACCACATTCTTCATGTTAGTTATTTCCATTATAGATGAAACTTGGAATATAAAAGAATAGGGGGAACCAGGAATGGAAGATCAAATCCAAAGCTTAAAACAAATGATGGAGAAATCTAATTATACCGTCATTTTTACAGGTGCCGGAATGTCCACGGAAAGCGGCCTGCCAGACTTCCGCTCAGCTTCCGCAGGAATTTGGAATGACCAAAATCCTATGATTTTAGCGAGTACAGAGGCGATGAAAGACAATCGATATGGGTTTATTGAATTCTATCAACATCGAATTGAAATCGCTGAAAAATATAAACCTAATATTGGACATGAAATCTTGGCAAAATGGGAACAGGAAGGGAAGTTAAAAGCAATTATTACCCAAAATGTTGATGGCTTTCATCAGGCAGCTGGCTGCCAAAATGTTACCGAATTACATGGAACATTAAGAACCTGTCACTGTTCAGAGTGTGAAACGATTTTTCCAATTGAAAGATTTCTGGAAGAAAGGCTTGGCTGTGAATGCGGCGGTTTCATCAGGCCTTCTGTTGTCTTATTTGGTGAAAAATTGCCCAAAAAAGCTCTTGTTCAAGCAGTCAATGAGACGAAAAAAGCTGAGCTGTATATTGTTCTCGGTTCATCCTTAAGTATATCCCCAGCAAACTTTTTTCCTATAGAAGCAAAAGAAAATGGAGCAAAACTCGTTATCATTAATATGGAGCCAACCGAAATGGATGATCTTGCCGATTTAGTTATTCACCAGCGAAAAATCGGTGAGTTGCTCAGGGAATTAACCCATTAGAGCAGAGAAATAAATTCCCAGCTCTTTTAAAAACTTTTTCTTTCAAAATCTTCAATCCGATTCCGGACAAATTCAGGAATTGGTTTGGATGATTTAGTTTCCGGATTATATGAAACATAGATAATTTCGGCAATAAGGATGGGGTCTTCTTCACGCTCTCTTGTAATCTTATATTCCATTGTCATGCTGGTATTTCCCATTTTCTTCATGCGGCACCAGATGTTCAACCAATCGTATAAGTATGCTGAGTTTTTGTATTCGAGTGTAGATTTAGCTAGGACATAATCAAATACAGTATCATCATTAAGCTTTAAAACTTCTTGAAAATATTCAGTGACTGCTACATCAAGATACGTTAAGTAGTGGGCATTAAAAACAATCTTTTGCCCGTCAATTTCCGAATAACGAACCTTTAGACGGTGAGAAAAACGAAAATCCTCTGTCATAACAACACACCTTTCTCATAGGGGTTTATTTTTATAATACTAAATATTCAGTTAAAATGAGAATCAGAAGATTGATTAAGGGGGTCCCAAAATGAAAATTGACAAAGTGAAAATTAGCTATAAAAAATGCTCCCATGTAGAGGATTCTTTCATTCATCAAGCTTTCCAAGATGGTTTTTCGGACTATATCATAAAAATGGGAATTTCAGAGCCGGATTTTATCCAACGCTTTTTTGGCCCTGAAGGCAATGGACGAGACACTTCGTTCATTGCTTTTTATGAAGAGCAGCCTATCGGAGTCATACTAGGCGGCATTAAAAATTATGAAGCCATCAAAACGATGCGTTGTGGAACACTGGCGATTCACCCCAATTTCAGAGGAACAGGTATCAGCCATAAGCTTTTTGAATTCCATAAAGAAGAAGCAGTAAAACAAGGATGTAAACAACTTTTTTTGGAAGTGATTGTTGGAAATGACCGTGCCATCAATTTTTATAAAAAATTAGGCTATGAAAAAGTTTACGACATTGTATACTATACCACCAGTGATTTATCTCAATTAAGTCATGAAGGGAGGAAATCAGAAGCAGAAATAAGAAATATTGAGTTTAATGACTTTCAAAAGAGGATTCAAAAGTGGACCTACCATATCAACTGGCAGAATGATATCGATTTTTTAGAAAAATTGACCAATAACCATTATTTTGGAGCATATCGAAATGATAACTTAGTTGGGTGCCTTTCGATTAATTCAAACGGCGGAATCAGTTTTTTAATGGTTGATAAAAATGCACGCAATCAAGGCATTGCAACACAACTTTTGCATGCCGCCTCTAAAAATCTTAATTTAACAAAAATGGCTGCGGGATTTCCGAATAATAGTTTACTTGAAGGCTTTTTCAAAAAGCATGGTTTTCAAAAAGGCACGCTAGCGCAATATGAGATGTATCTGACTCTTTAATATGAAAAAGCAGCGTTTTTTAGATTAACCAATGCTTTTTTTGTTACATAAACAAAAATTGTCTCAGTTTCTCCCTACATAAATATTCCAGGCTTATATTTATGTTCACTCTCCATCTTAGAGACTTTTTATGAAAAAACTGAAGATTGACACTAATAAAAATGATGTATACAATATTTTTATATATTAATAGATTGGGGCTAAGACATGATTAAAACTGAGATGGACACCGTTGCAACCTTATGTCAGCTTCATACAGACCTATCAGATGAAGATATCCAAAAGATTCAAGAAGTGGTTCAAAACCTGCAGTTAATTGCAGACCTGAATCAAGCGAATGTATTTATCGATTGTCAAACTCGGGAAAAAAAGCATGCGATTGTGGTGGCCGAGGCGGCACCTACTACAGCAAAATCCGTCTATAAAAATCCGGTTATTGGAAAATTTGCTTATGAAACGTTTGAACCTGCCGTTTTTTATACATTTCGGACAAGCAAACCCCTTTTTCTCAATCATGCCCTATCCCAGGAAGGGAAAAAAGTCGAACAAAGTGTGGTTCCGATTGCGGGAGTACAAAACAGGGTTATTGGCACATTGATTATGGAGAAGGATATCAGCGAAAAGCTTCAAAATCAGAGCAAATTGAAAGCGTTAACAGAAGCCAACGAGACGCTTAGTGAGTTATTATTGGGGATGGCTGAAAATCAGCCATTTATTCCGGAAGTGATTGAAGAGTCCTTATTTATCATTGATAAGGATTTGCGGATCCAATATTCAAATCCTGCGGCGATGAACCTTGTGTTAGAAATGTGTTCGCTAGAATTCGAAAGGGGAACACTTTTTACTACCTATTTTCCTAATTTGGAAGAAATCTGTCGGCTTCCCGATGAACTTGTCATTCAAGAAGTGATGATTCATAATAAAGTCTTTCAAATGAAAAAAATTGCTTTTGTGCAACATGAGAATAATTGTGGGTCGTTTATCATTTTTCGAGACTTAACAGAGCTGCGCGAAAAGGAGCGGGAGCTGACCGTAAAGACGGTGGCAATCCGGGAAATTCACCATCGTGTGAAAAATAACCTCCAAACGGTGGCAAGCCTATTGCGGCTGCAGATGCGAAGAGGGATTCCCGAGGAGAGCAAGGTCCACTTCGTCGAAAGCCTAAACCGAATTTTAAGTATTGCCTCTGTCTATGAAATCATATTATCCAATTCACAAAATCAGGATGATGTGGAGATTGTCAGTTTAATAGAGAAAATCGGGAATATGCTGGTGTTTAGTGAGGACCATGAAGGAAGAAAGATCACGGTTGACTATTCAGGAAAAAAGATATATATTAAATCGAATTTGGCTGTTGCGGTTGCTCTTACTATCAATGAATTAATTCAAAATTGTGTAAAGCATGCTTTTGCAAAGATGAACGAAGGCAAAATTTATGTGGTCATCAAAGAAGAGGCATCATCCATACGGGTTCTTGTAAGAGATAATGGGATTGGCTACACTCCTAGCATGAAACCATCATTAGGGCTTGATATTGTTAAAATGATGATTGAACACGATTTATCGGGACATTTTACTATTGAAGGAACAAGTGAAGGCACGGTTGCGACCGTCGAATTTCCCTTTTTGAGGGAGGAATAATTGAATGAAAAAGCGAATTATAGTAGTTGAAGATGAATCCATCGTCCGTTTGGATGTTTCGCTCATGTTAAAAGATGCCGGTTATGATGTTGTTGCTGAAGCATCTGATGGCGAGAAAGCAATTGAATTAGCCTACAACCTCAAACCTGACTTAATCATCATGGATATTAAAATGCCGAAGTTAAATGGTTTAAAAGCAAGTGAGGTTATTTCCAATAAGTTCAATATCCCGATTTTGCTGTTAACGGCCTATAGTCAGAAGGAATATATTGAAAAAGCGAAAAAAGCAAATATTTTAGGGTACTTGGTAAAGCCGATTTCAGAGGCAAGCCTGATTCCAGCGGTTGAAATCGCCTTGAAGCAGGCGGAAAATGCTATTCTTTACAAAGAAAAAGTAGAAGAAATGAATCAGGAATTGAAAAACCGCAAGCTTGTGGAAAAAGCAAAAGGAATTTTAATGAAACAATTGAATTTACCTGAAGATGCGGCTTACAATAAGATGAGAGACCTCAGCATGAAAAAACAGCTGCCTATAGAAAGGGTGGCAAAGTACATTATTTTGAAGTACCCAAGCTAGATGACAAGTGAATAGATGAAGCAATGGTGCTTAGTAGATTTTATTTTTTAATAAAAATAAAATCTATTAGGCATTTTTTTAACTTTATTAATTGGAGTGGTGAAAGTTATGAGTGAAGAAAAACAGCGATTTATACAGGAGTTTGTTCCGGGGAAGCAGGTCACATTGAGCCATATAATCGCTAATCCGGACCCGGATATGTTTGAAAAATTGGGAATCCAGGAGGCCGGGGCATTAGGGATTTTGACATTGACCCCAAGTGAGACGGTGATTATTGCCGGGGATTTAGCGACAAAATCAGCGAACGTTCATTTAGGGTTTTTGGATCGATTTACCGGTAGTTTGGTAATTGTCGGAAATGTTTCTGAGGTGGAAATGGCGATGCGGGAGATCAACCGATTTCTGGCAGAAACGCTGAAGTATACTCCGTCGGAGATAACGAAGTCTTAAGATTTGGTGATATCTTTTTGAAATTTTTGATATCTGCCCAAGATGATTAAATATCGTCAACACGATCAAGTAAGGAGGAAATTTAATGACGATTAAGAACCGTGCCATGCTTATAGGCTCCATTGGGGCAGGTAAATCAACGTTGACGAACGCTTTACTTGGCCGTGAGGTGCCTGCTGTTAAAACCCAGTCACTGATTTTTTATGATTGGATTGTCGATACACCGGGAGAATATAGTGAAAATCCATTCTACTATAAAAATATTATGGCAACTGCGTTAGAAGTGACCCACGTTCTTTATTTACAGGATGCAACGAAGAAAAAAATGATTTTTCCGCCTGGATTTAGTACCGGAATCAATAAAATTCCTATTGGGGTCGTTACAAAAAGTGATTCAGACCAAGCAGATGTTGAAATGGCCATCACCTTGTTAAAAAAGGTAATTGTAAATAGGGGACCGATTGTCATTACCTCTTCCGTTAAAAATGAAGGAATCGAGGAGATTCGCAATCTAGTCAACTTAAGGTCCATACAAGAAATGAAACAATATCTAGAAAAACATCCATCTCCGTATGTTATATTTTAATGAAAAGCCTTTATCATTTTGCCTGTCTATCTTTATTTGTCCTAGTAACCTTCTTAACAATATTGACAATTTTCTAAACAAGACCGTATAATAATTTCATATATTCTGTCTTGCTAGGAGAATCATTATATGAAAAAACAGCTGAGCATAAGAATGATTATGCATTCAGCATTCGATTGATGGAAATGAACATAACAGTATTCTCAAAGTTAGCAATAGAATGGAAGCGTTGTCAAAGTCGACGATGAGCTTGTTTTTCAAGAAATAAAGATATTAAGCTTTTTTAAGTGAAAAAATTGAAATTTGGCAATAGCAAACTGAGAAAAATAAGATCAACAAATAGGTACCACTGGAAAATGTAGCAAGGCGCATTATTTTAAATATTACGCACAAACTCTTACAAGTGAATAGACCAAGCAAAGGTGCTTAAGTGGTTTTCTCTTTTCGGAAACCGCAGGGCACCTTTTTGTCTTTTTTTGTGGAAATATCTGGAAGGAAATCAGCTGCGTTTAAGGTTATAGGTGAATTTGCCTAATATGGAACAGGTTAACCACTAGTAGGGCGCTTACATTTTCCATTTTAATAAATGGTAAGGAATATGATCAAGGGGGAATTTCACATGGAAATGGTAGGAACTGTTGTAATCTATATCATTATGACCTGTGCCGTACTTGGGGCATTTGCGGCTATTCGTAACAGTGATGAGGGATTAGGGGCACAATTTATGGAAGGTCTTCATGCGGTTGGTCATATTTTTGTGCCCGCGGCAGGAATCATGGCCTCGATTCCATATTTATCGTGGTTCATTGGTAAAGTATGCGGTCCGTTTTTTTCGGCCATTGGTGCAGACCCGGCGATTGCGGCCACCTCAATTTTAGCAACGGATATGGGTGGATATCAATTAGCTGAAGCATTAAGGCAAACTCAAGAAGGATGGATTATGGCTATGATTGTCGGCTTTATGGCAGGGGCGACGATTGTATTCTCCATTCCAATGGGACTTGCAATGCTTGAAAAACGCGATCATAAATATATGGCACTTGGGGTAATGGCGGGTGTCTTAACGATTCCAATTGGTGCCTTAATTTCCAGTACCATCATTTTTCTTTCTAATTCCAAAGTGCGGGATTTTATTTCAACTACTGGAGAAGCAAAATACCAATTTGCTTTAGGTTATGGACATATTCTATTAAATTTACTGCCGCTAGTCATTTTCGTCGTGGCGATTGCTTTAGGCTTATATTTCCTGCCTGATTTTATGATCAAAGCCTTTATGTGGTTTGGACGAATTATGGATGCTGGAATTAAACTTGTGTTAGTCTTCTCGATTGTTGAAATTTTTACTGGTTTATTTTCTACTGTATTTGGCAGCTGGGGCTTCCATCCAATCATGGCTGATAAAATTGACCAATTCCGCGCACTTGAAACAGCTGGTTATATTGGGATTATGCTTGCGGGTGCCTTCCCAATGGTGTATCTACTACAAAAGTATGCCGGCGGCCCGCTTGAAGCTATTGGACGAAAAATTGGTTTAAGTAAAGCAGGAAGTGCTGGACTAGTGGCTACCATTGCTAATATTCTTGCGATGTTTAAGCTGATAAAAACGATGCCGCCTAAGGATAAAGTTATTAACATTGCGTTTGCTGTTTGTTCGGCGTTCTTACTTGGTGATCACTTATCCTTTTCAGCAAACTTTCAACCAACATTGATTTTGCCAATTATGATCGGGAAATTCTCTGCCGGAATCATTGGTATCTGCCTTGCCTACTTGCTATCGGTACCAAAAGCACTAGAATTAGAGAAGAAAGACCGTGAAGCTGGTATAATTGGCGAGGATGAATACTTGCCAAAACAGGACGAAGAGCGCATTGCTGGATAAAAAATACAGCGGCCAATGGGGTTGTATTGGATAAGTGATATCATCTTTTTTCACCTGAAACCCTTTACAAAAATGAAAAATTATACTATCATAGATATATATAAATGAATATACAAAGGCAAAGGCGCCTTATATGATGCTATCCGGCGAAGGATGGCTCATATAAGGTGCCTTTTTTTGTAGTATGTGCTTGAACGAGGTGATGCTCCATTAAAAAATACGAGCCACAGCAAGAGGAAATCTTAAGTGCAGGTATTGATATTGGTACGAGTACTACAAAGCTTGTAATTAGTAAATTTTCGCTAATGAATATGGCCGGCGGCATGCATATGCCGCGAATTGAGATTATTAATAAAGAGGTTTTGCACCACAGCCCGATTTATCGTACCCCTTTGTTATCACAGCACGTAATTGACATGAAGGCAGTTGACGAGCTCGTTAAAAACGAATATGAAAAAGCTGGAATTGCTCCAAATGATATTCAAACAGGAGCCGTCATCATTACCGGTGAAACAGCAACAAAACAGAATGCCCAAGAGATGGTCCATCACTTATCTGATCATGCAGGGGAATTTTTAGTTGCAACCGCTGGACCAGACCTGGAAGGAATTATAGCCGCTAAAGGTTCAGGTGCCTATGAATATTCGAAAAAAACTGGGAGAGTTATTGCCAATATCGATATTGGCGGGGGGACAGCAAATGTTGCTGTTTATAAATCAGGGAAATTGTGCGGAACCTGTACCTTACATGTTGGCGGAAGGTTAATAGAATTTAACGGAAATTGGATTAAAAGTATATCACCTCCTATAAAAAAATTATATCAGCAAGAGGGGTTACCTTTTAATGCATTACAAGAAGGGGACCATCGAAATCGAGATGAGATCGGAAAGCTAACCGATTTTATGGCTGCTGTTATTGCGAGGATGCTGAAGCGTGAATTGCTTGTAACCGATCAGCCTTTACTCCTAGGTCATGAACCAAATTGGAAAGAACAAATTGATGAGATTATGTTCTCAGGCGGAATAAGTGAATGCCTCTATCATTATGAAGTGGAGGCACAGGGTTCCGCTCAATATGATGACATTGGAGAAATGCTTGCCGGTTCACTTCGGGAAAGTAAATTGCTGTCCCAGTGGCATTGGGTCAAACCAGATGAAACTGTACGGGCTACTGTATTAGGTGCTGGAACGCAGACAACCGAAATCAGCGGTGCGACGATTCATGTAGAAGAAAGCGATTTACCGATTCGAAACCTCCCAGTCTATCAAGTTCCATTTGAACATGATTTAAAAACCGGTTTAAAACGAATGAAAAAGGCGGTTCAGCAGGCGCTTGAAATCTATGATTCGCAGCGTGACGGTCAAAATTACGCCCTTTATTTAACGGAACTTCCGTATGTAGGTTTTCGCGATGTGCAAGAACTGGCTGCTGTCATCCTTGAATCAATCAAAGTTAAACCAAATCCTGACCAGCCATTGGTCATTGTATTGGAAAGTGACTATGCGAAGGTTCTTGGCCAATCAATTAAGGTTCAAAAACCAAACCAAAGTATTATCTGTATTGATCAAATTCGTGTGGACCATGGTGATTATATTGATATTGGCAATCTGCTGCAAACCAGTGTAGTCCCAGTGGTGGTTAAAACCCTAACGTTCCATCATTAAGAGAGGAGGATGATCCATGAAGCTGCAAACAACCTATTTAGGTACTGTATATCAATTTGATTCCTTAAAAGATTTATTTGCAAAAGCAAATGAAGAAAAGTCGGGTGACCGCTTAGCTGGATTAGCAGCTGAAACGGTCCAGGAACGGATTGCTGCGAAACAAGTGCTCAGCTATTTGTCACTGGGTGATATTCGCGAAAATCCAATGCTCCCGGCCGAACAGGATGAAGTATCGCAAATTATAGAAAGCGGGCTGAACGAACCCGTTTATCAATCTATTAAAAATTGGTCGGTGGCAGAACTCCGTGAGTATATTTTAAGCGACACAACTACTGGCGAAGATTTAAAACGTCTAAGCCGGGGATTGAATAGTGAAATGATTGCTGCCGTGGCAAAACTCATGTCCAACCTTGACCTTGTCCATGCGGCAAATAAGATTGAAATTTTAACCAAATGTAATATCACTATCGGGTATAAAGGCACACTCGCTTCCCGTCTGCAGCCAAACCATCCGACAGACAACGTGGAAGGCATGATTGCTTCCTTAAAAGAGGGCTTATCATATGGGATGGGGGATGCAGTCATTGGAATTAATCCTGTTGATGATTCCGTCGAAAGTGTTAAGCGTCTCCTGCACGCTACCCATAATTTTATTCAAGAATGGGAGATCCCAACACAAAACTGTGTACTCGCCCATGTGACAGCACAAATGAAGGCGATCGAACAAGGAGCACCTTCCGATATGATTTTCCAAAGTATTGCAGGCACTGAAGCTGCAAACCGTTCGTTTGGGATAACACCCTCTTTGTTAGATGAAGCAAACGACATGGCCAGGACCTTAGGAACCGGAACAGGACCGCAGCGATTGTACTTTGAGACCGGTCAGGGCTCTGAACTATCTGCGGAAGCCCATTTTGGAATCGACCAAATGACACTGGAATCAAGAAACTACGGTTTTGCTCGTCACTATGACCCGTATATTGTTAACACGGTTGTCGGCTTTATCGGACCCGAATACTTGTATAACAATAAACAAGTCATCCGTGCCGGATTAGAGGACCACTTTATGGGGAAAATGCACGGTATCCCGATGGGGGTAGACATTTGCTATACCAACCATATTAAAGCGGATCAAAATGATATTGAAGATTTAGGGGTACTTTTGACAGCTGCCGGTGTGAATTTTATTATCGCCGCGCCGATGGGTGATGATTGTATGCTGAATTATCAATCGATGAGCTACCATGATGTGGCCACTTTAAGGCAGACGATGAACAAACGTCCATCCCCAATCTTTGCTGAATGGCTTGAAAAAATGGGTATCCTTGAAAACGGCAGATTAAGTAAAATTGCCGGGGACCCCACCATTTTTTCTAGAGGGAGGAGTTCATTAACATGAATCCAGAGTTAATAGAGAAAGTCACAAAGCTGATTGTAGAAAAATTACAAACACAAAATGTGCCTGACCAGAAAACAGCCATTTCAAAGGAAGTGTCACAAGCGGCTGTGAAATTTTGGGATCATACGTCTGGGTCTCCATTAATAAACCCACAGCATACTGCGGTAATGGAATCAAACACAACAGGGATGGAAACAGATTCAAATGATCTGATTTCATTTGGCAGCTATTCAGAAACAAAGACAGCTTCTAAAGTAAAGAATGAACCATCCAACTTAAAAAATGACCTAGCGAGAGACATCATCCATCCTTCCTCTGGAATTGAAAATCCTTTTAATCCCGAGGAATTGGAGGAACTGAAGAGCAAAACTCCTGCACGTATTGGAATTGGCAGGGCAGGGTTACGTCCCAAAACGGACACCTGGTTAAAATTCCGCTTTGACCACGCTGCTGCGGTTGATGCAGTTTATGGCAATGTGAACGAAGAACTATTAAAGCGCCTTAATCTTTTTAAAGTCAGCACCAAGGTAAACGATAAAGAAGTCTATATCCGCCGTCCTGATTATGGCAGAAAACTGTCGGATGAGGCGAAGCAGCAGATTAGCCAAAAATGCCAAAAGGCTCCAACCGTTCAAATCATCGTTTCCGATGGCCTTAGCTCAAGTGCGGTAGAGGAAAATGTCGAGGACGTTTACTTATCGCTTCAACAATCACTGAAAAGCCTCGGGCTTGATACTGGAACACCTTTCTATATTGAAAAGGGCCGGGTAGCCGTTATGGATGATGTGGGTGAGCTGTTGCAGCCAAAGGTTGTCGTTCTGCTTATTGGCGAACGCCCGGGGCTTGTCAGTGCGGAAAGTTTAAGCGCCTATTTATGCTATATGCCAAGAACAGGGACGATTGAAGCGGACCGGATGGTCATTTCAAACATCCATAAAGGCGGGATCCCGCCAGTAGAGGCCGGTGCCTATATCGGAACGATTATTCAAAAAATATTAAAATATGAAGCGAGCGGAGTTTCGCTTGTTCAAAAGGAAGGCTAGGGGGGAAGGAATTTGGCTTTAGAACGTATTTATGCTGATATTTTAGCTGTTCGAATTATTCCAAATGTTGACCCTGATTTGGCGAAGCACTTTAATCTTGAAAGTCATCACCGGAGTATAGCCATTTTTACATCGACAGTAGATGATATTGGCTATACCGCTCTTGATGAGGCAACCAAAAGAGCAGATGTGGACGTTGTCTATGCCCGCTCATTTTATGCTGGTTCAGGGCATGCCTCGGGGCCATTGTCAGGAGAGATGATTGGTATTCTAGCTGGTCCATCGCCTGATGAAGTTCAAAGCGGGGTGGATGCGGTAAGGCAAACGGCTGAAACTTCCGCCTATTTTGAAGCACTAAATCCGGAAAAAACTCATGCCCTTTATGCTCATGTAGTTTCAAGCACCGGATCCTATTTATCGAAGGAAGCAGGAATTAGACAAGGCGAGGCGCTTGCCTATTTAATTGCACCGCCGCTAGAAGCGGTGTACGGCTTAGATGCCGCATTAAAGGCTGCTGATGTCAAATTGGTTAAGTTTTTCGGTCCTCCATCCGAAACCAACTTTGGCGGCGGGCTGTTAACTGGCTCGCAATCTGCCTGCCAGGCAGCAGCTGATGCCTTTCGTGATGCGATTATTGATATCGCTGAAAATCCAGTCAAATATTAATTTTAGGGAGTGAGAAATAGTGGCATTTGATCACGATCTCCAATCGATTCAAGAAATGCGTGATGCCGTAATGCGGGCAAAAAAAGCGCAATTAACATACTTGTCCTATACCCAAGAACAGGTAGATGAAATTGTTCGGCAGGTAGCCCAGGCTGCCTATGCCAAATCGCTTGAGCTTGCTCAAATGGCAGTAACAGAGACCGGTATGGGTGTCGTGGAGCATAAAAAGATGAAAAATGAAGTGGGTTCAATGGCCGTTTACGAATCGATTAAGGATGAAAAGACAGTAGGCATCATCCGTGAAGACCGGGTTAAAAAGGTAACGGAGATTGCTTATCCATTTGGGGTCGTTGCCGGCATCATCCCAACTACCAACCCAACTTCAACTGCGATTTTTAAAACATTAATTTCATTAAAAACGAGAAATGCGATTGTTGTCAGCCCGCATCCACGTGCAGTGAATTGTACCGTCGAAGCATTGAAAATTTGTCAGGAGGCTGCTGTAAAGGCAGGTGCACCTGAGGGATTGATTGGCTGGATTTCGAAGCCATCGATGGCTGCAACAAATGAATTAATGAAACATAGGGATGTAAACGTCATTTTAGCAACTGGCGGCGGGGCCTTAGTAAGAGCAGCCTATAGTTCCGGCAAACCAGCTTATGGTGTTGGTCCAGGAAATGTTCCTTGCTATATCGAGAAAAGCGCTAATATTTCAAAGTCCGTTTCGATGATTGTCGATAGTAAATCGTTTGATAACGGGACGATTTGTGCAACGGAACAAGCTCTTGTTGTTGACCGCAATATCAAGGAAATGGTGATCCGTGAGTTTAAAAATAATGGCGCCTATATCCTCAATGCAGATGAAAAGGCATTAGTGGAAAAAGTCATTACACTAAATGGGCATCTAAATCCGGCAATAGTCGGCCAATCGGCATGCAAGATTGCTGAAATGGCGGGAGTCACTGTACCATCCGAAACAAGGGTGTTGATTGCTGAAGAGTCAAAGGTTGGCAAGGATGTACCGTTTTCAATTGAAAAATTATCTCCTGTCTTTCCACTCTATACGGCGGAAAGCTATGAGGAAGCAAAAGAGGTTTGCTTAAAACTATTGAATCTCGGAGGAAGAGGGCATAGCTTATCCCTTCATACAAACGATGATGCAGTTGCAAAAGAATTTGGCCTCGAAATGCCAGTATCAAGATTGATGGTCAATACGCTTTCATCTATTGGTGCTGTAGGTGCTACCACCGGCCTAACGCCTTCGTTAACACTAGGCTGCGGTTCCTTTGGCGGTAACATAACAGGTGATAACGTAACAGTGCGTCACCTCATTAACATTAAAAGAATGGCTTATGGCATTAAAGACGTTTCTGTTCCTAAACCATCAGCATCCGCAAGTCCAGTCAAGAAGGCTGAAAAGGAAACACTGGATGTTGAACATATTATTGACCAAGTATTGAAACAAACAGGTTCAAAAGGTGAAGTCAACGCAAATGTCATTGCAGAAATGGTTAATCAAGTGATTCAAAAAATATCAAATTAACATATTAGGAGGAAATGAAAATGAGTAGAGAATTAACAGCATTAGGAATGATTGAAACAAAAGGTTTAGTAGCATCTGTTGAGGCAGCTGACGCAATGGTGAAAGCAGCAAATGTTCATTTAATCGGAAAAGTACATGTCGGCGGCGGAATTGTTACAGTATTAGTTCGCGGTGATGTTGGTGCAGTTAAGGCTGCAACTGATGCAGGTGCAGCTGCCGCTCAGCGTGTTGGCGAACTTATATCTGTTCATGTCATCCCACGCCCGCACAACGAACTTGAAAGCATTTTACCTAAATTAGAGATTAAAGAATAATAGAAGATTCATAATGTTAGGAGCATGAAACATGGATCAACAAGCTATCGAAGCAATTGTGGCACAAGTAGTTTCCCGGTTAAAGGGTGCTGCTGAAATTGATAATTCGATCCCTATGGCTGTTTCTGCCCGGCATTGCCATTTAAGCAAAAGTGACTTGGAAGCCCTTTTTGGTGAGGGCTATCAGCTGACGAAAAAAGCGGATTTATCACAACCTGGTCAATTCGCTTCAAATGAAACCATTACGATTGTGGGGCCAAGAGGGAGCATTGAAAAAGTGCGCATTCTTGGTCCTGCGCGTAATATGACCCAAGTGGAAGTGAGCCAGACAGATTCCGTTAAATTAGGCAGCAAGCCTCCGCTTCGAGAATCCGGTGATATCGAAGGTTCCGCTCCGATCACATTAGTCGGACCCAAAGGGAGCCTTTATAAAAAAGAAGGATTAATTATTGCTCAGGCTCATATTCATATGAGTCCAGACGATGCCTCCCGATTTAACGTGACGAATGGAGATTTTGTCAAAGTGGAGGTCAGCGGAATCCGGCCGGTCACATTGGGGAAGGTTTTGATTCGTGTCTCTCCAAGATATAAGCTTGAAATGCATGTCGATACAGATGAGGCCAATGCCGGTCTCATTACTGGGAAAACAAAGGGGAAACTCATTAAAGACGAGGCAGCACTATGATGGATCAAGAGATAATTGAGCGAATTGTTCTTGAAGTGATCAAGCAATTAACCGCATCGCAAGGTAAGCTCAATAACACAGCCAAGCAGAAACTTCTGGTTGTCGGGGATCCATTATTGATTGAGCCTAAATATTTAGTAAAACTTGAATCAAAGTGGGAAATAATTTATAACAATGAACTTGAAAAGGTAAGGTCAGAGCATTTCGACCAAGTAGTCTTTTTACATGCAACACAGGATTTACTGGCGAAAGGGGCACTTGGAATTTTTGACACAAACGAGAGCAAGCTGCTTTCGTGGTGTCTGTTAGAATCTATACCCGTCTCAATCATACCGACAGTTTATCTGGAGAAATACCTTTTTAACGGGAATCCCAAAAATATGCTATATGTTTCACAACTGCTCGAATATAAGCAGCGGTTAGTAAAATTTGGCGCGAATGTCGAAACGCTCGAAAGCTTTGTGGTTGGAACGGAAGAAGTGCTCGAAACCATTTCGGCTAAGTCGCCAATTTCAGAAAAGAAAAAACTGTTAACACAAAGAGATGTTCAAGATTGCCGTGATGACGAACTTGTGGTCGATAAACAGACAATTATTACCCCTCTCGCGCGTGATACTGCGCGGGAAATGGGAAAACGCATTAAGGTAATTGAATCAAAAGGGGCGAAAAGATAAATGGAAATGGGCACAGTAATTGGAAATGTCTGGGCTACCAGGAAAGAGGATGAATTGAAGGGATTGAAATTTTTAATTGTTCAGCCGGAAATGCCCAATCGAACGTCTGCTGGCATGCCCTTTATTGCCGTAGACCGGATTGGTGCTGGATTTGGTGACCAGGTTCTCGTTACCCGGGGGAGCGCAGCTAGTAATATGTCCAATGATAAAAAACTGCCCATTGATGCCCTCGTTATCGGAATTATTGATTCAATTGATGTAGAGACGAAAGTAGGTGAATAATCATGGGTAGAGCAATAGGAATGATTGAAACACGAGGCCTAATTGGTTCCATTGTTGCGGGAGATGCGATGTTAAAATCTGCTGATGTAACGCTGGTAAAGCAGGAAAAGGTAGATGCAGCGCTTGTAACCATTCTGGTACAAGGAGATGTCAGCGCTGTTCAGGCAGCAGTTGATGCTGGGAAAGAAGCAGCGGCTAGGGTTGGTGAGCTTATTTCTGCTCATGTGATCCCACATCCGGATGAATCCATCAGGGACGTGTTATTAAAAAAAGATCATAAAGTGAACGAAGCCAATAAGCAAAAGGAAAATGATCCGGCAGCAAAAGGTTCTTCCAAAAAGAAAGCGGAATCTTCTTTTAAAAGTAAACCAGCAAAATTAGAGGAAGAACAATAATCTTCTATTCAGATAAAATGATCTGGTAATGAACGGAGGAGAATCATGACTTTTAAACGTAGAAAAATTGCCATTATAGGGGCAGGTTTTACCGGGGCAACTGCCGCTCTGATGCTGGCTCAAAAAGAACTTGGTGATGTCGTGATTGTTGACATCCCGTCGCAAACCAATCCAACAAAGGGTAAAGCCCTTGATATGCTTGAGGCAAGTCCCGTACAGGGCTTCAATGCTAACATTACCGGTACATCCAATTATGAAGATATTCAAGATGCTGATTTGGTACTCATCACTGCGGGGCTTCCAAGAAAGCCAGGGATGAGTCGTGATGATCTAGTTGCAACCAATGAGAAAATCATGATTGAGGTTTCGGAAAATGTAAAAAAATACGCACCAAATAGCTATATCATCGTCCTAAGTAATCCAGTCGATGCCATGACATACGTTTGTTATAAAACGACCGGTTTTCCGAAAAACCGTGTCATCGGTCAATCAGGCGTATTGGATACTGCACGCTTTAATACATTCGTTGCCCAGGAATTAAATGTATCGGTAGAAGACATTACCGGTTTTGTCCTAGGCGGCCATGGTGATGATATGGTACCGTTAGTGCGCTATTCCTATGCAGGCGGAATCCCGCTTGAAAAAATCCTTCCGCAAGAAAGAATAGATGCCATTGTGGCAAGAACCCGCAAAGGCGGCGGCGAAATCGTTAACCTGCTAGGGCAGGGAAGCGCCTATTACGCTCCTGCTGCATCGATGGTCCAGATGGCCGAAGCCATATTAAAAGATAAGAAACGAATTTTACCATCAATTGCTTATCTTGAAGGCGAATACGGCTACTATGACCTTTATTTAGGTGTGCCTACCATCTTAGGCGGCAGCGGAATTGAAAGCATCATCGAAATTCCTTTGACTGCAGAGGAAAGAACGGCACTGGACAAATCCGTAGAATCCGTCCAAAATGTGATGACGATTCTTGCAACAGCCAAAAAATAGGTTCTTAGCGTCAGGTACCTTCTAGAATTATGGAGGGTGCCTTTTTTATCGTTTCGCAGAAGATATTTTGCAAATACTCTAATGATCCTTTACGTGTTTGGTGCGATTACAGTGTACTTTTTAAGTATGGTTTCCTTGTTTGTGTTATGGAAAAAGCAAACCTAACCTTTTTGTGAAACAGAGATAAAGGATGACAGGCACCATGTGAAAATTTCACAATGTATATTTAATGATTTAATAGAATAGTATAGTGATAACTTGACCAATTTAGGTCTTTATATTTAAACCGAAAGGAGGGAAGCGAATGGGGGTTGTAGTCGGTATTGCGATGATTGTATTTACGCTTGTGGTCGGTACAGCCATTGGAATGAAGGCAAACAGGAATGTTAGGTCTTTTAACGATGAAGAACATGAAATTTTCGTTGGGAATGAACCAGAAAAATAACCAAGAGAGGGGAAAATAGAATGAAGAGCAGGGATCAACAATTGCTCGAGGATAAAAAGCACCTCAATCGTTACGGGTATGCCCAAGAGCTCCTCCGCGACATGGGCGGCTTTTCAAACTTTGCGATCTCATTTTCCATTATTTCGATTTTAACAGGCGCTGTTTCCTTATACGGTCACGGATTAACCTATGGTGGTCCTGGAATGATGGGCTTTGGCTGGACAATCGTTGCCTTCTTTGTCATGCTGGTTGCTGCCTCACTATCTGAATTGGCGTCAGCCATCCCAACAGCCGGAGCGCTTTATCACTGGGCCGCAGCTTTAAAAGGGACCCGAATCGGCTGGTACACCGCTTGGATAAACTTAATTGGTCAAATTGGCATCGTCGCCGGAATCGATTACTCCGTTGCCCTATTCGCGGACCCACTTTTAGCAGGAATCTTCAACTATCAATCTACTGATACCACCACCTTAATCGTCTTTGGCATCGTCCTTCTATTACATGGAATCCTCAATCATATTGGTATCAAAATCGTCGCAAAATTAAATGATTTCTCGGCCTGGTACCACATGGCAGTTGTTGCTATTTTAGTGGTCAGTTTAGCGTTTTTCACCAAGCATAGCCTGCAGCCGATTGATTATCTGTTCCATGTCGGTCAGACATTTTCCAATAAACCATATTTCCTGGCCTTTTTAATCGGTTTATTGCAGGCACAATGGACTTTTACAGGGTATGATGCCTCGGCCCATACGATTGAAGAAACCGTACATCCAAGGGTGAGAGCCCCATGGGGAATTTTTAACTCTGTTGCCTTCTCGTTTGTTTTTGGCTTTATTATGCTGGCATTTGTGACGCTTTCGATTCATGATGCGAATGGTGCGGTGAACTCGGATAACGCGTTTATTTTTGTCATTAGTAAGGCACTTGGCGGAACCTTTGGAAACATCGTCTTATGGCTTGTAACCTTTGCCATGTTCTTCTGTGGTCTTTCTTCGATTACATCGTTTTCAAGGATGATGTATGCATTTTCACGGGACAATGGGATGCCGCTCAGCCGCCATTGGGCAGAAATCAGCAGGAAATTCCGGACGCCGGCAAAAGCCATATGGCTTGCTGTCATTCTTTCCTTCATCCTAGCCTTGATTGATTACATTACGAAACTTGTTAATCCGAATGCAGGCTATTCAACGATTGCCTTCTTAACCGCGGTAAGTGTTGTCGGCTTGTATGTGGCTTACGGAATCCCTATTTATCTTAAACTTATAGCCGAAGCGAAGGGGGTATTTTTACCAAAGCATTACGGTCCTTGGGCGCTGGGAAAATGGAGCAAACCCGTAAACGTCATCAGCTTAATCTGGATTGTTTTCATTTGTATTATTATGGTTATACCGCCAAACCAAATGGCGGCCTATGCCCTGATTGGAATGTTCGTGCTATTGGTCATTATGGATCTTGCATACTATAAGAAGCATTTCAAAGGTCCACAGGCGGCGCTGGAAAAATCAGTGGATGAAATTAGAAGACTGGAAGATGAATTTGAGCATGGGAAAAAATAGTTTTTGAAGAAGGTGCCTTTGTCTGGCACCTTTTTAGTGTTCTATTAACCTTCAAAGTTTAAAAAATTTATTTGGTGTTTTATAATTGTTATATTAGTATTACTTTTCTGAATATTCGAGAGGAGATAAGCTGAAAATGGAACTGTTAAATGAGTTAAGAAACATTCTTCCTGAGGATCAGGTTACGGTAAATCCAACGGTTTTGGAGCAGCATAGCAAAGATGAATCCTATCACACGCCGCATTTGCCGGATGTGGTTGTTTTTCCAAATAGTAAAGAAGAAGTCAGTGCGGTCTTAAAGTTTGCAAATGAACATGAAATACCGGTTACACCATTTGGCTTTGGGTCAAGTTTAGAGGGGCATGTGATTCCATATCAAGGAGGGATTTCCCTTGATTTTCAGTTAATGAATCGGGTTTTAGAGGTCCGGCCAAATGATTTTCTTGTGCGTGTACAGCCTGGAGTAACACGGACACAATTAAACAAAGAGTTAAAGAAATATGGGTTGTTTTTTCCAGTTGATCCCGGTGCGGATGCAACGATTGGCGGAATGGCGGCGACAAATGCGAGCGGAACGACCTCGGTGCGTTATGGGATCATGCGGGACCAAGTCCGTGATTTGGAAGTGGTCCTGCCAGACGGCCGCATCATTCACACCGGTAGCATGACCGCGAAATCGTCTTCGGGCTATCATATTACCGGATTGTTTGTCGGCTCTGAAGGAACATTGGGGGCATTTACCGAATTAACATTGCGTGTTTACGGGATTCCAGAAGTGATCAGTGCAGCGCGGGCTGTTTTCCCAAGTGTGGATGATGCGGTGGCAACAGTAGCAGACATTATGGCTGCGGGGATTCAAATGGCACGGATTGAATTAGTAGATGCCCGTTCCATCCAGCAGGTCAATCTATATAATCACACAGATTATCCTGTTAAACCGACACTTTTTATGGAATTTCATGGTAATGAAGCAGGTTTAGAATATGATGCCGATTTTGCTGAAAAAATTGCTAAGGACCATGGCTGTGATGAGTTCTTGTTTGAGACCGATTCAAAGGCACGTGCACAGCTTTGGGAGGTCCGTCATAATTTAGCCTATGCCTTCGTACATAAATCTCCTGGAAAAAAAATGATGGTTACCGATGTGTGTGTTCCGATGTCCGAGTTGGGTGGTGCTATTCATGATGCCCGCGCAGCAATTGACCGGATTGGCCTGGATGGCGCATTATTGGGACATGTGGGGGACGGAAACTATCATTCGATTGTTATGATTGATGTGAATGATCCAGGGGAAATGAAAAAAGCGGCGGAATTGAATGCACATTTGGTGAATTATGCTCTCAGCCGTGGCGGCTCTTGTACTGGCGAGCATGGGGTAGGGGTTGGTAAGACTAAATATCAGCGCCAGGAACATGGAGAATCTTTGGATGTGATGAAGCAGATTAAATTGGTGCTAGATCCAAAAAAAATAATGAATCCGGGGAAGATTTTTGATTAAATGATCTTTTTAACAGAATGAGCAACTCACATTGGCTTTTCTGCTCCTTATGTTACACTATCACTAACCCAGAAAACGAGGTGTAAACATGAAGATTGAAGTATGGTCAGATTTTGTTTGTCCATTTTGTTATATAGGTAAGCGTAGATTAGAAGAGGCTTTGTCCCAATTCCCGAATCAAGACGAGGTCGAGGTTGAATTTAAAAGCTTTGAGCTTGATCCAAACTCACCAAAAAACATTGATAAATCCATTCACGAAGTACTCGCTTCCAAATATGGCATGAGTATCGAACAGGCAAAACAAGCGAACCAAGGGGTGGGCCAACAGGCTGCAGGAGTGGGATTAACGTATCACTTTGATACAATGAAGCCGACGAATACATTTGATGCCCATCGCTTAGCTAAATTTGCCAAAGAACATGGAAAAGAAGCTGAGGTAACGGAAAAGCTGCTTCAAGCCTACTTTACAGAAGGAAAGAATATCGGTGATTATGAAACATTGGCAGATATTACAGCATCTGCCGGGTTAGACCGTCAACAAGCATTGACTGCTCTTCAAGACCAAACAGCTTTTGCCAATGATGTCCGCATTGATGAAGCGATAGCCCAGCAATACGGCATCAGCGGTGTTCCGTATTTTGTCATTAATCAAAAATACGCTATTTCTGGAGCGCAGCCAACAGAAACCTTCTTAGGTGCACTTCAGCAAGTTTGGCAAGAAGAAACAGCAGCGCCTGTAGTACTAAAAGATCTTTCAACTGAGAGCGCGGCCGACGCAACCTGCACAGATGGCAGCTGCGGAATCCCAGAAGAAAAATAACCCTATCCAATAACAGGCACCTTCCGTCTAAAAGAAGGTGCCTGTTTTATATTTAAAGTGTCCACCTGAGGAGAACAAAATAACCAAAAAGTCCACGAACGGTGCCTGTCACCGTTATTTGTCACCGATTGCGGATTCTGATTTCCCACATGTTGCCGTCGTCCCAGCAGGTACTGATTTCTTGGTTGCCCCGAACGGTGGTGTGCCAGTTGGAGCGATTTGCGCAATGATTGCGGTGTCTGGTTGTAGGTTTTCTAGAAGTGACTTTTCTAGAGGTTTGTTTACGTGAAGTTTTTTTCCTTGTTGTTGTACGCTTTCTAGAAGTATTGCGTCTTGAAGTAGCCTTGCGTGAAGTACGGCCAAATCCTGGATCTCTGAACATAAAATCACCAAATCCGCCTCGTTGTACTTCCTCTGCAGCTCTCTGAATCTCTTCTGATGAAAAATCGTTCATAATTGCACCTCCTTATTTCACGAAAGAGGGATTGAAAACGAAAATGACATAACCTCTCTCTTCTTTTATCAATCTACGTAAATTGGCTTATTTTTGTTTGGGGCAATCGCCCAATCGCCCGTAAATTGTTGTCCGCTGGTGACCTAAAAATTTTAAATGAATACCAATAAAATAGGAGGGAACATCATGGACGAGACTACAAATTTACCTCAATACAAAATCTTCATTAACCCAAGCGACCTGCGGGAACTAAAAAGAGATATCTGGATAGACGACCCCGTCCCGGCAAGGCTTGCTATTGAAGGGGAGAAACTCGAAATTGATCTTAGCTACCGCGGATCCCATATTCGTGATTTTGCAAAAAAATCCTATCAAATTGTATTCTACAAACCAAAGAAATATAAAGGATCCTCTGTGGTCCACCTTAACGCGGAGTTTAAAGACCCTTCCTTCGTCCGAAATAAATTATCATTTGATTTCTTTAAAGAAATCGGCTGCCTTGCCCCTCAGTCCCGCCATGTATTATTGACAATAAACGGGAAGGTAGAAGGCGTTTATTTGGAAATCGAGTCGGTTGATGAAAATTTTATTAATCGAAGAGGTCACTCAACTGGTGCCATTTTTTATGCTGTCGATGGAGATGCAAATTTTTCGCTAATGAGTGATTTGGATAAAGAAACGAAAAAATCGTTGATGTTAGGCTATGAACGGAAATGGGGAACGGCCCAAGATGAGCACCATTTGCAGGAATTCATTTATAAAATTAATACCTTGACGAAAGTAGAATTTGAAAAGGAAATCCCAAAATATTTGAATGTAGAAAAATATCTACGCTGGGTTGCAGGAGTGATATTTACATCAAACTACGACGGTTTTGTTCATAATTACGCACTCTATCGCAATGGAGCCACTGGGGAGTTCGAGGTCATCCCTTGGGATTATGATGCGACCTGGGGAAGGGATGTGAATGGGAAGAGAATGGAAGCTGATTATGTCCCAATCGATGGATTTAACACATTAACGGCCCGAATCCTAAATGAAAACAGCTTTCGCAAGCAATATCGAAAGCTGCTCGAGGATATCATGAACCATAAATTTACCGTCGAATACATGATTCCAGTTGCTGAACAGCTTCTTCAATCGATTCGCCCCTCTGTCTTGCAGGACCCTTATAAAAAACAACAAATAAATCAGTTTGATCAAGAGTTGGAAGTCATAACCACTTATATAAAAGAAAGAAAAAACTACCTTCAAAAAAAATTAACGATATTCAGTTAGGTACTTTATGCTGTTCAAGTACCTGCTTTTATTTTTATTTGTATAATAATTTTTTGAAAATTCTTTTTGTTAATAGGAAGGTTGATGTTCGAATTTTTATGTATTAATATAAATA
>NZ_MLYR01000170.1 GCF_001866655.1 Bacillus sp. MUM 116 | reverse complement strand
ACAGAAAAATAAGAGGGGGAGGTCACCTAAAGATGATTTGGATGACCGTTGAGACAGAAAAATGAAAGGGGAGGTCACCTAAAGAGGTTCTAGATGACCGTTATGGCAGAAACAGGAGCAGAAAGGACACCTAAAGTAGATTTTCGGACAAAAAGCATCAGGTAATTGTCTGGTTTTTATAAATTTCATCAAATTCTTTTGTAACGAAAAGTGAAGCGACAGGAGTGTAAATCAACAGCCAAGTTTAACACAGTAAAAAAAGTAAAAAGAACCTGCTTAGTGTACAGGTTCCATTTTTGATTCCTCATAGCATTGAATCGCCGTATAAAGGAGCATACAATGCTCAAAGCTGCTTGTATTCAAAGAAGTGATTTCACATATTTTTTCAAGACGGTAAATAATCGTGTTGCGATGGATAAATAGATTTCTAGATGCCTCACTCAAATTCATATTATATTGACAAAAGCCAATAAAGGTAGAAGACAAGATCTCATAATTATCGTGTTTAATCAGTGGGGAAATGAAGTTTATCAGTTTCTCTTTGTAATCAGTAGTAATCTCTTTCGGAAGAAGTCTCCATAACATTTCCTGCTCATTATAGATGTGTATCCCTGAATCTAGATTAAATTGTTTTCCAATGGTCATGGCATTTACGGCATTATTGTAGGATTCAGCGATGCCACTTAGGCTGCTGCTTATATTTCCTATTGAAATGCAAGCTGAGACACGGTGTTTTTTCTCCAGAAAAGTATTAATCTTCTCCAGTTTATTTGGCAAGCTTTCCACCAATGTCGAAAAGGAACGCGAATAGGGGAGTGCCTTGATGACAATCAAGCGCTCGAGACTAAGAAAAGAAATCATATCATCATTATTATCCTGAAAAATTAATTGAAAAAAACTTAATAGCTCTTTTTGAAAATATTGCATCGGAAAGCTATCATAAAAATCATTTGCTTCTTTTTGGGCAGAAATTTTTTTGGAAAAGTTTTGGATATCAATTAACAGACAGACCCGGTTGGTATGTAAATCAAATTCAAGCAATTTTGCCGATTGAAGAATTTGTTCATTAATTTCATTCATGGATTCTCGATAATGAATGAGTTGATGGACAAACATTTCTACCATTTTTTCCTTAAGATCTACCATTTCCTTTCGAAAGGCTTCCTGGCACATCATTTCCACTTGATTTTTAACAAGTTGCACATATTTTTTTACCTCCTCTGGGTCGCCGACAATTCCAAGCACACCGATTACCTTATTATTAAACTTTAATGGAGTGGAGACTCCGGGAAGAATTCTTTTCTCGATTTCATTTTTACAATTCACCAATGTATTTTTCCTAATCACTTCAAGCGAAGGTTGGTGAAAGAGGCCGATTCGATTTTTATCTGTTGAACCGATAATCATTCCCTCTTTGTCGGTGATACTGATGGGATATTGCAGGATTTCGCTTGTCTTTTCTACAATATCTTGTGCAATGTGTTCGAGGATTTTCATATCTCATACTCCTTTCGTTTCCCTTTCTAGAAGCCAATACCTGCTGTTTCATTAAAAAGAAACAAAAATACTCTATTTATTTTACCTATTTTTGTTTGATATGTACAATCTATTTGGAAAAGTCTGAATTCATTTCTTGTTTTTTACAAAGGCTCTTTTCGTAAACTTTGTTGCTTTTGGACCTTAATAAAGGTCAAATACTTAAGTTTCTAGGCGATTTTCGCAAATATTCTTACGAAAAGATGCCACGAAGCATTTAGTTAT
>NZ_MLYR01000017.1 GCF_001866655.1 Bacillus sp. MUM 116 | reverse complement strand
ACTTATACGAAAAACAACAATCTATGCGAAAATAGTCTTTAATAAACAAATTGGAAGTGTTAAAACATGCATCATTTAAGTTATTTGATTGCTCATTTCGGTTATACGGGAATCATCATCGCCTTGATTGGCGGGATTGTAGGACTGCCGATTCCAGATGAAGTTCTTCTTACATATGTCGGATATAACGTTTTTCAAGGCAATATGGCCTATATTCCTTCTCTCCTTTGTGCAGCAATTGGTGCTTGCGGGGGGATTTCCTTAAGTTATTTCATAGGAATCAAATTGGGGATGCCATTTTTAAAAAAGTACGGCCCAAAGCTGCATTTAACAGAGGAACGAGTAAGTCGGACAAAAAAATTATTTACGAAAATGGGCCCTTTTCTTTTGTTTATCGGCTTTTTTATACCAGGCATCCGTCATATTACTGCCTATCTTGCCGGGATAAATGGCTATACCTATAAAAAATTTTCCCTTTTTGCCTATTCCGGTGGACTAATATGGTGTTTTACGTTTATCACATTGGGAAAAGTGTTGGGGGAAAACTGGACAGCAGTTTCCACCTACGTGTCAAGATATAGCATCTATGCGATTCTCTTATTCATTCTTGCCGTGTTTATTTTTTATTCTTATAAACGAAAAAACAGAGTTAAATGGGGAACTCCTTGAAATTTATTTCAAGGAGTTTTTTTTCTCTCCACCCACTTTGGAAAGACACTTTTTCGGTTTCTAATCTTATTGTGTCTTTCCAGCCACCCTGGAAGGAAATTTTCCCATTAATAAACCTATTATTGCAGGAATTCCTTAACAACCCCATGATAAAATAAAATTTGATAAAAAAAACGCCTGGAACTGAACTGATACAATAGTTCCAGGCGGTTTTTTCTAGAAGCTGCTATTCCGAAGAATCAGCTTTGTAGCAATCATGATTTTTTTCGCAATTTTTCTGCCTTCCATTCTTTCCAACAGCGTATCAACGGCCGTTTCCCCCATGAGTTCGGTATAAACCTTGACTGTGCTCAAGGATGGAAAAACATATTTTGCCAAACTGATATCGTTCACGCCGATAATATTCACCCGGTCTGGCACCGGAATACCTTCCTCCAACAGCGCCCGAAGCGCACCGACTGCAATCGAATCATTCGCTGCAAAAAAGGCTGTCGGCAATTGTTCCCCATGTTCATGAATTGCTTTTTTCATCAAGGAATGTCCATCCTGAACCGAAAAGCTGCCGTTATACATATAGGCTTCATTTAGAAGACCTTTTTCAGCTAAGTAGCGCTTAAAGGTGGATTCCCGAGGGTCCTCAATCATCGAGGTTTTGTCTTTAAAAACCTCTCTGCCGCCGATATATCCAATTTTTTTATGGCCCTTTTTCATCAAATGGTCGAGTACCTTTTTTGTTGACTTTTCAAAGTCAATCACAATGGAATCCAACTGCTCCTCATCTGGGGAGTAATCGACAAAAACTATATTTTTCGTAACTGAACTTAAGCTTTTTACCTGTTTACTACTAAACTTTCCGATCGCAATCAGCCCGCTCACATCATCCTGCTTCAAATCCTCGATATTGTCCTGAAAATATCCTGCCATTTGAATACCATGGTGCCTGCAGCGATTTTCTACGCCTAATCGAATCGACATATAATACAAATCTTCCAGCTCTTCTTTTTCCGTATACCATTGAAGAAGAGCAATTTTTCCGGATTCCTGCTTTCGGGCAGGCATTTTTTTATAGGAAAGTTCTTCGGCTGCTTCAAAAATTCTTTTTTTCGTATCGTCACCGACAGATAGGGTGGTATCATAATTCAAGACACGGGAAACGGTCGCAATCGATACCCCGGCTAATTGAGCAATATCCTTAATCGTAGCCATATTTAAAACTCCTTAATGATTAACAAAGAACCGATACGTTGTTTTCCCAAAGTATACCTCTTCAGGATTCAAAATGATAGTTGGAAACTCCGGGTGGTGAATGGCATCAGGAAAACCTTGTGTTTCCAGGCAAACACCTAAATAATCCCGGGCCGGAACACCTGAAATCGAATAAGGACCTTCTAAAAAGTTGCCTGTATAAAGGACAACACATGGCTGATTCGTCGTCACTTCCAGCCTGCGTCCACTTTCCTCATCACTTAACAGAATCGAGTTTTCTCCCTGTTTTGAAAAAATCAGCGGGTGATCATAACCATTTCCAACTAAAACATTTTGCGCATACGTTGAATAAATACCATCCCTTAACCTTCTGCCTTTACTAAAATCAAACGGAGTTCCTGCTGTCTCAATCATATAACCTGTTGGAATTAAGTCAGACCCTAATTCTAAAATCCGATCACCTTCCAGCTGCAGGATATGGTCGGTAATATCCTGCTTCAAATTACCGCTCAAATTAAAATAGGTATGATTTGTTAAATTGACAATCGTTGTTTGGTCGGTTGTTGCTTCAAACGTGATCTCTAATTCATTTTCATTGGTTAAAAGATACGTGACAGCCGTATTTAAATGACCTGGATAGCCCTCTCCACCATCAGGACTTTGATAAGAAAACTTCACTCCGGCAGCCTGTTCATTTTCTATTTTTTCAGCCTGCCAAAAACATGAGGAAAAGCCTTTTTGACCACCGTGAAGATGGTTGGCACCCTCGTTTTTTGTAAGCAGATATTCTTTCCCATCCAACTCAAAGCGGGCATCCTTGATTCGGCCTGCCACCCTGCCGACAACCGCACCAAAATACGGTGACCACTCCAGGTAATCGTTAAAATTATCGAACCCGAGCACAACATTTTCCATCATTCCGCCGCGGTCAGGAACCATGATTTTCGTAATCACACAACCGTAATTCAAGCACGATACATGCATCCCTGAATCGTTAACCAATGCATACTCGATTACCTGCCGCCCATTATATTCGCCAAATACTTGCTCTGTTATCTTCATCCATTAATGCTCCTACTATGTTAATGACTTAATAAAGCGTTTGAACCCGGCCGCTCCCGCTTCATTCCGTTTGAATACACCGGCGTCCTCAAGCACCCGTAAAAACTTCTTTCCCACCTCTTCTTTTACAAATAATCCAGCATCCATTTCGCTGGAAAAGAGTGTTTTTAACTGCTCAGCCCACTCTAAGTGGTAATCCGCCACTACAGCTGAATTGCCTTTGATGAACTTTTCAACCTCTTCGAGCTCTTCCTTTAACCGTGCCGGTAAAACCGCTAGTCCCATTACTTCGATCAAGCCAATATTCTCCTTTTTAATATGGTGGACATCCTGGTGCGGGTGGAAGATTCCCAGCGGATGCTCCTCACTTGTGCGGTTATTGCGAAGAACCAAATCCAATTCGAAAAAGTTCTCCTTTTTACGAGCAATCGGAGTTATCGTATTATGCGGTGTTCCGTCGGCGGCCGCTAGGATCCCAAGCGAAGCATCACTATAGTTTTTCCATTTTGTTAAGATATGTGATGCAGCTTCCACAAGGGCCGCTTTTTGTTCCGAACGCAGGCGGATGACCGACATCGGCCATTTCACTACTCCCCCTTGAACATCAGGAAAACCACCCATGTTAAAAGTCCAATCAGGCTCTGCCTTTGCCATCGCAAACTCATAGTTGCCGCCCTGGTAATGGTCATGGGATAAAATTGAACCGCCGACAATCGGCAGGTCTGCATTCGAGCCAAGAAAATAATGCGGGAATTGTTCTACAAATGTTAAGATGCGCAGGAAGGATTCCGGACTTATTTTCATATCGATATGTTTTTCTGATAAGACAATGCAATGCTCGTTGTAGTACACATATGGCGAGTACTGTAAGTACCAGTTTTGCTCTAACAGATTCACGCGGACCATCCGGTGGTTGGAGCGGGCGGGATGGCCAATTCTCCCTGCATACCCCTCATTCTCAATACAAAGCAGACATTTCGGATAATCATTCTTTTTTGCGGACCGCTCTAATGCAATACTTTTTGGATCTTTTTCCGGCTTTGATAAATTGATTGTAATATCTAATTCGCCATATTCGGTTGCCGCTTTGTACTCAATATTTTTTGAGATCCGTTTCATTTGAATATAGTTGCTGTTTTTGCTTAAATCATAAAAATACTGGGTTGCTATTTGAGGGTTTTGTTGATATTTTTCATAAAATAACTGATTTACCGTCGACGGGCGTGCCATTAAACAGTTCATTACCTTACTTGCAAAAATTTCTTTTTCATCAAAAAGGTCCTCAAGGATTCCATGAGTACATGCATAATCAACAAGTTGGTCAAGCAAGTCGGGTATGGATTGGCTGGATTCCGTGATTGGTTTAAGTTCTTTAAATTCTGTTAATTTCAGCAGTGACAAGATTTGATTTCTGGCATAGATTTCATCCTCCTGTTCGATTAATTGGACAGCAAACGCTTGGTCCAGTAATTGCTGGATGACCTGCTCAATCATTATTTTCACCTCTATTTTTCATAACCATTTGGGTGATGCTGATGCCAGTTCCATGCATCCCTTATGATTTTACGGATGGATGTTTTCGATGGGTTCCACCCCAGCACCTGTTTGGCTTTTTCAGAGGAAGCAATGAGTGTGCTTGGATCCCCGGAACGGCGTTCGCCCATAACAACTGGAAGGTCAATACCCGTTACCTCTTTTGCCGTTTCAATTATTTCTTTTACTGAATATCCTTGGCTGCTGCCAAGATTGAACACATTGCTCTCCCCGCCATCTTGCAAATATTTGAGGGCTAGCAAGTGTGCAGCAATTAAGTCCTCGACATGAATATAATCGCGGACGCAAGTGCCGTCTTTCGTGTCATAATCTTCACCGAATACGGTAACCACAGGTCTTTTTCCGAGTGCTGCTTCCAAAACAACCGGGATGAGATGTGTTTCCGGATTATGGTCTTCACCAATTTGCCCGTCTTCCCTAGCCCCGGCCACGTTAAAATAGCGGAGTGACACAAATTTAAGATCAAAGGCTTTTTCACACCAAGACATCATTTTTTCCATCGTCAGTTTTGTTTCGCCATACGTATTGCTTGGAATCGTGACTGCCGATTCTGTAATCGGTATCACTTTCTGTTCGCCGTAAACCGCTGCAGTTGAAGAAAAGACGATGTGTTTTACTCCGAATTCCTTCATCATTTCTAGCACGATTTGTGTACCGTACACATTGTTATCAAAGTATTTTAACGGTTCCGTCATTGACTCGCCGACAAGGGAGTTAGCAGCAAAATGGAGGATGCCCTCAATGTTTTCTTTTTCAAAAACGGACCTTATGAACGCTCGGTCGCGGATATCGCCTTCGTAAAAATTTGCCTTTGGATGAACTGCATCCCGGTGTCCCGTTTGTAAATTATCAATGACTGATACTTCATAATTTTGGTCGATTAATTGATAAACAGCATGTGATCCAATATAGCCGGCCCCGCCTAAAACGAGTATGCTCATCTTACTGCCTCCATTTCTAATTCTTTTGCTCCATCGCCAATGCTTGCAACGTAGAAATCAGCAACATAGCCAATTTTTTCGCGATAGGCTGATCCGACATTGGCAATAAAGTTCTCTACTTCCTCATTTGCGACAATCGCAATCGCACATCCCCCAAAACCAGCTCCCGTCATTCGTGACCCAAGGACTCCCGGCTGTTTCCAAGCGGCTTCTACTAAGCTATCAAGTTCTTTTCCAGTAACCTCGTAATCGTCCTGCAGTGACAGATGGGATTGGTTCATTAATTGACCGAACGCCTCCAAGTTTCCAGCCTTTAATTCTTGAAGTGCCTTTATGGTTCTCACATTTTCATAGACAGCATGTTTCGCGCGTTTACGGACAGTTTCGTTGGTGATAAGGGCTTTATTGGTTTCAAATTCCTCTTCTGAAAGCTGTCCAAGAGATTCGATTGGCAATTTTTGCTGCAGCTGTGCCAAGGCCTCTTCACATTCTCTCCGTCGCTCATTGTATTTTGAATCAGCCAGCTCACGGCGCTTGTTGGTGTTCATGATCAAGATTTTGTAGTTTTCTAGTTTGATGGGTGCGTATTCATAGCTTAGTGTCTGGCAGTCTAGTAAAATCCCGGCATCTTTTTTACCCATTCCGATGGCAAATTGGTCCATAATTCCACTGTTCACGCCAATGAATTGATTTTCGACTTGTTTTCCGAGTTTAATCAGCTCAATGTTTGGAATCTCTAATTGATAAAGTCCGTTCACAAGAACCCCGGTTAACAGTTCAATGGATGCAGAGGAAGAAAGTCCGGCACCATTTGGAATATTTCCTTGGATGACACAATCAAAGCCGGCGGAAATTTGGTATCCCGTTTCGATGATATAGCGAATCATCCCTTTTGGATAATTGGCCCAGTTATCTTCTGTGGCGTAGTCGAGGTGGCTTAAGTCAAATTCGATGATCCCTTTTTCAGGGAAGTTTGCTGAATACAACCGGACCAGCCGATCAGCTCGTTTTTTTGCAACAGCATAGGTTCCATAGGTAATCGCGCAGGGAAATACATGGCCGCCGTTATAGTCGGTGTGTTCGCCAATTAAATTGATTCTGCCCGGGGCAAAAAATGCTTTCTCCGGTTCGGTTTGAAATAAATCTATGAATGTTGTTATTAGTGTCGTAACGTTCATTTTGGTAGCCTCCTTATTTAGGAATCTTTCTTTAGTTTTATTTTACTGTTTTTAGTAAAAAATGCGCAATGTTTTTACTAAAATTTTTACTTAAATTTAATAAAAAAAGAGCGGGGTGGGCCCGTTCTTTTTTAAAAGGTATTGTAGGTTTGATTGGCGACATTTTAGCTCCCGTTCAACCTGATTTTGGCGCTTATATGGCTTATTGGCGACACTTTGGCTCCCGTTCAACCTGATTTTGGCGCTTATATGGCTTATTGGCGACACTTTACTCCGGTTCTCCCCGTTTTTGGCGCCTATCCGGCTTATTGGCGACACTTTGGCTCCGGTTCAATCTGATTTTGACGCCTATCCGGCTTATTGGCGACACTTTAACTCCGATTCACACCGATTTTGTCGCCTAACCGGCATATTGGCGACACTTCGGCTCCCGTTCAACCTGATTTTGGCACTTATCCGGCTTATTGGCGACACTTTGGCTCCCGTTCAACCTGATTTTGACGCCTATCCGGCTTATTGGCGACACTTTGGCTCCCGTTCAACCTGATTTTGGCGCCTATCCGGCTTATTGGCGACACTTTAACTCCGATTCACACCGATTTTGTCGCCTATCCGGCTTATTGGCGACACTTTGGCTCCCGTTCAACCTGATTTTGGCACTTATCCGGCTTATTGGCGACACTTTACTCCGGTTCTCCCCGTTTTTGTCGCCTATCCGGCTTATTGGCGACACTTTGGCTCCCGTTCAACCTGATTTTGGCGCCTATCACGGCTATTGGCGACAAATTTGACTCAATTCTCTCCTAAATTGTCTCCAATCAATCAGCTTTCAAATAGAAAACCTGTGATTGATAGTCACCATAGCGTTCCGCTGAGTCCCGGTTAACGCCATTAAATTCTGTCGGAAGTGGCAGTCCCACTTGCATAAGTTCGTCGCCATAAAAAGCTCGATTATGTTCAAAAACACGATACTCTTTAGATGAATCCAACCCTGCTAGTTTTACAGTTTGCTGTTTCGGAGAATTCGGAGTTGCTAACACCTTATACCAACCTACCAAAGCCTCTGATTGATCCTCACTGACAATCATCCACGCAGTCTCATTCCCCTCAAAAGGATTCAACAAGCGATAAAAATGGCCATCGCGCACCAACCTGCGGTGTTTTTTAAAAAATGCCACCTGCTCCTTAATTTCCTCCCGCTCATCATCCGTTAACGATAATGGATTTAGTTCATACCCGAAGGTTCCAAAATAAGCTGTATTAGCCCGGGTAGATAAAGGTGTTGACCGTAATGTTTGGTGATTCGGAACAGCCGAAACGTGGGAACCCATGCTGTAAATTGGATAGGCAAACGATGTCCCATATTGAATCTTCAGCCTTTCAATCGCATCCGTATCATCACTCGTCCAAGCTTGCGGCGCATAAAACAACATCCCAGGATCAAATCGTCCTCCGCCGCCGGCACACGATTCAAACAGCACTTCCGGGAACTCCTTTGTTAACCGCTCGTATAAATGATATACCCCAAGGATATAACGGTGGAAAAACTCCCCTTGCTGATTCGAAGCTAATTTTTGCGAATATGCCTCGGTAATATTCCGATTCATATCCCATTTGATATAAGAAAGCTTTGTCCTTCTTATGATATCGGACATTTTTTCATAGAGGTACTCAACAATTTCCGGTCTTGAAAAATCGAGCACAAGCTGGTTCCGCCCAAGGGTTTTAGGAAGATGCTGCAAACCTACCGCCCAATCGGGATGCTTCCGATATAAATCACTGTCAGGACTGATCATTTCCGGTTCAAACCAAAGCCCAAACTTCATTCCCAGTTCATTTATTTTTGCAGCCAAGCTTTCCAGGCCATTCGGAAGCTTGTTGCAATCAACATTCCAATCACCCAGCGAAGTCGTATCATCATTTCTTTTTCCAAACCAGCCGTCATCGAGGACAAACAATTCAATCCCTAACTCATCCGCTGATTTCGCAATATTTACGAGCTTTTCCTCATTAAAATCAAAATAGGTGGCTTCCCAGTTATTAATCAAGATAGGGCGTTCTTCTTTCTTCCACTTAGCTGGAATTAAATGATCCCGGTAAAGTGTGTGAAAAGCCTGACTCATTCCGTTTAAGCCTTGATCGGAATAAATCATCACTACTTCGGGGGTTTGGAATGATTTCCCAGGATTTAAGCCCCACTTGAAACCAAACGGATGATTTCCGGCCATTACTCTTGTTACATCATAATGATCGACTTCTGCCTGCATGATAAAGTTACTGCTGTAGACAAAGTTAAAGCCATAAACTTCGCCGAAAAGCTCTGTCGTATTGGGCCTTTTTAAGGCTAAAAATGGATTATGATGATGGGAACTTGCACCGCGCAGACTGGATATGGACTGAATTCCTGCTTCAAGTTTTCGCTCCTTGACATGGCGTTCCCGTGACCAGGTCCCCGCTAAATGGACAAACATAAAATCCTTATCGGGAAAATCAATCGATGCTCCCATCATTCGGTCAATGTCTAATTTCGCTGGCCCGGCATTCAGCAACTGAGCACTTCTTGTAATCACTGGAAGGTCTCGAAAAATCGTATAATTTAACGTTAGTTCTGCTTGAAGGTTTTCATCCTTTAAAATAATTTGAATTGTACTGGCATCCTGTCCATGTTCCACGTATGTTGCCGGCATGCCCTCTAGCCGCGGCTTCCCTTCGAGCATTTTAAAAGATTGATAGATAAAGTTCGGAATATGCACCTCATTTTGTGTACTCACACTGATTGCGGGTTCGCGAAAATCAGAATTACCGTATGCTGGGTATTCCTGCCGCAATGTTTCTAAGCTAAAGGCGGGATCATCTGCATAAGGATGACAGCTGGCAGCGGTTGGAACATCATAGGTTTGCAAATGTGAAAAATCGGATCGATCCCGTAATGCCTTACCATAATAAAGATGTCCGAGGTGCCCATTCTTCATTACGTGAAAAATATAGCTCACTTGGCCATTTGTTAAATGAAATTGCTTCGTTTCTTGATTTACATGGATTAGCATACTCTTCACCTTTTTCCCCGCATTCTTTGATATATAAAATAAGGGGGTTTTTATTGCCCCCCCCTTAAGATGCTATTTTTAATAGTTTATTTGCGAATTTTCTAGTTTCATTTGCGAATATATTATTTTATTTGCGAATTAACCATTTTTATTTGCGAAAAAGCCTGGTTTATTTGCGAATCAACTTTTTCTAGATTCTCTGAATCCGAAACTCATATTCCATATCCTGATCAGCCCGGATTAAGTACTCATCATGCACCGGTGCACCCCAGCTGTCATCGCCGCCGACACCCATTTGTTTCCCTGCTATTGTGACAACAGTGTAATGGATATTTGGCAGCTCATAATGATGCTTCGCATTTTCAAGCTCAAATGCCGTATAAGGTGAAAAATTGCATTCGAGCGGTTCGCCGACAGAGGAAATCCTGATTCCCTGTTCGTCCAGATTGGTTAGACTCACTCTGCGGACTCCTGTCCGGTTCCCCGATTCCTGAGGCATCACATACCCGGAAAGATTTTCCGTCACTGTATTTTTAAAGATTCCGAGCCTTGCCCCATTATTGCGGTCAGCATAATTTTCTTCAGGTCCCATGGCATACCATTCTAATTGGTCGTAATCCGCCGGAACTTTAAATGCCAAGGCGAAAATCGGCACCTGCGGAAGATTTTCTGCTCCACGGTAGCTTGATTTTACACGGAGGCTGCCATCTGGATAGACCGCGTACGACACTCTAACCATGATTGCATCGCTAACCGAAAATTTATAGGTAAAGGAAACCGTAACAAATCCTTCCGCTTCCTCCACTTTGAATCCGACACATTTCCGTGCCAAGCTTGCCGCATACCAAACTCCGGAATGGTAATCCTGTGAAAAGCCTCTGTCATTATCTGTTGTTGCTCTCCAGAACAACGGTGCTGGAGGATAGGCTATCATTTCCTTTCTTCCATATTTTAGTGAGATCAAGCTCCCAGCCTGTTTTGAGAATATCACCGAGAAATCCTTGCCATGGACACCGATATTTACATCTCCATGTGCAACCCTTAAATCTCCTTTAGGTAAAGGACTCTCCACCGAATTTTCTACCTCAAATACAAATTGTCCAAAGGCAATCTCATAACCTGCATCCGCCCAAAGTTGCTTTTCCTTCAACCGTAAAGAGACATGAATACAATACTCTCCTGCAGCACTTAAAACACCCTCAGGCCAGTCAAACTCAACCCGTCCCTCACTAAAAGGAGACACATGAATCTGAAGCTGATTGCGAACCACTTCTTCCCCTTCAAGGAAAAGAACATATTGCAGATCAAAATCTGATGTATTAACAAACAGATGATCGTTCGTAATCTTCACGCCATTTCGATCAGGAGTAAGCTTCACGTTTTGATATAAAAACTTCACTTCCTGCATCTTTGGCGAAAGCTCGCGGTTGGCGTAGACGATTCCGTTCGTACAGAACCCGTAATCTGTCGGGCGGTCATCAAAATCGCCGCCATAAGCTAAAAATCCCTTGCCGTATCGGTCTTTTTTCATAATTGCCTGATCAATATAATCCCAGATAAAACCACCTTGGTACATCGGATACATCCGCTCTAAATCAGTGTATTTATGCATTCCTCCGAGGGAATTTCCCATCGCGTGCATATATTCGCAGCTGATATAAGGCTTTTCTGGATTTTCCGAAAGATATTTTTCAATATCCGCTGGCTTCGCATACATTCGGCTTTCCATTTCACTTGTCTCATTGTAGTCACGATTATGGAATACTCCCTCGTAATGAACAAGACGGCTCGGGTCAACCGACTTGAAATAGCGGGAAACATTAAGAATAACTTCACCAGCGTATGATTCGTTTCCACAGGACCAAATCAAAATCGACGGATGGTTTTTATCCCGCTCCAACATCGATACTGCCCGGTCCATGACAATGTTTTGCCACGCATGTCTATTGCCCGGAATGTTCCAGGATGGTTCAACAGCCCCCATCTTTTGCCATGACCCATGTGTCTCCAAATTCATTTCATCAATGACATAAATCCCGTATTCATCACAAAGCTCATACCAGTAACTCTGATTTGGATAATGGGATGTCCGTACAGCGTTAATGTTTTGCTGTTTCAACGTTTTAATATCCCATAGCATATCTTCTTTCGTTACCGCCCTGCCGCGGCGGCAATTGAATTCATGGCGGTTCACACCTTTGAACACAATCCGTTTGCCATTAAGGTGCATGATTTTATCTACGAGCTCAAATCTTCGGAAGCCCACTTTTTGCGGGATTACCTCCACCAACTGACCTTGCTCATTAAATACATGAATCAATAGTTTGTATAAAAAAGGATTTTCCGCACTCCACAGCTTCGGTGTATCAAGCGGAATCGAAAAGGATCCTTTATCTCCTGCAAGAGAGCCTTCCACAGAAGCTGCTAAACTATCATTTGCATCGTACAACTCAGCAATTATTTTTGCAGGAAGAGCCGATAAAAATTTCAGGTCGGCAGTCAACTGTCCTTTTGAAAAAGCCTTGTCTAGCTCTGTACGGACAAAGAGATCCTGAATATGAATCTCCGGAACTGTATAAAGGTAAACATCCCTAAAGATTCCTGAAAAACGCCAGAAATCCTGGTCCTCAAGCCAGCTGCCTGTACTGCGCTGATACACCTCAAGGGCAAGCTTATTCTCTCCTTCCTTTAAAAACGGTGTCAGTTCAAATTCTGCCGGAGTGAAAGAATCTTCACTGTATCCCACAAACTTCCCGTTCAACCATAAATAAAAAGCTGATTCCACACCCTGAAAGCTAATAAATACAGGTTTATTTTTCATCGCATCTGGCAAATGAAACATCTTTACATAGCTTCCAACCGGATTATCGTCCATCGGTACTTCCGGTGGACGGATTTCGTTATGACCATCCCATGGATACATCGTATTCACATATTGTGGCTTTCCATAGCCTTGCAGCTGAATATGCCCTGGGACCGTAATATCGCTCCAGCCAGAACAATCAAAGTCCTGCATGTAAAATGGCTCCGGCCGGGCTGCAGGATTGACTGCATAATAAAATTTCCAATTGCCGTTCAAGTCATGGCGCATCGCCATCGGTGCAGCACTTCTTGCTTCTTCTACATTCTCATAATAATTGTGGTCAGAGTGTGCCGGAAGGCGGTTAACCGCAAACACATTTACGTCTGAAAGCCAATTGAGTGTAGGAATTGTTGTCATCTTTGATTTCCCTTCTATCTGGATAATTTATTTTACTGAACCCATCATACCTGCAACAAAATGCTTTTGCATGAGGAAGAAAATGAGTGCTGCCGGCAAGGTTGCAATAACAATCGCTGTCATAATAATTCCAAAATCGGGTGCGTAACTGGACCCTAAATTAGATATCAGCAATGGAACCGTCATTTTTTCAGGTGATTGCAAAATAACAAGCGGCCATAAATAACTATTCCAGCTTGCCATAAAGGTAATGATGGCTGCTGCGGCATAAGAGGTCTTCATCGTTGGGATATAAATTCTGAAGAATACCCCAATCTCCGTTAAACCATCAATCCTTCCTGCTTCGAGAATTTCCTTTGGAAACATCTTTGTGCTTTGTCTAAAAAAGAAAATGAGAAAGGCCGTTGTAACGGTCGGCAATACGACAGCTGTAAGCGTATCAATTCCAATCATCGGAACGGTTTGTGAAATCGTACCAAACATTCGGAATAACGGAACCATTAAAGCAGCGAACGGAATCATCATCGAAAGCAGCAGGATATTAAACACAACATCCTTTGCCTTGCTTTTATAAATCTCAAAACCATAGCCGGCTAAAGAGGCAATGAGCATCCCCAAAACAGTAGTAGTAATGGAAATCTTGGCTGAATTCATTAAGGCTGTACCAAGGTCTGCCGTGTCCATTAAATTATGAAGGTTTTGCATGAAATGGCTGCCAGGCAGTAATCTCCCCTTCGTGACATCAACAGACTTATTGGTTGAACTGACAATCATCCATAAAAATGGAAATATCGAAATAATCGAAGCGATGATAAGGACGGCATAGCTGAATATACGTTTAAGATTATTCATTTTTATCACCTGCTACTTTGAACTGAATAATAGAGAAAAAGATAATGAGAATTACAATGGCATAAGAGACAGTCGCCGCATAGCCAAAGTCAGGCGTATATTTAAATGAAAGATTATAGATATATTGGGAAATCGTCATCGTCGCATTTCCCGGTCCCCCCTTCGTTATATTCATGACTTCATCAAACAATTGAAGCGTTCCAATCGTTGATGTAATCGTTGTAAATAAGATAATGGGCTTCATCATTGGAATCGTAATTTTGAAAAATTGCTGGATGGATGAGGCTCCATCAATTCTAGCTGCTTCATAAATCGATTCATCAATATTTTGCAACCCTGATAAAAAGAAAATCATATTATATCCAGTCCAGCGCCAGGTAATCGCGATAATGATGGTGATTTTAGCCCAAAACGGGTCAGTCAGCCATTGAATCGGTTCCGAAATAAGAGCAAGCTTCATGAGCATGATGTTGATAATGCCATCTTGGCCAAATAAATATTTAAAAATGACGGAGTAAGCAACAAGTGAAGTTACACATGGTAAAAAGATTGCAGTCCGAAAGAAACCCTTTAGTTTCAGTTTTTTATTATTCAGTAATACCGAAAGAAACAAGGCTAGAATAATCATAATCGGCACTTGAATGACGAGATAGATTACGGTATTTTTTACGGTGGTAAGGAACACTGGATCCTTGAATAAACGAACATAATTTTCAAGACCAACAAAATTCAGATTAATCCCGGTACCTGATTTAAAGGACAAGATGAGGGATTGAATCATCGGGTAGAAATAAAATAAACAAATCATTACAGTTGCAAGAGCAATAAAGGACCAGCCAATCAAAGTATTTTTCACCCGAAGGTTTCGGTTTGATTTTACTAGCTGAACGCTCTTGTCGGCTTTTGCGGGTATCATGCTATTCAACTCCTTGCCTTAAAGAAAAAGCCCCGGAAATCCTGCCCGCCCATCAGTTTGCTCCATTAAACCGAGTAGGAGAAGCTAGCGAATTCCTGAGGCTAAATTTCTCATTGAATTTTTTTATTTAATTTGCTCTTCCGCTTGCTTTTGAGCGTCTGCAAGCACTTTGTCAAGATCTTTCCCTTTTAAGTAATCCTGCATGGAAACTGCAAGGATGTCCTCAATGGCATAAGTGTGCAAGCCGTAGTTTACTTGAGGAATTTGAGCTGTCCAGTTTGCAAAATCAGTAATCACTTTTTGGCCGCCGAAGAAATCATCCGCCGCTTTATAGGCTTCACCATCTGCAGCTGGTTTGTAAGTGCCAATTGCGCCAATTTCTTTTACTAATGTTTGATAAAAATCAACATTGGAACCAAAAGTTTTTGCCAAGAATTCGGCTGCCTTTTCTTTACCTGGTACATTTAGAACATACCATGAGCTTCCGCCCAGGTTGGAAGCATTAACGGAATTTTCCACCCCAGGAAGTTTTGGAAGCGGGGCCACTGCCCACTTGCCAGATTGGGATGCCTCTTGTTTGATTGAAGCAGTAATCCAGTTACCGGTTGGCACGGTTGCCACTGCACCGCTGTTAAAACCAGCTACAAATTGGCTCCAGTCAGATACTGGTTTCACAAGACCGGCATCTAAAATAGCTTTATAGGTTGTAAAAGCTTCCTTCAATGCTGCGTTATTCGCCAAGTCAGGTGTTGTTCCATCTTTCTTTAAATACCATGAGCCGGCAGATTGAATCATCATTCGAATAAGACCAAGATCTTTTGGATCTTGTGTTAACATTTCTTTTCCTGTTGCAGCTTTTACTTTTTTGCCAATTTCAATATATTTGTTCCAATCGATATTTTTTAAATCATCAATTGTATAACCTGCTTTTTTCAAATAATCCGTTCTTACATATAAACCCGTAACACCAGTATCGAACGGAAGTCCGTAGTGCTTGCCGTTTAAGCTTGTTGGGGCTAATTTGTATTGGGCAAAATCATCGGCATTGAAATATTTGCTTAAATCATAGAATGCATCAGGATATGCCTTAAGGAAACTTTGCGCACGATAATCTTCAATTAAAACAATATTTGGTAGCCCTTTTGTTGTTCCAGAGCTTAGAGAAGTATTGAGTTTTTGAACAATATCAGCCTGTGCGTTTTCCACCACTTTGATATTGAGCTTTGGATCAACAGACTTATAAGCTTCTTTTGCCAGATTCATGGCTTTAATGTTAAAGTTGGGATCCCATGCCAATACCGTTATTTCTTTTGTGTCCTTTGCACTGCCGGAGGCTTTTTCTTTTGTTCCGGAAGAGCAGGCAGACAATAACAATATGCTTACCAATAATAATGCCAGTACCTTCTTCATCGATATTCCCCCCAATTTTTAAAAAAGTATGTAAGCGCTATCTCCTTACATACTCAATGTTAGCATCCGCCCAACTGTAATCGTTAGGACGATATTTTTGTTTACTTGTAATATTTTTGTAAAATGAATACGGTTACATTTTCTAATTTGGATTATTTTTAGAAATTAGGACTTTTTTTATTTTGTGTTAAACTTGTCTTTTTTGAAGAATTTCCTTCTATTATATATGTTTATTCTTACGTAATCCTTTCATATATCCACTGGCTTGTATACCAAAATTTCCAATCGTCCATTTTTTACTCCTATTACTATTAATTCTATTAAAGACGTTCGTAAAAATGGTTTATAACCATGAACGTTCACTAATAATATTCAGACTTTAATGAACTTAAAAAAAGCCAATACCCTAAAGGACATTGACTTATAAAAATAATAATAATTAGAATCTAAGAACATATACCAACCATTTTAATAGTTTCGAAATATCTGATTTGCCAAAATGAATATTATTAACTATTGATTGATTAGAATTGTTAAAGCTTCAATTCTTTGGGTACAATATGTACACCGTCTGCTGCGAAATATTCTAGATGGTAAATAGCTGCAGAATGCCAATCAACCAACATAATATTGTCATTTTCTAGGGCTTTTTTATATAACGCTTTATTCACTTTATCTTCCCATGGACGTGGTACACGTGTATTGATCAAATAAATATAGGCTTTAGAGAAAGAGCCAAGCAATTTATTAATTTGGTCATTTGTGAAATAACCATTTGTCCCTAGCTCAATTATAACTGCTTTATTAGGATGATTAAACTCTATATAAGAGGGTGCCAGGTCAACAGCTTGTGAAACTTGTCTGCCAACTTTTGCATCAATTGTAATGGCAGGTATATTTTATGCAAGCTTGAAGCAATATCTATCATCACAGAATCTCCAATGGCCAGTATTCCCGTATAAGTTTTATTTACAGGTGTGACACTTGTATGATTTTTCTCCTTTTGGGATGTTGGCTACTGCTATCCATTTAATCCCAATTTTTTCGCAATGATGACCTTCATGATTTCGTTCGTTCCTCCAAAAATCGGGGCAACGGCAATATCCCGGTAACGGCGGGCGATTTTATATTCTTCCATAAATCCATAACCGCCATGAAGTTGCAGGCATTCAGCCGCATTTTTTCTTGCCATATCGGTGATCCAATATTTAGCCATAGATACCTCTGTAATCACATCTTGTCCCTGCATGTATTTGACAACGAGATCATCAATAAAGGTACGGCCAATTTGAACTTGCGTGGCAATCTCCGCAAGCTTAAATTGAGTATTCTGGAATTCGCTGATTTTCTTTCCGAATGCTTCACGCTCTTTTACATAATCTACAGTCATACTGAGCATATCCTCAGCAGCAACTTGGGCACCAAGAGCAACTAGGAGTCTTTCCTGCTGAAGCTTGCTCATCAAATAAGTGAATCCCTTTCCTTCTTCGCCAAGAAGATTGGAAGCTGGTACTCGCACATCTTCAAAAATTAATTCCGCAGTATCCTGAGCATTCAGCCCTATTTTGTCCAACTTCCGTCCGCGGGAAAATCCAGGTGTACCATCTTCTATAAGAAAGAGGCTGACCCCTTTATGCGGTGGATTAGCGTTCGGATTGGTTTTGCAGGCTACCACCACCAAGTCCGATTGAATCCCATTAGAGATAAAGGTTTTTTGACCGTTAATGATATAGCTGTCTCCATCCTTGACAGCGGTAGTGCGAAGTCCTGCAAGATTTGAACCGGTTCCAGGCTCACTCATGGCAACAGCAGTGAGGATGTCTCCATTGATACAGCCAGGCAAATATTTTTGCTTCTGCTCTTCAGTACCGTACGAGGCAATGTAAGGAGTTACAATCGAGCTATGCAGGTGTCCTCCTCCTAATCCATACCCTACTCGTATTGACTCCTCGGCAAGGATGATAGCAAAGCCGAAATCGAGCCCAAGTCCGCCGTAACGTTCATCTACCCACGAGCAAAGAAAACCCTGCTCACCCATCTTCTTCCAAAATGACCGAGGCACGAGCCGATCTTTCTCCCATTGATCGAAATAAGGAACAGCTTCTTTTTCAAGAAATTTGCGTAACGAATCCCGAAACATCAAGTGCTCTTGAGTAAAAAAGGGACGAGATTTTTTGTGAAAATCCGAAATGGTGTTTACTGACATTTTTGTATTCCTCCAACTTTATCATTTATAGTTTGGTTAAAGAATTAGTATGAAGTGGATTCTTTTACCTTTGTTTCGCACAAGAAGTTTAACTTACTGTCGTACCTTCACTTGGATATACCATGTTTGCCCCTTGCTTGTCGGGCTTACAGAACAGGAAGAACATTGCGCCAAATAATACTAATAACGTGCCAACAAATAAAATCGCATGATCAAATCCAAGCACAACATTAGCTCCAGTGGATTGAACAATAGCTCCAGTCACAAGGGGTCCGATAATCCCTGCCAATTGGGCAAATCCAGATCCAACTCCCAGTATTAAACCTCCCCTTTGAGGCAATAAACTGGTAGCAATTGGAACCCACAGTACAAACATGGCAGACGACATTGATTTACCGACACACATAACAACTAATACGTATATAGGGTTATGAATGATCGTGATGGAATAGAAAAGCAAACCTGCTAGAATAACCCCACCTCCACCGACAAATACGCGGGATCTGCGGAGGTTTTGGTTTTTCCGAAATAATCGATCGGAAAACACAGCAATTAGCAATGTTCCAATCGCAGAAACAATCCCTATGATGGATGCATAATTCCCCATCTCCTTTGGTGACAAATGGATCGCTTTGACAAAATAGGCAGGAAGAAAGGCTTGAATCCAGGCCAAAAACCAATAGGATGCAAAAACGGCTAGACAAATCACAATAAAATTACGGGACAGTAAGGCGCCAGAAACTTCCGACCATTTTATCTTTGGTGATGACTGTGTTTTGCTAGTTGTAAGAGCCTCCTGCTGTGGTTTTTCCTTTCCCATCCATAACCACAGGACAAACCAAGCAACACTCAACAGACCTAAGCTGCCATACGTATTTCTCCAGCCCATTTCACTAATACCGGCCACCAATATTGGCGCCATAACTAAACCGCCAATTGTACCACCGGAATTCATAAGGGCAATGGCTAAACCTCGACGTTCCTGCGGAAACCACTTGGTCACAAGGTTAGCGGCGGTGGCAAAATAAGGCCCCTCGAAAGCTCCCAACAGTATTCTCATCAAAACGAGTCCGGCTAGCCCTGTAACTAGATACGATCCAGCTTGTATTACCGCCCAGGATATCACCATTATCGCTAATAACTTTTTAGTCCCGAACCGGTCGGATAATGAGGCTCCCAACACACCCATAATCGCAAAAAGCCAGAAAAAGCTGCTTCCAACCAGTCCCCATTGAGTAAAGGAAAGACTAAACTCTTTCATAATCGGGACTGCTGCATATCCCGCAACCGATTTGTCTGCAAAGTTGAGCACTGTACCAACAAATAAAAATACAAGTATCACCCAGCGCATAAACCACTCACCCTTCCGAAACCGATGTTTATAAATAAGATAAATGTTTGGCTGTTTGCTTTCCTACAAGTAAAGCATCAAGAGCCATTACACCTTTTTCTGCAACCTGTACCATAACTGGATTTATATCCAATTCTTGCAGCCAATCTTTTTGATCTAGGCAAAATTCCGAAACCTTAACAAGTGTTTCAGCCAATGCTTGGACATCATAAGTCCCTTGGCCGCGGATGCCTTTTAACATGGCATATCCTTTTAGGGATCGAATCATCTCCCATGCATCTTCTATGGTTAACGGAGCTGGCCTGATCACCGTATCGTTTAATACTTCAACAAAAATGCCTCCTAAGCCTAACAGGATGCAAGGTCCGAATACCGGATCTTGAATGGAACCGATCATCACCTCAAGTCCCTCTCCTATCATCTTCTCTACAAGTACACCTTCAATTTGAACTTGAGGGTCGTATTTTTTGGCATGGGTTAGGATTTCTTCAAAAGAATTTCTTACCTCATCCTCAGACTTTAGATTGACTTTCACGATACCAGCATCGCTTTTGTGTGCGATTTGCCTGGACAAAACTTTTAATACCACAGGGTATCCTATTTCTTCAGCAGTCTTGACAGCGTTTTCAACACTTTTAACTATGCTGCCTGCCGGCACAGAGATTCCATAGTTCTCCAAATGTCTTTTGCCCGTATATTCATTTACGATTCCTTCATAAGCTTCCAATACCGTACGATTCGTTAATCTTTCTGTAACAGCAAGATCTTGTTTTGATAACAGTTCTTTTCGTCGGTTATAATGCAACAGATTTTTTAAAGCTCGAATGGAACGGCTTGGAGTAGGCAGCCAACAAACACCTCCGGCAAATAACGCTTCTTTCGTTTGTTCTGAAGCTCCAGCCCAGCAAACAACAAAAGTTTTATTTGTTTGTTTGGCTATTTCCGATAAACCAGGGACAAATTTCGGAGCCAGAGAATCCCCCAACTGGGTGTAAACCACAAGAGCCTCTACCTCATCATCTTCTAATGTCACCCGGATACTCTCGAAGAGTTTTTCAAGATCCTGCATGATCTGCGCTGTCACATCAATAGGATTTTTCACGGATGCAAAAGTGGGTAAAAGTTCTTTTAGCTTCGAGGTGGTTTCAGGCATCAACTTAGCTAGCTCAATTCCGTACTGTTCACATTTGTCAGCCATTACAATTCCTGCTCCGCCCGAAATGGTGACCACAGCAACACCACCTCTTTGCGAACTTTTTTTCGCATTATTAAACAAATTTAATGTATCGATCAATTCTTCTTCATCATCTACTTGAATGACATTCTTTTGTTTAAAATAACTGGTGTAAATAGATGCATCCCCAGTCAGAGAAGCGGTATGAGAAGTCGCTGCTTCGGTTCCCTTTTCGGACTTTCCGACTTTCATCAATATAAGCGGCTTTTCATGATATTGACACAGGCGGATAGCTTCATTCATTTTTTCCAGATCCCTTGCCCCTTCAATATAACCGCCAATCACCTTGATATCTTCCTGGTTGGCAAAGTATTGAACATAATCAAAAAAATCAACGGCAGCCTCGTTACCTGAAGAAACAAAATACTGAAAGCCCGTCCCCATGTCATTTAACATTTTGTAGGAAAGGGTTCCAAAAGCACCGCTTTGTGTAATAAATGCAATGGGATCCATACGACTGGGTTCAAGTTGTAGAAATGAAGCAATGGCCCCCTCTTTTAAATTGAAAAATCCTAAAGAATTAGGCCCTAAAACTGGAATACCCGTTTCTTCAACAAATTCATTTAAGCGTTGTTGAAGTTCATGTCCACTTTCTCCAGCCTCTGAAAAACCTGAACTGAAAACAACTGCGCTTTTCACTGACCTCTTTGCCAGCTTCTCTAGGGTAGGCAGCACCTCACTGGCCTTAATCGAAATAATGGCCAGATCAATATCCTTTGGCAAATTTTCGATCTCCTGAATGCAGGGGTACCCTTCTATTTCTGTGTATTTTGCATTAACAGGGTAAATAGATCCTTGATACCCCAACTTACGTAAAAGATATAACGGTCTTGCGCTTATTTTTCCTGCTCCCGCTGATGCACCAATGATTGTAATAGACTGGGGAGAAAACATAGGTTCTAAACTTAGGTTTTTCTTCACACTAATCACCTCTTTGATTATTTCTTCCTCCTAAATTACTACCCCCATACTCACCATCTTCTTTTCTACTTATGGATAAACACATCATCTCCCTCTTGTTTGCCGTCTTAACAAGGAATAACAAGCAATGTTTCCTATAATTATCATTTTGCAAGAATAATGCCAATATTAAGAATCGCTAAAAAGTATGACAATTAGGGATTGGTTCATCATGGCCCATTTCGAAAGATTCAAAATTAAATCCTATAGGTCCGATTTCCTTGGAATTAGTTGAATCATTCTTGAAACGTTAAATTCAATAGTGAATCGTATTAAACCGTTAAAAAAAGAAAAAAAGCCTTGCTGATTCATCTTCATTCATAGATTAAATCAGTAAGACTTATTCTTTTTGATCCCTAATGCCGGGATTCCAGAAATTTCAGATAATCGTAGGTGATGACAAATTATATTTTTTGAGTCTTCTTACGATTGTAGCTTGGCTCGTCCCCAACTTTTCTGCCATTTCATACGTATTTTTAAATTTTTGAACAGCTTGGGATAAAATCTCAAGTTCAACATTCTCCATCGCTTCCTTCAGTGTTATTTCGCTAGTAGCAACTTTCCGCACCTTATACTCTTCCGGAAGATCAGCCGCAGTGATAAATTTATGAGGTACAGTCATGATCAGCCGTTCTACAAGATTGGATAGTTCCCTCACATTTCCCGGCCACTTATAGCTGTAGAAAAAGTTTTCTAAACTTGTGTCGAATTCCTTAGAGATTGCGTATTTTTCATTTACTTTCTTAAGGATTGATTTAACCAGTGGTAATATATCCTCTTTTCTTTCCCGCAAAGGAGGGATAGAGATCGGAAGCACATTTAAGCGATAGTACAAATCTTCCCTAAACTCTCCCTTTTTGACCATCTCTTTTAAATCTCGATTCGTTGCCGCTATTAGCCTTACATCTATGCTTTTTGGTCTGGTTCCTCCAATCCGTAGAATCTGTTTATCCTGCAAAACGCGAAGCAATTTAACCTGTAAAGCGAAAGGCAGTTCACCCACTTCATCCAAAAACAAAACCCCTTGATCAGCCAGTTCAAACAACCCGGGTTTTCCCCTCCGGTCCGCACCTGTAAAAGAGCCCGCCTCATAACCGAATAACTCTGATTCCAAGAGATCCTGGGGAATGGCTCCGCAATTGATTTTAATGAATTCTCCCTTCGCCCCCCTGTGGCTAGCTTGATAGATATGCCGAGCCAATACATCTTTCCCTACTCCTGTCTCCCCAAGCACCAACACGGTAGCATCGAAATTGGCAATTCGATTTGCCATCTCATAAACATTTATTAATAATTTGCTTTCCACTATGACATTCGGATCCCACCAAGTATTGTTCTTTAATTTTTCTAACTCTTCTTTATAGCGCTCATTCATTTCCAATGCCTTTTTTAGCTCTTGATGAAGGTGATTTAATTCTGATAAATTCCGAATGTAGGTGACTACCTTCTTGATTTCTCCCGTTTTATTAAAAATAGGGACAGCGGTTTTTATAAGTGTGTTGAACTGGTTAGTCGGTGCAGAATGAATCATCTTTCCCTGTGCAAGCACCTTGAAAGTCATCGTTTCATTCACAATTCCTTCCTGGAGTAACTCCTTCATGTTCTTTCCAATAAGAGATTCCTTCTTCTGGGAAAGGCCTCTCTCCACAGTGCCATTTACTTTTAGCGTCACTCCATCACAGTCAGTAATATAAATCCCTTCGGTGGAGTTCTCGAAAACAGCTTCTAGTTCTTTATTCTCAAGCTCCAATTTACTTATTTTTTCTTGTAAATGCTGAAAAGAGGTATCTTTAGAGACAATGTAAAGCACCGATGTTTGTGTTTGACTCTCGACATTGTTGCACTGCAATAAATAGGATTGATCCCCTTTTTTAGCCGAAATAAGAGGATCCCCCAGTGCTTCCCATTGATGAAAGAACTCTTTTATATTCACTCCAATCGCTACTTCGTCAAATAGTTTGAAAAATAAAGAATTGTAATTTTCTATTTCATCTTGTTGATTTGTTATGACCATAGGAAAAGGAATAGATTCCAGCCAATTAGGGAAATTATTCATCGATTCTACCTTCCTCTATAAAAATTGATTTATCAACGGTTTCACCTGTTATTTAGGTATCAAAAATATATTTTTTGACATTTCTATTTATTAATAAAATTAGATTCAAAGCTGCAAGTCTGAAGAGTCAGACTCTTAAAATTTTACCGTCTTTTTACCTTTTTAGCAATAACATGGAAATTCCTTTTTTACCTTTGTGTCGATTTAGTTGGAGAAGAATTAGAACGACATAGCCAATAGCAAAAAACATGAGTAGTGGATTGGGAACTAAATAGCTCCTGGAGGGATAATTTCATTAGCTATCAAATCTATGTAGGGGCAACCGATACAGTTCCAGCTTCCTGCATTTTAAAAGTTAGACCTGCATTATTTTCAGGTTCAATTATTAAATGATATGGTATGTGGGAAGCACATAGCCAACCTAGTCCCCCCTTCACTATTAACCTCATTTTCTACCTCTAATTACGATAATTTCTTGATTTTTAACCGGGATTTCAGGAAGGTATTTATTTCCTTATCTATTATCATGCTGATTTTAAGAACTTCTGACTAGCTAGACCTTTCTTCCTCGCTAGTTGATACATTTCATCACGCAAATCCTCTATTTTTTTCGGTGTCTGTACCGCATGTATTATTATTGATTTAAGCTTAATCTCTCATATCTCCTTTAGGGGCGATAACAAAGATTAGATGGTATCCAGTTTAGAAACCCTCTCATCAACATCATTCATGATTAATTCATCAAGACTGATTTGTATCAACTCCCAAAATAATGGATTTCCAAAAACATTAATATCCAACTCTTCATAAATTTCCAGTAAGTGCCCGCATAATTTATACCGTACTTTCTTTTCCCTTTCCGCTATTAATTTTGATAAAATTTCCGTAGCTTTCATTTCCATTTGAACACGGAAATCTAATGGGTTCATCTCTCAACCCTCCATATTAATCTCTCCGTTCTGAACCTCCAAAAGGCAACATCTCCCTTTACAGCATGGGAGATGTTGTTCTTTTTAGCTAGTTACTAATACCTGTTTGAATTCTTCCGTTAACATGGGGACAACCTCAAATAAATCCCCGACAATCCCGTAATCAGCCACTTGAAAAATGGGTGCCTCCGGGTCCTTATTAATTGCAACAATAATTTTAGAACTAGACATGCCGGCCAAATGCTGAATGGCACCTGAAATTCCGCAGGCGATATAAAGGTCAGGTGTGACTACTTTTCCCGTTTGTCCAATTTGTAGGGAGTAATCACAATATTCAGCGTCACAAGCTCCCCGCGAGGCCCCAACAGCTCCTCCTAGAACTTTCGCTAGTTCCCTGAGCGGGTGAAACCCTTCTGTACTCTTCACCCCTCTGCCGCCGGAAACAATGATTTTAGCCTCACTGAGATCGACCCCGCCTGCTGTTTTTTTCACGATTTCCTTCACAATCTTTCGCAAATCTTTTATTTCCGGTTGATAAGAAACCAACTCCGTCTGGGCTGGTTTAATGACCGTCTCAAAGTTATTGGGACGAAGGGTCGCAAATTCTTTTCCTTCACGGAATGTTTTCCTTTCAAATGCTTTGCCCGCATAAATCGGACGAGTAAACACAAGATTGCCCCCACTTGTTTCGACATTCGTACAATCGGAAATCAACCCCATCCCCATTCGGGCGGAAACCCGCGGTGCCACATCTTTCCCTATGGCTGTATGACCCATTAGGATGATATCTGCCTGCACTTCTTGAATCAAGCTGGCCAATGCTTGAGCATATGCTTCCGTAGTATAAGTGGATAGAGCCTCATGATCGGACACATACAGCCGGGTGGCTCCGTATTGGCTGATTTCTTCCAAATAGGTAGCTGCACCAGATCCAAATAGGACTGCAGCCACTTCCCCACCTTCCGCCACAGATTGAGCAACTGTCAATGCTTCAAAGGATACATTTCTCAATTTTCCGTTTTTTGTCTCTGCTACTACAAGTACTTTTTTGCTCATCTTCTCAGCCCTCTCTTATTAAATGACTTTTGCCTTTGTGCGAAGCTGCTGAACCAATTCGCTCACCTGGTGAGCCATTTCTCCAGTTAGAATTTGCCCAGCTTGCTTTTTAGGAGGCAAATATTGGTCAAGAACCTCTGTTCGGACACTTCGTTCCTCATTGGAGATCTCCAGGTCATCGGCTGATACTTTCTCGATCGGCTTTTTTTTTGCCTTCATAATCCCGGGAAGGGAAGGGTACCGCGGTTCATTTAACCCTTGTTGGGCAGTCGCCAAGAAGGGTAGCTCTACTTCGATCGTCTCCAAATCTCCTTCTACATCTCTTTCAGCGGTTGCGTTTCTCCCTACGATCGATAATTTTGTAATGGCTGCAACGTGGGGAATCCCTAGAATTTCCGCCAGCCGTACGGCGATTTGGCCAGCTCCTGAATCGACCGCCATATTTCCGCCAAGAATAAGGTCAAAGCCATGGTCCCTGATAGCCGCGGCAATAAGATTGGAAATCACATATTCATCCAATTCGGAACCATTCTGTTCAATCATTAAAGCCCTATCAGCCCCCATGGCTAAGGCTGTTCGAAGTGCGCTTTCCGTCCGGGACGGACCAACGGTAAGTATCGTTACTTCTGCCCCTAGTTCCTCTTTTAACTTCATCGCTTCTTCCACAGCATACTCATCATACGGATTAATAATGAATTCGACCCCTTGTTCACTAATCTTGCCGTTTTGAAGAGAAATTTTCTCCTCAGTATCAAACGTCTGCTTTAACAACACCACTATTTTCATTCTCTTGCCCCTTTCCTATAAAATATTTCACATAATACTTAACAGCAATTTTTATGCCAAATTAAAATAATGCAAACTACTTGATTTACCGACTTTTAAAGTCTACACCTAATTCAAAATAGATTTATTATTCCCGAGACACCGTTCACCATGGTGATTTAAATCATCATTTATTTTTGAATCGAACAATTCAATAATGAATCTTCGACTCGATCCCCATCTACATCTACCGATTTTCATTCACCGTTAGATGCGATTGGAGACTAAATGGGCTTTTTTAAAAAAATAAGGATTTTTCTACGATTTCGGCAATGTCCATGGTTTTTACTCGTTCCTCGACCTCTTTTGTCTTCGTTCCATCACTCATCATTGTTAGACAATAGGGACAATTACTTCCAATCATCGTTGGACTAACTTGGAGTGCTTGTTCAACACGTTCTACATTAATCCGTTTCCCCTGAGTTTCCTCGATCCACATCCTGCCGCCTCCAGCTCCACAACACATGGCATCTTCCTTATTCCGTTCCATCTCCAAGATTTTTACGCCGGGAACAGATTTAAGAATTTTTCGTGGGATATCAAAGATGTTGTTGTAGCGGCCCAGATAACAGGAATCATGATAAGCAATCGCTTCTTTGACCTCCTTCTCCAGCTTAATGCGGCCTTCCTGGATCCACTTCCAAATTAGTTCCGTATGATGATACACCTCGGCTTCCAAACCAAACTCAGGATATTCATGTTTAAAGGTGTTGAAAGCGTGGGGATCGATGGTGACAATTTTCTTCACGCCGTAAGCCTGGAAGTTGGCAATATTCTCTTCACATAATTGTTGGAATAAGAATTCATTCCCCATTCTGCGTGCCGTATCTCCGGAATTGCGCTCTTCATTACCGAGTATGGCAAAGCGGATTCCAGCTACGTTCATAATCTTGGCAAAAGATTGTACAATCTTTTGACTTCGTTTATCAAAGGATCCCATGGATCCCACCCAAAAAAGATAGTCGAATTCTTCCACCTCATTTACCGTAGGAACATTGATATCTTCACATTCTTCACGCCACTTGATCCGCTCCTTCCGGTTAATTCCCCATGGGTTGCTCTGCCGCTCAATGTTTTGAAAATAACGGGTAGCTTCGTGAGGCATACTTCCTTCGGTCATAACCAAATAACGCCTCAAATCAATGATTTTATCGACATGTTCGTTCCCTACCGGACATTGGTCTTCACAATTTCGGCATGTCGTGCAGGCCCATAATTCTTCCTCGGTAATAACATGACCAATCAAATTAGGCATTTCAATGGTTGTCGCAGTTTCCTGAGCTGCGAGTCCTGGAGATAATGCAGAAGATCCAAAAACAGGGCTAGGCATCCACGGGCTACGGGATGTTACAGCTGCTCCTTTTTCCGTCAAATGGTCCCTCATCTTAACAATTAATTGCATGGGAGACAACGTCTTCCCGGTTACGGAAGCTGGACACATATTCGTGCATCGGCCGCATTCCGCACATGCATATAGATCGATCAGCTGCTGCTGAGTAAAATCTTCAATTTTTCCGACGCCGTATTCCTCGGCTTCTTCATCCTCGAAGTCAATCTTTCTCAATTTTCCAACAGGTCCGCTCTTTTTGAAAAAGATGTTGAACATTGCGAATAGCTCATGTGCTTGTTTCGACTGCGGTACGAACACCATGAATGAAAAGACGGTTATCATATGCACCCACCAAAATATATAGAACAACGCAGTTCCTACCGTTGATCCGACGCCGGTAAACAATAACGCAATAGCACCAGAAAATGGTGCATAGGCCAGATTCGGTTCCTGATCTAACATAATCTTTTCAAATCCTAATGTAAGCAGGATTGATGAGGTTAGCGTACCTAAAGCGATATAAACAAAAGCAGCTTTGCCATCACGCTTCCATTGCAATCGCTTTACCTTTTCCCCATAACGACGATAAAATCCATATACGACAGCCAACAGCATAAGGAATGTAGCCCACTCCTGCAGAAGGCTAAAATATTTATGCCCCTCACCAAAAGGAAATTCAAAACCTTTAATAAATCCTTTTATGATGAGTTCAATAAGTCCTACTTGAATGATAAAAAAGGTATAAAATAATACTAAATGCATAAGACCGCTTTTCTTGTCCTTAAACAATTTTCGCTGGCCGAACACATTGATCAGAACTTCCTGAGCACGTTTCCAAGTGTCTTCTTTTAAGTTAGATTTCTTTCCTAACTTAATAAATAAAATGCGACTGTAAACCAGATTAGCAAATAAATAGACCGCATAGCCCATTACTGCCAGAAAGGCTATAAAATTAATAAATACCAGCATAAATGTTCATCCTTTCCTTACCAAACTTTTTATTGAACCGATCAAATATCATAAGCAATAAGTTTATCAGGGAAACAAAATGCAGCCGTTCTCAAAAGATCCTGGCTGCATTACGCTTTCTATTTAGTAAAACTTTAAAGTTGCCTTACCTGATGTCAAAGGTTTGCCAGGTTCCCGCTCTACAGAAATTTCTAAATCCAGCGTACGCTCTTTCTCATCCTTATTCGTAACCTTGGCCCGACACGTCAGAACGTCCTCGGGAAATACCATGCCCGCAAACCGAACCATCAACCGACTAACAAACCCATGTTTCCCAACCAATTGACCGCAAAGTTGACCCATAAATCCCATGCTTAGCATTCCATGGGCAATGACGCCAGGTAAACCGACATGTCTGGCTGTTTCATCATCGGTATGAATCAAATTGAAATCCCCCGATGCCCCGGCATATTTCACTAATTGGACTTTTTCAATAGCGGGCTTAACGAGAGCCTCCAACTCCTGCCCGATTTCTGCTCGCATCCAGTCCATTCCATTCATTTGCTTTCCTCCTTTCAACGCACAATCAGCGTGCTTTTTGCACGATACACCAAGTTGCCTGCCAAATCTTCACCGCGGATTTCCTGTTCAAGAAATGTCATCTTTCCAATGTTTCCTTCTTTTTCAAAGACATCAACAACGGTACTGAAACAGCGCAAGACATCCCCTGCAACAATTGGCCTTTCATAAAGGTATTCCTGCTGCCCATGTAAAACCCGACTTGGATCAAATTTGACTTTGGGATTTGCCACTCGGATCGTAGTTGGAAATGTCGAAGGAGCAACGATACTGCGATATCCGCATTCCTTGGCGAATGACTCATCCTTATATAGGAGATTACCGTCACCGATGGCTTCAGCGAAAGTACGGATGGCTCCTTTCTCGATCTCGAATATTTTCGATTCACTTGAGCTTCCGATGATACTTGGATCTATCAACAACCCTTTTTCCCCCTTCCTTGACATACTGGTACTTTTTCGACAAAAACCGATTTCTCCAATTCTCACATTCCTATTAGATTGCGGGCAGTCTTGCGAAATAGAATTTTAGAGGTGCCTTCAAAAATTCATACCGCAGAATCTGCTAGTACCCATTGACCACTTTGAACACAGACTTAGCGAGCGCCTCCGTTGACATAAATAATCTGCCCATTCACATAACTAGCATCTTCACTGGCTAAAAAAGCAATGACGTTGGCAATATCTTCTGGTTTCCCGACTCTTCTAAGTGGATTCCCCTCAGCCACTTTTCTTTGCTGTTCCTCGTAATCCACGCCCATTCGCTCTGAAGTCGCTTTTGTCATTTCCGTTACAATATATCCAGGTGCAACAGAATTTACATTTATATTGAAAGGACCCAGTTCCATCGCCAGGCTTCGTGTAAACCCTTGCAACCCTGCCTTAGCTGTCGAATAGTTGGCCTGTCCGCGGTTTCCCAAGGCTGATGTACTGCTAATATTGATGATCTTTCCATAGCGTTCTTGAACCATAAATTTCTGCACAGCTTTGGAGCATAAAAAGCTACCCTTTAGATGCACATTCATGACCATGTCCCAGTCTTCTACGGACATTTTGAAAAGAAGATTATCACGGGTCACTCCGGCGTTATTCACCAAAATGTCAATCCGTCCAAAGTGAGAAACTACCTTTTCAACTGCTTCATCGACTTGTTCGCTGTCAGAAATGTTACAGCTGATCCCAATCGCTTCTCCACCTTTGGATTGGATTGCTTGAACCGTTTCACGACAAAACTCCGAATTCAGATCAAAAAGTGCCACCTTTGCCCCTTCTTGCGCTAATCTTTTGGCTGTTTCCGCACCAATCCCTCGGCCTGCACCAGTAACAATAGCAATCCTATCTTGTAAACGACTCATATGACGACCTCCTCCAGGAAATTTCGGTATATCTCATCAAACAATCCATGTTTTTGTACTGTATTTCCCATTACCTCTCAAGCATCAGGGCAATTCCTTGACCACCACCGATACAAGCTGTTACGATGCCACGTTTAACACCTCGGCGCTTCATTTCATATGCCAGCTTCATCACCAGCATCCCTCCAGTGGCGGCAATGGGATGTCCGTGGGCAATCGCCCCTCCATTGACATTGACCTTCTCCCAATCCAGGTGAAGTTCACGGTCACACGCTAGTACTTGGGAAGCAAATGCTTCATTGATTTCAATTAAATCCACATCGTCTAAAGTCAATCCATTTTTACCCAACAACTTGTTTATGGCTGGGACTGGTCCTATCCCCATAATGTTCGGATCCACACCGGCGACTGCCCAATCTGCTACCCTTGCAAGCGGTTCCAATCCTCTTTTTTCTGCATCCTTTTCTGACATCAAAACCAGTGCTGAAGCTCCATCAACGATACCGGATGCATTACCCGCAGTTACTGATCCATCCTTCTTAAACACCGGTCGAAGCTGGGCTAAACCTTCTAATGTTGTTTCCGGTCTAGGATGTTCATCTTCAGAGAATAAAGTAGCTTCTCCTTTTTTCCCTGTTATAGGTACAGGAACGATTTGTTCCTTATAAAACCCTTGTTCCACTGCTCGTTTCATGTTTAGCTGGCTTCTCAAGGCAAAGGCATCCTGTTCCTCCCGGCTGATGTTATAGCGTTCAGCAAGATTTTCGGCGGTAATCCCCATCGGAGGATCTCCGAGATGTTCCGGTGATAACGGTTTCTTCGATATAAACTTAGGTGGAACCCGATCAAAACCTTGATTTGGAGGTTCCATCAGATAAGGAGCCCTAGTCAAGCTTTCCGTTCCTCCCGAAACTAGTATTCTCCCACTTCCAGAATTGATAGCGTCAGAAGCTAACGCTACACTATTAATCCCTGATCCACATTGCCTGTCAATCGTAATTCCTGGTAGCGATATAGGCAACCCAGCCTGTAGTAAAGATAATCGCGCGATATTCCCTCCTCCCGCATTACAGTTTCCAAATATGACATCATCTACTTCCTCACCAGCAATTTGGGCCCGCTGGAGTACTTCTTTAATGACAAGCCCTCCATAAATGGACGGATGGAGATCTTTTAACGCCCCACGTAATTTGGCAAATGGGGTTCTTGCCACAGAGACAATAACCGCTTTGTTCATCCTTTCTTTCCCTCCTTAGAAATTCTTTTTGATTAGTGATAACAGAAGCAATTTACCTTTCACTCATCTAAAATGCAAAAATTATGCCAAAAGTTTATAGCGGATAAAATGCAGAGTAATAAGGATTTATTCATCTGGCTCCTTTCTTAAGATTCAAAACTAAATCGTTCATTTCTGATTTCCCTTGAATTAGTTGAATCATTTCTGAAATGGTCAATTCACTATTGAATTAAATTCTAAAAGGAAAAATAATTAGTTCCTCTTCCATATGTGTTTCCGGTTCTTGTTAATATGGTGGGATGGGTATGCGTTGGACAACTTTAAGAGGCATAAAAATATGTCCATGCAAGCAGGCTTACATTTTTCCATAAACTTGAAAAAGATGGCCCCCTTAACATGGAAAAGTCTAGAAATGGCCTAATAATATGTATAGGAAAGGTCTATATTCTGCTCTTATGTGCAAAAAATAACAAAAGGCATCCAAATGAGCCCATTCGGATGCCTATTGTCTACTCTGAAATGAGCTTAAAAGCTCCTCTTAAAAGGTTTTAAAAACTTTAAATTCATTCCCGACATCATCTATTTTCCAGCCTTGATCGGCCATAAGTGGTTTGATTTTCTCATACCGTACAGCAGTAGTTTGATAGGTGGGAGGAGAGCTCTGAAACCTCTTATAAAAGAAGCAAATTATCTTAACAAATCGGTTAAATAAATCATTGTAATAAATCCTAATATAAAGATTTTTTATTTCTCAGTAGTCTTAGACTATTTACAATGACTAAAATAGTGCTTCCTTCATGACCGACGACACCTAATGGTAAATCCACTGCCTGTAAAAAATTCGAAGCGATAAGAAGTACGATGACACTGATTGAAAAAATGATGTTCTGTTTAACAATTCTATTCATCCTTTTGGATAGGTGAATTGCTTCGGAAATCCTTGGTAAATCGTTTTTCATCAGGACAATATCTGCTGTCTCAAGTGCCACGTCGGTTCCGCCCCCCATGGCAATCCCCACATTTGCGGTTGCAAGTGCAGGAGCATCGTTAATCCCATCGCCAACCATAGCAACATTCCCAAGTCTCACTTTAAGTTGTTTCAGATGTTCCACCTTGTTTTCCGGCAAGCATTCAGCAATGTATTCATCTACATGACTTTCATCGGAAATCACTTTCGCTGTTTTGGTGCTATCTCCGGTCAACATGACTGTATAAATGCCTTGCGCTTTTAATTGATCAATCGCAAGTGTTGTTTCTTTCCGAACCCGATCCATAAGACCAATACATGCCACTATCTTTCCGGCTTTTTGTACAAAAACAACAGTTTTCCCCTCACCGGGAAGTCTCTTTGCTGATTGTTCAGCGAATTGTTCAGAGTCTTCTTCTCCAACAAATCCAGCTTTACCGATTTTCCACTCTTCTTGATCAATTATCGCTTTAACTCCCCAGCCAGCTAAATCCTCAATACTTTCTGGATGAATGAGGTCATCTGCTAATTTTTCCTTTGCATACTTCACAATGGCATTGGCAAGTGGATGGGTGGAGTGGCTTTCAATCGATGCAGCTATCCGTAAGACGTCTTCATCATCAAGCCCTTTTTGAACGATAAAATCTGTTACCTCCGGCTTTCCCTTTGTCAACGTACCCGTTTTGTCAAAGGCAATGGCTTTCAAATGGCTTAAATTCTCTAAGTGAGCTCCGCCTTTAAAAAGAATTCCGTGTCTGGCACCATTGGAAATTGCTGATAAAGTTGCCGGCATAATGGAGGCGACAAGGGCACACGGAGAAGCCACTACAAGTAAAACCATAGCCCGGTAAAAGGTTTCAACCCAGCTCCAATCAAGCAGATAATGGGGGATAAACATCATCACTGCCACTACGGCCAGAACAACTTTTACGTAAGTTCCTTCAAACTTTTCGATAAATAACTGGGAAGGAGCTTTTTCGCTTTGCGCTGACTGAATTAACTCAATAATCTTTTGGAATAAAGTTTCATTCGCCGGTTTTGTGATTTGAATTGTGATCGAACCGTTTAAATTCACTGTTCCAGCGAACACCTCATCATGATTTCCTTTTGAAACAGGAAGGGACTCCCCTGTAATGGCCGCCTCATCAACGGTAGTCACCCCCTTGACAATTTTTCCATCGGAAGGCACTCGTTCCCCCGGTTTGATCAGAATTAAATCACCAATCGTTAATTCAGATACATTAATGCGTTCCTCCATTCCATTCGTAACGCGTAATGCTTCTTCAGGCTGAAGTTCCATTAATGACGAAATTTCTTTATGACTCTTGTTCATTGTATATGTTTCTAGAGCCCCACTTAAAGCAAAGATAAAGATTAAGATGGCTCCTTCAATCCAATAACCGATAATAGCAGATCCAATGGCTGCTAGAATCATCAGCATCTCGACATTAAGCTCTTTATTTGCAATCGTTTCTTCAATACCTTCCTTTGCTTTCGCAAAGCCCCCAATCACAAAAGCAAGTAGAAATAATATGACAGAAGGGACTTCAAAACCGTCTCGACGGAGTAACCATCCAAGAAAAATGAATACTCCGCATACAATTGCTGCAATTAGTTCTCCATTAGCTTTTATTCTCTCCCAAAGTTTTACCTGTGGCTGTGATTTATAACTTTTCAGTACTTGTGCTTGTGCTTGTGCTTCCATCCTCATATTTGTTTCAACCTCCGTTTCCTCTTAAACAATTTATTTTGTAATTTTTACTTTTTTGTAATTATTATAATATAGATTGTAATGAGAGTTTGATTGGGCGTCAACCATAAATGATAAATTTTTTTATAATTGAGAACGATAGTCATCTAGAAATCAAATATTTATAATGATAATCATTATCTTTTACAATTAATAACGATAATTATTATTATTTGATCTTTAATATAAACAGAATACATTTCTTTATCTTATGAACAAATACATGTTTTGACCGTTTTTAGCAACAGTGAATTTTGTCGAATGTTTGTCTCACACTAAAAAGTTGCGTGCACACAAAAATTGTTTACAAAGACAAGAAACCAAGTTAAAATAGTTCCATAAATTAATTAGTAAATTTTACAAGCAAAAAGTTGTACTAAGGAAAATTATTTAACTTAGTACACATTTTTTGGGAGGGATGATTAATGGATACTCAACAGGAATATGTGGTAAAAGAGCATGGCTGGTTAAAGCAAAGCTCGAATGTGAGCTTAGAAGAGATAAATAATACAGTAAGTGTTCCAAGTAAAGGAGGATTCTGGCGTAAGCTGCTTGCCTTTATGGGGCCTGGCTCATTAGTAGCCGTTGGGTATGTAGACCCAGGAAACTGGGCAACTTCCATCGCAGGAGGGGCACGTTTTGGTTACACTTTGTTGATTATCATTTTACTTTCTAACTTAATTGCTATGCTTCTCTAGGCTTTGTCAGCAAAACTTGGGATTGTCACAGGAAGAGATCTCGCCCAGGCAACTAGGGATGCAACGGGGAAGAATACAGCCTTTGTACTTTGGATATTAACCGAATTAGCCATTATTGCAACAGATTTGGCCGAGGTTATTGGTTCAGCCATTGCCTTAAATTTATTATTTGGCATTCCGTTATTACTCGGTATAGCCATAACTACATTAGATGTGTTGCTTCTACTTTATTTGCAAAAGAAAAGCTTTCGTATCATTGAATCTATTGTCATCGTATTAATGGTTACAATATTTGTTGTATTTGCATTTGAAGTAATTGTATCAAAACCGGAAATTGCTGCTTTATTCGGTGGATATGTTCCTAAACCTGAAATTGTCACAAATCCACAAATGCTCTTTATTTCTTTAGGTATATTAGGAGCAACAGTAATGCCGCATAATTTATATTTGCATTCTTCTATAGTACAAACCAGACAATATAAGAGAACAACAGAGGGAAAAAGAGAAGCCATTAAATTTTCTCTTATTGATTCCACCTTTTCATTAACCGTTGCTTTTCTTATTAACTCCGCTATTTTGATTTTGGGAGCGGCCGCTTTTTATGGTACAAATTTAGATGTATCCGAAATCGAAGCAGCATATGAATTACTTAGTCCTACGCTCGGAGTAGGTATAGCGAGTACTTTATTTGCAGTTGCCTTACTTGCTTCCGGTCAAAATGCAACCATTACTGGAACGATTAGCGGTCAAATTGTTATGGAAGGATTTATTCATTTACGAATTTCACCGTGGCTTCGCCGCTTAATTACACGGTTATTGGCTGTTATTCCAGCCTTTATTGTAACTTGGCTTGCAGGTTCTAAAGGAACAGGTGAATTACTGTTATGGAGTCAAGTGGTCCTAAGCTTAGCACTTCCATTTGCCGTTATTCCTTTAGTAATATTTACAAGCGATAAAAAGAAAATGGGGGAATTTGCGAACAAATTACCTACGAAAATATTAGCATGGGTATGTACCGGTGTAATCGTTGTATTGAATATATTCTTAATTGGATATATTGTTGTAACAGGCCAAGATTTAGGTTAAAAAGACAGAGGGGACGACTTTCAACCGTCTGTTCTATGTATAACCAAAAAGCTGATTGGGTCAGATCACCAAATCAGCTTTTTGGTTTCTTATTTTAGTGGTCCACCCAGGACTTTATTTTAACTTGTAATTTAAAGCGAAACAGGCAATGTCATTATAAAAAAAAGGGACAGATCCTTGTTTTCAGCGTTTTGTTGGCAGTACAGCCTTTATTTTGAATGAATGGGCAAAATTATTCGAACCTTTGTACCACCGTTTCCGGGCTCACTGGAAATGGCTACCCCATAGCCTTCCCCATAAATCAACTGAATCCGCTCATGGACATTCCGTACACCGATTCCGGAGAAAAGCTGCTGATTTCGCTTTGTATTCGGAAACTTATTGTCCGCTTCTACTTCCAATCCATCCCCGTTATCTACTACTTCACAAATTAAGTGATCCCCGTCCCGCCAAACCAATACATTGATATAACCTTCCGCTTTCCGGTTAAACCCATGGAAAAATGAGTTCTCCATAAACGGCTGTAAAATCAGTTTCGGAATTTGAAAGTCCATACAATCCGGTGCTAGAAAATAGTTTACTTTAATCCGGTCGCCATAGCGTTTTTGATTAATCAGTACGTAATTTTTCAAGTTCTCGATCTCTTGTTTAACAGTAATGGTTTCACTCACATTGCCGATTGTATTTTGCAGTAAAGATATTAGGGCATTTATGGTCGCTTCTGTCTCTTGTTTTTCACCCTGATTTACCATAAATTTGATAGTTGTCAGGGTATTGTATAAAAAATGCGGGTTAATTTGCTGCTGCAAGGCAGCCAGTTCGGCGTTGCGCTTTTCCTTCTGAGACAGTATCAATTGTTCTACATACTCATGAAGTTCATCAAGCATGGAATTAAAGGCATTGCCAATTTGCCTTGTTTCGTAAGTGCCTGACACCGAAACATATTTATCAAAGTCATACTTTGGCGCACTGCCAATTTGCTTGACTAAACTCGATAACGAATTGGTCAGCCTTCTCGAGGCAAGGAAAACAATGATAAGCGCCAACAAAACAATGGCCATCGCAACGAGGGCAATCTCCTTTTTGTTGATTAAATCACCGAATGCAGTTTGCTTGTCAATCACATTAAAAAGGTACATATCAAATGTAGGAAGATAGTCCATTAAAATAATTTGATTTTTCCCCATAAATTTGCCGACGATGTAATGGTGTGATTGATCCTTGAGTTTATCTGCATAGCCTAAAAGCTCTTTTGATTTTTCTCCAATTAGTTTCTCTTCATCACTTGAGACAATCGCTCCAGACTTGTCCACTAGAAATACATGATTGCCGGGACTTGTATAGTTGCTATAAAATTGGCGGAACTCACTTTCTTTAATTCCAACATACATCGAACCATAGACGATTCCAGAAATCCGGTCCATTAAAGCCTTGGAAGCTACGATAAACCACTTGTCTCCTGTTTCAGTTTTTGGCCGCTGATCGTATTGGAACATCAGTTTTTTCGGCTGCTCAAGTGTGTTCCTGACAAGGATACTCTTTTTCAATTCTTGATCAGGAATCGTCCAAACATTCCGATCAGTTCGGAAGCTTACTCCATTTCTACCTAAAAGGATGATCTCCACTTCATAAGGATCCAAATTGGACTGAATGTGTTTTAACTGCTGGCCCATCGTATAAAAAGAGGTCATTTGTTGGACAGCTGTTTGTTTTTCCGTAAAAACGGACCGAATTGTACCGCTTTCAAGAATATTGTTTGCGGCAGTGACAATCGAGTAATTAAATGCTTCAAAGCGGTCTTTTACCTGACTCATTACTTTTTCATTCATAATACTAAATCTTTGGAAGAAAAATTGCTCTGCCATGTGAATGGTTGTCCAAGCAATCGTCGTGGACACAATGATAATAATCACCATTGTGATTAGGAACATTTTCATTAATAGCCCGTTCTGTTTAAAGCGTTCAGGAAGAAGTCTCATCGTTACCATCTCTTATCTGAAGTGTTGTTTTCTTTTAAATTGGCTGGGAGACAATCCCTTTATTTTTTTAAATACTTTACAAAAATAACTATGATCGGAATAACCAACCATCGCGCTGATATCGGATATGTTTGCTTCACCTTTAACAAGCAGTTTCGCCGCTTCTTCAATGCGGATTTTATTCACATATTCAACGAAGCCTTCATTATTATGTGTCGAAAAATAGTTTGAAAGATAAGAAGGATTAAAATGAAAATGCTTTGCTACGTCCTTTAAGGTTAATGGTTCTGCATAATGGTCCATGATGTATTCCAGCAATTTTTTCATATTAAGATTTTCAGGCTGATTTTGGGACGATTCGAGACATTTCTTAACTTCTTCGATAAAACGATTCAGCAGCTGGAGCGTTTCACCTGCTGTTTGCGCATCATCAATCAAGCGGAAATACGAGTATCTGGCATTCTCTAATTCCTTTACATTGTATTCCATATTGCTAAGAAGAACGGTAATGTTAAAAATGATGTTCCCAAAAAAGGCTTTATATTCAAAAACATCCATTGTATAGAGCCTGGATAAGGATTGAGCATGATTCGTTAAATAACTTAAGGCGGAGTCAAATTGCCTGCGCTTAAATTCGCCTGTAAACCACTCCAGATTAAAATGATCCGGTGCATCAAGCAGCTTTGGCAGATTTTTATCCATTAAAAGTGTGATATCCGGCAAATAAAATTGATAATTAAATAGTTTTAATAGGCTTTCTTTGCACCTGCTGCCGACTTGAGAAAAATCACTGAATACCTCTGTTAATGCAAAACTAATGGCAGGATCGGACTTTGCCAGTTGATAAGCCAATTCTATGACTTTGGTTATTTCTTCGCTGTTTATATTAATGAGGAATGCACTAATATCCTGATTAACGGTAAAGAAAGTGTGGGCGGCTTCTTTCAGGTTTGTTTTGAGGACTTTCTCGATTTCCTCCTTTACTCCGTCAGATGCTTCGGACTCCCTTTTCAAATTCTTGACACCTAACAAACAGAAATGGCTGTACGGAAACACATTGGTGATGGCTGCCGGATTATAAGGGGCGTCATATCCTGAAATCAATTTTTGAATAATTTGTCCGATTGAAGGATTGGCGTCTGCTTTCTCCCCTTCATTTTGAAGCGAGGGAATTCTGTGTCGGGCCGTATTCAATGCCTTTAATAGACTATTAGCATCAAGCTTCGGTTTTAAGATGTAATCAACCACACCGTTTTGGAAGGTAGATCTTACATAATCGAATTCTCCAAAACTACTAAGAATGATGATTTCAGTATGTGGATATTTCTCCTTTACCACTCTCGTTAATTCTTCTCCATCCATGATGGGCATTACAATATCCGTGATCATCACATGAGGATTTGTTTCTTCGATTAATTCAAGTGCTTCCTGACCATTTGCGGCCTCGCCAACAATTAAAAAGCCTTCTTTTTCCCAATCGATATAATGTTTTATCCCTTGTCTTATTAATAATTCATCATCTACAATAAGCGTTCTGCATAGTTCTGGAGTTGTCATGGAAATCCCCCCCCCTCTTAAAAAGCAACAAAGTTTTTTTCGAATGGTTCGTTTCTCCTATTTTAGCACAAAAAAATGCAGGCAAAATTATCGCCTGCATTTTCTTTCTTATTTGGATAATAGTGCAAGTGTCGTGTCCAATAGGACGTTTACACCTTTTTCACATTCTTCCCATGTGGTCAGCTCTTCCTCGCAATGACTTTTACCATTTTTGCTTGGAACGAACAGCATCGCTGTTGGAACAAGGCTTGCAATAAATTGAGCGTCATGTCCTGCACCGCTCACCATACGCTTATTGGAATAGCCTAACGACTGGGCAGACTGCTCAAAGTGATTCACCACTCCTTCATCAAACCAAACGGTATCACGTTCCCACAGCTTCGTTACTTTAACATCACAACCCTCGCTTAAGCCGAGATGTGGCAGGCTTTGGACAAATTCCTTAAAGGTGCTGACAATCTCTGTATCCTTATGACGGGCTTCCAATGAAAAGACTACCTTATTCGGAATGACTGTATGGATGCTTGGGTAAACATTAACCCGGCCGATGGTAAATACCAAATCCTCGTCTAATGAGCCTAAACGGCTGCGGATTTCATTGATCAGATTATTGGTCGCAAATAATGCATCTTTTCTCATATTCATCGGGGTAGTTCCAGCATGATCGGATTCACCTGTTACTTCGATTTCAAAGCAGGCCATTCCGACAACACATTCGACCACGCCAATAGAAAGTGCTTCTTTTTCAAGTATTGGCCCTTGTTCAATATGCAATTCCAAAAGAGCAGTTGCTTCTTTCAAGCGGTTCGCTTCATCACCAACATAACCGATTCTCTTTAGCGCTTCCCCAAAGGTAATGCCGTCCGCATCTTTCTTTTGCAACATGGTGGCTTTATCGAATTTGCCGGCAATAACACCGGATGCCATCATCGATGGTTCGAATCTCGCACCCTCTTCATTTGTCCAGTTCACAATTGTAATTGGAATTTTCGGCTTTACGCCATTTTCCACGAGGGTTCTGACTACTTCTAATCCAGCAACGACCCCTAATACTCCATCAAAACGGCCGCCTTTTTTTACTGTGTCCAGATGCGAACCGATGACGATTGGCGGTTTATCTTCTGTTCCTGCTAAGGTGGCGTACATGCAGCCCATGTCATCGACCTTAACCGTTAATCCAAGTTCTTCACAGCAGGACCTGAAATAATTTCTGACCAAACGATCTTGCTCTGATAGGGCAAGGCGAGTGACCCCATTGTTTTCTGTACGGCCAAAATCTGCGAACCGTTCCAACTCCTGGTGAAACCTTTCACCATTAACCAATAACTTTTGACGTTGCATGATTAACCACTCCTTTATTTATACTGATAGTTTTGCAGACATTTTTCTAACACTTGTTTTATCTAAAAAATGTAAGCGTATTCAGTTTTTTTAAGAAAGCCAGTTATTCTTGTTCAAAAAGTTATAACTTTATGTAAGTATTCAGAGTTATATATTAAATTATAAACTATTCCAGTTGGTTGTCATTAGACAAAACATAAAATCTTTTCCATGAATTGTTTTATAGTTTGTAAAGTTTTTCTCAACAAAAAAATGGGAGGCATTGCCCCCCATTTTTTATGGATTGATTTTTGTTTTAAACACTTGTTTTCCATTTTTATATTCTAAGATTGTTGCTGATTTAATTGGGTTATGATTTTTGTCAATAGATACAATTCCTGTTACAAGTGATAGATCTTTAGTTTCTGCTAAAGCATCTTTAATCTTTGTTGAATCGGTGCTTCCGGCGCGTTTAATTGCATCAGCCAATAGATAAACTGTATCATAGCCAAGCGCGTTAAAGGCGTTCGGTAATTCCCCTTTGTTCTTGTCTTTAAAAGTAGTTACAAATGTTTGAATCTTTTTCTCCGGGTCTTCAGATGAATAATGGTTTGTGATAAACGTGTTATTCAAAGCTGCTGCTCCGGCAATTTCAACTAATTTAGGAGAATCCCAGCCGTCTGCTCCCATCAATGGAACGTTGATGCCTAATTCGCGTGCTTGCTTCACAATTAAACCTACTTCTTCATAATATCCCGGGATAAAAATGAATTCAGGGTTTTTTGCTTTAATTCGTGTTAATGTAGAACGGAAATCTGTATCCTTTGCAATATAGGCTTCTTCTGTTACAACTTTTCCGCCGGCAGCTTCAAACGTCTTTTTAAAAGCTGCTGAAAGCCCTTTTGCATAATCACTGGAACTATCTGCAAAAATCGCTGCATTTTTAACCTTAAGTTTTTTTGCTGCAAAGTTAGCTGCTACTGTTCCTTGGAATGGATCAATAAACGAAGTACGGAAAACAAAATCATTTAATTTTCCATTATCTCCGACCGTTACATTTGGACTTGTTCCAGATGGAGTCAATAAAACTGTTTTATTATCATTTGCAATTTGGGCCTGCGCAACCGTGTCACCACTGGTAGCAGCACCAATAATTGCATTTACATGGTCTTGGCTAGTTAATTTGATGGCACCATTAGTCGCTTCGGCAGCATCAGATTTATTATCCACTTTTACAACATCAATCTTTTTGCCGTCAATGCCACCCTTTTTATTGATTTCATCGACCGCAATATTAATCCCGTCAGCCAGTGATTCGCCGTAGGATGCAACACCGCCTGAGAGCTCCAAGTTTACCCCGATTTTGATGGATTTACTGTTATCAGAGCCTGTGCTTGAAGCGCCATTCGCTCCTGAGCATCCAGCTAGAATTCCAGCCACTAAGCTCGAAGCCATAAAAAGTTTTGCCATTTGCTTCTTCATAAATATAATCTCCCTTTTCTGATGTAATCTTGATGTAATTTTTCTATTTTTTTAATGTTTTCAGAATATAGCTTATGGGCAACCCTGTCAATAGTTTTTTCAGAATAATTTTTATATTAAATTTTCCATCCAACGACTGGCGTCCACCACAGGAGGACAAATCGTCTAAATGTCCATGAACGGTGCCTGTCACCTGACGTATTCGAGGTCGAATTCGGTTTGGGTGTTGAGCTTGAGGTCTTTTGGGATTTTCAGGTAAAGGATGCCTTGGCTTTCATAGAAGCTGGACTCATGCTTGAACCAGCCGGAACCGGTAAATTGGTTGACGGTGAATGCATTTTCAAACTGGGAGAATTTTAGTTCTACTCTGTCTTGTTCGCCAAGCATGAGTGTATTCTCATATAATTGTATTCTAATTGGGCGCTTCTTCTCAGTAATTTCCCGATGATCTATACTTGACCTTGTTTGATAGTAGGTAGCTTCGATTTTCCCATCATTATCCTTTTTCCGTTCCACAACAACCCTTGCATTGAAGAACCCTTCGTTTTCTGACTTGATTTCAAGATTTCTTCCCTGATAATCAAAGGCCCACTTCTTCACGACAAATTGATTTCCGGATTCAGCAATTTTTCCTTCTAAAGCAGCTACGTATAATTCTGAATTTTCCTGATCAAGATCTTTATCTTTAACTATTTTTCTATCCGCCATCATGCCAGTCACAGGATTTGCTACATCTATAAAAAAACTGATCAATAAAACCGTAATATAGCTTCCTAAAATCCAGTAAACTCTTCTTTTAAAATTATATTTTCCTTTTCTCTTCCCGCTTCCTTTCATCACTTTTACCACTAAAAAGGTGATTACCATTACGATAAAAATAATCAAGATGATTGGTATAAGCAGATTAGCAAGCATCAAGACCTTACCTCCATTCGGTTCGATAAAATGACCGAACTGTAAAATAGCAGTGCTATAGCCACGATGATTTTAACAATAAAAATAGAAAGAGATGATTCAGTAAACAAAATTCCTAATAGCTTTATAAATAGTTTTTCTTTTCCAAAAGCCCCTCCTAATAAAACAGCAGGTAGTATAACGATGAAAAGTTTATGGATTTGAACAAGCATTCCGACAAAATAACCTAACGCACAAAAAAGGAAAAGGTACAAACACGTTGTTAGGATGCCGAGCATGAATTCTACTGGAACACCCATTGTGCTTAGGGGTGCAACAAACTGATAATTCAAAACATACACCATTATTATTTTTAACAAAGAGGCGGACAGCATCGCGGTAACACCACCGATGACACTTCCTGTAAGCAAAAATAATATATTCGATAAATTACTACTGATTCGATTCGTCACAAAAGCGAAATCGTCATAACGATATGCTTTTGTGGTCAAATTAATGGCGGTAATAAATCCCCATAATAATGTAAAAACGACGACAATATCTGCTGAATAATATTTAACACTGATATTAATACTCTGACTGCCTGACCCCATCATCCCCACACCACCAATGGAAAAAAGAATCGCAATCCCCTGAACAATGACTAAGGAGATAAAAGCTTGCTGGTAAGCTTTCAGTTTATAAACAAATTGCTGTTTTACAACATGACCCAGACTAGGATTTGACAAAGACATCATCAATTTCCCCTCCTATTTTTCCAGTTAAATAGACACATAGATCGCTAGATTCAACAGCGCTAACCTCAATCCCATTTGCCCGAATCTCTGTTATTTCCTCTTGGGAAAAATCATTTTTCACCACTGCATATAAATGGTCCTGACCAATGGGCTGGGAATGAAGGATTCCAAAATCTTTTATCCTTTCCTTTACCATTTGTGCCTTTCCTCGCAGACCAACCGCCCACTCCTTCAAATCAGCAGCTGGCATATGGAGTAGTTCTTTTCCATCTTTTATCAGAAGAATATCCTCAATTAAATCTTCTATTTCGTTTAAGTGATGACTTGAAATGATAATCGTCCGGGGATAGGCAATATAATCCTTTAGTAAGGCACGATAAAAATCCTTACGCACAGCCGCATCCATTCCCGATGTTGGTTCATCAAAGATGGTTAACGGGCATTTAGCAGCTAATCCTAAAATCATCTTAAAAGTACTTTTCATACCTTTTGAAAGACCATTAAATTGCTGAAGTGGGTAGAAGGAGAAATAGTCAAATAGACGATAGGCAAGCTCCTCATCCCAATTTTCATAAAAGCTTGAGGCAGTTTCTAGGATTTCTTTCAGGCATAACACCGAAGGGAATTCCATTTCCTCATGTATGAAAATGGTGTTTGCTGAAACCTTAAGGTTATTAAAGGGTTTTTCTGTAAAAACCTTTATTCCCCCGGATGTTTCTTTTAAATGACCGGCAATGGTTTTAAGCAGCGTAGTTTTTCCAGCCCCGTTTCTGCCAATCAGTCCAGTAATTTTATTTTCTGCAATTTGAAATGTTATTCTATTTAAGGCATTCTTTTGCCCGTAGACTTTTATCAATCCCTCGCATTCTATTACATTCATTCCTCTTCCTCCCCGATTTCTTCCTTTCGAATCATTTCGATTAATTCATCTTTACTTACATTGAGCCTTTTCGCTTCAATGACGATTTCCGAGACTAGGCGTTTGAGCGTTTGATTCTTCCGCTTTTTTAGGATCCTGTCTTTTGCGGTGTTTGCAACAAACATTCCAAGTCCGCGTTTTTTATAGAGAATCTCTTCATCCGCTAATAGATTGAGGCCCTTTGCAGCTGTCGCCGGATTAATATTAAACATCTCTGCGAGCTGATATTGCGAATAGATTTTTTGATCCTTTTCGAAATTGCCGTTTAATATTTCCGTCTCCAGCCACTCAGAAATCTGCACATAAATCGGCTTCGTACCATCCAAATGAGGAATCACCCTGCTCCTCCCTCCCTAACACAGTACATTAGTGTTGTAATGTAGTATATTATAATTTCCAAATACATACAATACATTTATGGAAATTACTTCAACAAATATAAAAAAATGCCTGTCATATGTAAAAATATACAAATGACAGGCACTTTTAACCAATTCAGTTTTTATCTTATCCAAAATGTCCTCCTAATAAGGACAAAATGGGTATTTTGTCCACGAACGGTGACAGGCACCATGTTTTTATGCTTCTATGACTTTAGAATTTTGGTAAACTTCTTTTTCGAATTCTCCTGTGGCCTTACTTGTTAGTACACCAGCTGTCATCGCCCCGCTGACGTTCAGGGCTGTACGTCCCATGTCAATCAACGGTTCAACAGAGATTAATAACCCAACAATCGCAATTGGAAGGTTTAATACTGATAATACAATCAGTGCTGCAAATGTCGCACCACCACCCACTCCAGCCACACCAAAAGAGCTAAGGGCTACAACAAGGATTAGAGTGAGAATAAAGGATGGACTTGTCGGGTTAATCCCCGCAGATGGAGCCACCATTACAGCCAACATTGCCGGGTAGATACCTGCACATCCGTTTTGGCCAATGGAAAGTCCAAATGAAGCTGCAAAGTTTGCAATCCCTTCAGAAACTCCAAAATCCTTTGTAAGTGTTTTGGTTGTTAAAGGTAATGTTCCCGCGCTAGTACGAGATGTAAAGGCAAACGTTAAAGTTGGCAAGCCTTTTTTCACATATTGAACAGGGCTAAGTTTTGCAAGTGACAATAATAATAAATGGACAATAAACATAAGAATAAGTGCTGCATAGGAAGCAATAACAAACTTGCCTAATTTCGCAATAGCTTCGTAATCACTTGTTGCTGATACTTTCGTAATAATTGCTAGAATCCCATACGGTGTTAAACGAAGAATAAGTGTTACAACTCGCATGATGATGGCGTATAAAGTATCTATGATTTTAGCAAAAAATTCCCCTTGCTCTTCGTTCTTCTTTCTTACTCCTAAATAAGCAATACCGATAAACGCTGCAAAAATAACTACCGCTATTGTAGACGTAGGGCGTGCACCCGTTAAATCTTGGAATGGATTGCTTGGAAATAGCTGCAATATTTGCTGCGGGATTGTCGCATCTTTCACGCTAACAACGGTTTCCTTTAATTCTGCATTACGAGCAGCTTCTGCATCACCTTGATTTAAATGAATGCCGTCAAGCCCAAACCCTAATGCTGATCCAATACCGATGGCTGCAGCAATAGCGGTTGTGCCCAGGAGCAGACCAATAACCAAGAAACTGATTTTCCCAATATTTTTAGTAATCTTTAGCTTTGTAAAAGCACCCACGATGGAAATAAAAACGAGCGGCATGACCACCATCTGTAATAGTTTTACATACCCACTGCCAACAATACTAAACCAATCAATGGTGCTTACCGTAATATCAGATGTTGTTCCATAAATTTGATGTATAACTAAACCAAATATAAGACCTAAACCTAAAGCCGTGAACACGCGTTTGGAAAATGATACATGCTTTTTTTGCATTAGGAACAATCCAGAAATAAGCAATAATAACACGACTATATTGACAATAACTAGAATAGTATTCATAACAACTCCCCCTTTTTTCCACTTTTTATTTATAAGGGAATTTTATTACATATATTCCAATCGGTCAAGTCGGAATTAGAAAATAAATTCAATTTTTAAAAAAATCGGTCCTGTCACCAGTGAAGATTTCACATGGTGACAGGCACCGTTCGTGGACATTTAGCTTATTTTGTCCATTCTGCGTGGACATAGTTGTCGTAACCGCTGTATCAATATTTCGGCAAACTTTCGGCACCTTTTAAGGTCTTGTAATTGCGGTGCTAACTCCACCTTCAAGGTAACCGCCAATTCGCTGTGGACATAAAGCATGTCCCGGAATTTGTCGACGGCCCCGCAATAGTGGGGATAGAATTGATCCCCCGTTCCAAATACACCGGTGACGATTGAGTGGGTGTCCTGGGTTTCAAATGCTCGGAATAAAGGCTGCATTTCTTCAGGGATCTCCCCGTTTCCCCACGTATAAGTTCCGACCACCACTGCATCAAATTGGCCTAATCTTTTTTGCGGAAACTCTCCAACTGAAAACAACTTTACATCTATTTCATAGTCCTTGAGTAAACCACCTAAAATAACAGCAAGATCTTTTGTATTCCCTGTAACGGAGGTATAAACGATGGCTAGCTTCATCCCCGTCTCCCCTTATAGTTCATCAAACCCATTTGATTGAGTTACCTTGGAATAAGTCCTTGATTTTTGCTCAAAGAAATCAGACTTGGTTTCATTAATCATTTCATCGCTAAACACATGAATCCACGGCATTGAGTTTTCGCGGTCTTGATAAAGATTTTGTAATCCCAGCTGCCGCAGACGTTTATTTGCCAAGTACTCTACATAACCACTAAATTCCTTCAAATCAATTCCATCAATATCTTTTAAAATAAATGCAGCCCACTCTTTTTCAAGTTTTACCGCCTGGTCAATTGTTTGATAGATGTACTCCACATTTTCCTCCGTATTGAGTTCCGGATTTTCCCTTAAAAGAATACGGATGAACTGGGTAATAAAATAGGCATGCTGCATTTCATCACGCTGAATATAGCTAATCATCGTACTCGTTTTGAGCATTTTTTGCTGACGGGCGAGATGATAGAAAAAAGCAAACCCGGCATAAAAATAGATTCCTTCTAAATTGATAGAATTCACCGCTAGTTTAAAAAGGTTTAATGGCGTTGGGTTTTGCCGGAAGCTCTCATATGAGTCCAAAATTAATTGATTCCGTTTCTGGACAATGGGATCGTTTTTGGCTTGGTCAAACCGTTTGTTTTGTTCACTTAATGGGATGAGCGAGCTCAAAATATAAGAATACGATTCGGTATGAACTGCCTCCTGCTGCGCAATTACTGCAAAAATCGCCTTAAAACTTGAGTCTGTCACATAATCCATGACCTGACTCATCGTCGGTGTTTGCAGGCTGTCAAGCGAAGCGAGTTGAGTATTAATTCTTAGAAATATATCCTGCTCAACGGGGGAGAGGAACTCCCATTGTTTCAGATCATCCTGCATATTAATCTCCTGCGCCTTCCAGAAGTTTGACAGCAATGTTTGATACAGGCCATACATCTGCGGGTAGGCAATGTCATTCCAGTTTAGCAGGCCTGAGGATTTCCCGTTAATGATACCAGTTGATTTATTTGGGTATTCCGGGTTTAGTAGTTTTATTTTTGTTAATGGTAGATTGGTATTCATTTTTCTAGCTCCTTGAAGTAATAATTTTGATTAATTTTTTCTCTATAGGTGTTTTTGTAATCTGGAAGGACATTTTTCTGAACTTTTTTAGGATTTTGTCCTTCTAGGGCTGCTGGTGAGACACTTTTTTCGTTTTTCAGCCGATTTTGTCCTTCCAGAACCACTGGTAAGACACTTTTTCGTTTTTCAATCAAACTTTGTCCTTCCACTCCTAAAGGACAAATCCACGACTAACTATGACACGCCTCGCACTCTTCAATCTCCGCCTGAGACGTGCTCCGTACATAATAAGTGGTTTTCAGCCCCCGCTTCCACGCCTCCAAATGAAGATTCAATAAATCCCGTGCTTTAATATCATGACGAACATACAGATTAAAACTGATTGCTTGGTCGATATGGCGCTGGCGGGCAGCGTTTTGCTTAATACTCCAAACCTGATCCAAGTCATGCCGGGCACGGCGGTAATACTCATAAGTCACATGATCCAAATCCGGTGCCGTCACCTTGAACTTAAAGTTTTTCTTTTCCTCCGCATATTCAACCGAATAAATAGGATCAATTCCATCTGTTGACCCGCCAATCTTGGCCGTTGAAGAATTCGGAGCCACCGCCATTAACCAGCCATTGCGGAGCCCGAGTCTAGAAACCTGCTGTTTTAATGAAACCCACCGGTCCGAAACATACCTTTTACGCACAAAATACTCCCCAGTCTGCCATTCAGAGCCTTCAAACATACTGTATGCTCCTTTTTCCTTAGCGAGTTCCGCCGACGACTGAATCGTATAATAAGCAATTTCCTCATAAAGCTCATCCGCAAATCGGACGGCCTCCTCCGATTCCCAATGGATTTTTTTCAAAGCAAGCAAATGGTGCCAGCCAAATGTTCCCAGGCCAATCCCGCGATACTTCTGATTCGTTACCTGGGCTTGCCCAACCGAAATTGTATTTAAATCAATCACGTTATCCAGCATCCGTACTTGAATTGAAATCAGCCGCTCCAATACACCTGCTGGGAGTGCTTTTGCCAAATTAATAGACGATAGATTACAAACAACGAAATCCCCCGGCTTGCGGACAATCACAATATTTCCGTCTCCATCCACATACTCATTCACAACGGTTGAAGCAGACATATTTTGAGCAATTTCCGTGCATAAATTGCTGCAATAAATCGCCGTACGGCCAGCTCCCTGCAAATGCTTATTTGGATTTTGCCGGTTCATCTCATCCCGATAGAACATATAGGGTGTCCCCGTTTCCAGCTGCGAAACCATGATCCGAGCCATAATCTCCATTGCCCGATAAGTTTTACGCGGAAGAAGCGGATGGCGGACGGCTTCCTCGTATTTTTCAGTAAAATAAAGCTTGTCCTCCTCATCGTAAAAATCCTCCAACCCAAGCGGATTGCCAAACTCATCCTTCCAGCCCATGATTTGTTTTACCTGATGCGGACAAAACGTACACCACTGTCCAATACTCCTGCCGTTCTCATCGACTTCTTCAAGCTTTTTCATAAATAAATCAGGGATAGTGACGCCTGTAAAAATATCATGTGCTTTCCGGCGTTCATCACCGTTATTCGTTTTTAAGTCGAGGAATCCATTCATAATATCCTTATGAAAAATATCGAGATAAACCGCGATGGCGCCCTGCCTTTGTCCCAACTGATCCACACTGACCGCCGTATCATTAATAAGGCGGATCCACGGCACAACACCTGACGAATTTCCTTTAAAGCCTTTAATATCAGAGCCAAGCGCACGAACTTTTCCAAAATAAATGCCGATTCCGCCGCCGTCCTTACTTAACCTGGCACTGTCCCAATTATTTAAATAAATCCCGTCAAGCGAGTCATCAACCGTATCGATAAAACAGGACGACAGCTGGCCGAAGCTTTTTCCCGCATTGGACAAGGTAGGTGTTGCCACCGTCATGTAGAGATTGCTTAATGCCCAATACGCTTCTTTAACCAGAGCCAATCGGCGGTTAGGCTGTTCTTTTTGCATTAGGGTCATCGCGATGACCATGAACCTCTCTTGCGGAAGCTCATACAAATTGCGGTCGTGGCCCTTCGCCAAATAACGATCCGCTAATAAAAATAATCCGATGTAGTTAAACAGGTAATCTCGTTCGGGCATGATTTCCTTGCCCAACTGGTCGATTTCTTCCCGCCCATAGCATTCCAATAATTCAGTAGAGTAAATCCCTTTTTCCGTTAAAGTCTCAATCAACTGATAAAAATCACCATATAGAGCCTCATGTAAATAACCACGATTTCCTGCTGCCTCCAAATACAATTCCTGCAGATACAATCTTGCGGCAACAAACGTCCAATTGGGCTGGTCCATCGCAATCTTATTCAATGCATATAATAAGGCCTGTTGGCTTTGTTCTTTTTCCGGTGCTTGTTGTATTTTTTGCAACAGCTCCTTAGTATCGAGATTATATTGCTCGGCCGCCTGATTAATGGCCTCGAAAACGTAATCTTGTGTAATAAGCATCTTAAAATTCCTCCTAAAAATAAAAAATCCGCTCGGGGCGGATTCGAGCGGATGAAACGATAACAGAAAAGAGGATTCAAAGGAGGCATGCCTTCCTTGACCTGATTTGCCACCGTTCCAGCTCCCAATCCCCGAGGAAGTGAAACATCTCAAATTAGGACAGGTCTCCTGACTTATGCTTCCTCCTACTCTGAGCCCTTCCCGCATAAGCACCTATTTTCATAAGAAACTTATACAGTGGTCATCGCTCATTTCGTCAGCATTTACAGTTGCGGGGGCAGTTCTGGATTTTCACCAGATTCCCTATTAAGCCGTACGGCATCTTAACTCAAGGCTAACACAATATGTAGTTGTTTTATTTCCATCTAAAAACAATATATAGTAATAGATTTATTTTTTCAAGTTTAATTGTTTTTTAGTAATATAATCAAAACAATATGGTGATAAACAACTAAGCCTGCCCTCTGAATTTATGGGCAGGCTCGTTTTCAAATCTATCAAGCCGATTCTTTCTCGGCAAACACATGCTTCAATTGTTTTCTCGCTCGATACAGACGGGTTTTCACGGTCGCTGATTTGAGATCTAGCAAACTGGCAATCTCGTTTTCTTTTAAACCGTAATGAATTTTCAGGATGAGCACTTCCTGAAATTCTTTTGATAAACAGCCCATCGTCTGGATTACTTCTTCATTAAAAAGACGGAGCCCAACCTCTTCCTCAAGGTTTTCGCTGAACTCACTCCGCCCAATCATTGGTTCCATGATGGACGGGTCAACAAGCATCCAGTTTTTTCGTTTTTCCATCCGTAAAAAATCAATCGCGGTCCTGGCTGTGATGGCAGCCAGCCAGGCACTCAATTTATTAGAATCCTCTACTGTTTCGAGCTTTTTGTATGCTTTCAAAAATGCTTCCTGGACTATATCCTCCGCGATAAATCGATCCTTTGCGTAGGAATAGGCAATATAGTGCAGGCGCTGTGAATGCTCTCTATATAATTGATTAAAATCAATGGAGCCCAAGACTCCACCCCCTTTTTAAAAACCACCAAGCGCCGTTATTTAAAATGCTCTTTTACAAAGTCCGGCGCATGTGCTTCATCAAAAAATAATACCTGTTTATAGTCACCTTTCTTATAGTAGAAAACAACCACATAACCCTGGGAAGGGGACTCGCTACCTCTTTGTAATGCTAGTTGTATTTGCTGTTTATCACTACTCTTAAATGAAGCCTTATCATTTTCGATTTGTCTAATGATTTCATTTGTATTGTATGAATTAGAGAAATCATCCTTTACGACACCAAACTTCGAAATATCCTTCGGAGTAACCATTGCTTTTTCCAAAAGATTCTTTTTCTTTAGCCATTCTATGAATTTCTTATCGGATGGCTTCAAAGTGAAAGTGAAATTCACATTTTTTCCTAAATCCACTTCAATCCTTGAACCACGATCCCGATAAAATTCACTATTCTCATAGGATTCCGCCAAAATATCAGACCTTAACAAGGAAATCACTTCTTTTATTTCGTTTTGGTCGGCAAATGTGACTCCTTTATCTACCGGCCCCATCGGACTAATATGAATCGTCCTGATCTTGTCTACATTGATTTTAAAAATTTCATTGGTTGCCAGCTTATATTCTTTCGATTCGTAAATTGTTTTGAATAAGTTGTCGTAAAGCCGTTTATCCACTCTGTACTCACGAGTAACATACCTGCCATTTTTCAATTTATATCTTAAAAATAAATCCCCAGAATGGTCGGATATATGTTCTTTATTCAGCTTCTTATTTGAAATAATTTGCTTGTGCAGCTTTCGAACTGCCTCGATGCTTGCTTCTTCCTTTAAAGGTTTAGGCACGTGAAACCTTTCATTGGATGAATATTGCCCTATGAAAAGATAAGGATTATCCGTAATCAAAACATTTTGAATCTCAGATTGGTCCGGTACCCGTTTTTCGTAGACCCCTAGTGTCTTAACTCCCAAAACAAGCACTGCGAATATAGCAGAAAAAACAACCAAACCCTTTATTCTTCTTAGACTGAAAACCCGCCATGTTTTTTGCAGAACCATTTCCCCAATAAAAAATCCAAACACTGTCCCAATTACATACCCAAAAATGATCCAGCCTGTACTGGAATTCTGTACCGTACTAAAATACATTCCGCCAACCAGCATGACACAAATCGTCACTCCATATTTGAAAACAGAACGTAAATTTACAAGTGCAATCGCTTCAGAAGCAGCTTCCAATCTTCTTTTTTTATAAAAAAACAAGGAAAGACCATAAAGTAAGATCGATAACATCAAAAAGATGACAACGTATTTCCAGTCTAAAGTTTTTGCATTAAGGCCGAATGCAAGCGTAATCGGCGACATATTATTAAGGTCACGATTCAAAAGATAATCACTTGGAAATCCATAGAGCAAAATTTTTAAATTGTAGCAGACCAGTACAGTGATACCCACTGGAAACAATACAAAAATATAGGTCAACACAGCCTGAACTACCGATAATCCGGTCATCATGGCGATAAACGCACCGGCCATGAACAAAAGTAAATCAAATAAAATCGTAGTCCCTGCCCAGATAAAAATGTCATTTGTACTAAAAATAGTGGTTAAATCCAGGTTGGCCCGAACAATCATGATAAAAAAAGCGGTGATGACAACCGGAACAACCAGAAATACAATTCCAGTTATTGCATAATGGTGAAAGATTCTATCTCTTTTAAGCGGAATGCTGTGCATCAGGTCTGATGCCTGTTTTACATGTAAAAAGCGGAATAAAAACACCGCTAACAAAACCGGTACAATAACCATTAATCCAATTTGAATTCCAAAATCATAATAAAAAAGATTATCGACATTTGTGTTATAGACTCTCTTTTCATCCGATGAATACATCATCACCAGCTGCAGCGGTAGGGCAAACAGCAATCCAAGAAAATAAACGATTGAAATCCAGCCGGTACTTCTGCCAATTTGCAGAATGAGTTCTTTATTAAACGATGACATTTTTGATGGCATAACCGATATCCCCCATTTCGTAAATAAAGATTTCTTCGAGAGTGAGCGGCAGCAAGTCAAAAATGACCGGATTTGTCTGGCGGATTTGCTTGGCGATTTGGTCCTCATCTCCTCTAATAATAAACAGGTAGATGCTGCCCCGTTTTTCTTTATGGAGCAGGTCAAGATTTTTCAGTAGATGTTTCGGAAGTCCATCCTTATAGGCAACTTGTACTTTTTGAACATTGGCTTTCAGGTCATCCAGTTCTTTTTGCATAACAAGTTTTCCCCTATGAATAATTCCAATATGGTCGCAAATATCCTCTATTTCACGGAGATTATGTGACGAAATCAGAATCGTCATTTCCCGTTCTGCCACATCTTGAATCAGCAAGTTCTTCACTTTTTTCCTTACAACCGGGTCAAGTCCATCCATCGGCTCATCTAGAATGAGAATTTCAGGGTTGGCAGAAAGGGCCAGAATGAAAGCAACCTGTCTCTGCCAGCCTTTTGAAAACGTTTGGATTTTTTTTGACAGGTTGACTTCAAATAGCTCAGCCAGCTTGTGAAACCGCTCCTCGCTCCAGGTCGGATAGATACTTTTATAAAAACGGGCCATTTGTTTCGTCGTATAATGGTTTAAAAAATATGGCTGGTCCGGTATGTAAAAAACCTTCTGCTTCAGACCGATATTTTCAAACACAGGTTGATCCTCAATCGTGACTTCGCCTGTTTCTTGACGGTATATGCCTGCAAGAAGCTTAATTAATGTGGTTTTCCCTGCCCCGTTGGAGCCGATTAACCCGTAAATGGAGCCTTTTTGAATGGAAAGATTCACTTGGTCCACTGCTTTAAAGCGCTCAAATGTTTTGCTGACATTTTTCATTTCAATCATTGCTTTCGCCTCCCCCTTTTGCAGCGTCTAAGTCTTTGATGAGTTCTATAATCTCTCTGGCCTGGATTCCCAGGTATAGTGCCTCTATAATCAGCTTTTCGAGTTCCTTTTTAACCTCGGAGATTTTCTCGTTATCCTTGACTTGGTTGTTAGGACTGACAAAACTTCCTTTGCCTTTTACGGAATAGATAAAACCTTGGGTCTCAAGTTCCCGATAAGCTTTCTGGATGGTATTGGGATTGATGGACAGTTCAGTGGCAAGCGCGCGAACCGATGGCAGCTGCTCATCCGGTTTGACCACCTCATTCATAATCAATTCCTTCATTTTGTCGACAAGCTGTTCATAAATGGGCTTACGGCTTCGAATATCAAGCTCAAACATAAAGACCCCCATCTGTACTAAGTGTACTATTATTCGTAATACAGTTTGTATTATATTCCATCCGTTTCCAAAAAGAAAGAGAAATTCGGAAAAAAATATAAAAAGCCCGGCTCAACCAAGAACCAGGCTTTGTAAACAATTTAATATTCATTTCTGGACGCGTCCACTCCACGCGGACAAATCGAGAGAAAAGTCCACGAACGGTGTCAGGCACCGTACTTCTATTTTTTCTTTGCGTGTTTGCGCATGTCGAAGGCGACGGCGACGATGATGATGGCGCCTTTGACGATGAATTGGATGTATGGGCTTACGCCTAGGAAGGCTAGTCCGTAGTTGATGATTTGGAAGATCAGCACCCCGGTGATGACACCAGGAACAGTTCCAATACCACCTGATAAGGATACACCTCCGACCACGCAGGCAGCAATTGCATCCAACTCGTACATGTTACCAGTGTTGTTGGTCGCACTTCCAACACGCCCCGCTTCAAGAGTTCCAGAGAAACCGTACAAAATACCGGCAATCATATAAATGATAATAATATTGCGAGCAACGTTTACCCCTGACACCTTTGCGGCTTCAGGATTTCCACCGATGGCGAACATGTTCTTACCTAGTGTGGTTTTATTCCAAACTACCCAAATGATACCCGTAACAATAATGGCATATAAAACGAGATATGGAATCTCGTATTGTCCAATAGGAATACCACGCTGGGCAAAGGTCGTAAATTTTTGGCTTAAGCCGCCGATTGGCTGCGCTCCATATGGCGGGCGGTCAAAATAGATGGAAGTAATTCCGTAAACTCCAATCATCATCCCTAATGTTGCAATGAATGGCGGCACATGGAATTTTGACACAATCACACCATTTAATCCCCCGATAAGTCCAGTAATCACCATGGCAAGTAAAATCGGTACAAATAGTGGTAATTCATGCAAGTGCGGATACATTTTATACGCATAATCAGATGCCTGTAAAAGCGATGCCGACACAACAGCCGCAAGCCCGACCAGCCGTCCTGCCGATAAGTCCGTTCCAGCCGTAATCAGAATTCCAGCCATTCCAAGGGCAATGATAATCCGTGAAGACGATTGGCTTAAAATATTAATTAAGTTTGTTACGGAAAGAAAGTCAGGAGAAGCAATGACAATTCCCACGACTAATAGAATTAAAAACACATAGATTACATTATTAACGAGCCATTTAGACACACTAGCTTTTTGTGTAGCCTGATTATTCATATGCATCTCCTCCTAATACAAAGCTGCTAATCGCATGATCTCTTCCTGCGATGTTTTAGCCGTTTCAACAATTCCGGCAGCGCGGCCATTACTCATCACTAAAATTCGGTCTGTAGTCCCTAAAAGCTCAGGCATTTCAGATGAAATCATTATGATTCCTTTTCCTTCAGCTGCTAGTTGGTTGATTAATTGGTAAATTTCAAACTTTGCACCAACGTCAATCCCGCGGGTTGGTTCATCCAATAACAAAATATCCGGTTTCGTTAACAGCCAGCGGCCAATAATGACCTTTTGCTGATTTCCACCGGATAAACTGCCGATGGAAGTTTTTTGCGAAGGTGTCTTGACCTTCATCGAATCGATCACCCATTTGGTATCATCAAACACCTTCTTATCAGACAGGAACATTCCCTTCTTGTATTGCTTCAAGTTGGAAATGATCGAGTTAAAGCTAATGCTAAGGTCCGGATAGATTCCCGTGGTCCTTCTTTCCTCGGTAACAAGGGCAAAACCATTTTTGATGGCATGCTGTGGAGAAGGATTTTGAACCACTTTCCCATTCACTTCTATCGTCCCGGATTTGATTCCCCTCATCCCGAATAATGATTCCACCACTTCTGTTCGTTTCGAGCCAACCAGGCCGGCAATTCCTAAGATTTCACCTTTTCGAAGTTCAAAATTCACGTTCGAAAAAGAACCTTCTGCTTCCGCCGTTAAATCCGTCACCTTCAAGATCACTTCCCCAGGTTTATTGATTTTTTCAGGGAAACGCTGTGACAGGTCACGCCCCACCATCAACTTGATGATTTCATCGGTCGTTAATTCCTGCGCACTCTTTGTGGCAATATACTGACCGTCACGCATGATGGTTACTTCATCAGAAATCTTTAAGATTTCTTCCATTTTGTGAGAGATATAGATAATTGCTACATTTTCACTTTGCAGCTTTTTTATGATTTTAAATAAATGATTTACTTCATTCTCTGTTAAGGATGATGTCGGTTCATCCATTACAATGATTTTCGAATGATAGGAAACAGCCTTGGCGATTTCCACCATCTGCATTTCAGAAATAGATAAGGTATTTACCTTACTGCGTGGGTCAAGATTGATATCAAGGCTTTTAAAAATAGCGAGCGTATCGTCGTACATTTTTTTCTCATCAATGAAAAGGCCTTTTTTTGGATAGCGGCCAAGCCAAATATTATCCATGATATTTTGCTGACGGACTTGATTGAGTTCCTGGTGTACCATGGAAACTCCGTTTTCAAGTGCCTGTTTGGAATTCGAAAACGCCACTTCTTTTCCGTCAAAAATGATCTTGCCTTCATCCATGGAATAGATTCCAAATAGGCATTTCATCAACGTTGACTTTCCGGCTCCATTTTCGCCCATTAAGGCATGAACAGTTCCAGGTTTTACTTTTAAGGAAACATTTTGCAGCGCAATGACCCCTGGAAATCTTTTCGTTATATTAAGCATTTCTAGCAGATTAGTAGTACTTGATTCTGACATGAGCGAACCTCCTCGCGTAAGGTGAAACTTCCATCAGGAAAAAAATGATGATGTAAATCGTGTCCAGCTTCACTACTAAAGGAAGCCTTACCCCGAACGAAGGAAAAGCATGATCTTTTCCTTCGTTCGAGGAGCGCCGTGCTCCATGAGGTTAAACTCGGGAGTGCTGGACTTAGGCGCTGCCTCTATGAAACTAATTTTTTTATAGGCTATGTTAAAGTACAATGTTGATTGGAGCGGAAGGCGCGATACTCCTGCGGGAGTACGGGGCAGGGGAGACCCCACAGGCGCATAAGCGCCGAGGAGGCTCCCCGAACCGCCCGCGGAAAGCGAAGCGCCTGGAGCGTAAATCGACAGAACAAATTAAAACAGCCTTTTAATTAGGCTCTTTTCGTAAACTTTGTTGCTTTTGGACCTTTATAAGGGTCAATTACTAAGTTTCTAGGCAATTTTCGCAAATGTCCTTACGAAAAGATGCCACGAAACCTCTAGTTATACGGGTTGTTAAACTTATACGAAAAACAACAATCTATGCGAAAATAGCCTTTAATTAAAACTTACTTATAAGCGTCTTTACCAACCTGGATATTATCCTTTGTGATTTGAACGTAAGGGACACGAACCGCTTTTGAATCGTCTAATTTCCAATTCGTTCCATCTAAAACATCTTTGCCTTTTGCAGCATTTGCGGCTAAATCAATCGTGGCTTTCCCTTGGTTTTTCGCATCATTCAAGATTGTACCAACCATTTTGCCTTTTTCAATCATTTCGAGTGCTTCTGGAATAGCATCAACCCCTACAACTGGCATGAATTTGTTACCAGTGAAGTATCCTGCTTTTTCAAGGGAAGCAACCGCACCTAATGCCATACCATCGTTGTTAGCTATAACGAATTCAATTTTGTCACCGTATTTAGCTAACCATGCATCCATTTTCTCAGTCGCTTTTGTTGCATCCCACATCGCTGTATCTAATGCCAACTGTTCCACTTGAATGCCTTTTTCCTTGATTGTATCCACCGCATATTTCGTACGAGCCTCTGCATCTGGGTGCCCTGGCTCACCTTTTAATAATACATACTGGATTTTGCCGTCATGGTTTTTGTCCCATTTAGCTTTGTTTGCTTCCCAAGCCTTGGCAATTAACTCACCTTGTAGGACACCTGATTCAGATGAAGTGGTACCAACGTAATAAGCTTTGTCATAGCCTTTCAATACAGCGGCATCCGGCTCTTTGTTAAAGAAGATAACAGGAATGTTTTTCAGTTTTGCTTTATCAATAATCGTTTGTGCTGCTTTAGGATCTACCAGATTAATAGCCAATGATTTTGCACCTTTTGCAATCAACGTATCTACTTGCTCAATTTGTTTTGACTGGTCGTTTTGAGAGTCATTCAACATTAATTTCAAATTGCCATTTGCAGAATCTTCCATAGAACGGCGTACATATGACATGAAGTTATCATCAAACTTATAAATCGTAGCGCCGACAGCTGGAAGGTCTCCGCTCTTGCCACTAGCAGAATCTCCGGAGGTCGAGCTGCTGCAGCCTGTTGCTAAGAGAATACTAGAAGCAACGGATAAAGATAGGAGTAACGCTTTTTTCTTATTAAACATCGAATCAATCTCCTTTAAGATAAAGTTATTGGAACCGGTTTCATTTTTTGGTGTAAACCCTTACATTTATGGTAGCATGGGCGCATTTTTTCAAATAGTTTAAAACAATAGCACTAATTTGTGATTATCTAGACTATTTTGCTTTTCGAAAAATTCTCCAAAAAAATAAGACCAAATCGGATATGGTCTTATAGACTATTATTCTTATAGAACCGCCTTGCGGAATTCAGATGGCGAAGAGCCAGTCGTCTTCTTAAACACACGGCTAAAATAATTGGGATCCTTATATCCAATGGAAAAACAAATCTCCTTTAAACTTTTCGCAGGATCCTCCATTAAGGCTTTCGCCTCTCTAATCCGAATTTCTGTTAAATAATCGATAAACGTCATCCCAAACCGGTCCTTGAACAATTTGCTAAAATAAAACGGGCTTAGCTCGACATACTCAGCAACCGACTCTAAAGTGATGGACTCAGCATAATTCGATTCAATATAATCCTTTGCTTTTTGCAGCATCCCTTTTGCATGATTGGTCCGCCACTGCTGAACCGCCTGAACAATGGATACCAGCCGTGCTTTTCCCGTTTCAAGCAATACCGAGATATCCTCCGACTGATTAACCTCGGGAGTCCGTTCAACATAAACACCTAAATCATGCAGCATGCGCGATAGTAAAATAAAGAACTCATCAAATGATTTTTTTACAAAAGAAACCTCTATCAACTTGTTTGTTTGATGTTTTGTAATAAAAGAATCAAATAAAAATAATACCTTATTTACATCGCCCTGCCGAACGGCTTCCAGCAATTTTTTCTCCATTTCGAGAATTTCTGAAGCGAAGGTTGAATTCTCTTCCGTGTCAGCTTGTTTTACCCCGATTAAATATTTTTGATTTTGAGTTTTCATGAGTTGGTTTAATGCCATCACGGCTTCATGATAGGATTTATTGAGTTCATATGCACGGTGGTAAGGGTGGCCGACGCCAATCCGTAAATCCACTTCAAAAGACTCTTTTTGAAAAAGGGCCAATATATTTTCAATGACATTCTGTGACAGCGATTTAAACAGCAATTTTTCGTCCGACTTTCTCCAAAGGAACAACACAGGTACTTGTGATTCGATTAACGGGCCAATCATGATTTCCTGTTTTTTTACCACCAAATGAAGAGCATTCTTCAACCAGGTATACCAATTTTGTTTGCCAGTGGTGCTAATTTCCTTTGAATCCTTGGGCTGAAGGGAGAAAAGCATGATATAGCCTGTAGTTATTTCCACCCCTAACAATTGCCCCCATTCCTCAAAGGTGATGTCTTGAACTTGATTAATAATAAGGGAAGACACCCATTCTTTTTGGGCAATGGATACCGCACGGTTAAGATTTTCCCTTAATATTTGCTGTTCTTCTTTCTGTTTACGCTCTTCGTAAATTTCAGCAACCACTCGGCCAAGAGCTTCCAGAATATCTTGTTTTCGGCTTGGCTTTAAAATATACTCCTTGACGCCTTGCTGCATCACTTCTTTGGCATATTCAAATGTATTAAAGGCGGATACCATTATAAATTTGATTTCAGAGGCAAGCTTCCTGATCTCTTTTACAGCTTGTACCCCGTCCATTCCCGGCATTTTAATATCCATAAAAATGATATCAGGTTTTCGTTCGATTGCCAGTTCTACCGCTTTTCTCCCATTCGGGGCTTCGCCGATTACTTCCACCCCCTCCATGCCTTTTGTAATCATTTTTCCCATTGCTTTTCGCTCAAGGGCTTCATCATCAACAAGCAGAATTTTAAGCAAGTTCTCCTCCACCTTTCCGCTCATCTGGCAGGACCAGTCTAAACATTGTCCCTTTCTTTATTTCGGATTCAATTTCCACAATATCGCTCCGCTGATAAAACAAGTGCAGCCGTCTAATCACATTTTTCACGCCAATGCCGGTGGAGTGTCCCTTTGATTTTTCCGGCTCAAAAATATCATCTTTTTCAATCCCCTGGACATATTCTTGCAGTTTTTTCTTTGTAGCCTCGTCCATACCTTTTCCGTTATCCACTACCTCAACGTAAATCCAGTCCTTTTGCCGATATATATTTAAGCTGATTAAAGCGTTTTCTTCGTATTCCTCCACACCATGAATGAAGGCGTTTTCAACTAAAGGCTGAAGAATTAACCTTGGCATTTCAATATCTAAACAATCGTCTTTGATATCAGTCTTGAATTGGATCCGTTCCCCAAATCTGGTTTGCTGGATATAAAAATACTCTTTCACCACTCTCACTTCATCTCGAAGCGTGGATGCCTTATTTAAATCCCCCAGATTGTAACGGAGTAATGCAGCAACGGCTTCAATTAGTCTTGAAGTCTCTTCGGCATCCTCTAAATAGGCCATTTTGGAGACCGTGTTCAAGGTGTTAAAAAGAAAATGCGGATTGATTTGATTTTGCAGACTCCTTAACTCCAATTCTTTTAGAAGCTTGTCCAGTTCCGACTTTTGCTTGATTTCAATGACCAACTGGCGGATATTCGTCCGCATTTTGTTAAATGTTTCTGTTAATAATTTTAATTCATCGTTTGTGGAAACTTTAATATCTTCCCCGGATAAATTTCCTTTTGAAATTTCCTTTGCCGCATTCGAAAGCTGGCGGATTGGTTTCGTAATCCCTCCCGATATCCATAAGGCAAGTATGGTACTGAGAAAAAAAGTGGCGGCAAATAGGGAAATCGCCATTAATTTGTAATAATGGTTTTGTAGTTCGATTTCATTATAAAATTTTTGATAATCTGTGAGTTTATTATTTAACAATGATAGTGTGCTTTCCTGCAAAAATGAGGCAATTTTCAATACTTCATTGTAATGGTCAGAATAGCGGTTAATATCATCTTTTTGAAAATAATGAATGGATGCATCACATTCTTCCAAAAAGCTGTCGATCATATTTTTATAATTAACAAGGGTGATGTCATTCGTATTCATTTCGTTAGATAGTCTCTTTTGATCCTTGAGTAGTATTGACTTTTTTTCTGTATAGTCCATAAAATACCGTTCATCTTTCTCCAAAATATACGCATGGAGGTTTTCGGTAATTTGATTCGTTCTTTGAGAGATATCGTTTAACAAGAGGAACTGTTCAAAACTGTTATCGTACTCCACCACAAGTTTTTCACTGCTGTTATAAAAATAAAATCCGATGGAGGTTAACAAAACAACCAGCACGATAAAATAAAGTAACAGTTTGGATCTAATTCGGAATAGCATTATTTTTGCCCTCCCCCATTCTGTTTGGATGTAAGTCGGACAAATCCTTCTTTCTAATTACCTGTGTTCCCGTATGGACAATAGACGGAATATGTTTTTTCTCCATTAGTTCTACCATCATTTTTACTGAACCATATCCCATTTCATAGGGATGCTGGACAACGGTTGCATTGATTATCCCTTTGCGGATATTTGCAATCGTTTCCGGGAGGACGTCAAAACCGATTATATACATGTCTTTCTCTCTTTTTTTCAATTCAACTACCTTTGCAATACTGATTCCATCCAAGGCACTTGTCCCGTAAAAGGCGTTCACTTCAGGATGTTCCTGCAAAATTTGATAGGCTTTTTCCGCGGCTCGAATCCTGCTGATATGGGATTCTTCAATCGCTACGATATGAATGCCATTTACATTTTTTACTGCATCCTTAAACCCTTGTACCCGCTGAATCATATGATTGGCATAGAAATTCCCGGTAATGATGGCCACATTCGCTTTTCCCTTTGTATCTGCAATCAGAGCTTTTCCCGCCAAGTATCCTGCATGATAATTGTCCGTGCCAATATAGGCAATGCGATGGCTATTGGTTGTATCGGTATCAACCGTGATGACCGGAATTCCATAAGATAAGACAACGTGGTTGATCAGCGGGGTAAACTGCTTGTTGCTCAGTCCCTGGGTCATAATCCCATCGACCTTGGAGGCTGCTGCCATTTCAATTGTTTTTAAATGTTCATCAATATTGGCCTGTTTCGGTCCAACATACTCGAGTATTACTCCGTATTTCTTAGCTGCAGCTTTTGCACCTTTTTCGACAAGCCGCCAATATTCGTTATCCATTTCCTCCGTAACGAGCACAAAATGATATCGACCCTTTTCAACGATTTTTTTTGCTTTCGGCAGGTCATGGGTAAAGATCTTATGTCCATAAAAAACCGCAAAAGAACAGCTGATTAAAAAACAGAGTATGCCCAAGGTGTATGCCGTTTTCGTTAATCTGCCCATTAAGCCCCCCTGTCCCAACAAATGAAAAATCTACAGTCATTATACGGAATTTCCCCAAAACCAACAACAGTGACACCACCAATGACACCAACAGTGACAGGCACCGGCCGTGGACAAATGGGACAATTTGTCCACTTGCAGCGGACAGCGAGATTGATTTTAAACTAAACAAACGTTTGATTAAATTCGTTTAACCCTTGGCATATAAGAGCTTTTACAAACTAATCAAACGTTTGATTAAACTTCCGGGACCGGATTTTCTAAGAGCCGAAATCACTATAATGCTTCAATATAGTATAAATAAGATGAAAAATCATCTTTAATCAGTGGCAGGTTCAAACCAATCTGCATAAGTTCACTGCCAAAATACTCTTTGCCCCCATTATTGATTCTGTATGCTCTTTTATCGTCCAGCCCCTGCAATTTTATACGCTGGAAGGGAGGATTAGGAGTCGCCATTGTTTTATAATAAAACAACACCGCCTTTCCCTTATCCTCCGAAACATACATCCATGCTGTATCCGTTCCATCATAAGGACTTAACAGCCGATAAAGATCCCCAAAACAGACGATATCTTTGATTTTGTGATACTGACTGATCTGCTCTGTAACCACTTTCTTATCATTGCCGCTCAGCTTATCGATATTTAATTCGAAGCCAAAATTCCCGGCCATCGCCACGTGGCATCTCATCAAAAGAGGCGTTGTTCTGCCTACCTGATGATTCGGAACATCCGATACATGGGAACCCATTGTTACCGCTGGATAGACAATGCTTGTTCCGTATTGAATTTTTAAACGCTCGGCTGCATCAGTATCATCGCTCGTCCAGGTTTGCGGCATGTAATATAGCATTCCCGGGTCAAAACGGCCGCCCCCCCCGGAGCAGCTCTCAAATAAAATATCCGGAAAACGTTCAGTCAGCTTCTCTAATATACAATAAAGCCCCAGCATATAACGGTGAGCAGTTTCCCTTTGCCTTTCAGGCGGCAGCGCCGCAGACCCAACCTCTGTCATATTGCGGTTCATATCCCATTTAACATAAGAGATTGGAGCACTTTGGAAAACTTCTGTAAGGATATTGATTAAATAATTACACACGTCCTCCCTGCTTAAATCAAGTACTAACTGGTTTCTAGATAGAGTCCTGTTCCTGCCCGGCACATGCAAGCACCAATCAGGATGCTTCCGATACAGGTTACTATCTGGTGAAACCATTTCCGGCTCCACCCATAAACCAAATTTCATTCCCTTTTTTCGGAGATATTCCCCTAGGCCTCTTAGTCCATTCGGCAGTTTTCTCTTATCAACCACCCAATCCCCCAGCGAACTTTTTGCATTATCGCGCTTCCCAAACCAGCCATCGTCCAAAACAAACAACTCAATTCCTAACTCTTTTCCTGCATCCGCAATGTCCTTTAATTTTTTTTCATTAAACTTAAAATAAGTTGCCTCCCAATTATTGATTAAGATTAACCTCGTTTTATCACGATAAACACCACGGCTAACTCTTTTTCTTAAAAACTTATGTAAGGTTCGCGACATTCCGCCAATGCCTTCCCCAGAGTAGACCATTATCGTCTCTGGCGCTTGAAAAATCCCCCCCGGCTTCAGGAGCCATGAAAAGTCAAAGGGATTGATGCCAATAGCCAGCCGAGCCGTTTGAAACGGGCTAACTTCGATAGAAGCTTGAAAATTCCCACTGTAAACAAGGCTAACTCCATAGACATCCCCATGCTCTTCGTCTGCATTTTTGGATAACAGGGCAACAAATGGATTATGTAGATGACTGCTTGCCCCCCTTGCAGAAGAAATCATTTGTGCTCCGTGATGCAGCGGCTTCCGCTCGATATGCCGCTCCCGCCCCCATGTTCCTTGGAGATGCAGCCAGTCCCATTCGGCTTGATGAAAATCCAGCGACATACTCATACACTTTAAAATATGCACTGCTTGGGTGCCAGAATGCTCGAAGGAAACTGATCGTGTGATCACAGGGTAATCCTGGTATATTGTGTAATGTAGATTCAGCCCAATCCCAATCTTCGAATCTACTAGCGTTATTACTAGGGTTTCAGCCTCAACGTCATCCTCAACATAGGAAGCAGGCAATCCCTTCAGTGGACGTTTTCCTTGAAAAATTTCATGAGAGTCATAGACAAATTCTGTAATCGTGGAGCGGTCTGCGCTTTGAAGCTGATAAGCCGGCGAGCGGAAATCCCCATTCCCAAAAGCAGGATATTCCTGTGGCAAAGTGTCCAGTGAAAATTGTGGATAGTCCGGTTCGGTTGTTGGCGAAAAAGCTCTCCCTTTAAAAGTTAAAATGGCTGAAGCCTGCTTTGTTTGTACCCACTTCCCCCAATATAAATGGGCGGGATACTTTCCGTGAACAATCTGGATTAGATAACTGACATTGCTATTGTATAAATGAAAGATTCCTTCGTTTTCATCCCACTCAATCGGCATACATTCTTCTCCTTTTAAATCGAGTCCTACTACATCATATTCCTCCGATTCCAAACCATGTTTTATATTTCTAGCCAAAGCAATCGTCCACCCTACACGGACAAATTCAGATATTTGTCCACGGGCGGTGCCTGTCACTCTTTATTGAAGGATATATTTTTAATGAAACGAATATATAATGGGGGATGTTATTTTTGAAAGGGGATTGGCCATGAACTCTGTAATTGAAAACTTATTAGAAACAAGGAAGCATTTAATCGATGAAATTAAATCTCTTACTCATGAGGAATTTAATCGTAAGCCTGGGTCAGATCAATGGAGTGTTGCGGAGGTTTGCCATCATCTCGTTATACTGGAAACCCGAACTGCCATGCTCATTCAACATCTAGTGAAGCAGCCAGATCATAAAAAGGTAGAACCAAAGCCGATTTATCTTGCAACCGATCGATCAAAGAAGTTTAATGCTCCTGAAAGCGCGCAGCCCAGTGGTGAGCCATTTGAAGTTAAACAGATGCTGGAAATGTTAACCGATGCTAGAGATGGGCTTATGAAGGTTTTGGAAAGCATAGATAATAAAAACGTTTTATCGGAAAAATCAGCAGCTCATCCTGTCTTTGGAGAACTTCCATTATCTCAATGGGTGGAACTGATTGATCTGCACGAACAACGGCATATTGAGCAAATAAAGGAAATTAAACAGCTAGTTTTATAGGAATTGGTTTTCCTATAAAAAAGATGCACTCACCCTTAAGTGCATCTTTTTTAATACGTGCAGTTTTCAAATTTTACAAAGAGCCCATCTGCTTCTTAACCATTTTTTTAATAATCCGAATCTGTCCCCTATGGCTTAATTCGTCCTCAAAAACATGGAACCATTTAAAGTAGTTATTGGCAGGGCGGTCCCACCAAAACGGAGTTTGTTCAAACAGCCATTCATCCGGTAAAGTTTTGAACATGGTTAGGGTTTCATTGCGGACCTCTTCTAACTTTTTCAAATAATACTCAATGGGATGTCCTTTAATCGCTTCTCTAGCAGAAGGTCCTAAGTCCAGCGCAGGATTCAAACTGTCTACGTCCTCAGCGGTTAAGTCACGATTTTGTAAGGTCAAAATTTGATAGGCCTTTTCCACTTCAGACATATGTGCTAACAGCATTCCAATCGAATTTGCATCCTCCGCATAATGAAAGTCAAGCTCTTCAACCGTTAATCCTTTGACTTCCTCAATGGTGATGGTTCTGGTATAATTCATCATCGAAACCAATTTACTGAACTCAGGGCTTAATCCTTCCTTTTGATCAATAATATATAAGGTTTGAAGGTCCAAATTGATTCTACTATCTATTTTTAGTTTCGAATTCTCCAAAAGATTAGTTCTTCATCCTGTTTGTATTTTTCAAAGCCTGCCTTCTCGAGTACCATTTGCGAACCAATATTATCATGCCGACAATCAGCGGTAACCATGTTCGCCAGGCTCTGTGAAAATAACCATGAAACAATCTCCTGTGTGGCCTCTGTCGCGTACCCTTTTCCGCGATAGTCTGGCACTATTCCATAACCAATATCGACGATTCCCTCTTCATTCGGTCCGCCCTTGCAGCCAATTTCTCCAATGAGAATGCGGTCATTTTTGTGGATGATTAGTCCTGTCCACTTGGAATCCTTCGGTTTTTTTGCTAATGAATCGGCTATAAATGATAGGATTTCAGCAAAATCCAAGTTGGGCCATTGGTCGGAGACATCGTAGGGAAAAACCTTTTTAAGTTGTTCGATACCTTCCGCAGCTGCAGCTGCATATTCCGGAAAAAAATCCATGATTAATAATCGTTCAGTTTCTAAGTTGGGCATGTTTCCCCTCCATTAATTTGAAAAATATCCATCCTAGTAATTCCACTTTCTTAACGTGAGTTCCTTTATTTTCAAAAAAATAACCCCTAGAATTAAGGGGCTCTCGAAAGCTATTGTATTCTCATTCTTGAAAAATATGATTATTTATGACGGCACATCTTACAAACTTTAATCGTTACGTTTTCTGCTGTTATATGTGGATAAAGTAGCTTTATTCTCGTTCTGCCGCACAACGGGCATGTCCCGCGCCCTCTAGAAGGCAGATAATTGATGGTTTTTCCCCGATTCCTCTTCGCCATTTCCATCCATCCCTATTCAATAAATCTTGTTTCTTTATTAAATGATGGACCGGCATATAGATTGATAGGCAGATGACCTTATTATTCGTTATCGCAAAAAAATGGGGACATACCTATCAATTCTTTGTGTCTTTCCCACACGGACAAATTCGAGCAATTGTCCATGAACGGTGCCTGTCACTTTAGAAGGTCTGATAGTTTTTTTACTGTTCCATCGACATCTTTGAAGACAATATGCTCCCGTGTGAATTTTTGTGGTGTATCAATACCACAAGCTGCCGCTAAGGCATACAAGCCTTGCCGAACATTAATAATATAGTTCATGACCCGCCATTTCTTTTCCTCCGGGACAAGTGCTTCCTGGTTTTTTGGATCCGTGGTGGTCACCCCAGCCGGGCATTTTCCCGTGTGACACTGCATTGCCATAATACAGCCATTTGCGATCATGAATCCCCTGGCCGAATTTACGGCGTCCGCGCCAATGGCAAGAGCAATCGCAATTTTATCTGCTGATATCAATTTTCCGGAAGCAAAAATTTTAAATTGATCACGAACCCCATGCTCATAGGCCTTATCTACAAAGGTAATCAAAGCCGGATAGAGCGGAAGCCCCATTGTATCTGCCATCGATTTATAGGTGGCACCTGTACCGCCTTCACCACCGTCGATTGTAATAAAATCAGGATAGATTTGTAACCTTTTCATGGTAAAAAACAATTCGTCCAGCATGGATGGTGCTCCAACAACAATCTTAATACCAACCGGCTTCCCGCCTTCCTTTTGCAGGAGCTTCACAAACCGAAGCATTTCCTCAGCATTTCGCAAAAAAGGAAAACGATTTGGAGAATTGATTGTCTGACCTACAGGGACATTGCGAATACTGGCCACTTTAGCTGTAACCTTTGCTCCCTCAAGATGACCTCCGCGAATTTTTGCGCCTTGACCAAATTTCAGTTCAAATGCTTTAATATTGGGTTCCTTCGCCTTCAACATAAAATCCGGTAATGAAAAATCTCCGTTGGCATCACGAAATCCAAATAAACCGGGACCGATTTGCGCCACAACATCTGCTCCACTTTCTAAGTGTTCCGGCGCCACTCCGCCTTCCCCTGTATTAATCCAAGAACCACCTGCCATTTTGCTGCCAAGTCCTGTTGCAAGAATATAATTTTCGCCGACAGAACCGTAGGATGTTGCTGATGCTCCAAACGGGCCGCAAAGTTTCCATGGAACTTGCCGGTTCGGTCCTACAATAATGGCGTCCTCAGTAGGATACAGCCAACGCGAGGCTGTATCATTTTCTAGCTGCTCCCGGCGTGTAAACAGTCCCTCATGCTCAATTTTATATTTCATCGCATGAATCTTTTCCTGATTGTCCACTCGAAGTTCCTCCGTTAGCAGAGGAAACAAACTGTTTGCTATATAATAACCGGGCTGATCAAAGTTCCTTTTAGAACCGAAGCTTAAAAGATCATTTCGATATTTCGATGAAAAAACGATTCCTAAAAAGTCATATCGCGAAAATGGTCGGCCATCATTATCATTTTCATACCAATATTGTCTTAGCTTTGGTCCCATCTGTTCTAAAAGGTAACGCATCCAGCCCAAATACGGATGCAATCGGATAATCGAGTGCTGAGGTCTTTTTGCGATACTCCGAAGCCATAAAAATATACTGAGCAGCCCGATAACAATTACACCCAAAATGATCATCAGAGCAGTCATAAATTTCCTGAATCCCCTTTATTCATAGTAACTATATTACAATCAATCTATGCAAAAGGGGTGAGATTGTTATTAAAGGTAGAAAACAAACGAAGATGCCCTTGCAAGAGAGCATCTTCGTTTGTTTTTATTGTAACTTGTCCACTCGACATGGACAAAAAAGTCATATTGTCCACGGGCGGTGCCTGTCACTTTTATTGTCACTTTTATTTATCACTTTATTCTATCAGCTGGTAATTTCCGATTCGGCCTTTGCTGCTTTTTTATCCTTTAGGTAATATCCAAAATAGCATACAAGCAAGAATCCTAATCCGACTAGCAGTCCGACTAACTGTGTTGGGTCAAAGGCCAGGAAGATTAAGATGGAAACACAAGATACGATACAAATAATTGGAATCAATGGGTAGAATGGAACCTTGTACTGCAAATCTTCCAATCTTCCGCCCCCCTGCAAATATTTACGCCGGAACATCAATTGTGAGAGGGCTATTCCAATCCAGGAAATCGTAACAGAAATCCCGGCAATCGACATTAATAATACAAACACGGTATCTGCAGCAATAAAACTTGTTAACAAGGACAAAAGTGAAAAAATCATCGTAAAGACAAGGGCGGTAAACGGAACCTTGCGCTTGGAAAGTTTCCCAAAATACTTAGGTGCCATCCCTTCTCCAGCCATCGCCCACAGCAATCGGGTTGAAGCATAAATACACGAGTTCCCAACAGATAAAATTGCCGTTAAGATAATAAAGTTCATAATGTCAGGCGCGAACGGAATCCCCGCCAAATCCATAAGCTTTACAAACGGACTCTCTAACAGCCCCAATTCCTTTGTTGGAAAAATCGCTGATAAAATCACAATCGAAGCAAGATAAAAAACAATAATTCTAAATAGGACATTGCGAATTGCACGAGGGATGTTCTTCTGGGGATCTTCACTTTCTCCCGCAGCAATCCCGATCAATTCCGATCCTTGGTATGAAAAAATAACATTCATCATTGTCGTAAAAAGAATGAGAAATCCAGTCGGGAACAGCCCCGATGGAGCAAAATTTTTCGCAAATGGTGCCGGACGGTCTGACAATGGGATGATGCCAAAAATCGCTCCCAATCCAATAATAATAAAGAAAATGACTGCTATTACCTTAATCCCGGCAAACCAATATTCTGCCTCGGCAAAGCCTTTTGTCGTCAATGCATTAAGCAAAAATAACAAGGCGATAAAAATTGCACACCAAATCCAAACTGAAATATCAGGAAACCAGCGCTTCATTAGCATTCCGGCTGCAGTAAATTCCACCCCGGCGGTTGTTGCCGAGCCGATAAAATACATCCAGCCTAAGGAAAACCCTGCTGCAGGATTAATAAATTTGGTTGCATAGGTTTGGAAGGAACCCGTAACAGGCATGTAGACGGCAAGTTCTCCCAAGCAAACCATAACTAAATAAAGAATAATTCCGCCAAATAAATAACCGATAAGTGAACCGCCTACACCTGCTTCATGAATGGTATACCCTGCATTTAAAAATAATCCTGTTCCAATGACCCCCCCAAGCGAGAGCATAAATAAATGTCGCCGCTTCATGGAACGATTTAACTGATTTTGCTGATTTTGCTGATTTTGCTGAGCCCCTTGTTCCATCACACTTCCCACACCCCTCGTTTATTGTTTTATGAACGGACCACAGGACATGTAAGACATGTCGGACCGCCTGTTCCAAGGTAAGAAATTTCATTTCCTTCGTACTCATAAACCGTTGCCCCGGCATCAAGTAACTGCTGCTTCGTGGAAGGGTTTTCAGAGACAATCATACAAACACGCGGTGCCAGTGCAAGAACATTACATCCGAGACGAAGATATTCATCTTCTGGAACCTCAACTAATTGAATTCCACGCTCGATCAGCATTTGTCGAAGAAACACTGGCATTAATCGCGAAGAAACAACCGCAAGGTCCTTGTCTACTAAACTAATAAAGGACATGAGATGGAGACATTCATCCTCACCAAGGTCATGCGGAAGCTGCACAACAACAAATTCATCCACTAAATCCTTTGTAATCTCTTTAAGCTGCCGAATTGCTTCATCATTTGTGCGATAGCCGCGGCCGACAAGCAATGTCCGGTCATCGAGCCAAACAATGTCCCCACCATCACAGACAGCATCTCCGGTTAGCTCCCCGATAATTGGTATTCCTTTTTCCTGCAAAAATTGCTTATACGCCTCAGCTTCAGGCTGGCGCAATTTTTTCCCTGATTTTAAAATAATAGCCCCTTTTTTAGTGAACTTAACAGGATCGTGGGCATAGAGCGAATCCAATCCGACACTTTCAGAGGCCGGTAAAAAATCAATTTGTTCTACATGCTGGTTTAAAATGGAAAGAAATTTTTCATATTCATGTTGGGCTTTTATAAAATCCGGCTCCTCAATGTAGTTAAATTTTTTCCATTCCTTACTTAAATGTTCTTGGTTAAGAAACGCATCCTTTGGATGTTTCACAATAACATGGTCTAGTTTTTTATGCATGGATTGACTGTACTTCAATGTTATCCCTCCTATTTTTCCACATAACGGAATTTGTTTCCCTATAGAGGAAAACCTTTAATGAAATATTATGATAGATAAACCGGCGTGTCAATATATTATGAATTTACTGAATCATTTTGTTTTTAAATTTTTCACGCTATAGTAGATAATAGAAAGGAATAGGAGTTGAGCATATGCAAACAATTGACCGCGCCATGCAAGTTGCGGCCGTCCTCGCCGGAAATGAAACAAGAAGATGGTTTTCGATTACCGATTTATCGAAGGAATGTGATTTACCTGTCAGCACGATGCATCGCATTTTACAATCTATGAAAAAACATGGGCTGATTCAACAGGACCCGGATTTAAAGCTCTATTCTTTAGGGAATAAGTGGCTGGAATATGGTTTGCAAATGTATGATACTTTTGATTTCGTCGGTCAGATCCGCCCAGAAATGGAAAAATTAATGTATGAAGTCGAAGAAAGTGTTTATTTTAGTAAACCGATTGGACAAGAATCCTTAATTGTCGAAAGAATTGACTGCCAGTCCAACCCTATTCGTATTTATGACCAATTGGGGATTCGAATTCCACTGAATATTGGGGCTGCTAATAAAGTGATGCTAGCGAACATGCCGAAGTCCGAAGCTTTAAAAATCGTGGAATCTCTCGTTCCCAAAGAGGAGGAGGAGGCTTTTTTAAAAAATTTAAATGAAATCCGTACGAAGGGATTTGGAGAGAGTCACGGGGAGAAAACGTCGGGAACCTCCTCTGTAGCTGCACCTATTTTTAATCAAATAAATGAACTGATGGGCGCTATCAGCATTGGATACGTTTCGTTCAATATATCAGAAGAAAGAAAATCTTTTTTAAAGGAAAAGATAGTCGAATATGGGATGCGCATTTCCTCCAAATTAGGGTACAAATTTTAAGGCAGAAGCCGTTTTCCAAGCTTCTGCCTTTTTATTGTCATCGCTTCAAATTGCACTGTCCACTCCAGACAGACAAAAAACGCATTTTGTCCACGGGCAGTGCCTGTCACCGTGATAGAATGATTTGGTGGTTGCTGTGGTTTGGCGGTACCATTGGATATACATTTTCCTCTTCCACCACATCAAATTCAATTAAGGCTGGGCCGCTATGCTGAAAAGCCTCTGCTATTACCCGTTCAACTTCTTCCTCCGAACGTACCTTATAACCGGGAACGCCATATGCCTCTGCCAGTTTTGCAAAATTTGGCGAGCTAATTTTAACGGAAGAATAGCGTCCATGGTAAAAGAGCTCCTGCCACTGGCGAACCATCCCCAAATAGCCATTATTTAGAATGGCTATCTTGATTGGAAGCTGATACTTTACCGCAATGATTAATTCCTGAAGATTCATTTGAAAGCTTCCGTCACCAGATACACAAAGAACAGGCTTCCCCGGACATGCCGCTGCTGCCCCAATTGCCGCCGGAAGCCCATACCCCATTGTTCCTAATCCGCCTGATGTAATCAGTGTTCTAGGAGAGGAAAAATGATAATGATGCGCTGTCCAAATTTGATGCTGGCCAACATCGGTCACCACGATTGTTTCACGAGATGAATATTCATTCAGTTTTTTTATTACCGCCTGCGGACTAAGAATACTGTGGTACTTGTCAAAACGCGGCACTGTCCGTTTCCACCCGATTACTTCATTGGTCCACATTTCGGCATCTCTAAAAATTTGATTATAATTTAATTTTTCTTTTAGCTTGGATAAAAACGCTTTTGCATCACTGACAATCGGTAAATCCACTGAGATGATTTTGTTAATTTCGGCCGGATCCACGTCAACATGGATTTTTTTTGATTTTGGTGAAAAGCCGCTGATTTTCCCTGTAACCCTATCACTAAAGCGAACCCCGATACTAATCAATAAATCACATTGATGCACCGCTTTATTCGCTGCGAATGTTCCATGCATTCCAAGCATTCCTAAGTATAGTGGATTTTTAGCCTCCATAGCACCAATGCCCATGAGAGAACTTACTACCGGTATCCGCGCCTGTCGGACAATCTCTCTTAAACTATCGGCCGCTCCCGAAGAAATCACACCGCCGCCAATAAAAAGAACGGGTTTCCTGGCTGTTTCAAACAATTCGACCGCCGAGTTTATTGATTTTTCCATCTGTCCTTCTCTCATTTGACTTCGGGCATGGCGGCGGTAACTTGGGATTTCTTCTTGGAAATCTGCTGAAGGCTCCATCGTATACTCGATTAAAACCGGCCCGGGTCTTCCATCAGCAGCAATCGTTAAGGCACTTTGCAACGCCTCGGCAAAACGTCCCCAATCATTCAGTTTAAAAGAATACTTTGTAATCGGCATCGTGATTCCTAAAATATCGAGTTCTTGTAGTGCTTCCTTATTTTGTGGTTTGGCGGCAAGCGGACCAGCGATAATGACAAGTGGTACTGAATCGCTGTAGGCGGTGGCAATTCCTGTAATAGCATTGGAGATCCCGGCAGCGCTTGAAAGGAGAACGACTCCCGGAATCCCTGTTGCACGGGCAAAGCCGTCCGCAGCATGAACCGCAGCCTGTTCGTGGTTTAATTGAAAATAACGAATATTTGATTGATCAATCCCCGGAATGAGCCCTTGGTCATCACAACCAAATAGACAATCCACTCCTGACAGTTTTAATGACTTGGATAAGTCTATTTCTTCTTTAAACTCTTTCTCCAAAAACATATCTTCACCCGATTTCTGATTTTCTAATATTTTAAATCATCAGAAATCCATTGTATGTGAAATAAATCATGCTTAACCTATTTTTGTAGCTCCATCCAAAAGAAATATACAGCTCTAACGCCTGCGTCCACTCCATATGGACAAAAATTACGTTTTGTCCACGAACGGTGCCTGTCACCTTTTTTGTCACTTCTTTTCGATTCCGGTTAGGATGGCGTAGCCGTTTTTGACTTTGGCTTTGGCAAGGATTTCACCTTTTGTGGAAGCTGTTTCCCAATCTGTCCCGGTGTTATCCTCGACAAAATATTTGTCTAGGCTGTATTGGATGAAGGCAACTTCATTTTGGTCCTGGTTTTCTCCAATATAGTCCAAGGTACCATTAAGATACACCGTCCCCGCTGGCGGTTTAACAAGGGCTACCTTTACCGGGGTATCAATTCCATTCTTTTTTTCCAAGGTCACGTATACCTTGATTTCGCCCCGTCCTACTTTCAATTCATTCAGAACTTCTTTTTCTACTAACTTCTTCGGTACTTCCTCCGCCTCATACCTAAGAGTCACGTAGTCCCCCCTGAACAAATCCGATGGGTCAACCGGATTTGTTTGAAGTATGATTTCCTCCCCTGTCATCAAAGTATAGATAGGAGTGAAACACATGCCGAGGAGAATGACCACCGGAACCAAGCAGGCCCATATCAGCTGCTTTCCCCGTGTTTGTTTATTCATGGACTTTTCCCCCTCTCTTCCTTTGTTTTTCAAAATAAAAACCAAAGCCGAGTAAGAGGATGCCGCCTATGATAAACACAAGCGATTTGGGTAGAAAATCAAACGAGATATCAATGTAAAAACGAAATATCATCCCACAAAGAATGATAATGCTTATCAAACTGCCCCGATTCACTAAATAGAGGACAAATATCAAATAAACAATTGAGAACGGAATATACACCCAATCAATTGAAGATGGCCATACATCCTTAAATGACAACATTATAGCTGCAACCCCATGAACAAGATGACCCAATACAACATAGACATCTCTAATTTTTGTCCTTCTTAGAATAAGGACGATACCGAGAACCAAATAGATTAAACCATACAGATATAAATGATCATCATTCCCACCGATAAAAAAGGAAATGATGGTGCTGATAAATACAAGCTGCTGCAGCCCATTGACAAACCCAATTGCTTTTGAAAAACCAATTTTTTCATTTATAACATAAATAGCCGCAATCAAAAGAATGGTCCAAATCGGTACCCGATCCCCCCGGAGAAACGGTTCATCCAGCATATAAATTAGGGTAAATAGAGCGGAGGCAAGGAGAATCCATTTGTCCCGCAACACCCACGCTAAAGGAAGGATGCCAATTGACCACCATAAAAAAGCACTCTGAAAGCTCCCGCCAAAATGAAACATTTGTCCAACCAGAAAAATCCCTGCTCCGAAAACCATCACTCCAAGATAATAAAAGCTTCTTGACGTCTTAGGTAAACTTTTTTCCATCTTATACCCGGCCAGAATGGAGCCCACATACACACAGAGAATAAACATAAACTTGATTGTTTTTCCGATTTCGCTCCAATTGCTTGCAATAAAGCTTAGAATCCCTACCCCTATCAGAATGGACCCGACATACAGAAGCGTCTTTGTAAAAGAAAGCTTCTCCCGCACTAAATACATCTCTTGAATTTCATTGGCCTTCCCCCTCGGTATTGCCTCAGAATCTTCTAAATACTGTAGTTCCCGCTTTAAAAATTCAAACTCATTCCGTTTCACCATCCGCTTGTTCAACTAACTCACTCCCTTCCTCCTTTAAGAAATTTTATTCTGCTACTACTATCTCTATTTTAACAATTTAATGGATTTATAGTTATTTTCCCCCAAATATACACCAGCTTTTTCGCATACATATAATAGAAAACTCCTTCTCATGCAACATGAAACCTTGATGCACAGCATTAATACTTTCTCCATAAGATGCAAATAAAGGCGGTCTGACCGCTGAAAAGGGAAGATGTGATACTTCCAGATGAGTAAAAATCAAGATTATTTATTTCAAAATCTTCAAGCTAAAAATATGACATTTGAGCATGTTTTTAGCCAGATTGTTGCTTTTATGAAATCAGATCATTTAGGGAAGTACCGTCTAATGGTCGGAACAGATTCACAAGTTCATAGATTCAATACCGTTTTCATTACCGGTATTGTCATTCAAAATGAAGGGAAAGGGGTATGGGCTTGTATTCGAAAGGTCGTGGTTCCCCGAAAAATGTTACAGCTTCATGAACGAATTTCACTTGAATTATCATTAACAGAGGAAATCGTTTCCTTATTTACAGATGAGCGGAAGAATGAGCTTATCAATATAATTCTGCCTTACATTTACCAGGGAGCAACCTTTTCTATGGAGGGACATATCGATATTGGCGCGGGGAAACGAAATAAAACCAGCGAGTTTGTAAAAGAAATGGTTACCAGAATGGAATCCATGGGGGTTGAACCAAAAATAAAGCCTGATGCCTTCGTAGCCTCAAGCTATGCCAACCGGTACACAAAATAAAAGCGGTGATGTTCACCCCACGTGGACAAAAATCCCATTTGTCCACGTGCGGTGCCTGTCACCGGCATTTGTCACTGACATTGTAATTCCACGATGACGGTTGTGCCGACACCGATTTGGCTTTCTATTTTCATTGTTCCACGATGTTCTTGGATGATTTTATTACTTACGGTTAAACCAAGTCCGATCCCTTTTTCCTTCGTTGTATAAAATGGTGTTCCAAGATAGTTCAACCGTTCCTGTTCAATCCCCACGCCTTCGTCTATAAAACAAATTTCCACTCGATTATGGTCCACTTTTTTTACATTAATATGAACAGTGCCACCTTTTGGCATCGCCTCCATTGCATTTTTCAAAAAGTTAACAAATACTTGTTTAAGTTGATGTGGACTGCAAAGAATCTCAACCTCTTCAGTTGGATAGTTTATTTTCATTTCGACCCCATATAGCAGAGCCTGTGGATGGAGTACATTAATGGTGCTGTCCAATATGGAAGTTAATTGGGCTCGTTCAAATTGAATAGCCTGTGGTTTGGCAAGTGACATAAATTCATTCACAATCATATCAATCCGGTCTAATTCATTCATAACAATCGACAAATATTGATTTTGCTTTTCTGTATTTGCCGTACTTCTTAAAAGTTTTGAGAACCCCTTTAATGATGTTAAAGGATTTCGGATTTCATGGGCAACACCAGCCGCTAATTGTCCGATGATGGAGAGCCTGTCCAAATTCCGAAACGCAGTATCGTTGTTTACCCTCTCGGTTATATCCCTTCCAACCGTGACATAGAATTCGATCTCCTTTTTATCATTCACAATCGGACTAATGTTTGTTTCTATATGAATAGTCGCGTCTGTACTAGTTTTAAATTTTACTTGAAATACTTGGGATTCACCTGTTTCCTCTACCCTTTGAAACATCTTTTTAAAATCCGCAAATTCTTCAGGCAAAATTAAATCAAATATACTGAGGCCTACCAATTGCTCGGTGGTGTACCCCATTCTTTTTTCGTGTGATGGGGAAGCATAGAGAATATCATAATTCTTTGAATAAACTTTAATCATATCCGTTGTATTTTCCGCGATTAATTTATATAATTCACGGGCTCGCTTTAATTCTTTTTCCATGGTTTTCATATTTGTGATATCACGATAACTAGCGAGAATGGCGAAAATATCACCATCCGAATTCCGAAAAGGTGAATACGTTATGGATATGTCAAGGACCGTTCCATTTTTATGAAATCGCTGAGTAATCATATTGGTATATGATTTCCCCTGTTTAACTTCATCGAAAATTCCCTTCACTAAATCGAAATGTGGAAATTCATCAAAACTTCTTCCGATCACATCTTCTTCTGTGTAACCGAAAATCTGTGTATACATGGAGTTCACGCGAATGAACCGATTTTCCATATCAAAAATCGCAAATCCGTCTGCCGTACAATTGAGAAACAAGTCAATCAATTCACCAGGATTATATACTACTGATTCATTCTCTTTACCAAAAAACGGGATACCAATCAACATTAGAAATCCCTCCCACTTCTTCAAATATTCCCTTCACTCCATTTTACTGAATTTTACGATAAAAAAAAGAAATTTTTTCACCACAATTTTGAACATGGTGACAGGCACCGTTCGTGGACAGAAGGCCGAATTGTCCATTTCTCACGGACACAAAAAAAGGGATCAATCCCGAAAGGCATTACAACGGTAACACCTTTGAGTATCGATCCCCTCTATATTATAGAGCTTCTTCTACCTCATTTGCCATTTCCTTCATAGATTTTAAGCCGCCGCCGCTTAAATACCAGGAATCCGGATTAAGATAGACAATTTTCCCATCCTTATACGCTTTCGTCTTTTTCACCAGCTGGTTTTCAATGACCTTTTTCGCACCGGCTTCTCCACCAACTGCTGCATTACGGTCGATGACAAATAAGACACCCGGATTCTTTTCTTTAATATATTCAAAGCTTATGCTTTGTCCGTGCGTAGATACTTCAATACTTGGGTCGGCAGCCGCAAAGCCAAACACATCATGAATCAAACCAAAACGGGAATTTGGACCGTAGGCACTGACCTTCCCTTCATTCGCCCAGACGATCAACCCTTTTTTATCCACAGATGATGCTTTTTCCTTCACCTTATTAACGCTCAATTGAATATCCTTTAGTTCAGTTGCAACCTGGTCTTCCTTCCCAAAAATCTTGCCAAGCAAGTTCATGTTTCCTTCAAAAGATTTCATATAATTTGTATAATCCATTCCGACATAAACAGTTGGTGCAATGTCAGCAAATTGGTTATATAATTCAGCTTGACGGCTTGAAATAAAAATAACATCCGGGTCCAATGCATGAATCGCTTCAAAATCCGGCTCTTTTAAACTTCCGACATTTGTATATTTATCAGCCGCATATTTTTTCAAATAAGATGGAATATTTGCCTGCGGAACTCCTTTTACCTCTACCCCCAACTTATCCAAAGAATCTAAAATCCCAAAGTCAAACACTACTACCTTTTTTGGATTTTTATCAACAACAGCTTTACCATATTCATGTTTAATCGTCATCTTATCAGCAGACTCTGACTCGCTGCTTGAGGCAGTGTTTTCTGCTCCGCTTTCCTTACTAGAACTGCATGCTGCCAAGGCAAGGATTACTGCAAACACAGCAAATAATAAACTCCACTTTCTCATAGTAAAATCTCTCCTTTTTATGAATTAAAATAAACACAAATTCGGTTCCTTCCCATTTTCTGGATCGGTATATCCATATCGTAAATGTCCCTTAATGCTTCCGATTGAATAATCTCGTCCGTCGGTCCATCCTTTATGACCTTGCCATCCTTCATCGCAATGATGCGGTCTGAATAAACGGAAGCAAAATTAATATCATGAAGCACCACCACCACGGTTTTTCCCAATTCATCCACAAGGCGGCGCAAAATTTTCATTATTTGAACGGAGTGTTTCATATCCAAATTATTCAACGGCTCATCGAGCAAAATGTACTCGGTATCCTGCGCCATCACCATGGCGATAAAAGCACGTTGGCGTTGACCGCCTGATAATTCATCTAAAAAGCTCCCTTGTATGTCAGTTAAATGCATATATTCAAGCGATTGCTCGACCATCTGTTCATCCTCTTCCGTTAAACGCCCTTTGGAATAGGGAAAACGACCGAAGGAAACAAGCTCACGAACCGTCAAACGAACATTCATAAAATTTGACTGCTTTAAAATCGAGACCTTTTTGGCAAAATCAGTCGATTTCATTTTGCGGACATCCGACTGGTCGACCAGCACACTCCCTGAATCAGCCTCAACCAGACGGCAAATCATCGAGAGCAAGGTTGATTTTCCCGCACCATTAGGACCAATAAATGAGGTTATTTTTCGCGGATGAATTTCAACAGTCACCTCATCAACCACCGATTTTCCCCTATAACGCTTAGACAATGCTCTCACTTTAATCATACTGTTTTCCTCTCCTTCAACAGTAAATAGATAAAATAGATGCCGCCGGCAAAATTGATGATTACACTTAACGTGGTTGAAAAGGAAAAAATCCGTTCAACTCCCCATTGTCCTCCGACAAGAGCAATCATGCTCAGCAACACGGCTCCTGTTATCAGTACCTTATGTTTATAGGTGTGAAAAAATTGATACGAGAGATTGGCGACAATCAGCCCAAAAAAGGTAATCGGACCGACTAGGGCCGTTGAAATTGAGATAAAAACCGCTACAATCACAAGCATTTGCTTTACAATCCGGTCATAGGGAACACCAAGATTAATCGCCATTTCTCGACCAAGCGATAAAACATCCAAATACTTCATTGAATGCCAGCCGTAAAGGAAGACAACCCCAATAATAATCAGAGACATCCATAGTAAATCGGCATGTATATTATTAAAACTGGCAAACATCCGGTCTTGAATCATCTGAAACTCATTTGGGTCAATCAGCACTTGAAAAAAGGTTGAAATACTAGAGAAAAATGTCCCGGTAATTAATCCAACAAGCAGTAAAAAGTAGATGGACCGGCTGCCTTTTTTAAATAAAAAACGATATAAAAACAGGGCGAAGCCAATCATTATAGCCACAGAAACGAGAAAATTTACTTGTTTATTAACGGCCAATTGATTTTCAGAGCCTAAAAAGAAAATCAACAAGGTTTGAATCAATAAATAAAGCGAATCCAGCCCCATAATACTCGGTGTTAAGATTCGGTTATGTGTGACCGTTTGAAACACAACGGTTGCATAAGCAATCGTAAATCCTGTCAACGCCATAGCTAAAACTTTAATCGCTCTTCTTGGAAGAGCATAATCAAAACTTCCATTTAAATCATGAAATAAATATAGGGAAAAGGCCCCTAACGCGAGCAGTGCAAGAATGACGATTTTAATAGAGTTACGCATAGGCCCTCCTCCGGAACAGTAGAAATAAGAAAATCCCGCTTCCGATAACCCCCACCATCAAACTGATGGAAATCTCATATGGATAAATGAGAACGCGTCCCAAAATATCGCAAACCAGCAAAAAGTTTGCCCCAAGCAAAGCCGTATGCGGCAGTGTTTTTTGCAAATGGTCGCCACGGAAAATGGAAATCATGTTCGGGATAATCAGCCCAAGAAAGGGAATCATTCCTACTGTCAATACAACGGTTGCGGTAATCAGCGCAACTAGGATTAGCCCGGTATTTACGACATAACGATAGCTTAGTCCAAGATTTTTTGAAAAATCCTCCCCCATTCCGGCAACGGTAAAGCGGTTTGCAAAGAAATAGGCAGCGATGATAACAGGAATACTGATGTATAAAAGTTCGTACCTGCCCTTCATCATCATCGAAAAATCACCTTGAAGCCATGCCGACATATTTTGAATGACATCTGCACGGTAGGCAAAAAAGGTCGTTATCGAGGATAAAATATTCCCAAACATCAGCCCGACAAGCGGGATAAAAATCGCATCTTTAAACTTAATTTGGTCAAGGATCTTCATAAATAAAAACGTCCCGGCAAGTGCAAAAATAAAAGCAACGACCATTTTTTCAAGCATGGATGCATTGGCAAACAGCAGCATCGATACAAGAATTCCTAGACGAACCGAATCGAGTGTCCCAGCTGTTGTTGGTGAGACGAACTTATTTCGGCTAAGCTGCTGCATGATTAGACCGGCAATGCTTAAGCCCGCACCGGCGAGCAGAATCGCAATCAGTCTTGGCAGTCTGCTAATAAGGAAAATTTGCATTTCCTCTGAGTGAATATTCAGTAAATCCATTGGAGAAATCCGGCTGACACCGACAAATAATGAAATGACGGTTAAGACAAACAACACCATTATTAAATATCTTTTCTTCATATTTCTCTCATCCTATGTATCTGCTTTTTAATGATATTGATAATCATTATCAATCAATCTTCTAAACTTGATTATACTAATCCAAAGTTTGGAAGTCAATAAATAAATGAGAATAATTTTCAATCTCATTCCCAAAACAATCCATATGTAACATTCAATTATTAAGAAAAGCGTAAGCGCCTTGGTCAGCCCCGACTAGGCCTTAGGTCCTGATGGTGAAGTCGTTCTTTGACTTCATCGGTAAGACCGAAGCAACCTAGGAAAAAAGCAGTTCATTTTTTCCCTCGAGGGGCTAGGCGCTGGAGCTGGACAATTCTCAAAGTCGAAAATTTTATACTTTCCTATCGGCCATAAAAAAACGCCTGGATACAAATATCCAGGCGAACCATTATACAGGTCAACTTTCCGTTCAAAGATCCCATCCAATTAAAGAAAAGTTGACATCCCTTCAAATAAAACTAAACCGTTTCCAAAACCTTTTGCTGCTGCAGCATTGTCCCGTTCGCTGCAAAGTTGGTATGCCAGGAAAGTGCTTTTTCCAATACGTGAGGGGTCTGACCTCCCCGAACCAGAGCCTCACGATAATAATCACGTAGCTGCTCGCGATACATTGGATGTGCACAATGCTCGATGATCAGTTCCACCCGCTGCCGTGGAGCCAATCCGCGTAAATCGGCAAATCCTTGCTCCGTTACAATCACATCGACATCATGCTCCGTATGGTCTACGTGAGAAACAAATGGAACAATACTTGAAATCTTACCACCTTTTGCAATTGATTTTGTCACAAAAATGGCCAGGCGGGAATTCCGGGCAAAATCCCCCGAGCCGCCAATTCCGTTCATCATTTTTGTCCCTAATACATGAGTAGAATTCACATTCCCGTAAATATCCAATTCCAATGCCGTATTAATCGAAATCAAACCAAGGCGGCGGATGATTTCCGGGTGATTGGATATTTCCTGCGGCCTCATAATCAATCGATCCCGGTACCGGTCAAAGTTAGCAAAAACCTCTTTCATTTTCGCATCCGAAAGCGTAATCGAACAGCAGGATGCAAACTGAACCTTTCCTGCATCCATTAAATCAAAAACGGCATCCTGCAGCACTTCCGAATAGACCTCTAAATCGTGAAACTCGGAATCGAGCATTCCATGAAGAACAGCATTTGCAATCGAGCCAATTCCGGATTGCAATGGTGCAAGGCGTTCCGTCAGCCTGCCGGCGGCAATTTCCTTCCGCAAAAATCCCATTAAATGCTGTGCCATCATTTTCGTTTCCTCATCCGGCTGAACAATCGTCGACGGAGAATCCAACTGGTTGGTAAACACAATCCCTTTAACCTTGTCCAGATCAACCGGAATTCCAATAGTTCCAATGCGGTCATCTACTTTCGTTAAAGAAATCGGGTCCCGTTCCCCTTGTTTTCCCGGTTCATATAAATCATGGAGTCCCTCAAGATTTACTTGGTGAGCCAAGTTGATTTCAATAATGATGGACTTGGCATTTGCTGCGAACGATAACGAATTCCCAATCGAAGTCGTTGGAATTACCATTCCATTATCCGTAATTGAGAACGCTTCCAAAATAGCGACATCAATAGGGTCCATTACATTTGCACGAACCAATTCAGCCGTGTGTGACAAATGCTGATCGACAAACAAAAATTCTCCGTTGTTGATTTTGCTTCTCATTGTCGGATCCGCTTGGAATGGCAGGCGTTTTCCCAAAATCCCTGCTTCGGCAAAAAGCTTATCCACATCAGAACCTAAAGAGGCACCGGTATATACATTCACCTTAAAGGATTCCTTTTCTGCCCGTTTTGCCAGCGCAAACGGAACCGCTTTCACATCACCGGCACGTGTAAATCCGCTTAACCCCAATGTCATCCCATCCTGAATCCAAGATGCTGCTTCCTCTGGAGTTACGACCCGGTCCCAGAGCCTTGAATCACGAATCCGTTCATACCGCTTATCCATCTCTCATCCAACCCCCTTACCTAAGATTTTACAGATAAGATTTATCATTTGGGGATTTCAGGGATTAGTTACGAAAAATTCAGACAAAACAGTAATATCGATGACTAAAACAGAATTTTTTAAAATCCGAGCAATCGACGGAAATAACTGGAGTATGATTGGCTCACAGGAACTTGCTCGCCATTGTCCATCGAAAGTACAAAAGTAGAATGGGTATCAGGATAAATCGCTTTTATATGATTCACATTCACAATAAATGAGCGATGACATCTGATAAAATAATCCTTTGGCAGCAGGAATTCAAATTCCTGCAGGGAGTATTTATGCGTGCCAGAATGATCCTTCCCAAAAACATATGTCTTTTTATCCTTGGCTTCCAAGTATACCACCTTTGAAAAAGGAATCGGAATCCAGCCATCCTCCGATTTAATCGTTACAACTAACTTCCCGCTCGTCAGCGATGGAAAAATAGCCGTCATACACCCCTCCAGCTTTCCCTCATGAAAAAATGGCACCGCCATCCCATGATAAGGAATGCCAAAAATATCACGGTCAATAAATTCGGAAATTTTCTGCTTCGAATGAATTGCTTTATACGCAATCGTTCCTTCTTTTAACGGGTCGCCAGGCCGAATCTTCAAATCCACCCGTTTACTTGGGCGGTAATAAATATATTCTTTTGTATTCGATACTGCCATGGAAATTTCATCGGAAAACAACTCTATGATTACATCTAAAAGGGAAACGACGGTAATGGTTTCCATGTTTCGGCCCCTCTCGTATCAAAAAATTCTCACACCCTGCAATTATACTATAACTTTTCATAGGAATATGCATTTCCTCTTTCAAACCGGCAAACGGTTCCCTTAATCAAACTTTAATCGCTTTTTAACGAAAATCGCTCTGTTCATAATGTGTTCCCGGAATTAAAATCAGTCTATTAAGAAAAAAGTAGCTATGAACCAAGGGGATGGATTCACAGAGAATAATTCCATTCGATGTTGGCTAATCGTTTGGGAAAAAAAGAAGCACAAAAGCCGCCAAACATACGTAAAGCCGAAAACCTTAGTCATTCTATATAAAAATAAATCAAAAGATTTCACTCATTTTATCTTTTGGGAGGATTAATAGTGAATAGAATTTTAAAATGGATCATTATGTCGTTATTTGCACCTGTCACAGCAAGCAGAGGAGCAATTGCGAGTTCTCTTGGTGTTTTCCTTGGGCTGCTGCCCATGTATGGGATAAGAATTCCGCTATTGTTTGCTCTATCAATTCTATTTCGGTTTAATTTTTTTGCGATATTATTCGGAATGATTATTCCCATTTTCATACCATTCGTTCGGCACCTGGCATTTCTGAGTACTCATGTGCTGGAAGGATATTCACTTTCATTGGCAAGTATCAAATTCTGGTTATTTACTTCCCATAAACATTTTCATCCAACGCCATTTTCGCAAATATACTTACGTGTGATTACTGGATCATTATTTGCTCTAATCTCTTTCCCTCTATTCCGCTGGTTCTATAATTTAGGAATTAACAAGAATGAAAGAGAAAAAGAACAAATCTTTCTAGACCCATCCAAACGGCGCTGGAAGATTATTAAACGGATGAGTCTTGGTTTTTTCGCACTATCAATTCTTATTTCTATTTTTTTCATTGAAAGCATTAATACGAACCCTTTATTCCCAAATCTAAAATTGACAGAAGGCAATAATTCGGCAGGGATTCGTCCGATTTTTAAAAAAATCAGTGATGAAATGCTTGTTAAACAATTAAAATATGAGGAAAAGAATCACCCTACCTTTCAATTAGATTTTAAAAATCACCATCATCAGAAGAAACAGGCAACATCCGGAAATCAAGAAGTATACGGATTCTATGTCAATTGGGATGAAAACAGCAAGGCTTCTTTTGAGAAAAATATTGGTTCCATCTCGGTTTTAATCCCAGATTGGCTCCAGCTTAAACCAGACCTTACGCTTAAAAATAGTCGTGATAATTCAGTGGCTACCTTAGCTGCCTCTCATAAAGTAAAGATTATGCCTTTGATTAACAACTATATCAATAATAAATGGGACAGTGATATCCTTCACCGGTTATTTACTACTCCCAATGCCGAAGACCGCTTTATCAAAAATTTATTAGATGATGTGAAAGCAAATGGCTATTCCGGTATCAATATTGACTTTGAATCCATCAATCAGGAAGACCGCGATTATTTGACAAAATTCATCCAACAATTGTCGGTACGATTTCATCAAAATGGTTTGACGGTAACAATGGACGTTCCACCATATGACCAGGGATTTGATTATCCTGCTTTATCAAAGGCAGTAGATCGGATGATTGTGATGTTATACGATCAGCATAGTCAAGACGGCAATCCCGGACCTATTGCTTCCAATGACTGGGTTAAGCAGAGTTTAAATAACCTGGATATCCCTTCAGACAAGTTGATTGTCAGTTTGGGAAGCTATGGATACGATTGGACTGAAGGCTCCAACCAGCTTGCTGACGCTGTCACTTTTGGAGATATCATGAACATGGCATTAGACACGAAACTCGACATCCAATGGAACAAGGAAACCGGGAATCCTTATTTACGATATCGTGCTAATGGCGAAAATCATATCCTTTGGTTTTTAGACGGGGCTACCTTTTATAACCAGATGAAGGAAACAATGGATGATAATGCGAAAGGAATTGCCATCTGGCGGCTGGGCTCTGAAGACCAAACCATCTGGAAGTTCATCAATAAGCCAAAATATTTAGATCATCCCAAACAGGCTCTTACAACATTCAACAGCCCTGATCCTGTTCACTATTCAGGGGCTGGAGAAGTTTTAAAAATCGCTTCAACTACTGTGGATGGTAAAAGAAATATTCAAGCTAATTCTGATGGAAGGATTATCGCTGAGTCCTACAAAACATTACCAAAGCCTTTTGAAGTAGTCCGTTATGGTAAACCAAAAGGAAAAGAAGTAGTCCTTTCCTTTGATGATGGGCCTGATCCAACCTTTACACCTAAAATATTGGACATTTTGGATCACTATCATATCAAAGGTTCGTTTTTCATTGTTGGTGAAAATGCAGAGGTGCAGCCTGGATTGATTGAGAGAATGTATAAAGAAGGCCATGAAATTGGCAGTCATACCTTTACACATCCAAACATCGCCACGACCACACCGTTGCAAACAAAAATGGAGATAAATGCCAATCAACGCTTATTCCAGGAGATTACGGGCCATTCCATGACCCTATTCCGTCCTCCATATGTGGCAGATGCGGAACCAAGCACCATTAACGAACTGCTGCCGATTTTGCGGGCACAAAACATGGGTTACACGATGGTGGGTGAATTGATTGATCCTGAAGATTGGCAAAGGCCTTCTAGTGATGAAATTGTCAAACGAGTTTTGAAGCAGCTTCCCAATGGAAATGTCATTTTATTGCATGATGCTGGAGGAGACAGATCAAATACAGTCAAAGCATTGCCGATGATCATTAAGGCACTTCAAGACCGCGGCTATACGTTTACCACAATTGGCCATTTAATTGGTAAAAGCCACGCGGATATTATGCCGTCTGCCTATAAGGATAGCCCTTACTTTGTGTATGACAAAGCCGTGTTTAAAACCGTGCACGGTTGGCGCTCAGGATTAACGATTCTCTTTTACTCTGCTATTCTTTTAGGGATCATTCGTCTAGGATTATTGGTATTTCTATCTAGAAGACAGGTGAAGAGATATAAGGAAATTCCGATTGATCCTAACTTTACTCCATATGTGAGTGTAGTGATTGCAGCCTATAATGAAGAAAAGGTTATTTGCAAAACAATTGAATCAATTTTAAAAAGTGATTATCCTGCCTTTGAAGTCATTGTCGTCGATGATGGTTCAAAGGATCATACCGCTAAAGTGGTAAAGGAAGCTTATAAGGATGATAACCTTGTCCGCTTAATTACAAAAGTCAATGGTGGAAAATCCTCTGCTGTTAATATTGGCTTTAAAGAAGCAAGAGGAGAAATTATCGTTGCATTGGATGCTGATACCTTAATTGCTGAAAATGCCATTTCGCTGTTAGTTCGCCATTTTAAAAATGAAAAGGTGGCCGCTGTTTCAGGAAATGTAAAGGTCGGCAATCAAGGAAACCTATTAACAAACTGGCAGCATATCGAATATGTAACTGGGTTTAATTTAGAAAGACGGGCCTTCGCTGAGCTCAATTGTATTACCGTTGTGCCAGGGGCAATTGGTGCCTGGAGAAAAACAGCTGTGGAAAAGGCCGGATATTTAAAGGAAGACACACTAGCGGAAGATACGGACATAACATTAACACTGCTTGAGCAAGGGCAAAGTATTGAGTTTGAGGAAAAAGCCTATGCCTATACAGAAGTCCCCGAAGACATTAAGAGTCTGGCGAAGCAGCGCTACCGCTGGACCTTTGGGACACTGCAGTGTTTATGGAAACACCGGGCTGCCCTCTTTCACAAAGGTCACAAATCTTTAGGGTTTATTGGATTGCCAAACATGTGGATTTACCAGTATATCTATCAAACTTGTTCACCTATTGCAGATCTTTTGTTTGTATTTGCCCTATTTGGTACTCATCCTAAAAAAGCAGCCATTGGCTTTATATTGTTCTATGTGCTTGATTTTCTCACTTCCCTGTACGCATTCCGTTTGGAAAAGGAAAATCCAAGACCGCTTGTTTCCTTATTCTTACAGCGTATTTTATATAAGCAGCTTATGGCGTATGTCGTGATAAAATCCATCTTATCGGCAATAAGAGGAGTTACCGTTGGCTGGAACAAACTTAAGCGAAACGGGAATGTAGATCATGGGGTATTTACAAAAAACGTTTAAAAAAACAGTTTTCACAGCCAACAATTGTAAAACAACTATATTAAATTAAAGGGAAGCTGGCTTGTTGACAGTTTCCCTTTTTTATAAGGTACTATTTATTTCCTATAATGGGGAGGAAAACAGTAAATGTACTCCCTTTTCCAATTTCACTGCTCACTTTAATGGTTCCTTGATGGGTTTCAACAATCCATTTCGCGATGGAAAGACCCAATCCATGACCACCCATTTGCCGTGCCCGCGATTTATCCGCTCGATAGAATCGTTCAAATATATAGGGAAGGTCCTTTGCTTCGATTCCGATGCCATTATCCTGGACTTTCATTATCAAAAAGTTCCCTTCCTGTACAAGCTGTATCGAAACGTTCCCTCCATTTGGAGTGTATTTAATCGCATTATCTAAAAGAATGTATAAAGCTTGCGATAATCTTTGAGGGTCTCCAATAACTAATAAAACCGATTGGTCATTCAAGTAAAGGGAAATCCCCTTTGCATCAGCAAGCGGGCGAATCGATTCAACTGTTATTTCCCCTAACTTCCAAAAATCAAATTCTTCAGCTTTGAGCTCCATTTTATTTGAATCCGAACGGGCTAGTGTTAGTAAATCGCCCACTAGATTGGTCATATGCTTTACTTCCTGCCGCATATTGGAAAGGAGTCTGCCAATAAACTCATCCTTTTGTGGCTCGACGGTCATTTCCATCGCATCAATAGAGGATAACAAAACACTTAACGGTGTACGCAGCTCATGGGAAGCATCCCCAACAAATTCACGCTGTCTTGAAAATGCCGCACTGATTGGAACCATCGCTCTTTTTGACATGATAAAACTCATATATAAGGCCACACCAAAAAATACAATGCCGATTACCGATAAAATCAAAAGCAGCCAATGTAATAATTGATAAGCAAAAGAGATATCTTTCCCAATATAAAGCTGGCCAATATATTGATCCTTCACATATATAGGCTTACTTGCTATTAGAAGACGAATATCGTGCGGATCCTCACGCGGACGAAACTCCCTCTTCTCTCCTATCGAAGAATGATTCTTCCCAGAATGAATGGTTTGTTTACTCATTTGCTGATTTTTAGAAAAATTCCTTTTTACAAGGCTCATTAACTCTGGACGTAATCGGGAATCGGCTTCATTGCCAATTAAAAGTTGTCCACGTGAATCTACAACATAATAAAATAATTGATTAGACCCGGCAAAAACTACCGCCTGATCCTGCACTTCTACGAGGGTGCTGTGGGCATTTTTCAATAAATAGTTCTCCATAAATTTTGCTTCTTGATCTATTAAAGATTGAAGTTCACTTTCCTGATTCTTAATAATGACGGTATAAAGAACAGAATAAACTATGATGATAAAAACAATCAGAAATAACATAAGAAGACCACTATACATACGGGTTAAGCGGCCTTGAGTATTTTTAAAAACATCCTTCTCCCTCGGGTTTGTTATGGTACTAAGGAATAAGAGAAACTTATTGTTCAAGTCGATACCCCACCCCTCTAACGCTTTGAAGCAAATCTTGTTTCTCGAGGGATCCCAGCTTTTTACGTATCAATTTCACAGTCGCATCAATGATTTTGGGAGCAACCTCCGAATCTCCTCCCCAAATACGGTCAAAAATAAGTTCCCGTGGCAGTACCTGCCCCTTATTCTGAATTAAAAGGTCGAGAAGCTGAAATTCACGAGGACTAAGTTGTATTTTCTCCTTATCGCTGCATACCATATGGCTCATCCGGTTTAGAATCAACCCATGTATCTTGACTTCTTCTTCCAATATTGGTGCATAGTTGCGGCGGCATAGTGCACGTAGGCGGGCCAAAAGCTCGTCGATTTCAAATGGTTTTACTAGGTAATCATCCGCGCCGGAATCCAGCCCATCTATTCTGTCCTGGACAGCATCTTTTGCAGTTAGCATTAAGATGGCTCCCGGGTATCCTTGTTGTCTTAAACGGCTGCAAATTTCTACTCCCGTCCCATTCGGCATCATCCAATCCATAATGATTACATCATAGTGGGCAGAAGTTGCATAATAATAAGCGTCTTCTCCCTCCGTTACCCATTCAATATTGTAGGCGCCTTTCTTTTTAAGCATATATACGATTAACTCTCCGAGTCGCACATCATCTTCTGCTAATAAAATATTCATGGCGGTATGCTCCTTAAAATTCAAGTCTGATTACTCAAATCTTACCTTCTCATCCTTAACCTTAACTTAAGATTTTTTAGGGATATGGAAGCGCCTTTACTATTGCAAAATAGGAAAAGGGAGCACCAATTTTGGATGCTCCCCTTCAGCTATGATAAGATTTCCTTTTTTTTACTCTTAAGTTTTTCAAGTTCGGAATATACTTCCTCATCACTGATCGAATTTTGGTTCAAATATTCAAACTGCGTTAAAGGAGCAGAAAATTGGTTTCCAGCCTGTACCTCCGCCTCCATTTGTAAAATCCTTTCTTCAGCCCGGGTGATTCCTATGGCAATCGAGTCTGTTTGAAAGGAAACCGTAGCTTTTTGTATTTGTTTCATTGACTGCGCTACATTGGCTCTTGAAGCGAGGAGGATTTTCTTTTGCTGCATTTGCTGATAGGTTTCTGTTAGCTTCTCTAATTTTTCCATAAGGATTTGTGTTTGTTCCTTAATGGACTGAAGTTGCTCCTGATAAAGGCTTACCTGTTTTTCGCAGGTGAGCTTTTCCTGGACTGCCAATTTAGCGATTGTCTCTTCCCCGCGGTCCATCGCCAGTTCTGCCTGGCGTGCTCTCTTGACTACTAATGCTTTCGCTTCAGAAATATGAGCTTCTTGTCTTTTTTCTACAAAAATTTGTCTGGCTAAAGCTTTTTGCCCTTTTGCAATTTCTTGTTCCATTTCCCTTGAGTATTCATTAAGCATTGCAATCGGATCTTCTAGTCCGTCCAATAATCCATTGATTTCAGCCATTGTAATGGTTTTTAATCTTTTAAAAATACCCATTTTATTCATTCTCCTTTTTGTCTGTAAGATTTTTTTCCCATTGATCTAAAATTCTTGCATTTTGTGTCATAACGGGTGTTTGAGCACTTAACATTGCAGTGTCAATAAACTCGTTCATTGAAGAAGATTTTGCTTTTTTTCTCAGCCATCTTACTAGAAGAACTAGTAGAGTTATTCCAATTATAAGGGCCAGCCATGGGACGCCTCCTTCGTGGTGAGGAGCATACATGAAATGGTGGTGGCCGCCAAATCCTCCCTGTACCCCATAACCACCTGCTTGTCCCATTTCACCGTATTCTTCATGTGGTCGGCCGGCAAATCCCCGGTGGCCTCTGAGAATCTCATGCAGTAGATTGAACACCAAAATGGCTGAGGTGACGATCACACCCCAAATGATTGCCTTTTTCTTATTCATTTCTTTTTCCTCCTTTCGTTCCTTGATAGTTAGTAGTTTATAAGTGAATGGTGAAAACTTGGTGAAAAGAAATAGTTTTTTTGCTTTTTGATACGAAAAAACCGGGCATTTTATGCCCGGTAATCTTAAAACACTATTTCGAATTTTATTTTGAGGGATTTTTCATCATAAGATCGGCTATATATTTCAACCCGCTTTTCTTTCCTATTAACTCTCACCTTCTACATTTGGATAAAACACACACCAAAATTTAGACCCTTAGCGAGCCGCGGAAACCTCTGCCAGCATAATAGGATTCTGCTCCATTGTGGTACACAAAGACAGTATCGAAGCGACGATCACAAAAGATGGCCCCACCTAGTTTTCTAATATTAGCAGGTGTTTTCACCCAGCTAGATGTTTTAGTATCGAAATGTCCAAGTTTCTGCAGCTCCCTGTATAGTTCTTCCGTTAAAATCTCAATACCTATGTCAGCAGCCATATCAATAGCGTTGTTTTGTGGTTTGTGTTGTTTCCTTGACTCCAAGGCTTCACGGTCGTAACAAACACTTCTGCGGCCTTTAGGGCTTTCTGCTGAACAATCATAAAAAATATATTCGCCCGCCTTTTTATCATGAACAACAACATCCGGTTCACCGCCAGTTCTTTCCATTTCATTAAGCGACCACAGTTTTTCTGGATTAGTTTCTAGCTTTGCTTGAACTTTAGCCCATTCAAGACCTTTATGGCGGTCCATGTTTTTCTCAAAACGGGCTTTCAATGATCTGAGTAATTCTTCACGTTGCTCTAGTGACAACTCTTTTTTATTGTTAATATTTGTCATGTTAGTTTCCACCTATTTAAAATAGTTTTAGTATCTATAAATAATTATTTTATAATAAATCGTTTAAATAATTGTGCAAATTCAGTTTACAATAAATTATATGATTAAGTAAGCTTAAAATGGAAAAAGGCATCCAAATCGGTTCATTTGGATGCCTTTTGTCTACAATCTAAGACGAACCCCATCGTTATGGTCCAACAGGGGGAGCTTGATGAGATATGACTTTTATTCTTTAATGAATTCCTTTGAACTTCTCACTGTATCAATTGGGCGAACTAATTTTTCTATTTCTGCACGCTTAGGCTCTAAAAACGGAGGTAGGGATAACTTTTCCCCTAGTGTTTCATAAGGTTCATCTCCCATAAAGCCAGGGCCATCGGTAGCAAACTCAAATAAAATTTGTGGTGCAACTCTTGCGTATAATGACTCAAAAAAGTGACGATTTACATAACCAGATGTATGGAATCCAAAACTACTCATCCGCTCAATCCATTCCTCTAATACTGGGCGATCCTCTACTCGGAATGCCGCATGGTGTACCGTACCAAAACCTTGTCGGGCTTCAGGAAGAACCGCGTTATATTCCACAATGACTGAGGCGCCATTACCACCTTCACCAACTTCAAACAAATGGAATGATCCTTCTTGAGCAATCTCTTTAAATAGCAGAACTTTTTCCATCATTTCTTTAAAGTAATCAAAGTTCGCAATACGAACAAAAACAGGTCCTAAACCAGTAATTGCAAATTCTAATGGAATTGGACCATTTTTCCATGGTGTACCGGATTCCACCCCTTTATTGAATTCATCTGAAATCAATTGGTATTGTTGATCATCAAAATCAACGAAAGAGAGAGTTCTCTTGCCAAATTGTTCTTTGATTCCATTATGTTTGACTTCTAGACGATCAAACCGTTTTACCCAATAGTCTAATGCTGCATCACTTGGTACACGGAACGATGTCTTTGAAATTTCGTTTGTTCCATGTACGCCTTTCGGAATGCCGGGGAAGTCAAAGAAAGTCATGTCTGTGCCTGCGCTGCCTTTATCATCTGCAAAAAATAAATGATAGGTTTGAATATCATCTTGATTTACCGTTTTCTTAACTAAACGCATACCTAAAACATAAGTGAAAAATTCATAGTTCTTTTCTGCACTACTTGTAATCGCTGTTACATGGTGGATTCCTTTTAAATGGTTCATTATATATACCTCCAAGAAAGCTAAGATTTTTAAGTTAAGATTATTGGTTGTAACTTTTTCTCAATCTTTTTTCGTTTTAATAACTTTTTTATACCATTTGGCTGCAGCCTCTACTTCTTCAATGGTCAATTGATGTCCCCTATTTTCCCAATGAAGCTCTACATTTGCCTGAGCCTTTTCTAATAACGATTGCAGTTCAACTGATTCCAATGGTGAAATTAATGGATCGTTTTTTCCAGCCGTAATAAAAATTGATTTTCCTAATAAAACAGGAAGGTCCATGCCTTTTATCGGCACCATAGGATGGTGGAGAATAGCGCCCTTTAAAGCATTTTGATAGTGAAACAATAAACTTGCAGCAATATTTGCACCATTTGAATATCCAACTGCAAAAATGTTATTTCGATCAAAATCATATTTTTGTGCTGCTTCATCAAGAAATTCATTTAATTCTTTTGTTCGAAATTTTAGATCCTCTTCATCAAATACTCCTTCTGCTAATCTTCGGAAGAAACGAGGCATTCCATTTTCTAATACATTCCCACGCACACTTAAAAAGTGCGCCTCATCATCAATTCTCCCTGCAAGAGGTAAAAGGTCTAGTTCATTTCCTCCGGTACCATGAAGCAATAATAAAGTAGGTTTTAATGGGTTCGAGCCTTTTTGAAATATGTGTTTCATTATTTTTCCCCCTTTCAAAACACAGAGATTTTTAGAATAAAAATGCATCTAAAGCATATTGACCAGGTCCAACTAAAGCCATACCGATTGCAACTGCAAGCAAAGTTAAGTTATACTCATAACCATTTGATGTTGCCCATATTCCATTTGGACCGTGCACTTTCGCAATCGCCATTACCATGGTTCCCGCAATGATAATTCCTGCAAGTGGAGTTAAAAGCCCTAATGCAAACAATATTCCCCCAACAAGTTCTGCTAATCCAGCAAATAGAGCCATGGTTACCCCTGGTTTCATACCAATGGATTCAAACCAACCTCCTGTACCTTTTAAACCATAACCACCGAACCAACCAAATAATTTTTGAGTACCGTGACCCACAAAAAGTAAACCCACTACCAAACGAATTATTAATAAACCAATATTTATCATGTTAAAATCCTCCTAAATGTCATTTTGTCTCGAATTCGAGATATTGTTTTAAAAAAAATGTAAGCTTAAACTTTTTTCCTTACTTTTTTTAAAAGATGCACCAATGTTTCTGCCTCATCAGAAATTAGTGAATCAAACATATCTTCAACTAACTCATGATATTTCGGCATGATTTCATTCATCAATTCATTTCCATCATCAGTTAATGTTACATGTATAACTCGGCGATCATCTGGACAGGCATTCCGGCTTAATAAACCTTTTTGTTCCAGCTTATCTATTACATAGGTCATCGAACCACTTGAGATCAATATGCAATTTCCAACTTGTTGAATTGTTTGTTTTCCTTTTTGATAAAGTACCTCTAAAACAGAAAACTCCGTAATACCTAGCTTTTTTTCTGCCATTTCTTCCTTTATTCGATCATGAATTGCTTTAGATGTTTGCATTAATATCAGAAAGGCTTGATTATTGCATTTCCTCTCCATTTATTTCACCCCCTCAAAAATACCTTTAATTACATTATCTTTAATTCGAGATAATTATATTACTTATAAATTTTTTTGTCAATACCTTTTTATTTTATTAAACTAATGCCCTTTTCCTTTGCAACTTTAAACATGACTAAGATATGCACATTGATGAACTGACTTGCAGGTAACTCAATGTTAAATCGGAAGTAACTTGGGCAAAAAAATAATAAAAGAGAGAATTCCTGTGAAATGGGTGTTTATCATTTCCCTTATACTTTATGCTTTAGACGACTCCTGGAATGAAGGGTTCAGTATATCTAACACGCTGTTTTCTCTTATCCTCGGACTATCGTTAACCTATGCGATTTATAAAACCGGTTCGCTTTGGGCGGACACTGGCATCCATTGGGGGCTGAACGTCTGCTACGGTATCTTTAACGGGACCCTCGGTAGTTCAGATGGGGGAATCATAAAAACCATGTACGAACCACAATCCATGTTTCTAGAAATGATCAGCTCCATTGTGCCTTTGTTCATGTTTTTGTTTGTATATTTGCTACGAAACAAATTTGTACGATAAAACGGCTAGGGCTACCGCTAGCCGTTTTTCTGCAACCTCGCAATATATTCAAGAAAAAGCGTTACTCCTTATTGGATCAAAGCCCTTGTTAGTGTAAAAACTGAAGACAAATCCTTCCAAAATATCGATGAAAAGTCAGTTGCCAATTATTACCAAGCTAAATCTTATTGGTATATAAGGATTTTATCCATTTAGCTTTTCAAAAAGATGGGATGGTTACTCTTCATTTGCTAACTTATTTCTTTCAACTGCATAAGGGGGCTTCTCCATCCAACCGTTCTCAACCATAAGCTTTGCTGCATCATTAACAAATGATGCGAGGTTCAGTAATGAATTTGTGTACATGAGTCCTATATCATGTCTACCATTTACCGCCGCAGAATTTCCAAATGACCTAATTTTCATGGAGAACATGTCCATTTTATGAAACAACATTAATTTATCTGAAAAAGGAGCAAAGGTTGATTTTGTAACCAAATGGTCAAGAAAAGATGGCGTAGGCAAATCTTCATCATGGAGTTTTATCATATAGTTTTCAATGTGTTTATGAGTGAATTCTTTCCCTCGTATAAACAAATCTCGAATCTTTTTCGATTTTACAACCTGGCTAAATGACATAATGAGTGCTTTACTTGTTACATTATTTTCAATATTATCGTAAAGATGAGTAATTTCTAATGCGTGTAATGGTCGTATGTCTCCCAAAAAACCATTTAAAAAATTTTTATGAACAAATTCCACTTTATCGGGGATTGGAATAATAGGTGGTTGGATAATGAGTCCTTTACCCATTAATATATCTTTGATTTGTTTCATCAAAGCCATAGTGGACTCCATGCAATATACAAAAAACTCTTCTACATCCTTTCTATAAACAAGCGGTACAGCTATGTTATAAATACTCATACCTGCTTTCGCAACGTATCTAAGGTAAAAAACATAGTATTCATCTTCAAACAAACGAGGAGCACCAGCGTTAAGATCTTCTTCTTCTGAAAAACCTTTCGGAATCGGGAAATTTTCTTTCTTAAATATCTCTTCTATTGTTTTCATGAACTCCATGCTTAATTTTAATGCGTTCTCTAATAAGGTTTTAATATCTTGATCCTCAACATGTTGAAGATAATACCGTAAAATACATTTTGACATGCTGTTACCCATATAGGTCGCCCAAAGTTTAGCTAATTCTGCTGAGGTAAGCTTTTCACTTAGGTCAGTTTTTTTTGAACTTATATTAATTGGTATAAGCGTGTCCATAGAAAATTCTCCCTTTTTGTGTTTTGCTTAGTATCCTCCTTCATTCAAATCATATTCAGGAGTAATTTTTACCCGTAAAATAATTATTCATCTAAACAGGTAAATCCTTTCGATGAACAAAAATAGGCAACAACCACAAGGGTTAGTTGCCTTTCTTTAAAGTGAGTTGCGAGACGCACTCAACGTGTGTTGTCTGCGGAAACATATCCACCGGCTGAACTTCCACTGTTTTATAACCGCCGTCTTCGAGGATTCGTAAATCCCGGGCCAACGTTGCCGGGTTACAGGATACATAGACAACCTTTTTGGGCTTCATTTCAATAATCGTTTGCAGAAGTGCTTCGTCACAGCCTTTACGCGGTGGATCGACGACCAATACATCGGCGGTATTGCCTTCCTTGTACCACTTAGGGATTACCACTTCCGATTCCCCAACCGCAAACTCTGCATTAGTAAAACCGTTTAAAGATGCATTGCGTCGTGCATCCTCAATTGCTTCCGGAACCACTTCCACCCCAAAAACCTTTTTCGCCTTTTGCGCCAAAAATAAAGAAATCGTTCCAATACCGCAATAGGCATCAATAACCTTTTCCTCACCGGTCAGCCCGGCATATTCGAGTGCTTTATCATATAGTACTTTCGTCTGCACAGGGTTCACTTGATAAAAAGAAAGTGCCGAAATCGCAAACTTAACATCCCCGATGTAGTCATAAATAAATTCGTTCCCCCATAATACGGTTGTTTTTTCGCCGAGAATAACGTTTGTCCGCTTCGAGTTCACGTTATGAACAATCGATTTCACCTTTGGCAGCCGTTTGGCAATTTCTTCGACCAACTTGTTTTTCTGCGAAATCTCTTGCGTCCGAGTAATAATCACGACCATTAACTCATCGGTTTGCTTACCATAACGAGCCATAATATGACGAAGAACTCCTTTGTGGGTTTCTTCCTGGTAGGCAGGGATCTGAAGCTCGCTGCAAATTTCTTTTACCACTTGTATCGCTTCATTGACTTCCGGGATTTGAATTAGGCTTTCATTTGTATCAACAATTTCATGGCTTCTTGGTTTGAAAAAGCCTGAAATCAGCTTCCCACCCTTTTCCCCGACTGGAACCTGGGCTTTATTGCGGTAATGCCATGGATGTTCCATACCTAAAATCGGGTGAACCTTAACGTCCTCCAGCTTTCCAATCCTAGTAAGCACTTGCCGTACCTGATTTTCTTTATATTTTAGCTGCCCTTCATAGCTGATATGCTGAAGCTGACAGCCGCCGTACTTATGGGCTTCACTGCTGTCAATCTCTATCCTATCAGGACTTTTTTCATAAATTTCGATTAAACGGCCAAAACCGTAGCCTTTGTTCGCCTTGATTACTTTTACCTTAGCCTTTTCACCAGGCAGTCCGTTCGGAACGAACAACGGGTAACCGTCGACCTTTGCCACTCCTGCCCCATCATGGGTTAAATCTTCAAAAATTACATCTATATATTCATTTTTACTCACAGGTAATGTTCTGCTCATCTAATTCTTCCTTTTCTCCGATTTGACTAGCAAGATTGTATCATATTATTGATTCAATTACGAAGCCACGTGATAGAATGAAACGATTAGAGTAAAATAAGCATAACCAATCAACATAAGCAGGTGTACGAACGTGGATATCAAACATTTACAATATTTTATTGAAGTGACAAATTTCAATAGTTTTTCCCGTGCCGCTGATCATTTGTTTATCACGCAGCCGACGATTAGTAAAATGATTAAAAACCTTGAAATCGAATTGGGTGTGGAGCTTTTTGACCGCTCCCGCAAACAACTAACCCTTACCGACGCCGGCCGTGTCATTTTGGAGCAGGCGAAATTAATTGATAAAGCTTTTAGCAATTTGGAAACAGAACTGGATAATTTATTGGGACTTAAAAAGGGGCACATCCGGATTGGCCTGCCGCCGATATTTGATGCGGGAATTTTTCTTAAAATCGTTGGCAGCTTTCATGAAAAGTATCCTGGGATTACCTTTCAATTAGTGGAGGATGGCTCTAAAAAAATTGAAGAGGATGTTGCCAATAATCTTCTTGATGTTGGGATCATTGTTCTTCCGACGAAAAATGAGCTATTTGATCATTTTTCTTTTATGGAAGAAGATTTAAACCTTCTCCTCCATCCTTCCCATCCTTTTGCAAACCGGGCTGAGGTCGAGCTGGCAGAACTAAATAATGAAGAGTTTATTTTGTTTAATAAGGATTTTGCTCTGAACGACCGAATTATTCTTTCCTGTAATAGTGTGGGCTTTAATCCGCATATTATCTCTGAAAGTTCACAAAGGTCTTTTATTGAAGAAATGGTTGCAAATAAGCTTGGGATTTCCTTATTGCCTGAAAGTGTATGCGGTAATTTAAACCAAAACGTAAAAGTGATAAAAGTGGTAAACCCCTCCATTAGCTGGCATCTGGCGATGATTTGGGGCAAAAATCAGTATCTTTCATATGCGGCGAAGAAGTGGCTGGAGTTTACGAAAGAAGAACTTGTGAAGCATTATCACACAAATAAATGACAATTGTGAGCTTCTCTTGGTGACCGTGGGGGCTCTTTGTTTTTGCGCTCGGGCATCTACAACCTCTTCCGGTGACCACAAGTACTCTTTTTTTATGCGCTCGGGCATCTATTGCTTCTCTTGGTGACCACAAGCACTCTTTTTTTATGCGCTCGGGCATCTACGGCCACTCTCGGTGACCGCAGACACTCTTTTTTTATGTTCTCGGGCATCTACAACCTCTTCCGGTGACCATAAGCACTCTTTTTTTATGTGCTCGGGCATCTATTGCTTCTCTTGGTGACCACAAGCACTCTTTTTTTATGTGCTCGGGCATCTATTGCTTCTCTTGGTGACCACAAGCACTCTTTTTTTATGCGCTCGGGCATCTACGGCCACTCTCGGTGACCACAAGCACTCTTTTTTTATGTGCTCGGGCATCTATTGCCTCTTTCGGTGACCGCAGACACTCTTTTTTTATGTGCTCGGGCATCTATTGCCTCTCTTGGTGACCGCAGACACTCTTTTTTTATGCGCTCGGGCATCTACAACCTCTTTCGGTGACCACAAGCACTCTTTTTTTATGCGCTCGGGCATCTACAACCTCTTTCGGTGACCACAAGCACTCTTTTTTTATGCGCTCGGACATCTATTGCCTCTTTCGGTGACCACAAGCACTCTTTTTTTATGCGCTCGGGCATCTATTGCCTCTCTCGGTGACCGCAGACACTCTTTTTTTATGTGCTCGGGCATCTACAACCTCTTTCGGTGACGGCAGACACTCTTTTTTTATGCGCTCGGGCATCTACAACCTCTTTCGGTGACGGCAGACACTCTTTTTTTATGCGCACGGGCATCTACAACCTCTTTCGGTGACCACAAGCACTCTTTTTTTATTCGCTCGGGCACCTACGGCCACTCTCGGTAACGACGGTCACTCCTTTTTTACCTGCATGATCATCGAGGTATTCGTTCCAGCGAGAATCCTCTTCCTTTAATCCCCAACTATATCCGCATTTGCATATCTGTAAGCATTTACATAGATAAAAGCTATACTACTGATAAAATATAACCATTTTACTTACACTACAACCGCGCGTACACTTGTAAATGCAAGAAAAACCCTTTAGCCACTTGGAAATAGTGCTTACCCTCAACAAACTATATTCCAACTTGAAAGGATACAACACGATGGAAGCAAAAAAAGTGAAAGAAAGCCGCATCATTAATACTGCACAAGTATTATCATGTGATTTAAATAACTATAATACCCTATTCGGCGGAGTTTTAATGAAAAAACTGGATGACGCCGCAACATTATCAGCCAGAAGACATTCACGCGTAAAAGAATGCGTGACAGCTTCAACTGACTCAATTGATTTCTTATGTCCAATTCACCAAACCGATTCAGTCTGCGTCGAATCGTTTGTTACCTATACAGGAAAAACTTCTATGGAAGTTTTTTGCAAAGTCATTGCCGAAGATATTATGACCGGAGAGCGTCGAATTGCTGCTACCGCCTTTTTAACCTTTGTTGCCTTGAGAGAAAATAAACGACCCGTAGAGGTTCCCGGTGTTATCCCTGAAACAGAAGAAGAAATCTTCCTTTATAAAACCGCAAAAGAACGTGCGGAAATCCGGAAAATCAGAAGACAAAAATCGAAAGAACTTGCCGCCTATATTTCATTGAAGAAACCTTGGGACGCGGAAGAGGAGGAAAAATAAAAATGATTACATTATCGAGTATTGATGAATTAAGTGAAGCAAAAGAGGTGCTTGAAACATTAAGAGTAGAATATCCTGCCCTTTTTGAAAAACTACTGGATATGATTAATTTAACCCGAGCATTTCAATTTAAATATCATTATATGGGATGCCTAATTATGGGGGAAAATCCGGGGGAACATACCCCTAAGTTTGTTTATGGTTCGGTCCTCAGATTGTATAAACGGGAATTACAAAAACTGTTGGATGATTCTGATAGTCAAGTATTAAAGCAACTATTTGCGGATTTTAAAAACATCGGATATTCTAAGCTAAGTCTTTTAGTCCTTGGTCATGCGCCTGAATCTTTAGTTGGGTCCTCAAGTATTCAGTAAACTAGATTAAAACCTTTTCAACTATATCGTTTTAACACGCATCTTCTACTTATTTCCCCCTTACACCTCTATATAAAAAAACGGCAGTTTCCTCACTGCCGTTTTTTTTATTATCTATAAGGTAAACCATGCAAATTAAAGTTCAGACGTTATGTTCCTTCTAAATTTCCCTATCAATGAATATAATACTGGCACAAAGATAAGGGTTAATAATGTGGATGTTGTTAAACCGCCGATTACAGTAACAGCTAATCCTTTTGAAATTAGACCTGATGATTCAGATGTCGACATTGCCAAAGGAATTAGGGCAAAGATGGTGGCAAAGGCTGTCATCAAAATCGGACGCAATCTAATTTTTGCTGCTTCCACGATGGAATCTTGTAATTCCATACCACTTTTACGATTTGACTCCACACGGTCCAGTAATACGACAGCGTTTGTAACGACAACTCCAATCAGCATTAACATTCCAATTAAGGCACTCATCGAAATCGGCTGTCCACTGACTAGCAATCCACCAAGCGCTCCAATTGGTACGAAAATTAATGAAGAAAGAATAACAAGCGGTGTTAAAATGCCGCCAAAAGTAACACTAAGCACTAAGAATACTAGGCCAATTGCAGAACCCATAGCAATAGCCATATTGGAAAAGCCATCTTGGATCATTTTTAAGCCGCCGCCATAGGTTACGTCTACCCCGTCAGGTAACGACAAAGAACTTACATCTTTTTTCACTTCATTTGTTACTTTGGCAGTGTTATTTCCTTTTATAATCGCGGAAACTTTTACAAGTGGCTTTCCGTCGTCATGATACAAGGTAGTCGGAACTTTCACTTCTTTGATTGTTGCCACGTCACTTACCTTTTTCGTACCCTCAACGGTTTTCATTTCAATATTTTTTATATCCGCTTTAGAAGTTATTTTTTTATCGTAACTTACGTCTACTTCCTCCGTGTTCCCATTTAATTCATAATTGCCAACAGTGATTGGTGTTAAATACTCTCGAATGGCTTGCATAAGTTGAGGGTACTGAACACCAGCAGCTTCTCCATCCTTACTAATCACAAGCTGCCATTTTGTTTGCTCATCACCTAAATTACTCGTAATATTTTTCAACTGATTGTTTTTCGTAAGTAAGGCTGTGACTTTGTCCGATGCGTCTGTTAGCTTCGCGAGATCCGAGCTATAAAGCTGAATATCAATATTATTTCCTGATGGCGGTCCGCCTTGCTGTGTTTCACTTACCGTAACACTAGAATCTTTATATTCCTTTTGCACAACCTTTTCCATATTTTTTTGATATAGACTTAGAACATTATTAACCTTTTCGTCTTTTTTCAATTGGATAGCAAATTTAATTTTGTTGCTGCTTCCCCCCATCATCATGGATCGGCCATTGGATATACCTATAGATACTTGACTATAGTCAATCGTAGGCTGATTTTTCAAATAGGCTTCCACTTTTTTTGCAACAGCGTCCATTTGTTCAATACTCAAGCTATTCGGTACAGTGATTTCTGCTTGCATGGCGTTTGAATCATTTGCAGGCAGGAAGGAAACTCCAAGCCTTGGTATCATGGCCAATGAGCCGAATAGAAGCACAATGGATAAGACTATAACCAATCCTTTTTTTCGGAATGCTCCTCTTAAAAGCTTCTCGTAAAGACCTGCAAGCCAGCTCTTTCTCTCAACATGCTTAACCTTCTTAAAGAACATACTTCCTAAGACCGGAATCAGAATGATTGCAACAATTAATGAGAACAAGATTGAAAACACAACTGCTAAGGCAAATGGCCGGAACATTTCACCAATAATTCCTCCGACAAAGGCAATTGGTAAAAAGACAACAAGGGTTGCTAGAGTAGATGATGTTACGGCACCCATTACCTCTTTTGTTGCATAAAGGGCTACTTGCTTCCTACTAAGAGTCTCATTCTCCTGCCGCCAACGGTAGATATTTTCAATAACCACAATACTGTCATCGATAATCCGGCCGACTGCAACGGCCATTCCTCCAAGTGTCATAATATTAAGGGAGTAATTAAATTGCTGCAATAGCGCAATCGTAGACAAAATCGAGATGGGCAGTGAGACAATCGCAATTAAGGTTGCCCGAATATTACGTAAGAAGAGCAGAATGACAACAACCGCAAAAAGAATACCGTACCCTCCCTCTTTTACTAAAGAGGAAACGGAAGATTCTACTGTTTTTCCTTGGTCCTGCACCGTATATAGCGTAAAATGGTGGTCTTGATTAAAGCTATTGATTTTATCTTTTACATTTTTAACGACTTCTGCTGTATTTGCATCTTGCGTCTTTGTTACTGAAATTAAATAGCTGTCTTTTCCATTAAAACGTGAAATTTCTTCCTGATCTGTGGTTTTCTTGATCACAGCTATATCAGAAAGCTTCAACTTTACTGGTTGTTGTGTCACATTTTGCCCGAAAGAACCTGCGTTTTGCATTCCCTTTTGGAACATTGCTGATTGTGCCGTCATTTGTTGGCTGGATTGCCCCGGTGTAATATCAATCTTTTTTAAATCATTGATATTATGAATTTCCCCTTTCATTTCAAGCGGGATATTTGTTCCATTATTATCTACCTGACCCAGTGAAACTTTATAGTCCTTCATTTGAATAGCATCTTTAATGTTTTGTAGTGTCAAACCATATTTCTTAGCTTTTTCTTGATCCACTACAATTGAAACCTTTTGCTGCTTCGTCCCCTCAAGTGTTACGGTTCCGACGCCATCTACTTTTTCAAGCTTCGGTACAAGATCATTTTCAATAGAGGATTGGGCATTCTTTTGGGAGTCACTAGCGGTAATTGCTGTTTCATAAATTGCTTGAGCGCCCGTGTCAATTTGTTTCACTTCAACAGTTGCTCCGTCTGGAACTGTTACCTTACCTATAACCTCTTCAAGCTTCGTTTTTTGTTTTTCTATGTCCGTACCATATGGATAATTGACAGTTATCGTCGCCATATTATTCCTTGAAGTACTTGTTAAGGTATCATATCCTTTTTGCTGTTTTATACTATCCTCAATTGGATTGGTTAGCTGTTCTTCCAATTCTTGTGTGGAATGGCCCATATAGGTTGCTTGCACAAAAAGGGCTGGAAATGTGACGTTTGGGAAAGTTTCTACTTTTATTTTATTCGTAGAATAGATTCCACTAGCTATCACAAGAACCACAAGCAAAAGAATCGCTACTGTATTTTTCAAGCTTAACTTCAATATTTTGCTCAAATCTATCACTCCTTCTTCAATGATTACCAAACAAAAGAATATACTAGTTATGTGTCCTCTGTGTGACCTAGATCCAAGAATTTAAAAAATACAGACCGAATTCGGCCTGCATTTATCCTATTTCTTTTGGAAGTATAATCTTGAAGGTAGTTTCTTTTCCTTTCATACTCGTTACCGAGATTTTCCCCTGATGAAGTTCAATAATCCGCTTCACGACTGCAAGTCCAAGTCCATAGCTGTAGGTATTACGCGAATGTGCTTTTTCCACTCGATAAAATCGTTCAAAAACAAACGGTAGGTCTTTTTCAGGGATTCCCTCGCCAGTATTACTAATCAAAACCTCAATATGATTAGCTAGATTGAATCCTCGAACGGTAATAGTTCCATTCACCAGATTATATTTAATTGCGTTTGAAAATAAATTGGCCCACACTTGATTCAATAACCCTTCATCGGCAAAAACTTCTAATTTCGGCATATCAAAATCAACCTCAAGCTGTTTCGCCGTCCATAGGGTCTGCATTGCCACAATCTGATTTCGCATTTGCCGGTCCAAAAAGAATTTCTTTGGGTGGATGGGAGATGAATTCGCTTCAAGGGATGATAGTTTTAACAGCTGTTTTGTTAGGCTGGATAGCCGTTCACTTTCTTGTTTAATCATGTCAAAATAATGGTTTTCCTCCCCAGGCTTTACTGCTTTATCTTTTAAAGCAATCGCCATTCCCCTTATCGCTGTAAGCGGTGATTGAAGCTCGTGGGAAACATTTGCAACGAAATCCTTGCGCGTCTGTTCTTGTTTGTCAAGTTCCTCTACCATAAAATTAAAGCTTTTTGACAGTTGCCCAATTTCATCCTTACTTTTTATATCCAAGCGAATTTGAAAATTGCCTTTTGCCAGTTCTTTCGTTGCTTTTGTTACATGGACGACAGGCTTTACTAAAAAGCGAGTCGTGATCAAAATAAGCGAACCTCCTAAAAACAATACGATAAAAAGGGAAGTCAAAATGATATTTCTTATTTGACCAAACTGTTCCTTCATACTAGGTTTAATAAATAACGCATAATTTCCTTTTTTCGTTTCAAAAGGCAATCCAATGGAACGATGTTGTGAACCTGCCATATTTCGATACACACCGCCATCTAATACATCATTAATATTTTTTTTTGTAAAATTTGCCGGTGGGCCTGCTTGGGGTGATTTTGCCACTAACCCCTTTTGATTATAAAGATAGATATCATACGGCAGGGGTGACAGGGTCTTTAAATATTCGGTGAACCCTTTCGCATCTAATTGTTCATATAAATTAATAATTCCTTTTCCTTGTACAATTAACTCTTCTTCCCGAATTTGTGTAAATTGTTTCTGAAACAAAAAATACGTTGTTATAAATGAAATAATTAATGACACTACAATAACAAAAAAATAGTTCAAAATATTTTTTATATAAACCGATCTAATCATGATGAATTTCTACCTTATAGCCAAGCCCTCTTACCGTTACAATCTGAAGTATGTCTTCATATTCTTTCAATTGCTTACGAAGCTTTTTAATATGGGTATCGACGGTTCGTTCATCTCCTTCATAATCCAGCCCCCAAATTTTCTCAATCAGTTCATCTCTTGTGAATATTTTTCCAGGGTGGCTTGCTAACATATATAATAATTCAAATTGCTTCGTTGGCAGCATAAACACTTCATCCATGATTTGAACTTTATAACTGGAACTGTCAATAAGGATATGGTTATATAATAAATTTCCCGCCGAAATCACACGATACCTCTTTAACAAGGATTTCACGCGCATCACAAGCTCCACTGGATGAAAGGGCTTTGTCACATAATCATCCGTGCCAATTTGGAACCCTTTGATTACATCTTCTGACTCAGCCCGAGCCGTCAACATTAATACAGGAATCTCATAATAAGATCTAATTTTTTTGCAAAGCTGCCAGCCATCGATATTTGGCATCATTAAATCAATGACAGCGCAGTCTATTTTCTCCGTTTCTAGCAAGTTGATAGCCTCTTTACCATCATTGGCGATGAGGGTATGAAACCCCTCCTTTTCCAAATAAAGCTGCGTCACCATCCGGATATTCGAATCATCATCCGCAATCAAAATAGTCGGCTTCATCTTATATCAACTCCTCCTGTCCATACCGTTTATTTTAACCAAAAACACGGTGCCTGGCACCGCAGAAGAACATTTGCGGCAATTTGTCCATCTGAGGAGGACACTATTTTTTCTTTGTTTCTTACCAAATAAAAGACGCCCCTTGCAAAGGGACGCCTATTTATCCTATTCCTGCATTGATACAACTTTTTCTTTCACTTCTTCAATATTTTTCATCTTGTTATCCCAGCAATTTTGGCTAAGATCCACTGGGTACTCTTCCGGATTCATAGTCCGCTTGTACTCCGGCCATAGGGCATCAAGATTTTGCTTCAGATACTCACGTGATTCCTCAAGACAAGGAATTTCGTACACAAGCTCACCCTTCACAAAAATATCTTCATGAAGCTCTTTTGCTGTAAAGTTCGTAACCACTTTATTCATAAACGTATGGGTTGGATGGAACATTTTCAACTGTTTTTCCGGCAGCGTCTCATCCTCCATGGCAATGTAATCGCCTTCCGCATGGTTCTTTTTATTATTAATGATCCGATAAATCTTTTTCAATCCTGGAGTCGTTACCTTTTCTGGATTAGAGGAAATTTTAATGGTATCCTCCATTTCCCCTTGCTCATTTTCAATGGAGACAATTTTATACACAGCACCAAGTGCAGCCTGGTCATACGCCGTAATCAATTTCGTACCAATTCCCCAGCTGTTAATTTTGGCGCCCTGCGCTTTCAAGTTAATGATTGTATACTCATCCAAATCGCTCGATGCAAAGATCTTCGCCTTTTCAAAACCGGCCTCATCCAGCATTTTACGTGTTTCCTTTGACAAATACGCCAAGTCTCCACTATCCAGGCGGATTCCGATAAAATTAATTTTATCGCCTAACTCCTTCGCCACCTTGATAGCATTAGGCACGCCAAGACGGAGCGTATCATACGTATCGACTAAAAAAACGCAGTCTTTGTGTGTTTCGGCATATTTGTGAAAAGCTGTGTATTCATCCTTATACGCTTGGACCATTGCATGGGCATGCGTACCCGAAACTGGGATTCCAAACATTTTCCCGGCACGGACGTTACTTGTAGCCTCGAATCCTGCTAAATATGCGGATCTTGTCCCCCACACCGCTGCATCCATTTCCTGTGCCCGTCTTGTCCCAAATTCCATCGCAATTTCATCGCCGACAACCTGCTTAATCCTTGATGCCTTAGTTGCAATCAATGTTTGGTAATTCACAATGTTAAGCAAAGCCGTTTCAACTAATTGCGCTTCCCCCAGCGGAGCATCGACACGCAGAATCGGTTCGTTCCCGTAAACCAGCTCTCCCTCTTTCATCGCACGAATGGTTCCTGTAAATCTTAAATCCTTAAGATAATTTAAAAAATCATCCTCATACCCAACTTCATTTTTTAAATAAGCTAAATCATCTTCACTAAAACGAAAGCCTCGAATATATTGGATCACTTTTTCCAATCCGGCAAAAACGGCGTAACCATTCCCAAACGGAAGTTTTCGGAAAAATAATTCGAAGACTGCACGTTTATTATGTATTCCGTCTCTCCAATACGTTTCCGTCATATTAATCTGGTAAAGATCCGTATGCAAAGTTAAGCTATCATCATGATAAATGTGTTTCATCATAGACCTCCGAATTTCTGCAAGAGCATTTTCACCATTTTCATTATTCTACCACTATCGTGACTATTTCACCATAGCGCCAAGCGATTGTTCAAAATGTCCCAAAGCCCAGTCATGGCCATTAGGATTAAAGGAAGCAACTGCCTCTTTATAGACAATAATCGTAAAGCCCTTATTATAAGCGTCGACAGCCGCGTGGAGGACACAAATATCGGTACAGACTCCAACAAGGTGAACCTCTGTAACCCCCCGTTCACGCAGCTTTATCTCTAAATCGGTGCCGGCAAAAGCGGAATATCTTGTTTTATCCATAAAAGCCACATTGTCACGATGTTTATTTTCGTCGTAAACGGCTTGAAGCCCGCCAAACAACTGCCGGCCTGCGGTCCCACGCAGGTTATGCGGTGGAAATAATTCTGTTTCCGGATGGTATTTATCACCTTTGTCGTGAACATCAATGGCAAAAACAACATAATCATCATTTTCAATAAATTCTTTTGTGATATCGATGATTTTCCCTTCAATCGCCTGCCCTGGATCACCGCATGTTAATGCACCGTGATCTGCAACAAAATCATTGGTGTAATCGATATTGATTAATGCTTTTTTTGGCATAATACGTTCACTCCTTCACATTCCTGTCTTGACTAGTGTCTTTCATCCATTATACACAATAATGACAGCAAAAGACCTCATTATTACCTATAAAAATTTGATTTGTCTACCACATTGTGGTGAATTTCAATTTTGCCAGTTTCTTTTCTATACAAAAAGCCCGCTAATCAGAGCGGACCTTTTTAACTATATCTTTTTCCCGGCACCCAATCAGTAGGCCGGTCAAGCGGGCGAATATCATCAAGAGGTACAAACACCTCTAAATGCCGATAAAGATTTTCAAATTCGGCCGGAAGCAATCCACCGAATTCTCCATCTAAATTCAATTGAACTTTTTCATTGGAGTAAACCTTAATCCGATTTGCCTGAGTATAAATGACATTTGAATCATTTATATGTTCTCCGCGAATGGCCAGAGTCGCCACTCTGATAAACTCGGCAAGATTAATTTTTTTCAATATTAACAATGAAAAAAGACCATCATTAATCGATGAGTCAGGTGCAAGCTTCTCAAACCCGCCGATTGAATTCGTTAGGCCGACAAGGAACAGCATAGCTTCCCCTTCAAAGAGCTTTCCATCATATTCAATCCTGACCTCGGAAGCTTTGATTGATGGAAGCATCTCCATTCCTTTTAAATAATAAGCAAGCTGACCAAGCATGGTCTTCAACTTGCTCGGCACTTCATATGTAAGCTCAGTAATTCTCCCGCCCCCGGCAATATTAATGAAATACTTATCATTAATTCGGCCAATATCAACGGGAATTAACTCCCCTTTTGTAATAATATCAACAGCTGAGCCGATATCACGAGGAATTTGCAGGGCTCGGGCAAAATCATTGGTGGTTCCGGCGGGAATAATCCCTAGTTTTGGGCGATATTCCTGTTCCGCAAGGCCGTTGACCACTTCATGAATCGTTCCATCACCGCCTGCTGCAATGACCACATCAAAGCGACGCTTTACCGCAATCCGTGCTGCTTCTGTCGCATCCCCGGTACCGGTTGTTGCGTGACATGAAGCCTCATACCCGGCAGTCTCTAATTTAGAAAGGATTTCCGGAAGATTACGTTTTAAAATTTCACGTCCTGATGTGGGATTATAAATCAATCTAGCTCTTTTCATTCCATCATCATCCTATTTATAGAAATCTTTATTGGATGTTCTGTTTCACCTTCTATATTCTACCAATTAACATCCTGCCTTACAATCATTATTGATAGCCATAATGACTATTCTATCCTGAAACGTCCGTCTACTATCATAACGTTTTTTTATTTTTTTGCAAAAAAATTGCAATTGGGGAGCTAGAAAGAACGAGAATTAATTTATAGGAATATCCGCTTATAAACTTGAATAGCTATTAGCAACTTGACCAAATTTTATATTCAACTCTATTTATAAAATATTTTGAAAAGGGATGGATGCTATAAATGTTTTGGCTGTTGCTAATTGCTTCCTACTTAATGGGGAGTTTTCCCACCGCCTTGATTGTAGGCAAGCTACTCTATGGTATTGATATTCGTGAATACGGAAGCAAAAATCCCGGAGCAACCAATACATTGAGGGTTCTGGGGAGAAAATCAGCTGTTTTTGTCCTGCTGATTGATATCGGCAAGGGGGCAACCGCTTCCTTTCTGCCGTTCTACTTTCATCTTGACCATGAGCCGCTAATTTTTGGCTTTGCTGCCGTTCTGGGACATTGCTTCCCGATTTCCGCCGGTTTTAGGGGCGGTAAAGCCATTGCTACCACTGCCGGTGCGTTAATGGTTGCTAATTTTCTCCTGTTCCTAATTGCCTATCTTACCTTCTTTTCGGTTATCTTTTTATCCAAATACGTATTTTTCGGCTCAATTTCAGTCGGTCTAAGTATGTTAACCTATTCGTTCCTGTCTCCAAAACTGGAGTCCGAACTTATCTTTTTGTTATTCGCGATTTTTTTACTTTACCTTCACCGCTCGAACATCCGTAATTTCATCCTTGGTATTGAACCCAAAATTAATGATAAAAACATAAAAAATGACAGGATTCCGCCAATAAAAAAATGAAATCTCCGGCTGGTCATTCCAACCGGAGATTTTCAATTTATTTTAAAAGTGTTGTTAGAAGGCTATTTGCAACAGTCTGCCAAATGCCAGAATCAATTTGGTATGATTTTGCTAAGCGTTTATATAACGCCATTTGTTTTTCCTGAAAATCAGGAGCCTCTTTGTCCGGCAATTCTGAACGGCCTTTGTCCACAAGTTCTTGGATTTCTGTTGCCCTTGGTCCCCAAACCCCTGCTTCATTTCCCTCTTGGTCGATAAAAATGAAAATCGGAATTGCACGGGAAGTTCCATTAGTTAAGTATTGATCCATTAACTCAAGGTTCTGGTCACGAAGAACAAAACGGACCTCCATGCCGGCTGCATCTGCGATTCTCAGCAAAATTGGATTGTTCAATAATGCGTCCCCGCACCAGTCCTCTGTAAGAACAATTGCCCGAAGCTCCCTCGCTTTTACAGGTTCGAGCTTTGTTTTGTCTGCTTTACTTACTTGATAACCCTCGTAAATCGTAAGCATTTCTTCTTTATTACGAGACATTGAATTTATGTATTCTTCCGGGGTCATCCCTTTAAGATACCATTCATTTAAGTTCATTTTTCACAACTCCCCTTCCATTTTCTTCAATGATAATCAAATCCTTTTCGCGTTACAACGCAGATGCTCAAGGTAACACCTAACATTATTTCACAAATATAAATTACTATTTTAAAAAAATAATTATTAGGGACTAGTCATATTTATGCAAAGTTGCTAGAATATTTTCTATAAAGGAAATATTATTTTAAATGATTTCCAATATAACAAAGGGGGAAAATTATGTCCAATCAAACTTTACAACTAGTTTCGATCGGAATTTACCTAGCCGGTATGCTGTTAATCGGTTGGTATGCATATCGCAAAACAAGTAATCTCACGGATTACATGCTTGGCGGCCGATCTTTAGGGCCTGCTGTAACCGCTTTAAGTGCCGGTGCAGCTGATATGAGCGGCTGGTTACTTATGGGGTTGCCTGGCGGAATTTATGTAACCGGTTTGGCAAGCGCCTGGATTGCCATCGGATTAACAATTGGTGCTTATCTGAACTGGAAACTAGTTGCACCACGCCTGCGCTCTTATACACAAGTCGCAAATGATTCCATCACCATTCCAAGTTTTTTAGAAAACCGTTTTAAAGACAATACAAAATTACTCCGGATTGTTTCAGGTATTGTTATTCTTATATTCTTTACTTTCTATGTTTCTTCAGGTTTAGTCTCCGGAGCAGTATTTTTCCAAAGTTCTTTTGGTACAAGCTACCTTACTGGCCTTTATATTGTTGGGGGCGTTACCATTGCCTACACTTTATTTGGTGGATTCTTGGCCGTAAGTTACACCGATTTTATTCAAGGATTAATGATGCTGCTTGCTTTGTTCTTTGTTCCAGCACTTGGGATTTTCAAAACTGGCGGTCCTGCGCAAACGTTTGAAACCATCCGCCACATTGACCCTACATTACTCGATTGGTTTAAAGGAACTTCCTTCATTGGGATTGTCTCAGCAATGGCCTGGGGCCTTGGTTACTTCGGACAGCCGCATATCGTTGTCCGCTTTATGGCAATTAAGACGATTAAAGAAACAAAAAGCGCCCGCCGTATCGGGATGAGCTGGATGATTATTTCTTTAATTGGGACAATCTTTTGTGGATTTGTGGGTAAGGCTTATTTCTATCATAATGCAGCACATAAACTGGACAATCCAGAAGCAGTATTTATTACGTTAAGCCAAATCTTTTTCCATCCATTATTCGCCGGATTTGCTTTAGCCGCAATTCTTGCAGCAATCATGAGTACAATTTCTTCCCAATTAATCGTTACTTCAAGTGCGTTAATTGAAGACTTATATAAAGTAGTTGTACGTAAAGATGCGAAGGATAAAGAGCTTGTATTCTTAGGAAGAATGGCCGTTTTATTGGTTGCTGTAATTGCAACAGCTCTTGCCTTCAAGCAAAACAGCACTATCTTAAGCCTTGTTGCTTATGCATGGGCAGGTTTCGGAGCCTCTTTCGGTCCAATCATTCTTTTAAGCTTATTCTGGAAAAAGATGAACAACTGGGGTGCCTTATTCGGGATGATTGTTGGTGCAGTTACGGTTATTGTTTGGAAAAATGTTGGTCTTGGCGATACTCTTTATGAAATCGTTCCAGGCTTCGTCTTCAACTTAATCGTTTCTGTCGCAGTCAGCTTGGCTACGCATAAGAAAAACGCTGAAATTGAAAAAGAATTTGATGAGAGCGTTCGTTTGTTAAAAACTGGTGCTTAATCGTTCAACCCGCCCGGAATTGGTCCGGGCGGGTTTTTATATAGGAAAGGAATGGTTTGAAGGACACTTTTCCAGTTTTTTTATAAATTTTGTCTTTCCAGCTTCCGTGGATGGACACTTTTACCGATTTTTCTTTGTGTTTTGTCCTTTCATCCCACTATGAGGGACATTTTCACAATTGAGTTCCACGGCTTTTGTCCTTCATAAACTATGCTTTCTCCATTTCTTTAACCATTGAATCTAGCTTCCTTACCGTTTTCCAGTTCCTTAATGTTGCTTGAACTCCAAGTTTCGGTAGCTGGGCCGCCAGCTTTGAATCCCGTATACTTTGACGGAAGTATAAGTATACATCCTGCCCTTCAATATGATATTCATCATTCCCCTTATTAAAGTTTTGAAGATAGTTAATCCCTTCATCAGTCGGCATGCCTGCTAAAAAGGCTACATGAACACTTTCTCCTTCGAAAAGATCATCAAGAGAGTAAGGACACTTCTTGATAATCTGTTCCAATTCTGGAGCAGTCCTAAGGACAACTGTGATAGGAAATCCGAACTCTTTCTGGATTGCCTCCTCTATTTTTCGAGTTAGTTCCGCAGCAATCTCTTCCGATTCAAAAAGAGCATTTCCACTTTGAATATAAGTTTTCACATTTTTTAACCCAATCGTTTCCAACATCTTTTTTAAATCGGCCATTTTGATTTTATTATGTCCGCCGACATTGATCCCACGTAATAGAGCGATATAAATCATAAATAAACCTCACTTTTTCAAGATAAGTCGCCATTTTAAACTCTACCCCATACCTCGTCCAATGTTCCTCTAAAAAGCTGATTCAGCATCTCTGTCGGATCTGATATTTCAATATTCAACCCTTTTACGAACCATTCGAGATACTCAATTTCTTTCTGGAGATATTGATTGATTACATCAATTCTTGGTTCTAATTTAAGCTCTTCCCCCGCTATTTTTCTCTTTAATAAAGTGTCAATTTCCTTTCGAAGTGAACCATCTGGGATAATCTTTTCTACTAAGGAATGAAATTCAATCGGCGGAATCGTATTATATTGTTCAATACATTTAGCAGCTAAGATAGGGCGCAGTACGTAAAAATACTTTTTAATTTTAACCTCCTCTGCTTGAAGGTACTCTCGAAAATTACCTTTTGCCATATTCAAATAATGATATAAACATGATGTGGGAGAAAAAATCTGTTCATCTAAGATTCTCATTTTATCAATAGTGGAAAATGACTGGTAATACACGATACTAGATCGAAGCCATTCTAAGAGCGGGGGATTAGATTTGCGAAAGAGTCTTAATGCCTTTGTTAATTCCCAACCGCTTACATCTAACAAGGGATCAATCGGAATCGAAATTGAATCCCTGCTAGGAACCTCAATTACATCTCTTCCTTGGTCAATCGATAAATACCAATTCCTCTTATGGATATAAATAAACCTTACATCATAATCACTGTCATTGGAAGGAAACCCCCATGCCCTGCTTCCCGACTCACAAGCATAAAGAATCTTAATATCATAATCCTTTTCCAAGGTCTCTATTAACTCTTGGATATGTTCTCTCAAAGTAATCACTCCTTTTCATCATACTTCGACCTAATTTCCCTCTCATTTTTCCCAATCAATCGTTTGATTAAAAATGCCATAAACATCTTTAAATAAGAGTTTCCCTGCAATAACGAATAAAAAATTGGTCGAAACTTAAACTAGACTTTGACATTTCATAAAGAGCTATACAAAACGCTGTCAAAATACCACTAATTCTACATCCTCCGACAATACTCAACCTTTTTCCTTATCAACTAAACATTTGATTAATTCTGCCTGAATCCCTTTTACAACAGAGTTTTTTCCTGGGAAATGAAAAGAAGAATGTCGATAATTATTTCGACAAACCCTATAAGAAAAGCGGAAGCGCCCGTTTAGCGCACGACAGGACTGGAGCAAGGCGACTGAGATAAAGGAAACACGAAGAGCGATAGCGCATTCGTGCTTGACTTATCGTAGGGAGGCGAGTGAAGTACACTAGTCGCTGGGCGCTGGAGCTGGACAATTCTCAAAGTCGAATGTTAAACTTTCTCATCTATAAAAATAGCTGGCAGTTGGAATGCTGCCAGCCTTAATCATTATCTTTTTTGTAATTCTTGCTGTAACAATTTATTAACTACCTGAGGATTTGCTTGCCCTTTCGTAGCCTTCATCAGCTGACCAACAAGGAAGCCAACTGCTTTCTGTTTACCATTCTTGAAGTCTTCGATCGACTGTGGATTGGCATCCAATACCTCTGCAATGACTTTCAGCAATGTTCCCTCATCGGAAATTTGCACAAGTCCTTTTTCCTTAACGATTTTTTCCGCATCGCCGCCGTTTTCAATTAACTCTTTGAAAACGGTCTTCGCAATTTTAGAAGAAATCGTACCATTTTCAATCAGTTTAATCATGCTAGCCAAACCTTCTGGAGTTAAGGCAACCTCGTGAAGCTCTTTCCCTTCAGCGTTCAAATAACCAGAAACTTCACCCATAATCCAGTTGGAAGCCATCTTGGCATCTGCACCTGCATTTACGGTAGCTTCGAAGAAATCGGCTGTTTCTTTTATTACCGTAAGAACTTTTGCATCATAGACAGGTAACCCAAGTTCCTCTACATAACGCTTTTGGCGTTGATCAGGAAGCTCTGGGATTTCTACGCGAATCCGTGCCTTCCACTCATCATCAATGTATAGCTCAAGCAAATCCGGTTCTGGGAAGTAACGATAGTCATCCGAACCCTCTTTCACACGCATCAAGAGTGTTGCACCAGTAGCCTCATCAAAGCGGCGTGTTTCCTGATCAATTTTTCCACCTGCGGAAACAACTTCTCTTTGGCGCTTTTCTTCATATTCAAGACCTTTACGGACAAAATTGAATGAGTTCAGGTTTTTCAATTCTGTTTTTGTACCAAATTCCTCTTGTCCCACTGGACGAATCGAAATATTGGCATCACAGCGAAGTGAACCTTCTTCCATTTTACAATCGGAAACGCCTGTGTATTGAATAATCGATTTTAATTTTTCAAGATAGGCATAAGCTTCATCCGGTGTACGGATATCCGGCTCAGAAACGATTTCAACAAGCGGTGTTCCTTGGCGGTTGTAATCGCATAAAGAGTAGCCTTTTTCATGGTTGAGTTTACCGGCATCCTCCTCAAGATGGATTCTGGTAATTCCAATCTTTTTCGTATAGCCATTGACTTCAATTTCAATCCAGCCATGCTCGCCAATCGGCTGGTCAAACTGTGAAATTTGATAGGCCTTTGGATTGTCCGGATAAAAATAGTTTTTTCGGTCAAATTTTGTATGGGTCGCAACCTCACAATTCAAAGCCATGGCTGCTTTCATCCCAAAATCGACTGCCTTTTTATTAAGCACTGGCAGAACTCCCGGATAACCGAGATCAATTACACTTGTATTTGTATTCGGCTCAGCCCCAAAATGATTTGGGCTTGCCGAAAAGATTTTGGAGTCAGTTTTTAATTCAACATGGACTTCTAGTCCAATCACTGTTTCAAATTCCATTCTTTCCACCCCCTACAGTCCTGGCTTCTGTTTATGAAAGTCTGTTGCCTGCTCAAATGCATGAGCTACACGATAAACCGTTGCTTCATCAAAGTGTTTACCAATGATTTGCAAGCCAAGCGGCAGACCGCCGTCAAAGCCGCACGGTACAGAAATGCCAGGTACCCCTGCCAAGTTAACAGGGATTGTTAAAATATCGTTAACATACATTGTTAATGGATCATCGATTTTTTCGCCAATTTTAAACGCTGGAGTTGGTGTGGTTGGACCGACGATCACATCATATTTTTCAAAAACATCTTCAAAGTCTTTCTTAATTAACGTCCGAGCTTGCTGCGCTTTTTTATAATAAGCATCGTAATAACCTGAGCTCAACGCAAAGGTTCCAAGCATAATCCGGCGTTTAACCTCGTCACCGAAGCCCTCTGCTCTTGTCTTTTTATATAAATCCATTAAATTCTCAGCATCCGGTGTTCGGTATCCGTAACGAACCCCATCAAAGCGAGCCAAGTTCGCTGAAGCTTCTGACGAAGAAAGCAAATAATAGGTTGCAAGCGCATATTTAGAATGTGGCAGTGATACTTCTTCCCAAACAGCTCCTAAACCTTCAAGAACCTTTAATGCATCTAAAACCGATTGACGGACTGATTCATTGACACCTTCACCAAGGTATTCTTTTGGTACAGCAATTCGTAAGCCTTTTATATCACCTGTTAATGCATCAGTGAAGTTTGGAACATCCACATTCGCAGAAGTTGAGTCCATTGGGTCTAAGCCTGAAATGGCTTGTAATAAATATGCATTATCCTCAACCGTTCTTGTGATTGGACCAATTTGATCAAGTGATGATGCAAATGCTACTAACCCAAAGCGTGATACACGGCCATAGGTTGGCTTTAAGCCGACAACACCACAAAATGATGCCGGTTGACGGATGGAACCGCCTGTATCAGAGCCAAGGGAAAATAAAACTTCACCAGCTGCCACGGAAGCCGCAGAACCGCCGGAAGATCCGCCTGGAACAGTTTCCAAGTTCCAAGGATTGCGTGTCTTTTTATAAGCAGAGTTTTCGTTTGATGAACCCATGGCAAACTCGTCCATGTTTAATTTACCAATGGTCACGGTTTCCGCCTTTTGCAGCTTTTGTACCACTTTCGCATCGTAAATAGGATCAAAGTTTTCAAGAATTTTACTTGCACAGGTTGTTCTTAATCCCTTTGTGACAATGTTATCCTTCACACCGATAGGCATTCCAAAAAGCAGACCCTCTGCTGTGCCTGCGTTTAGTTTTTCATCTAGAGTATTTGCTGTTTGCCTGGCACGTTCTTCGTCCAGTGTCAAGAAGGCCTGTACTTTGTCTTCTACCTCATTGATGCGTTTATACGATTCATCTACAAGGTCTGAGACTTTCAGTTCTTTTTTATGTAATAGTTCATGAAGATCTGAAACTTTATAATCAAATAAACCCACTATTTTTGCACTCCTTATTCTCCCAAAATTGAAGGTACTTTAATTTGGCCATCTTTATGTGCCGGTGCATTTTTAAGTACCTCTTCACGCGGCAGCCCTTTTTGCGGGATGTCTTCACGCAGCACATTTTTCATATCTAAAACATGATAGGTTGGTTTCACATTTTCTGTGTTCAGTTCATTTAACTGTTCTGCAAAGGTAATAATCGCGTCAAGCTGTTTTGTAAACTTTTCTGCTTCCTCTTCCGTGATGGCAAGCCGTGCCAGATTTGCAACATGCTTCACCTGCTCACTTGAAATTCGTGACATATATTTTGAACCTCCTGCTTAAGTTTAACAATGTTATTTTACTATTGATAATACCAAACTTTTCTGCGTTATCGCAATGATTCCTCATCAGTATTGGCAATAGTTTTTACTTTTAATTTAATATTTTTTGAAAAATAAAATTATCTTTCCGTATAATGGTAGTATTGGGAATAGAGGGGATGCCTTAGGAGATTTTCATTTATAAAGTGGAGGTACCTAATCAATTCTATCAACCTTTTTATTAAACCAGTGAACATATCCGCATCTATGACATGTCAAGACAGTTGCTGAACGATTGGCAAAATCAAGCTTAAAAAAGGTGGCTACTGCCGTATTCAATTGAGCATATCCATGTTCAAAGCGGTCATGTTGACAATGAATACATGTAACATTAATTCCATTTACACGATATTGACCAGGTCCCATTGATTGTTTAATATTTTTTGCAAATATTTTAAAGAAGTTTTTTGAACCTTTTGCCACAATAACTCCTCCATTTCTATAATAGCTCAAACTATTGATACCTTTCTCCATTCTGATATTCTCGATGCTGGGTTGAGCCTTCAACGGCCCACTTTAATAGACTTGTTCTTTCAAAATACTGTTTTCCATTTACAACTACATAGGGGAGCATCGTGCCATCAAATACACCAGTTTCTGCCATACTCTTTTTTTCAGCAGAAATAATCATTTTCAATTCTTCCTTAGATAAACCAAGTAATTTAGAAGCTTCATCGATATTAATCAAAACTGCATTCTTATCATCATTCGTCGCTGCCTTCGAAACATTTGTATCCTGAAAAGGTTTGAATGTAATGATCAAACATCCAATTACAATTCCTAACGACAAAATAATCGAAGCTGCCAAAATTGTTTTATTGCTATTCAAAAAATCACTCTCCTTTTCCATCCTTTTCTCACATAAAATGTTACCATATCTTATAAGTTCTGTGTAAAATACCCATTCGACTATTTCAAAGACTAGTTGAATACTAGGGGGCGAGGTTTTGCGAAAATACATTTTATTAATTTGTTCGCTGTTCATGATTTTTATTTCACTTTTTAGTTTTTATAAAATGAATACGCCGATGTCTGGGCCTGTTGGAAATGGAACTGTGAATATACTAAGTTGGTGTCCAGTCATTTCTATTTTGATTGGAGGGATTTGCTTTTTATTCTTAAGTATTTTGATGTTTATAAAGGCTCTTTTCGTAAACTTTGTTGCTTTTGGACCTTAATAAGGGTCATTTACTAAATTTCTAGGCAATTTTCGCAAATGTTCTTACGAAAAGATGCCACGAAGCATTTTGTTATACGGGTTGAAGAACTTATACGAAAAACAACAATCTATGCGAAAATTGCCTTTATAAAAGAGCGTAAGAATTAACGTCAAATTCCGGCATTATTTTTAAATCGTTTTAGTGCAAAACCCCCTATAAATAAGGCCCCATAACCTTTTCACTCAAACGTTTGGTTAAACTTGAAATCAGTCGGCTTATGTCGCTAAAGGGCAAATTTTGTTTCCAATAAAATGTTCTCCCATATTCCTGCCTAACATTTTAATTTGGGACGCTATGGGGTTATAATATATAAGTAAAAATTGAAATTGGAGAGGTAAGTGAATGAAAAAAAGACGGAAAAAGAAAACCCGTGTGATTACCCTCCTGTTTATGCTCTGTTTTGCCTTTATTCTTATCAGTAAATTTGTGGAAGGCAATCCCTCTGATATTCTAAACCTAAACAAGTCCTTTACGAATGTTAAAAAATATGAACCTTTAATTCACGATGAATTAAAACAATACCATATGGAAAAATACACTCCGGTTCTCGTTGCCTTAATGCAGCAGGAAAGCCGTGGTAAAGGCGGTGACCCAATGCAGGCCTCTGAATCGGCAGGACTAGCTCGAAATACGATTCAGGATCCTAAGGAAAGTATCCGCGTCGGGGTAAAACATTTTCGTCGGGCTGTCATATATGGAAAACAAAGAAAAGTAGATTTTCCAACCATCATCCAAGCATATAACATGGGGACAGGGTATATCGACTATGTCGCCGAGCACGGCGGCAGGCACAGTGAGGAATTAGCGAAAAAATTCTCTTTACAGCAGGTTGAAAAAAATCCAACCATCTATAATTGTGGCGGAAACAAGTTTAATTTCCGTTATCCTTATTGTTATGGTGATTATACGTACAGTACGAAGGTATCAAGAAATATCCAATCATTGGCTGAAAGCGTTCCGGCTTCCGGCAGCCAAAAGTCGTTAAATTTTTAAAATCTGGGAGGTTTAGCATGGCGGAGCATCGATTTCTTTTAAAAGCAAACTGGCCAGGATTACGAAATGATGTAGGGGAAATTGAGGCAGGAAACTTAAAAACAAAAATCTCGATTCCTCCTGAAATGGATGGCCCAGGCGTTGGCACCAATCCTGATGAAATGCTGCTAGGAGCAGCTGCAACCTGTTACATTATCACTTTGGCAGCGATGATGGAGCGCAGCCATTTGGACAAAGTGAGTTTGACCATGGATTCAGAAGCAATTGTCGATGTGACCAATGGGGTTTTTACCTATAAAAAAATTATTCATCGTCCCTATATCGTGTTACGTACTGATGCTTCTAAAAAGGACATTTCACTTGCGCAAAAGCTCGCTAAAAAAGCTGAAACCTCTTGTATGATTAGTCGGGCAATAAAGGGAAATGTTGAATTGGAATTGCAGGCATTGGTGGAAAAAGCATCCGATGGACAGGATTAATAATTAAATTTCTCCTTTTTTATCTCCCGCCATCCGACATCTTTTTCATAAAAATGTATGGTAAATCCCTTCATAATGGCTTTTTCAGCACTATTAATCAAACGATTGGTTAGACAGAAAACTTATCGGAATCTGCCGAGAAAGGTATTTTAATAGCAAAAAAGCGCCGGTTTCATCCAAGCGCTATTTTCGCTTAAAGAGCTTTGCAAAAAGGCTCTTTTTCTTTTTCACATCAAATTGAATCGGTGCATTTTTGGTAATATAGATTTCTTCTTTGTCAATTGCGTGGTCCAATGCTAAAACCAGCCCAATCTCTGTACCATGATCCTTGTTGGTTACAATGGTATGCTCGATTTTATATTTTGCTGCCAGTTTTACATACTTTGATAATTGACCATAGTTCATGGTTCCATTCAAAAATAAATGCGCATGTGGACTCTTCTTCATTTCCTGTTCAACTTGGGGATAGATTTTAACTTCGCCAACTTGGCCTTTCTTAAGAGCTATAATTATCCGCTCACGTAACGTTCCTAAAAATTTTCGCCTTTCTTCCGGCTTGGTTTCCAGGGGGCCGTAGATTCCCTGTTGCAGTACCTCGTCAACAGTCGGCTTTTTCAAAACAAATCAACTCCATTATAAGGCTACTTATCATTATGATGGGACAGGGAAAAAGGTTCCAGAATAAACATTCATCCAAAAGTCTCTTATATCAGTTGTTTCCAGGTTTACCCCTCAGTTTTGGCGCTTTACCTTCCAGTTTTATGCATTTACCCTCTGGTTCCGTCCCTCTACCCTCTACTTTAACCAAAATACTTTCCACTTCCAATTAATCATCCTAATAATCCTCATAACCACGTAAAAAATCCCTCCCCCCACACCCGGGGAGAAGGATCCGCTGTTTATTTTTCTGATGAACTAAATTGCTCTTCCTCCGTTGAACCCTTCAACGCTGTTGTAGACGAGGTTCCACCTGTGATGACCATCGATACTTGATCAAAGTAACCAGTACCAACTTCACGTTGGTGACGTGTCGCTGTATAACCATATTCCTCACTGGCAAATTCCGCTTCCTGCAATTCAGAATATGCTGCCATACCGCGCTCCTTATAGCCGCGGGAAAGTTCGAACATGCTGTGGTTAAGAGCATGGAAGCCAGCAAGAGTAACGAATTGGAACTTGTAGCCCATTTTTCCAAGCTCCTGTTGGAATTTTGCAATCGTTTCTGGATCAAGTTTCTTTTTCCAGTTAAAGGATGGTGAGCAGTTATAGGCTAGTAGTTTGCCAGGGAACTGTTCATGGACGGCTTCGGCAAACTTTCTTGCCTCCTCTACATTTGGTTCAGAAGTTTCACACCAGATCAGATCCGCATATGGTGCGTAAGCCAAGCCACGGGCAATCGCTTGATCAATTCCTGCTTTGGTCCGGAAGAAACCTTCAGGAGTCCGTTCACCTGTAATAAATGGCGCATCATTCATATCGATATCACTGGTGATCAAATCGGCAGCATTCGCATCTGTACGGGCAACCAGCACGGTTGGAACACCCATTACATCGGCAGCAAGTCTAGCAGCAATCAAATTGCGGACAGCGGTTTGAGTTGGCAGCAAAACCTTACCGCCCAAGTGACCGCATTTTTTCTCAGAAGAAAGCTGATCCTCAAAGTGTACACCAGATGCACCTGCTTCAATCATACCTTTCATTAATTCAAAGCAGTTTAATTGTCCACCAAATCCTGCTTCCGCATCGGCAACAATTGGGGCAAACCAATCGATCGAATTGTCACCTTCAGAATGGTGAATTTGATCCGCACGTTGAAGCGCTTGGTTAATCCGTTTTACTACACTTGGTACACTGTTTGCAGGGTACAAACTTTGATCCGGGTACATATGTCCGGAAAGGTTGGCGTCAGCCGCAACCTGCCAGCCGCTAAGGTAAATCGCTTTAAGTCCTGCTTTTACTTGTTGAACCGCCTGATTTCCTGTTAGTGCTCCAAGAGCATTGATATAATCTTCTTCGTTTAATAGCTTCCAAAGCTTTTCTGCACCTTTTTTTGCTAAAGTATGTTCGATATCAATCGAACCGCGAAGTTTAATTACATCCTCTGCAGAATACGGTCTTGTAATTCCCTTCCAACGGCTATCCATTTCCCAGCTTTCTTGTAACCCAGCGATTCTTTCATTTGTCATGTTAATTTCCTCCCTATAAATCTATTAGAATATTTTTTTAAACTTTCTATAACAGCTTGTAACCTGGTAAGGTTAGAAACTCAGCAAACTCATCATTTTGAATCATTTGGTCAAACAATTCTACAGCTTCAGCAAACCTTCCATTTTCATAGGCCTCTACGCCAATTTCCTGCTTAATTTTTTCCAACTCCTCGGCCTTAAACGCTTGATACATTTCAGTCGTAACCTTGCGGCCGTCCGTTAACACGCCTTTCGGATGGCGAATCCATTGCCAAAGCTGTGCCCGTGAGATTTCAGCTGTTGCTGCGTCTTCCATAAGATTGTGGATGGGTGCAGCTCCTCTTCCATCTAACCACGATGCAATATATTGAATTCCAACATTAATGTTGAGACGAACACCTTCTTCAGTAATCGTCCCACTTGGTGCTTCAAGTAAGTCTTGCGCCGTAACCGTGATGTGCTGCTGCTTTGTTGTATTGATTTGATTGGACGTCGGCATTTCACGGTTAAATACTTCTAACGCAACCGGTACCAGCCCAGGGTGGGCAACCCATGTCCCGTCATGGCCATCACGTGCTTCCCGTTCTTTATCGGCACGAACCTTGGCAAAAGCTTCTTCATTTGCCTGCGGGTTATTACGAATTGGAATTTGCGCAGCCATTCCGCCCATTGCCGGTGCTTTCCGACGATGACAAGTTTGAATGGTCAACAGCGAGTATGACCTCATAAATGGAACTGTCATCGTTACTTGGGAGCGATCTGGGAGGATGACATCCTTTTGATTGCGCAATTTTTTCAAATAACTGAAGATATAATCCCATCTGCCACAATTTAAGCCGGCAGAGTGGTCCTTTAACTCATATAAAATCTCGTTCATTTCAAAAGCAGCCATGATCGTTTCAATTAGAACTGTTGCTTTAATCGTTCCTTGCGGGATCCCCAGTTTATCCTGCGCGAGGATAAAGACATCATTCCAAAGCCGCGCTTCTAAATGACTTTCAAGCTTTGGCAGGTAAAAATAAGGACCCGTTCCTCTTTCAAGCAAATTGTTTACATTATGGAAAAAGTACAATCCAAAATCGAAAAGGCTGCCGGAAATTGGTTTTCCGTCAAGTAACACATTTTTTTCTTCTAAATGTAACCCACGCGGCCTGACAAGTAATACAGCTGTTTTTTCATGCAGCACGTATCTTTTACCGTTAGGATTTTCAAAAGAAATCGTCCGATTTACTGCATCTCTCAAGTTGATTTGTCCTTCGACGATATTCTCCCATGCCGGTGAAGTGGCATCTTCAAAATCGGCCATAAAGATTTTTGCACCGGAATTCAGAGCGTTAATGACCATTTTTCGATCGGTCGGTCCGGTAATTTCTACCCTGCGGTCCTGAAGGTCTTGTGGAAGTGGAGCAATTGTCCATTCTCCGTTTCGGATATGCTTCGTTTCAGGCAGGAAGTTCGGAAGCTTTCCGTTGTTAATTTCCTCCTGCTGTTTCTTTCTGTTTTGTAACAGTTCAATTCTTCTTTCTCCGAATTTCCGCTCCAACTCTTCAATGAAATTTAAAGCCTCCGATGTCAAAACCTCATCATACTGGGCTCCAACAGCACCTAACACTTCAATACCAGTCGTTTGCGTCGACATGAACTTGATCACCTCTTTGTTATAATACAGTAACTTGCCTCGTTTTGTATTATATAACACAAAAAATAAAAATGGAACTATTTTTCTGAAAATTTTTAAAAAAAAGTTAAAATAATACTAAAGTTGTATTTTTATCTAAAAAAATGTTAAAAGGCTGTTGGAATATTTCCGACAGCCTAAAATTTCTTACATTATCCGCTCATATTTCTCTTTCGCTAATATATACAGCGCACTTCCCCAGCCTAATGGCGTGTTGGAATTATAGTTTGGTGATTTTGCAAAATAAAGTTCCGGTAAACTGCCATCACTCAGCATAACCTTTTCTGTCCATTGAATATAAGCATTTGCCTTATTCAAATCGCCTAATTCTAAATGGCATAGGGCCAGCCATGGGAGTCCAAATGTCCATTCCGCTTCCGTACCAAAGTAAAAGGATAACGAATAATGCCGTCCTTCATCCTCCAAAAGGGAATAATAGGAATCACCCTGATAGCGGATCACACCCCGATCGCGCAAAAGATTGGTTTCAATCTGCTCGACTATCCAATTCGCTTCTTTTCCAGTGAACACACTGTATGGATAAATTAAACTCATCTGCGCCAAGTCAAAGGGACGGTCTGTGCTTTCACGCGGGAAAAGAACAGATAAAGTTTGTTCCCCTTTTTCAATCCATTCTCCCGGAACGAATACCAGATTTTGAACAGACTTAAGCCCTGCTACACAGGCACCAACAGAACTTGAATGGACTTCACGCCATTCCTCCCACATCCCATTATCCGCATCATTCCAATAATGTACACAGCCTAAATATCCAACAAGCTTTTGAACTATTTCATGATCTTTACCATCACGGATGATTTTTTTCCCTCGCTTCTCCCCCATTCCAATTCCCCAAAGAATCGCTCCAATGGCATCATGCTGTGCATGTCCCCATGGTGTATCGATTTCCCTTACATCATCGGCTGAATAGCGGGAATGAATGTATTCCCATTGCTCAATGGGTCTTTGCCGGTTATGGATATCCAATTTCCACTCATATTCTCTAAATAAATCTAAAATCCGATGATAGGTCATTTCGTAGAGACCATCGTTCTTTTCCAAATACGGCAATGACATGTAAAAAGAATCCCGCAGCCAAACATAGTGATAATCATTTGAAGCGGAGGCTAAATATAGCCCATGAGGCAAACGTAACTGATCCAAAATTTGATAGCTATTTATTACATTTTCGTTCATCTTCCACCCTCAACTTTTTCTTTTTACCCTCCTTTTTGTCCCGTTTCTTTATTTTTTAAACACAAAAAAAGCGGGTAGATACCCGCTTAAACCGTCTCATTATATATTTTTCGAAAGTCTTCTTCACGATTGTCACTTTTTAAAAATTCTTGGCTGACAATTGCCGTCAATAGCTTTCTTTTTAAAAAAGGGTCTGTTACTTCATGCAAAATCCGCTGACGCACCGTATAAAGAAATTCAAGATACTCCTCATATGATTCATCAAACTGCTTCTCAAGCTCCGACCGGATGCGGCTTGCCAAAATCGGGCTCGCCCCGCCTGTTGACACGGCTATATTCAACCGGCCGCGTTGAACGGTTGCCGGAACATGAAAATCTGAGGCCTCTGGGTCATCCGCAATGGTTACAAGCTGATGGGGACCTGCTGCTGTTATCACCCTTTGATTGATTTCGGTATCGTTTGTCGCAGCGAAAACTAATGCCGCCCCGGATAGGTCGTCTGCAGAAAATCCCCTGCACTTCCATAGGAGTACACCATCATCAGCCAGTTTTTGGACGGCCTTGGTCACTTCTGGGCTAATTACGGTAATCTCCGCCCCTGTGTCAAGTAATCCTAAAACCTTCCGCTCGGCCACCTTGCCGCCGCCAACCACGACTACCTTTTTCCCTTCCAATTTCAGCATTACTGGATAATTTGTCTTCATGTACTCGCCTCGCAAGCCCGTAGAATTAAGCGGCAATTTTTACGAACGGAACTCTACGCCAATATTCTCAATCAAATACTCAATCAAAGCTGCTTTTGTTGCCTTAACCGGCATCTGGGCATCCATCAGCCCTGCTCCCCTGGCAGCTGCCATGGTTTGCTTTCCCATGCAAACCACTAGCGAGTTTCTTACATATTCCTCTATAGAAATGCCACATTTCCTCAATGCCTCAAGAAATGGTTCTACAGATGCGCTGCATGGAAAAATCATGGTATCGATCTGAGCTTCCCCAAGCATACGGTTAAAGATCGGCATGAACTGCCAATCTATTTCTTTTTGACTTGTCACCATAACATCATATAATTCGTAATTCTCCATATTTTTCAGGACACTGTTATCGCCGACAATCAAGAGACTTCCCGAACCGGGCATTTCATCTGCTAAACTTGCAGTAACCCCCCGATCATTCAAGGCCTTAATCGTTTTGAAAGAAGGACCGTAAAACTTGGCCTTGATATGGCGGATATCAATTTGATTGTCAATTAATGCTTCAAAAAACTCCGCAACACTTTCCGGCTGGGCAAACAAAATCTTATCATAAACTGCTACTTTTTCTAAATCAATATGAACCAATGTCTTTTTCCATTTTGGAAATTCAATGACATCTGCTCCCAGATCCATTAATTCTTTTGCTAATTCACTTGGACCATTGCTTGTCCGAGCTAACAGAATTTGCCGGCCATACAATGACTTTTTTTCAAACCAGCTGAGTTTTTCCCGGAGAGAAATCACATCACCGACAAGTATAATAGATGGATTACGAAACATGGCAGCAGCTGCCTTCTGAGCTATATCTGCCAATGTCCCCTGCAAAGTCTTCTGCCTGCCAAATGTGCCCCATTGAATTAATATAACCGGTGTAGAAGATGGTTTACCGTTTGCAATCAGATTTTCACAAATATACGGCAAATTACCAACTCCCATATAAAAAGCAATCGTATCAATGCCGCGGGCCAGTCCCTCCCAGTCAAGAGCAGGATTCCCGCCCTTTGACTTATCATGGGCCGTTATTACAGCGAATGACTCCCCATATTCCCTGTGTGTAACAGGGATTCCTGCATAAAGGGGAGCAGCAATCCCTGAGGTTATTCCGGGAATGATTTCAAATGATATCTGATTATGGGCTAGAGAAGCTGCTTCTTCACCAACTCGGCCAAAAACCCCCGGGTCACCGCCTTTTAAACGGACCACTCTCTTGCCTTCTAACGCTTTCGCAACTAAGAGTTCGTTAATACTATCTTGCCGTAAAATATGCCGGTCGGGCAATTTTCCGCAATAAATGAACTCACAATCTGCCGGAGCATTTTCCAATAGCTTCGGATTGGCTAGACGATCATATAAAATTACTTCAGCTTGTTTAATCGCTTCCAAGCCTTTTACAGTAATTAAGCCAACATCTATCGGGCCAGCGCCAACTAAAAAGACTTTTCCTTTTTTCATCTTGCTGCCTCCTTCTCCCTTCAAATCTATAAAACATCTATTTTAATAAAAAATCCCTTTTCTTTCTCTAAGATTCGAATAATGTGCTACAGGGATATGGTGATTGTTCTTAGCATTTTACTTCACTCCCTGCCCTAATTGAAAGTCTAATATAACGTTTTTTTAATTTTCCCTTTATTTTAACATGATTTAAAATCTTTCTATAACTATATTGTAATCATTGTTTTTATATAAAATTGTGGGATTTTTACTTAACCCCCCTTTATGTGAACTATTTCACATTTTTCTCATATGAAAAGGTGCTCCCCTTTTGGGAACACCCATTACTTTTTATGCTGGCTGTTTTCTTTTTGGCCGAATGGGCAGTTTTATAATTTGGGAAGCAAGGAATGGAACAATAAGCCCGATGAGTGCAACAGGTATCGCTTCCCACCATACCAGCGGAGGCGTAATTAACAGGCCTAAACGGTTAATGGCAAACAGGGAAAGGAAATAAAAGAGTCCGCCTGTAATCCCGGCAAGCCAGCCATCCCTCTTAAACACTACATAAAAAATCGGGATAAATAAAATCGTTACCGGAACATAGGATGTAGGATAATGAACGAAGACGAAGACCGTTTTAAAGATAAAACGAATTAAAATATAAAGCGCTGCTGCCATGACCGGAATGGCATGGTCGCGGCAAAGTTTGTTAACAATGACGGTAAACATGGCTACCATCAATACCGAGTATAGCGGATATACCCATTGGGGGATTCCCCCAAAGATTTGTGATGCCGGGTCAGAAATCAACTGAAGAATTTCTTTTGAGGCGATGGAACGTCCATGAATATATTGTTCATAAGAAATTGCACCATTTTCCTGCTGCATATTCGGGAACAATAAACATTCCAGCAAAAACATTGCAAACCAAGTATGCAACGACTTCCATCTTGGCATTTGATCTTGAGTGTACTTAAAATAGCCCCGCCAAACACCGATAATCATAATATCGGTCGATATATAGTAAATAAAATGGGTAGGACTCCATGTTGTTAAATCAATTCCATAAGCGATATGGTAACTAAAATCTAATGGAATACCTATTAAAAATAATACATACCCAATCGTTACCAGGTTCCGTGAAAATCGATCCATATAATGAAGCTTGCGCCACTCTTTAAATAACAAAAATGCGCCAATCGCAAAGCCGAAAAAATTGACAATATGCGGAATCGAATATTCCTCAAATAAATATTTAAAATGGTAAGAGGCGTCCCAGGCTGAGCCAATAAATTTTAATAAGAAAGCAACAACCCAAATTCGATAATATTTCAAAAATTCAACCTCCTCCTTGTCCCCCTATCCCAACAGGTCAAAAATACTCCCATACACTGCAATTAGGATATAATTAATCGCCAGTACAATCCCGAAGGTAATTCCCGATTTCAGGACATTTTTTTGCTTAAATAATTTAACGATAAAAACAATCGCCGCAACCACAAGAAACGTATTACAGGTTATTAAGGACCAGATTAAACTGGGACTTTCGCTATGTGGAACGTTAGTAACGTGTAATAAATATTGAGGTAACAGGGAAAAAGTATCCATTTTTTTCAATCCACACACCTTTGCAAAAATAAATGCATGTATTTCTAAATCATATCATTTTTTCGATTTGATTTGGTCAATTATTTACAAAATTACCTCATATTGGTCAATATACAATTCACCATAATGATTATTATAAACAATTAACACTTAAAAGGTATTAAAGAAAAATTAAATTTGTCGTAATTCTTTTGTTTGAATTCCGAGTTATTTCCATTTTGAAATCACATCCTCCACATTCCTTTACATCTTTCCTATGTCTCCTTATTATTTAATAGTATATGCAATCGAATACCAAACTAAGAAAAGACTAGTTGAATAAATTTTTTAATGGAGGTTTGTCAATTTTGAAAAGTTTCAAAATGATTCCAATCCTGTTGACCGTCGCCTTGTTATGTTCGTGTAATGCGATTAGGGTGCCAAAATCAACCATGGACCATCAAATGGGTGCCATGCAGCAAAATGTGATTCCAACAAAGTCTGAATGGAAAACCTCTGGAACACTCAAGGCAAAAGTGGCTATACCCATCACGATTACCATTAAAGATAAATCAAATAAACCAATTCAATCTTTTGAAACGGCACATACCAAAAAAATGCATTTAATCATTGTTAGTAAAGATTTATCTTATTTTTCCCATCTTCATCCAAAGTATAAAGGGGATGGCAAATTTGAAATCTCGACAACCTTTCCAGCTGGAGGAGATTATCAGTTAATTGCGGAAGTTACACCAAAAGGCGGCGTTGACAACAGTGTTGAAAAGCATTGGATTCATATTGACGGACCTATCCCGAAATCCAAACCGCTGATCCCAGATCAAAAACTAACTACAGTGGTCGATGGCTTAAAAATTTCCCTGTCTTTTGACCATCTAATGGCCGAAATGAATTCCAACATGACGTTTACTTTTCAGGATGCAAAAACAAATAAATCCATTAACCATCTTCAACCCTATTTGGGAGCAATGGGACATGCGGTCGCCATAAAAACTGACCTGACAGAATATCTGCACATTCACCCCATGACCACCAATGAAAACGGACCAAAAATAACCTTCATGACCTACTTCCCCAAAAAGGGAGTATATAAAATCTGGGGACAATTTCAATATCAAGGACGCATCATCGTTGCACCTTTTGTCGTGGACGTACCAAAGATGAATATGTAATCCGGGGGTGACCTGTCACCACAGGAATTGTCGAATGAATAAACCTCTTCTCATAACGAGAAGAGGTTTTTCACTATTTTTATTAATACAATTCAGAGGTTGTTTTAGCTTGCATGTGTAGTAATAGGTAGTCAGGGCCGCCTGCTTTGGAGTCAGTTCCGGACATATTGAAGCCTCCGAATGGCTGGTAGCCGACGATGGCACCTGTACAGCCGCGATTAAAGTAAAGGTTACCTACATGGAAGTCCTCGCGTGCTTGTTCCATGTGGGCACGGTTGGAAGTGATGACTGCGCCTGTTAAGCCATAATCAGTATTGTTGGCAATTTCAATTGCTTCATCAAAGTTTTTCGCTTTAGTGAACCCGACAACTGGGCCAAAGATTTCTTCCTGCATAAGACGGGCCTTTGGAGCAAGATCAGCAATAACAGTTGGTTTAATGAAGTAGCCTTTTGAATCGTCTCCTTCGCCACCCGCCATTAATTTACCTTCTTGTTTTCCAATTTCAACATATTCCATGATTTTTTTGAACGCATTGTTGTCAATAACAGGACCTGTGAAAGTACCTTGCTGTGTTGGATCTCCAACTGTTAATTGAGTAGTTAACTCAACAACACGGTTTAAAACAGTATCATATACATCTTCAACGATTACGGCACGAGAACATGCGGAACATTTTTGGCCTGAGAAACCAAAGGCGGAAGCAACAATTGATTGCGCAGCAAGCTCAAGATCTGCTTCATTGTCAACCACAATGGTATCTTTACCGCCCATTTCCGCAATCAAGCGCTTCATCCAGAATTGGCCTTCGTTAATTTTAGAAGAACGTTCAAAAATGCGGAGACCCACATCACGTGAACCTGTGAAGCTAATAAAACGAGTATCTTTATGGTCAACTAAATAGTCGCCCACCTCTGCGCCGCTTCCTGGTACAAAATTTAATACGCCTTTTGGAAGACCTGCTTCTTCCATTACCTCAACAAATTTAGCTGCAATAATCGGCGTAGTTGAAGCTGGTTTTAATAAAACCGTATTACCGGAAACAATCGCGGCAACAGTAGTACCTGCCATAATGGCAAATGGGAAATTCCAAGGTGATATGATGATTCCTACACCAAGAGGAATATAGTCATAACGGTTGAATTCGTTTGGACGGCTTTGAACTGGCACACCATTTTTTAATGCCAGCATTTGACGGCCATAATATTCAAGGAAGTCAATGCCTTCCGCAGTATCTGCATCTGCTTCTCTCCATGGTTTCCCAGCTTCTTTTGTTAAAAGAGCAGAAAACTCATGTTTGCGGCGGCGAATAATCGATGCAGCTTTAAAAAGTACATCCGCACGCACTTCCGGTTTTGTTTTTTTCCATGTTTTAAATGCTTCTACAGCTGCCTGCATTGCTTTTTCAGCATGCTCTTTGTTTGCTTTCGAAACCCGACCGATTATTTCTTCTTTGTTAGCCGGGTTATAAGAAACAATTTTGTCTTCCGTCGTAATTTTTTCGCCGCCGATGATAAGGTCATAATCTTTACCAAGTTCACCTTCAACTGTTTTTAACGCGTTAAGATAGGCCTGACGGTTTTCTTCCACTGAAAAATCTGTAAATGGTTCATGCTTATAAGGTTGTACCATATCAAAAACCCTCCTATGTATTAAAAGCCTTTACACCCACATTCGTAACATCATTCATTTCATAGTATCAATCATTTGAACGACAGTTATAACTATGAAAAAAAAGAATCCGGAAAGCTCCGGATTCTTTTGTTAAAATAGTATAATTTTAATAAATATAAACAGACGGTTCTGTCTCATTTGCCTTTTTGACAATCAGTGCTTCAGGTCCATCAACAGATGTCACACTGACTGAAACAGAAATATATTTTGGAAAGCGATCCATGACAAGACCGGTTACATACTGGGTGAAACCAACTGCCTCCATTTTTCCATAGAATTGAATTGGGATGGAGATCTTAAGATCCTGCAGCTGGTCGTCAACATAAAAGGCTCTGCCAATTACACCGTTATAGTTTGGAAAATACTGTTCCACATCCTGCTTAAAATTCAAAAACGCCGTTAGGTCATCCCGGTGCTTATCTTGTGCATCGGAAGACGGAAATAAAAAGTATTTTTCGTTGACTTTTTCCCAGCTGCCAATACTGGAGCTGCCGCTGTCAACATTTGTATAGGCAAAGAAATTGCCAGGTACAACCGATGACTTGCTCTGTGTTTCAAATAAAGCAATCGTCACTGGGATGTTCTCCAGCTTTTTCATACTCCGAATCCGCTTTAATACTTCTGCGGCAATTTGCTTCCCTTCGCTTTCCATTTTGGAATAGGATATTTTTTTCTCATAAGTTGGTCCGTATTGAACCGTTTGATAATAATAAATTGAATTTAAGGCAAGGCCAATCGTAATACCGCCCAATGTAACCGTACCTTTATCCGTTTTCGTTAAATAATCATGCTCCAAAATATGAGCAAGGTAAATCGGTGTCTCCCCTTTTCCCGTATCAAGCGGATTTAAACCGATATTTTCTGATGGCTTCAAACCTTGATCCTTTAACTGGGAATTTGTAAATTTTCGATTTAACCAAAGTTTTACGGTATCCCGTTTAATTTGCTGCCCTTCTTGAAAGTAATACTTATTTGTATCGTAGGTATTTTGGGCAATGCGCATTAATCCTGTTTCAAACTCATCAATATCATATCTTGTGTTAAGATCGCCGACGATCATCCCACGGGCTTCCCCTGGTTCAAATGGTAAAATCGTTCGATAATATTGATCAGAAATATTATATTTTGGAATAATTGCTTTTCCTTTTGTTTTCTCTTTTGTTTGTACGACCTGATCCTGCTTTTGAAAGTTTAATGAACAGCCGCTAAGCAAGAGAACAAATGAAAAAGCAAGCAGTAATAGCTTTTTCACGGTGGTAACACCTCTTATTTATTAAATTCAGCTAATAGTCTCTCTTCATCCCATACTTCTATTCCCAGTTCTTGCGCTTTTGCGAGCTTGGAACCGGCATCTTCTCCGGCAATGACCAGATGTGTTTTTTTACTGACGCTTCCGGCAACATTCCCGCCCAGAGCCTCAATTTTTTCCTTCGCTTCATTACGTGAAAGCTGCTCTAGTTTTCCGGTCAGAACAATTGTTTTACCGGCAAAAATTGAATCAGATTCAGCCGCTGAAACCGGTCTGGCTCCTTTATACTCCATATTGACCCCGTAAGAAACTAACTCCTTAAGCAATGAGACCGCTTCTTCTTTTTCAAAAAATGTAACGATGGAGTCAGCCATTTTATCACCAATTTCATTAATGGCAATCAATTGTTCCTTTGTTGCTACAGCAAGATGATCCATTGCCCCAAATTCCTGAGCTAATATTTTTGCTGCTTTCGCGCCTACATGACGAATTCCAAGGCCAAACAACAATTTTTCAAGTGAATTTCTTTTTGAAGCTTCAATCGCATTTAACAGATTGGAAACCGATTTTTCTCCCATCCGCTCGAGGGCCAGTAGTTGCTCTCTTGCCAGCATGTAAATATCCGCAACATCGGCAATTAATTTTTCGGCAAAAAGCTGGCTAATTACTCTTTCACCAAGCCCCTCAATATTCATCGCATCTCGTGAGACAAAATGAATCAGACCTTCGCGGATTTGAGCTGGGCATTTCGGATTGATGCACCTTAGTGCAACTTCGCCGTCCAGACGAACAAGTTCGCTTTCACATTCAGGGCAATGTGTCGGCATGTGGAATTCTTTTTCATTTCCTGTCCTTTCACCAGCAAGGACATTTACGACCTCAGGAATAATATCGCCTGCTTTTTTGATTACAACCTTATCACCGATTTTCAAATCTTTTTCACGGATTAAATCTTCATTATGCAAGGAGGCGCGCTGAACAGTTGTTCCGGCTACCTTTACTGGTACAAGAATCGCCGTTGGTGTGACCACCCCTGTCCGGCCGACACTTAGTTCAATATCTAACAGAGTTGTTACCACTTCTTCTGCCGGGAACTTATAAGCAATGGCCCATCGTGGACTTTTGGCAGTCGTTCCAAGCTGTTGCTGCTGCTCGAGTGAGTCTACTTTAATAACAATTCCATCAATCTCGTAAGGAAGATGCGGACGCTTTTCGACCCAGCTGTTTACATACTCAATGACATCTTCAATCCCCGGACATTTTCTTCGCTCTTTATTGGTTTTAAACCCCAGCTGGTCCAAATAATCAAGCCCTAAGCTATGGGAGGTTACACCCGTTTCGCCTATATCTCCAATGCCATATAAAAAGACATCGAGATTTCGAGAAGCCGCCATTTTCGGGTCAAGCTGCCTAAGGGAGCCTGCAGCCGCATTTCTTGGATTAGCAAAAGGCTCCTCACCATTCTCCTCTTTTGCCAGGTTTAATGCTTCAAATGATCGCTTTGGCATGAAAGCCTCTCCGCGGACCTCAATCGAAACATTTTCACGTAAACGCAGAGGAATGGATTTAATGGTTTTTAAATTGGCGGTAATATCTTCTCCGATGGTGCCGTCCCCGCGTGTTGCCCCTTGAAGGAACAAGCCATTTTCATAACGTAATGAAACGGCAAGTCCATCAATTTTTAATTCACAAACATAGGAAACATCATCGCCAACTGCCTGATGGACCCTGCGGTCAAAATCTTTCAAATCTCCTTCATTAAAAGCATTGCCAAGGCTAAGCATTGGGGTACGATGCTCCACCTTTTCAAATAGATCCAATACAGAACCGCCCACCCGTTCAGAAGGGGAATCTGGCGTTTTCAATTCCGGATACTGTTCCTCAAGCTTTAACAGTTCCTGCATAAAACGGTCGTATTCCGCGTCCGGAACAGTTGGGTTATCCAACACATAATATTCATAGCCATATTGATTTAATAGTGTTTTTAGTTCATTGATTCTTTGTTCAGCCGTTTGAAGGTCCATAAATCCAGCCCTTTCCTTAATCGTTTCTTATGCCTTTTTAATCGGCGCAAATTTGGCAAGCAAACGTTTGATTCCTGTTGGACTTGGAAAAGCAATATCAAGTTCGGTCCCTTCTCCTTCGCCCTTCACACTGACAACCGTTCCAATTCCCCACTTGCCGTGTTCGGCTTTATCGCCAACCTTCCACCCAGCCTGGTCTCCGCCCGTTGTTGCCGCAACAGGCCTCATCACCGGCTTTCTCGTAACAGGGGCTCCAAAACCTGAACCAGAGCCGGAGCCTGCAAAAGAACTTCCCCTTGAACCAAATGGAGTGCTCTTCCCAGCTTTTGGTCCCGCATCTTCCAAAAGTTCCTCAGGTATTTCTTTGATAAAGCGGGAAGCCGGGTTCATACTGGTTCGACCAAAAAGCGTCCTCATTTGTGCATTGGTTAAAAATAAGCTTTGCTCCGCCCTGGTAATTCCCACATAAGCCAAACGGCGTTCCTCTTCCATTTCCGCTTCCTCCATAAGAGATCGGCTATGCGGGAATACCCCTTCCTCCATGCCGATAAGGAAGACAACTGGGAATTCCAACCCTTTTGCGGAGTGCAAGGTCATAAGAACAATCGAATCTGCCTTTTCCACTTCTTCATCCATTGAATCAATATCCGCGACAAGGGCTAAATCTGTTAAAAAGGCAACAAGGGTTTTGTCCTCGCTTACTTCCTCAAAATTTTTCGTAACAGATAATAATTCGTCCAAGTTTTCGAGACGGCTTTGTGCTTCCAGTGATTTTTCCGCTTTTAGCATCTCACGATAGCCGGATTTTTCAAGGATTTCTTCTACTAGTTCCGTTACAGATAGAAATTCCTGCATTTGCGTATAGTTTCGAATGAAATCCCGAAATTCACGGGCGGACTTGGTAATTTTCGGGCTCAACCCCATTAATTCAATTGAATCTAATGCCTGGTATATAGAGAGATCATGCATTGCTGCAAAGTCAGCAATTTTATCGACCGAGCTTGAGCCGATTCCACGTTTCGGAACATTAATGATTCTCCTTAGACTAATATCATCGTCGGGATTTGAAATCAATCGTAAATAGGCTAACATGTCCTTGATTTCTTTTCTGTCGTAGAACTTTGTTCCGCCAACAATGCTGTACTCAATATTCGATTTCAGTAAAACTTCCTCCATTACACGGGACTGGGCGTTAGTCCGATAGAGGATGGCAATATCTGCAAGCGTATGCTTGCCGTCTCGGGTTAATTCTTTAATTTTTCCGGCAACAAACTGAGCCTCGCCTTGCTCACTGTCAGCACGATAATACACAAGCTTATTTCCCTCAGGATTTTCCGTCCAAAGGTTTTTCGCTTTTCGGTTAAAATTGTTTTCAATTACTTTATTCGCCGCAAGAAGAATTCTTTTTGTCGAGCGGTAGTTTTGTTCTAAAAGGATAACAGTTGTATTTGGATAATCTTTTTCAAACGATAGAATATTGGCAATATCCGCACCGCGCCATCTGTAAATCGACTGATCGGAATCACCGACAACACAAAGATTTTTAAAACGCATCGCCAGCAATTTTACCAATAAGTATTGCGCTTTGTTTGTATCCTGATACTCATCCACATGGATGTACTGGAATTTGCGCTGATAATATTCAAGGACATCCGGTACCCGGCGGAACAATTGAATCGTCATCATGATCAAATCATCAAAATCAAGCGCTTGATTTTTCCTCAACCGCTTTTGGTATTCTTCATATACCTCACTAACGACTTGTTCATAATAACCGCCTGCCGTTTTCCCATACTCCTCTGGTTCGATTAATTCGTTTTTTGCTGAGCTGATCGCGCCAAGGATTGCCCTCGGGTCGAATTTTTTTGGATCAATGTTTTTATCTTTTAAAATCCCTTTAATCACCGATTGCTGGTCGGTGGTATCAAGAATGGTGAAATTACGATTAAAGCCAATCCGGTCAATATCCCGGCGTAAAATTCTTACACACATCGAGTGGAAGGTGGAAATCCAAATTTCCTCTGCGGCGCCGCCCATCGTTTTCCCGATTCTTTCTTTCATTTCTCTTGCCGCTTTATTTGTAAAGGTAATCGCTAAAATATTATACGGATTCACTCTTTTTTCCACGATTAAATAGGCAATCCGATGGGTTAAAACTCTTGTTTTACCACTTCCGGCACCGGCCATTAATAATAACGGTCCGTCCGTACATTTTACAGCGCTTTGCTGCTCAGGATTTAAGCCTTGCAAAAGCTTGTCTGATAAATATTGCATTTCTTCTCACCGCCAAATCAAACATTTGTTCTTATTTTATCATTCACTTTGCTATTTCAGCAATTGTCTATCGAACGGCCTTAACGGTTTTTAAGGCATTGTTAAAATCCTCATAAACTGCGTTTCCAACAACAATGACATCCGCAAATTGAGACATTTCCACTGCCTGCTCAAAGGTGGAGATCCCGCCGCCATAAAAAAAGGTCGCTTTTTCAAGGACTTTTTTAACATCTGAAACCAAATTAGGTTGTCCATATTGACCACTAAACTCAAGATAAAAAATAGGAAGATGAAACATTTTTTCTGCCATCATCGCGTAGGCTCTTACATCTTCATCGGAGATCGCAGTATCCGCTTTTGTCAGCTGAGCTGCTTTGCATTCAGCGTTCATAATGCAATACCCTTCCATGACGATTTCTTCCCAATTCATAAGGTCGCCAAATTCCTTTACTGCCTGATGATGAAGTCCGGTAATCCATTTTGATTTCTGGCTATTTAATATGGTTGGAATAAAATAGAGGTCAAATCCTGGAGTAACGGTTTCAATGCCCGATACTTCCAAGACACATGGTACCGAAAACTTACGGATTCTGGCCATTAAGTCGAGGACATTTTCGAGCGTAACTCCATCTGTACCTCCCACGATTATTGCATCCGTACCTGATTCACAAATAGCTTCTAAATGTTCATCCGATATCTGTTTATTCGGGTCGAGTTTAAACACATGGCGCCACTCGCGAAAATCATACATCCCAAAGTCCTCCTAAGTTCATTTTCCATTACACCATTATAGCATTACAGGAATGGTAATAAAAAAGAAAACCATAAATCAATTTTATGAAATCATATCCAATAGGAAAAGCGGAAGCGCCTTGATCAGCCCCGACAGCTGCTTGAGGGCCTGAGTGAAGTCATTTTTTGACTTCATCGGCATGCCATCATTGAATCTTCATCCTGCAAGCATGCGATGAGGTGAACAGTGCATCCCTCGAATATTCTTTGCCGCAGGAGCAGGAGCAGGATAGCGACCTAGGAAAAAAGCAATTCATTTTTTCCCTAGAGGGGCAGCACGCTTGCGCTGGACAATTCACAAAGTCAAAAGAAAAAACCGAAGAGTTTCATCTCTCCGGTTTTTCAACTATGCTTCTTCTGTGGGTGCCGATTGTTGTTCCTTGACTCGGTCTAGCACCATTTCATACGTATCATTACCATAGTTTAGGCAGCGTTTGACACGTGAAATCGTTGCGGTACTCGCACCGGTTTCTGTTTCAATCCGGTGATAGGTATTCCCTTCACGAAGCATTCTTGCCACTTCTAAGCGTTGAGCTAATGACTGAATTTCATTAATCGTGCAAAGGTCATCAAAAAAACGATAACATTCTTCAAGATCTTTTATCGAAAGAATCCCTTGAAAAAGCTGATCCAGTGCTTTCCCTCTAAGCTTATTGATTTGCATATTTTTTACCCCTTTGGTTTGAATAAGATTATTTAAACGAAACACTTTTTTGCAATCCCGGGTCGGTAGGGACCACATTTACCCATGTTTTACCTTGTACAAACGGAACGTCTTCCCCGTTTTTGACAGGAACAATATGGCCATTTTCATTTTTCCAGTCGACTTCGTTTACTTTCCCCATTTGTACCAAATAACCTTTTCCACCGGATTGAAGATCAATGGTACGGCGTCCTTTTTTATCGATGACTTCATGCTTCGCCTCAACAATAAAAATATTATCCAATAGAATCGGGTCTTTCGTTTCAAAATCAACGGTTTGTTCCCCGCCTTGGAACCTCTTATATTTTCCAGTAGCAGAATCATACTGATAAACACAGTCAAAATCACTGCTTGCGTAATAGGAGATTTTTACAGTTGCGGCATCGCTGCCTGTCACCTTTTTAGCTTCTTCCTCGGAAAGAAATTTAAAGGCAGGTGGCGTTTGATCCATTGAATAATGATTCATTTCCGCACCCTTTAAAATATTATCATAAGTAATATAAGAATTGTGCGGGGCTACTCTGAAGCTGGCACGATGGAAAAGGGTTCCATCATATTTGATGCCATTTAAGTTATCTATATAGCCGGAATTCAGCATTTTCTTAGCTTCAGGGCTATATCCATGTGCAATATAAAGTGCATTTAATCCTTTTGCCAAGTCAATATAATAATCCCTGGCGCTTCGAACCGGTCCAATATTTTTTGGCTTTTCGCTTTGAAATACCGCAAGAAATCTTGTAATATTTCCTTCAGCCAAAATTTCATAAACAATATCGGCCTTGTTTAAACCTGATTGCGGTCTTGCAGCTGGATGGTTATTAATCATTACAGCAACGGCTCTACCGTTTGTTTCTGTCTGTGAGCCTTTTCCGGTTAAAGGAAAATAATATGGGAATTCGTTTTTTTGTTCAACTTTTCCTACATCTTTTTGCACATTCTTATCAGGCTTTTTGACAGGTTCATTTTTGCTGCATCCGGATAACAGTAAGAAGACAGCTGCCGCTATGACCGCCCATTTTTTCATCTAATAGCCACCCCTATTTTTGGTTAAAAGACTTTTATACTGTAATGCACTAACCTAGTTACATTTTAACGCATTATAGACGGAAAGAGTACTGTTTTATTCATAACATCGTACATTCCTTGCTGAGTAACCCGAATGTACGGTAAATGAGTAGAAGAGAAAAACAATAAACTGCTGATTGGGTCTCCAAATGAATATCCCCGTTCACTCAGTTCCTCAAGAAGCCTTTTTTCTTCCTTCATTAACTGTTCCATTGGTTTTTCAGACATAATGCCTCCCAATGCCAAGGGAATTTCGCAAATCACTTGGCCATTTTGCACCAAAACAATCCCTCCGCCAAGTTCTTTCATACGGTTAAAAGCATAGATCATATCATTTTTATTTTTACCAATTAAAATGATGTCTCCTGTGCTTGAGAAAGAGCTTGCCAGTGCAGATACTTTAGAAGTAAAGCCCTTCAGGATGGTATTGATTCTCCACTTTCCTTTCCGGTCAATCAACGTAAAAAAGCTTTCATCATGATCCGTCGGCAGTTCGTCTCCTGAAACATCGATCGCAATCGAGTATGGTTTGGTAATAACGGAATTTTCCATCTTAATACCAAAAGGCATTGAAAATTGTAAATCATCTATAGACAAATCCCAATCCAAATGCAATGGCTTCAGTCCGAATTCTGGCCAATTAATCTGCGTTTTCACATTTGTTGCTTTTCCATCGCGTTTCACCCATTTTCCCTTTGCAAGAACGGAAACCGGTGTTGGGTCTTCAATACTTGATAAAAAGTTAATATTGGCCACTCGTCCAGTCGCAATGCTTCCATGAATAGATTCAATGTTATAATACCGCGCGACATTCATCGTTGCCATATTATAAGCATCAATCACCGGAACATCTTTTTCGATTGCAATCCGAATCATCTTATCAATAATGCCATTCTCGTAAAAATTGGATGCCGAACCATCCGTAGTAAACATAAACCGGTCATATGTTTGAATCCCTAATCGCTTAATATCATCAAGGAGAACGGGTAAATCCGGTCGAATCGACGAATGACGTAAAGTTACCATATACCCTTGCATTAGGCGATTATAAACTTCTTCTCCTGTCACCGATTCATGGTCACAATCCGCTCCAAGCAACATCAGTTTCGCCAAAGTCTTTTCGGATGCGCCCGGAAAATGGCCTTCAATTTTCTTTCGCATACGCTTCGCTTCCTGGATCCAATGAAGCATCATATCGTCTCCATCAAGAAGCTTTGGCCAGCCGGTTAATTCCCCGCCCTGAAGGACGGCATCATGCTCAAGCCACAGTTTTACATTACTATGTGAAAATGTTTCTTCTTCCTCGATAATTTCCGTTTGTGAATCGAAACGGCTCCACCAAAACATTGTGGTCGGAATCGTCCGGAGTTCCCTTAATAATGAAAACGCTTCCCTTTTTTTCAAGTTTAAAATAATCGCCATATTGTCATTGATTAAAGTTGTTGTTCCAAATTGTGATGCATATTCCGCAAACGTATGGGGATTATATAATTGAAACGGATGGGCGTGCGGTTCAATGTATCCGGGAACAAGAATTTCATTTGTACAATCAATGATTTCACAGTTTTTTAATTTTGCCGGCAGATTTTCGCCGACGTACACAATCCGATCGTCATAAATCCAAATATTGGCTCTCATCCATTGGCGAAAGGCCTGGTTTAAATACAAAGCATTTTTTAATAAAATGGTGGGTGAAGTTTTCCCCTCTAATACTGATACATGTGTTCTTAGGTTTTTATTTTTCCATCGATAACGTTGTTCCAGCACACGATATCCCTCCCTTTTTATGTCTATTTATCTATAAAAGAATATTGATTTAATCGTTAAGAAAACCCTTTCAAAATCCATTTGTTAATATACTATCATATTTCATAATGTAAAGCAGTAAAGAGTTGATAAATAATGTAAAAATTTTGTGAAGGAGTGAACAAAATATGAATATTAAACCGAATATCGGGATATTAAATGCGTTGATTCGTATTACTTTTGGATTTACGATTCTTGCTTGGGCAACCGCCAAGCTTGTTAAAAGACCATGGAGAGATTCTTATTTATTGGCAGCTGTTTGTGGTGCGATGAAGGTGGCGGAGGGAATTGTCCGTTACTGCCCTGTAACAGATCTTTATAAAAAATGCCCTGCTTTGAATCCTGAAATAAAAAAGTCAGAGCCTTCCAATGACTCAATGGATGGATTGGAGGGGTTAACGAATCTTGATGGGGATGAGGTTCTGCCTTATAATCCGACTTAAATAGTATTTTTTGATAAAAATGGCCTTTCCTTCTTGGAAGGGCTTTTTTTCGTTTTTTTTACAACCTCTTTTGGTTATCGCGACTGTTCTATTTCCTCGTTACGGGCATATATATCCTTTTTCGGTTACCGTCAACTCTCTTTTTTCCTTTTCTCTGGCATCTGCAGCCTCTTTCGGTTACCGTCAACTCTCTTTTTTCCTCTTCTCGGGCATCTTAAACCTTCTTCGGTTACTGTCAACTCTCTTTTTTCCTC
>NZ_MLYR01000169.1 GCF_001866655.1 Bacillus sp. MUM 116 | reverse complement strand
GGAAAAAATGAACTGCTTTTTTCCTAGGTTGCTTAGGCCCTGACGATGAAGTCAAAGAACGACTTCACCGAAGGGCCTAAAGCACTATGCCCGAGGCTGAACAATGCGCTTCCGATTTCTTGTTCTATAATGGGACTTCCTTTTATACACTAGTATAAAGTGAAGTGAAGGGAGTCCGTATTGATGAGACTGAGTGAGTTAAGCGGGAAGGAAATTGTTGACGTAAAAAAGGCGGAGCGACTTGGAGTACTTGGTCAGACGGATCTTGAAATCAATGAGGGAACGGGCCAAATTCAAGCTCTTCTCATCCCATCTCTAAAATGGTTTGGTTTCCGCAAACAAGGAGAAGAAATTAGAGTTCCATGGAATCATATTAAAAAAATTGGAACTGACATGATTATTATTGATATTCCTGAAGAGGAACCAGAATAAAAAAGTAAAATAGTAAGAGAAGCCCAAGCAAATGAATATTTGCTTGGGCTTTTTTTAATGATCTGAAGAGGAATAACTCACAGATTGATGTTCTCCTACATAAGATGTTGAAGTGAATAGAGAAAACTGAATTCCGAATAGGATTTTTTTAAAAAGAAGGTGAATGTTTTCATGCTGACAGGGATGCAGATAGCCGTAATCGGTGGTGATGCAAGACAGCTGGAAATTATCCGGAAGTTAACCGAGCTAGATGCCAGATTATCGCTCATTGGCTTCGAACAGCTTGACCACGCCTTTACTGGTGCTGTTAAGGAAAAGTTGGAAGAGGTAGATTTTTCTGCAGTGGATGTCCTTATCTTACCTGTTCCCGGTACAAATTTAGAAGGACAGGTTGAAACAATCTTTTCAAATGAAAAGGTTATTTTAACAGAAGATATGCTCTTTAAGACACCTGAACACTGTGTAATTTACTCAGGGATAAGCAATGCCTATTTAAATGAAATGACAACAAAATCGAAACGAAAACTGGTCCAACTGTTTTCAAGGGATGATGTTGCCATCTATAATTCGATTCCAACTGTTGAAGGGACGATTATGATGGCCATCCAGCATACAGATTATACCATCCATGGCTCAAATATTACGGTTTTGGGCCTGGGAAGATGCGGAATGAGCACAGCCCGAGCTTTTCATGCTCTTGGTGCAAAGGTTAAAGTAGGTGCCCGAAAAAGCGAGCATCTTGCCAGAATAACTGAAATGGGAGTCACTCCCTTTCATTTAAGCAATCTTGTGAAAGAAGTAACCGATACCGATATATTAATCAATACCATCCCGTATCCAGTAGTTAGTGCGGCGGTGATCTCAAAGCTTCCTGCCCATACACTGATTATTGATATTGCTTCCAAACCCGGAGGAACTGATTTTAGATATGCGGAAAAGAGGGGAATAAAGGCATTGCTCGCACCAAGTTTACCTGGGATTGTAGCTCCTAAAACTGCCGGATTAATTCTCGCAGACGTGCTTACACAATTACTCCAAGATGACCTATTAAACAGAAAGGGGAAAGAAAGATGAGTTTAAACGGAAAAAGAATCGGCTTTGGATTAACGGGGTCACATTGTACGTATGATGCGGTATTTCCGGAAATTGAAAGATTGGTGCAAGCAGGTGCAGAAGTCGTTCCAGTAGTATCCTATACAGTAAAAAATACCGACACTCGTTTTGGAAATGGGGAGGATTGGGTTAAAAGAATTGAAGACTTAACCGGGAATAAGGCCATTGATTCAATTGTTAAAGCGGAACCCTTAGGACCAAAAATGCCTCTGGACTGTATGGTCATTGCTCCATTAACAGGCGTATCCATGAGTAAATTCGCAAATGCGATGAATGATAGTCCCGTCCTAATGGCTGCAAAAGCGACACTAAGGAATCTTAAACCGGTTGTCCTTGGAATTTCTACGAACGATGCTTTAGGGTTAAATGGGGTAAATTTAATGAGGCTAATGGCTACCAAACATATTTATTTTATTCCATACGGGCAAGATGATCCAGTTAAAAAGCCGAATTCAATGGTAGCTAGAATGACCATGTTAATGGAAACCGTGGAATCGGCAATTGAAGGAAAACAAATTCAACCCGTACTGGTTGAGAGATTTCGTGATGATGAATAATTATTCCCTTCAATCGTATTGAAAATGGTTATTTCTTTCATGGGAATATGTTAGAATAAATAAATAATTCAAATGCTGGAGATTTTTTTCCTCTCCTTGCGAATTAATTATACACAAAAAGATTATTTCCAAAAGAAATAACCGGATAAGAGATTGAAAGGGGTCTTTAAGAAATGAGTCAGCAAAGCGGATTTAACGTCGCAGTAGTCGGAGCAACAGGAGCAGTTGGGCAGCAGATGATCCAAACCTTAGTAAAGGAAAATTTCCCTTACAAGCAATTATTATTATTGTCTTCCAGTCGTTCAGCAGGTCAAAGAGTCGTTGTGAACGGAGAAGAATATACGGTTCAAGAAGCAAAGCCTGAAAGCTTTGAGGGTATTGATATTGCTTTATTTTCGGCTGGAGGCAGTGTTTCAAAAGAACTTGCGCCGGAAGCTGTTAAACGCGGTGCAATCGTTGTCGATAATACCAGTGCATTCAGAATGGATGCTGATAAACCATTGGTGGTACCGGAAGTGAATGAAGCAGACTTGCATCAAAATAACGGGATTATTGCGAATCCAAACTGTTCAACCATCCAAATGGTTGTAGCTCTAGAACCAATTAGAGAAAAATTCGGTTTGAAGAAAATTATTGTTTCCACTTATCAAGCCGTTTCAGGTGCGGGTGCTAAAGCAGTGCAAGAATTAATGGATCAAACGAAATCTATTTTGGCAGATGAACCAGTTGAGCCCAAAATATTACCAGTGAGTAGTGATGAAAAGCATTATCAAATTGCTTTTAATGCTATTCCGCAAATTGATAAATTCCAAGAAAATGGTTTTACTTTTGAAGAAATGAAAATGATCAATGAAACGAAAAAAATTATGCACTTACCAGAATTAGCTGTATCGGCAACATGCGTACGACTTCCGGTTGCGGTGGGACACTCTGAGTCTGTTTATTTTGAAATTGACCAAGAAGGTGTAAGTGCAGAAGAGATTAAAGCATTATTGAAAGATGCACCAGGCGTTATTTTACAAGATGATCCAGAAAACCAAGTATATCCAATGCCTGCAGATTGCGTTGGAAAAAATGATGTTTTTGTAGGACGTATCCGCAAAGATTTAGATGAAGATCGTGGCTTCCATATGTGGGTAGTTTCCGATAATTTACTAAAAGGTGCAGCTTGGAACTCCGTACAAATTGCACAAAGTTTAGTAAAGCTTGGGTTAGTTAAAGAAAAATAAAAGTTTTCATAAAAAGGCAGGTTTTGAATGTCAACATGAAAATTATAGTACAAAAATTTGGAGGGACATCTGTCAGGGATGAAAAAGGCAGGAAGCATGCAAGGATTCATATCGAAAAGGCATTACAAGACGGTTATAAGGTAGTCGTAGTGGTTTCAGCAATGGGAAGAAACGGGGATCCATATGCAACGGATACCCTTCTCTCCTTAATTGGAGGAAATAACAGTAAAATCAGTAAACGTGAACAAGATTTGCTCATGTCCTGCGGCGAGGTAATTTCCAGTGTAGTTTTCACGAACATGCTGCTCGAGTCTGGAATTAACGCTATTGGATTAACCGGTGCCCAGGCAGGTTTCCGTACAAATAATGACTATTCGAATGCAAAAATCGTCGATATGAAATGTGACCGCCTTTTAAGAGAATTGGAACATTCAGATGTAGTGGTTGTGGCAGGATTCCAGGGAGCAGCCAAAAATGGGGATATCACAACCATTGGGCGCGGCGGAAGTGATACCTCTGCCGCAGCATTGGGTGCTGCTCTGAATGCAGAATGGATTGATATTTTTACCGATGTAGAAGGAATTATGACGGCCGATCCGCGAATAGCCGAAAATGCAAGGCCGCTTTCGGTTGTTACGTATACCGAGGTTTGCAATATGGCCTATCAGGGGGCAAAAGTAATTCATCCAAGAGCAGTAGAAATAGCAATGCAATCAAAGATTCCCATTCGCATCCGCTCAAATTATTCTGAAAGTCTTGGGACTCTAGTTACCACTTTAAATAAAGAAAATCGCGGCAGTGATATTAAAGAACGGATTGTTACCGGAATCGCTCATGTTTCCGATGTGACGCAAATCAAGGTGTTTGCCAAAAAAGATCAATACTATTTGCAAGCCGAGGTTTTTAAGGCGATGGCAAATGAAAATATTAGTGTTGATTTTATAAATATCTCCCCAAACGGTGTTGTATATACTGTAACAGATGAAATGACAGATAAGGCAATTAAAATATTACATGATTTGGGTCATGAACCGGTCGTTGAACGTCACTGTGCAAAGGTTTCCGTTGTGGGGGCAGGAATTGCCGGTGTCCCTGGGGTGACCTCCAAAATCGTAACATCGTTATCAGACCATGGAATAAGAATTTTGCAGTCGGCTGATAGCCATACTACCATTTGGGTTCTCGTTAAACAAGAAGACTTAGTCAAATCAGTCAATGCACTGCATGATGCATTTCAATTGGAAGTAGAAGCAATGGAAGTGTATCGGAATGAAATGTAAGGGTTAATCGTATGAGGCATTGGAATCGAATAGACTTATTCTAACGGGCATTCACATGGAAGGAGCGGGAAAATTGGTTCATTTCGGTCGAGTTTCGACGGCGATGGTGACTCCTTTTGACAAAAAGGGGCATGTTGATTTTTCAAAGACCACTCAATTAGTCAATTATTTAATTGAAAACGGCACTGATTCACTTGTGGTTGCAGGCACTACAGGTGAATCTCCTACATTGTCAAAAGAAGAAAAACTTGCTTTATTTGCTCATGTAGTGAAAGTTGCTGCCAAGAGAGTTCCGGTCATCGCCGGAACCGGCAGTAATAATACGTACGCATCTATTGAACTAACCAAAAAAGCAGAAGAACTTGGCATCGATGCAATAATGGTTGTGGCCCCATACTATAATAAACCAAATCAAGAGGGATTATATCAGCATTTTCAAGCTGTAGCTGAGGCAACTTCCCTTCCGGTTATGGTTTACAATGTTCCAGGAAGATCCTCTGTTAATGTGCTACCAGAAACAATTATTCGCCTATCACAAATTCCAAATATTGTCGCAGTAAAAGAAGCGAGCGGAGACCTAAATGCAATGACTCATATCATCGCTAATACAGATGAAAACTTTGTTTTATACAGCGGTGATGATGGGTTAACCTTGCCAGTGTTGTCGATTGGCGGTGCCGGTATCGTTTCGGTTGCATCCCATATCATTGGAAATGAAATACAAGATATGATAAAAGCGTATTTTGATGGGGATCATTGGAAAGCGGCGAAGCATCATCAGCAATTGCTTCCAATTATGCAAGGATTATTTGCGGCACCAAGCCCCGGTCCGGTTAAAACAGCCCTGCAGCTCAATGGTTTGGATGTTGGTTCAGTAAGGCTCCCATTAGTCCCACTAACCGAACAGGAACGGGCCAGACTCAAGACTATTTTAAAAAAGAATTAATTTTTCAAAAAAACCAATCGAGTTGATTGGTTTTTTATTTTTATTTAAGAATTTATAAATTGCTTTGTGAATTGTCCAGCGCAAGTGTCCTGCCCCTCGAGGGAAAAAATGAACTGCTTTTTTCCTAG
>NZ_MLYR01000168.1 GCF_001866655.1 Bacillus sp. MUM 116 | reverse complement strand
TTAAGTTACTTCAAATGAAGAGTAAAAGAAATAATATAATTAAAGATATGAAAACTAAAGAAATTCATTTAAATCTTGATTCATTTATTGAACCTCAATATTCCTATGATTTACTTAGAAAATTATTTAACAAAATAGATAACCTTGGTGAAAATAAAGAGGAATCTAAGTTTGAACATAGCACCTATAAAGCTGTAAATCAGCTAAGAATGCTATGTAAGAAAATTCCTAAGCAGCTTCAAGAGAACGAAGTTATTTTGTTTCATTTAAATTATCTTGATACAGGTGCAATTATTTTAAGTTTAGAAGACATCTTTAGAGATATTAATTGGATAGTTAATTTTAGTGGATATTCAAATGGTGAATTTGATTTTGTCGTTGTTGAACCGACATTTAATTTTGGAGTTTGTATTGAAGGGTTTGAATATTGGGATACCTTTACTATATGGGGTTTGTTCAAATAATGGTGGGAAGAGTTGTACAAGGAGTTGCTTTGGCGGCAGCTCCTTTCTTATTGAACAAACGGGGCAGGTAAGTGGGCCAAGTACATGATAAAATTTAGCTAAAATGCTTAAAGAAGGATGTATAAAATGGATATAGGATTATTTAGAAAAGCATTAGAGAAAATTAATAAACACAATATAATGAAGGTCGAATTTAGTACTGGTACAATTAAATTTTTTGAGGATTATCAAATTCCCGAAGATGTAATTTACTTTTTAAAAGAGTTTTCTTTTAGAGAAAACATAAAGTTTAAGCATGTTTATTTTAATATTGTAAATGAAATGCCTGAAGAAAATTTATACGAAGAACACAAACGCTGTCTAGATAATGGTTTGTTTATAATTGGTTATGGACTTAATGGAGACCCCATTGTAATCGATTTAACTACTAAAAAGATAGGTTATATTTTTCATGACGAGTTATGGGAGGATGAAGATGTAAATCCTAGAGAAATTTACATTAGCCTCGAATGTTCTATTCCTCAATTTTATTATAATTCTGTTACGATTGATGATTATCCAGTTGATGGTTATGAAGCTGAAACTTTTATGGAAAATCAAAGTTAAATGATATTTCCTTATTCAACAAATGGGTGCTTATGTAAAAGATGGGGTTCCTACGGCAGCCCTTGTTTCTTGTTTCACTAACGAGGCAGGATCGTTTAGGAAAAGGGGTTTTTATGAATTACTCTGAACTGCTTCAATATCAAGGTTATATTTATTTAAACTCAATATTCGAACCCGAGGATAATACGTTAATCGTCGATATTGATTGTTGTAAAATAAATGGAATATCAGCCGGTCAGAATGATACTTCTTCGTCATATGGCTCCATAAAAGTGGATGACACGCTCCCCATTATTCGCCTTAAATTTGATTGGTATATTGCTTACTCAGTTAGAAACGAGAGTTTTACAGCAATGGATGAGTACGAGATTTATGAAGGAAGGGGTTTTTCGCTTTATTCAAAATCCCGATACTTAGACTTTATTGAAGTTGGTACCATAGCTGAAGATATGTATATTGGACCGTTCAAACATTATGGGATAAATGCTTTAAATCACATAATTGATGTGGTATCGAGTGAACCTCCAACCATTTCAGAAATACAAAGAAATGGTCAACAGGAGTAAGGGAAAACCAGCAAGATTGTGAAGAAATATACTTAGAGTAATGGGTGTAAGAGTTCAATAAGGCGTTGCTGCAGCAACGTTTTTTTTATTGAGTTAAAGGTGCAGGTTTAAGAAAGAAACTTAATCCAATTAACGGATAACATAAAAGTTCAATGATTTTCTTGCGATTTTTCGTACGAATGTACTAAAATAAAATCATGGATAAAAAAAATAAAACAAATAGTCAAAAAGTGATGTCCTTTATCGAAAAAGCCCGTAGAGCCCAAATTGTGGAATGTGCGATTGAGACGATTGCTGAATTAGGTTATGCTCAAGCCTCTTTAGGACAAATTGCAAAACGTGCAAATATAAGTAAGGGGGTTATTTCTTATCATTTTTCAAACAAAGAGGAGCTGCTTGAGCAAGTAGTAATGGAATACTATTTAGCCTGTCAATCTTTTATAAGTCCACAAGTTGATGCACAAACATCTGCCAGAGATATGCTTAATAAATATATTGATTCAAATCTGAATTTTGTTGATGAGAATCGAAAGCATGTATTTGCAGTTATAGAGATTGTTTCAAATGAGAGAACGGAAGATGGGAAACT
>NZ_MLYR01000167.1 GCF_001866655.1 Bacillus sp. MUM 116 | reverse complement strand
AAAAACAACAATCTATGCGAAAATAGCCTTTATAAATAATGCAAGGAGGTATTACATTGCTCACCGGAGATGCTTCGTACATCAAGAAGATGAATCGAGCTTTAATTTTAAGCAAGATCATCGAGCTTCATTTAATATCCAGAGCCGATTTGGCAAAAATCACTGGATTAAACAAAGCAACAGTCTCGGTACAGGTATCAGATTTATTATCAGAAGAATTGATTATCGAAACTCAGCAAGAACATAAAAATCTCGGCAGAAGACCAATTATGCTTTCGATTAACCCACAGGCAGGTTTTGTTTTAGGGATAGACCTTGATAAAAAATCGATTACTTTTAATTTGTCAACGATGAATGGTGCCCCATTTCAGACGAATACAATTGAACTCCAATCATCTGATTACGATATTATCCTTGATCTATTGATTAAACATATAGAGGATTATAAACATCAATGTGCCCACACTCGTTATGGTCTTGCCGGAGTCGTAATTGGAATTCACGGTATCGTTAATAACGATGAAATGATCTATTTTGTCCCACAACATCGATGGAGAAATAAAAACCTGAAAGAAGACTTGATGAACGAAATTGGAATCAATGTATCGATTGAAAACAATGCTAATTTGTGTTCATTAGCGGAAAAGGTTTATAAACACCATCAATGTGGGAACCTTTTATCAATCAGTTTGTATTCAGGGATTGGTCTTGGGATTATGGTTAATGGTGAATCTCTTAAAGGGTGCCATGGATATGCTGGAGAAATTGGCCACATGATCATTGTTCCCGATGGAAAACCGTGCAGCTGCGGGAATTTGGGTTGTTGGGAACAATATGCATCTGAAACAAGCTTTTATAAACAATTATCGGAAAACAACCATGAACCTGATTTTAGAAATGGAGACATCAAACATTTACTTTTGAAGCAAGAGCCGAATATTGGTCATTTAATGGATCAATACATTAAATATTTATCCATTGGCCTTAATAATATTATTAACCTATATAATCCAGAGATTTTAGTTGTAAATAGCGAATTACTTCTAATGGTTCCAAATGCGGTAACAAAAATAAAAAAACACCTAACTTCAACGATCAGCCATTATTGTGAACTACTTGTTTCCGAACTAGGAAATAGCGCATGTATAATGGGCGCTTGCGCCCTGGCCATAAAAAACTTCTTAGAAGTTTCTGAATTAAGTTTAACCTATAATGAGAAGAAGACATCTTTATCATAAATGCACCTAATTAGAGACCCAAAAGCCCTCACATTTGAGGGCTTTTGGGTTATTTTTAATATGAAATATCCCATTTCACCTTTCAGAACCAGTAAAAGCCAATTCACAAAAATAAAATGTGAATTGGCTTTTTCATTAATATTTTAGAACCATTCTCCATAGCCTAAATTTCTTAAATAATCTCCAGAATCTTTTAGCGTATCAAATGGATCACGTCCATACGTATCATCTTGTTCAATTAAGAAATACTGAACGCCACTTTCCACACCCGCTTCAATAATTCCTTTGATATCAAGATTCCCTTGTCCAAGTTCCGCAAATTCAATGATGTTTGTAAACTTCTGCATAAACTTTGACATATCTTTAAAGTCTTCCTCGTTTACATCCATACGTCCAATTCGATAATCTTTTAAATGGATTAAGGAGACGCGTCCGGCAAAGCGTTTAATCACATTTACTGGATTCTCACCGCCTCTTTGAACCCAGTGAACATCTAACTCGTAACCAAGCTTCGATGTATTGTTTTTCATAATATCCAACAAACATTCTCCATCATATTTTTCAAATTCAATATGATGATTATGATAATATAATTCTATTCCATGCTCCGCTAAACGCTCAGCCATTGCTTCAGCGTCCTTTATATACGCCATTGCTTTATCTTTTTGACCCATTAAGGTGATTGGCATCATCCCAATTCGAACGAAGTTACAATCGAGTGTTTTGCAATCGTTAACAATTTTATCAAAATCCGTGGTCAAGGATTCTCCAGGCATACCAGGCATGGTGTCCAAAGGCGCAGAAACCGAGGCGATATTTATATTAAAATCTTGACTCGCTCTTTTTAATTCCGCTACATTTTCCTCTGTCATTTGAATTTGCGTTACCTCGATATAATGAAATCCAAGTTCATGAATTTTTCTCATGGTTTCATAAACACCAAGTTCTGCAATTTTATTTTTTAGGTTAAACATTTGAACGCCAATTTTTGCTGTCTGCATGTTAAAATTCCTCCATTTTTATTGCTTTCTTTTCTTCTGATGATTTGCGAATCGCATCAATCATTTTCATCGATGTCAGAGCATCCTTCACATTTACATAATCCTGGGTGTCATTGACAATACAAGAATAGAAATGGTTAATCAATTTCACATGGCTTGCACCATAATAGAATTTTGTACCCGGCATTTTTGTATCTTCTATTAATACTTCTTTCTGTTCATGGCCCCTGGTTAAAATACTGTCTTTAATCGTAAATTTTTCTTTTTCTAAAATGACCTCAAGCTCAACACTGGAATTTTCCGCATTGGCATTCGTAGCAAAAAATAAACCTGATGCACCGTTTTTAAACTTAATATGGGCAGTTGCCGTATCTTCAACTTCTATCCCATAATCCAACAGTTGGTCAATCGACCCTCTGATTGATTCCATTTCACCGCCTAAAAGGTGCATTAAATCTAGCGTATGGATGGATTGATTAATCATGACACCGCCGCCGGCATACTTCATTTTCCCCCGCCACGGTTTTACATGATAGTAATCTTTAGGTCTAAACCAAGCGACTAACCCCTTAATGCCAATGACCTTCCCATATTCCCCGCTGACAACTAACTCTTGGAGCATTTCAAATGTTTCATTGTAGCGATTTTGAAAGCAAACACAGATTTTAATATCCTTATTGTTCTCCTGCAGAGCTGCCAAAGCCAGTCCTTCCTCATAATTCAACGTTAAAGGCTTTTCTTGAAAAACATGAATCCCCATTTCCACACAGGATTTTGTTGCTGGATAATGAAGATAATGCGGCAGACAAATATGAACACAATCTATTTTTTCTTTTTCCAGCATTACGTGATAATCGGTATAAAAATTTACGCCAGGCACTGAATCTATTAATGCTTCATCAATATCACATACTGCAACCAATTTAGCCTCAGGATTTGCTTGTATAGCAGGAATATGAATTTTAGAAATATCCCCCAGTCCAATAACCGCTGTCTTAAGCATCAGCCCATCCCCTTTTAAAACGAACTCATGGTCATAATGGCCATGAGTTCAATGAATTAATAAAACAATTATTTTTTAATTGGATTCTTTTTTTCTTCTTCAATCTTTTTGTTCAATTCAGCAAAGTATAACTCTTCATCAATTGGAAGTTCTACTTCTTTACCTAACCAGCTTGATAGATGGATTGCGTTTGCTAATGCAACGCCGTGGATACCATCACTGCCAGGTGCAATTAAAGGAGTTCCATTTACGATATTTGCTGCGAAATTTTCTAAAACTGCAATATGTTGTTCTCCCCACACGCTCTCAAATTCAAGAACTTCTTCACTGAATACATCCGATGGGCCTTGACCAGTGAAAATTTTCATTACATCAGCCCAGCTCATCGTTGCACTCATTTCCGGCTCTGGTGTTTTAAGTCGTTTGATGGTGATTTTCTTGCTATCGTCCACAACGATTTTCCCCTTATCTCCTAAAATCTCAAAACGATCAGTACCAAGAATATCATGTGTACACGTTATAAAGACACCTGTTGCACCATTGCCATAGTCAAGTAATGTCGTTACTTCATCTTCAACAGCGATATTTCTTTGATAGCCATATTTTACATTGGAATAAACTTTTTTAGGCATCCCACAAATCCATTGAAGCAAATCGATTTGGTGTGGTGCTTGATTTACAAGAACACCACCGCCTTCTCCGCCCCAGGTTGCTCTCCATGCACTTTGGTCATAGTAGCCCTGTGGTCTCCACCAAGTGGTAATAATCCAGTTTGTACGGCGAATATTACCAATTTCTCCATTATCAATAAGCTCTTTCAATTTTTGATAGAGTGGATTTGTTCTTTGGTTGAAGAAAATACCGAAAGTCAACTCTGGTTTTGTTGCAGCGAATTCGTTTAAATCTTTCACCTGTTTTGTATATACACCCGCTGGTTTTTCTACTAGGGCATGAATATCTCTTTTAAGTGCCTCGATGCCGATTTCTGGGTGCAGGTAATGTGGGACAGTGGTTACTACTGCGTCAACATTGCCGCTCTCAAGCATATCAATATAGTTGTCATAGAAAGGAACATCAGGATATTTATCTGCACACATTGCCTTTTTAGCTGGGTCAATATCACAAATTGCCCCTAGTACCATATTTTCAACTTTTCCTTCAGATATAAAACCAGCGTAGGTTCCGCCTTGTGCACCGATTCCAATGATACCTAATCTTACATTTTCCATCATTTCTTCTCCTCACTTTCAATTTTTTCAAGAATAGTTAGCAGAGATTCATATTGAAGCTTGTATCCGCCCGCACCATCGAGACCTTTATCATCCTTAATAAACTCTTTAGCATCCTCAAGCTCTAGGTCCTTTAGCGAATCAAAAAGAACCAGATGTGGTTCAAGTGTTAAAAAACCTTGATAACCGCTTTGTATAAATTGGGCCAATAGCTCAGGTATTTTCCCATCACCAGTCCCGCACACAACATTTTGGCTATCGGTTGTAACAGCATCCTTTATGTGGATATAAACAATCTCATCTCTAAGCAGATCGTAACACTCCCCAGTATCCTCGCCGCACTGTACAAAGTTAGCAAAGTCGAAAATCCCTTTAAAATGGGCAGAGCCAACTTCTTTTAAAATCTTTTTGCAGCGTCTGCCGATGTCACCAAAGATATCCTTTTCATTCTCATGCAATAAAATTACATCGTACTTTTCCGCAATTGATGCAAAAACCTTAAGCTTGCTGATTACTTCATCCCGATAGTGATCGGCCGCTTCCCCTTTTGGAATGTAAAAGCTAAATATCCTTATATACTTGCAATCTAGTATTTTACTAATTTGGCATAGCCTGTCCAGCATAGCCTTTTGGTTTTCAAAACCTGCTTCATCATTGATAAAAATCTTTCCAATAGGCGACCCGATGGAAGAGACTCCAATTTTCACCTTTTGGAGCCGCGGCAAAACATTTTCCTTTATTTCTTCCACTGTAAAGTCACCAATGTTTTTGCCATCGATACCACGCAATGAGATATATTGCATTCCGAGCTTCGATACAACTTCAAGCTGGGTATCAAAGTCCGAAGAGATTTCATCTGAAAAACCGGAAATCATTAAATTCTTGTTCATGGTCGACTGTTCCTCCTCTTTTCTTGATAAGTGGTATTTGTTATATTTTTTCTATATTGGGTAGGGGTAATGCCCACCTTTTCTTTAAAAAAACGGCTAAAGTGTGAAATACTTTCAAATCCTGATTGACGCGCTACTTCGGCAAGTGAATGATTCGGTTCCATTTCCAATAGAAATTTAGCCTGATTCAACCGGCAGCCCATCACATATTCCATTACGGTAAATCCAGTTATTTCTTTAAAAACATGTGAAGCATAATATTTACTTAGATTTAATTCGCCGGCAATTCGATCCAAATTAATTTTCTCTTTGTAATTCTCATTAATCCAGGAAGCAATACTCTCGGCATGCTTTTCTTTTTCCGTACTTTTGCTTGTCACTTGAGCCAATTCTTTTTGACTCATATGATAAATTTCAATCAACAGCTGTATTAGCTGGATCTTGATTTCAGCTTCTAATAATTCATCTTTTTGGATGGAATGCTGGCGTTCTTTATTGCATTGCACTACAAGATTTGCAATCCGTTCAATCTTCTCATCCACCACTCGCGCTGATTCATCATACCCAGTTCGGAGAAGCCAATTATTTAGTTTTTTAAAAGGATCCAATAAATTAGGTACCCCTAGAACTTCTAATAACTCAACCACGAATGTTGGCGAGAAGTGGACAACACTCCTTGTATACAGACTTTCTAATCTTGGATTTGGTTTATGCAAGATTAAACCATCCATTAATAAAATATCTCCAGGCTGTAAATCGTAAATCCGATTGTTAATTAAATACTTACACTCTCCTGCATGAAAAAAATAAATCTCATATTCATGGTGGGAATGGAATTCAAAGGAAGAAGTTTGCATTCCCTGCATTCTGTAATCAGCAAGTATCCAATTTTCCATTCTTTTTCCTCCTTCACCAAGAAAACGTTGTCAATTTCAGAAAAAATCACTAAGGTCTATATTTATCTTATTGCATTTTTTCAGTAAAAACATTCTCTAATACTGCTTAAATTTAGTATTTATTTTACTCAAATTGCTTTTTAAAATAAAATTTCAGAAAAAAAGACAATCCAGCTTATGACAGTTGGATTGTCTATATGAATGAAGCTTATTCCATCCAATTTGTATGGAAGACGCCTTCTTTATCTATACGTTGGTAGGTATGTGCACCGAAATAATCGCGTTGCGCTTGCAAAAGATTAGCAGGAAGAGTTTCTGTACGATAGCTGTCATAATAAGCAGCCGCACTTGCAAACGTTGGAACCGGAATGCCGCGTTCAATCGCAATAGCTAAAACTTGACGTAATGCCTGTTGATAGTTTTCAACAATCTCTTTAAAGTAAGGATCTAGTAAAAGGTTTGCCAATTCAGGTTCGCGGTCATAAGCGTCTTTTATTTTTTGTAAGAATTGCGCACGAATAATACAACCGCCGCGGAAGATCATCGCAATATCACCATAGCGAAGGTTCCACTCATATTCATCAGAGGCTGCACGCATTTGCGCAAATCCTTGAGCATAGGAACAGATTTTACTCATGTATAATGCTTTACGAACCGCTTCAATTAATTCTTCTTTCTTGCCTTCAAATGGCCTCACTTCTGGTCCTTTGAGGATCTTGCTCGCCCTAACACGTTCTTCCTTCATGGCAGAGATAAAGCGGGCAAATACGGATTCGGTAATTAGTGGAAGCGGAACACCTAAATCCAAGGCATTTTGGCTTGTCCACTTACCAGTTCCTTTTTGTCCTGCGGTATCCAAAATTAAATCAACCATTGGTTTACCTGTTTCTTTATCTACTTTTGTGAAAATATCAGCTGTAATTTCAATTAAATAACTATCTAATTCACCCTTATTCCATTCAGCAAATACAGAATGAAGCTCATCAGTAGTTAAACCAAGAACATTCTTCAAAATAAAATAGGCTTCGCAAATTAATTGCATATCCCCGTATTCAATTCCATTATGAACCATTTTTACATAGTGGCCGGCACCATTTGGTCCAATATAGGTACAGCATGGATCCCCTTCCACCTTAGCAGAAATTGCTTCTAAAATTGGTTTCACAAGATTATATGCTTCTTTTTTACCACCGGGCATAATGGAAGGACCTTTTAATGCACCTTCTTCTCCGCCCGAAACACCTGTGCCAATAAAATGGAAGCCCGCTGTTGCTAATTCCTTATTACGTCTAATTGTATCTTGGAAGAATGTATTTCCTCCATCAATTAAAATATCGCCTTCTTCAAGAAATGGCTTTAAGGAATCAATTGTAGCATCCGTTGCAGCACCGGCTTTCACCATTAATAAAATTTTACGGGGCTTTTCTAAAGAATTAACAAATTCTTCAACTGTTTTAGCACCGACAAAATTTTTACCCTCTGCCTCGTTCTTTAAAAATTCTTCAGTTTTGTCATAAGACCGATTGAATACAGCTACGGAATAACCGCGACTTTCGATATTTAATGCTAGGTTTTTCCCCATTACTGCTAAGCCAACTACACCAATTTGTTGTTTACTCATTCAATATCCCTCTCTCTCATATTCCTCAATAAATGTTCATTATCCTTTATTATTAAGGAGAGTCCTTCAAAAGTCACGCCCTATCCCTTATCTTTCCAAAAAATATCTTTCCGCATTATAGTAACCAATATTTTTAACCATGTTCTCTAAAATTGCCATATCAGCTGGCACTAATCCATTCTCTACCCAAACGCCAAGAAGATTACATACGATTCGGCGGAAATAATCATGACGAGCGTAGGAAAGGAAGCTGCGAGAATCTGTCAACATTCCGATAAAGTGGCTTAACATCCCTACATTAGCAAGATCTTTCATTTGTCTTTCCATTCCATCAATATGATCAAGGAACCACCATCCTGAACCAAATTGAATTTTTCCAGGAACACCTTCGTCGTAGAAATTCCCCATCATCCCAGCAAGGACGACATTATCTTTTTGATTTAAGTTGAATAAAACCGTTCTTGGTAATGCATCCGCTTGATTAAGGGCATCTAGGAATCGAGATAATCCTTCCGCAAAATTAAATTCCCCAACAGAGTCAAATCCTGTATCTGGACCGATTAAATTTTTCATTTTGGTATTGTTGTTTCTTAATGCTCCCATATGAAGCTGCATAACCCATTGCTTTTCTGCATACATTTTTCCAAGTTCCGTTAATAAAAATGCACGGTACGCTTTTAATTCTTCATCTGTGAGCTCTCCGCCGCTTAAACGTTTATTAAAAATAGTCTCGATCTCTTGCTTCGTTGTTTCCACGTATTCCATTTTTTGAATATCATGGTCAGATGCACGGCCACCGTTTTCATGGAAGAAATCAACACGTTGTTTAAGTGCATTTAAAAATCCATCAAGAGAATCTGTGTTGATACCAGAAACCTCAGCCAATTTCTCAATCCAGCTCTTAAAAGTTGGGCGTTCAATGAAAAGAGCCCCATCCGGACGGAATGTTGGTGCAATAATCGTCTTAAACGAGTCATCATTTTTTAGTAATTGATGGAACTCTAATGTTGAAACTGGATCATCGGTTGTTCCAATAAACTTAACATTTGATCTTTCAATAAATGCCCTTGGTCTGAAATCAGGTTTCTTTAGTTTTGCATTACATTCATCAAAAATTTCACGTGCTGTTTCAGGCTTAAGCTGCTTTTCAATCCCAAAAAACATTTTTAATTCCATATGCGTCCAATGATAAAGGGGATTGCCAACTAAATGCGGGACTGTTTCTGCCCAAGCCGCAAATTTATCCCAATCACCTGCATCGCCTGTTATGAATCGTTCCCCAATACCATGAATACGCATTGTTCGCCATTTATAATGGTCTCCCCCCAACCATAATTGGGTAATATTTTCATATGGCTTATTTTCCCAAACTTCTTGTGGATTTAAGTGACAGTGAAAATCGAATATTGGTAATCCTACTATTGCATTTTCATATAGTTTAACAGCTGTATCTGTACTTAATAAAAAGTCCTGATCCAAAAACTTTTTCATAAAAATCCTCTCCTAATGATATGAATTTCAACCTTGCCGAACTGTAAACCCTTACAGATTACTATAAACTTCAATTTTAAAATTATTTACTTTAATTTGTTTAATAAACAAATTAATTATAAGCTAAACTTACCACGTTTAACCTTTTCCGTCAATTAACTCTTTACAAATTAATAGAATAATATCAGCTAATTTATGAAAGAACTTGATATAATAAGGGTAGATTTAAAAC
>NZ_MLYR01000166.1 GCF_001866655.1 Bacillus sp. MUM 116 | reverse complement strand
CCGTATTTATTTGATAAGAAAATAAAAGAATCAATAAAAGAACTGAAAAAAAAGTATTTTACATCGGGCACCTTCTTTAATAAGAATCTCCAGCCTATATATCCCCTTTGCATAAGCTTCTTTCTAATGATTTTAAGTATAAATCCCCTTCATAAACACAATATATAAAAGCTTGTCTTTAATTAACTTGTTAGGGGGGTTTTTATGAGCAACTTTTTAGGGTTATTTGGCGATGACAGAGCTCAAAATGTTGAAAATGATGATAGACATGAATTTAACCAGACGAGCGGCGCACTCCAGCTTCATAAAGAAGAGGTAGACATTACGAAAAATAAGGTCGATGTTGGAGAAGTAGTCCTCTCAAAAGAGGTTGTGGAAGAACAAAAAACGGTCGACGTTCCTGTCATGCACGAGGAAGTTGTGATAAAAAGAACTAAATTGAATAACGAACGAAGTGATGAACCTATCAGCTCCGAGGAAACTATCCATATTCCAGTTAGCCAGGAAGAAGTTGAGGTAAACAAATATACGGTAACAACTGAGGAGATCTCCGCTGCGAAACGTGAAGTTGAGGAAACTCGGCATATCGAAGAAACGCTTAAACACGAAGAGGCACATGTTAATACAACTGGAAATGTTGATATCATTTCCGATGATTCAGGTTTTGAAGATATAAATCATCGCTAAAGACAAAACCACCTTAACATCGTCAAGCAATGTTAAGGGTGGTTTCACCATTTCCTATGGAGGGAGATTAAGTTGTATGAAAAGCAGAATTCAAATGACCATCATGAAGAAGTAACGCTCAAACTACATAAAGAAGAATTGCAGGTGAGTAAGAAGAGGGTTGAGACAGCAGATGTTCGGGTATATAAGAAAACCTTTACCGAGGTGAAGCAAATTATGGTCCCTGTTACCCATGAACAGCTAATCATTGAGAAAAAGATAATAAATCCAGAAATTTCCATGGATTTACAAATTGAAACTATTTGCATCCCTTTAAGTGAAGAACGTATTGAGGTTACATTAAAGCCAACTATCCTTGAGGATGTTGAAGTTTTTAAGAAACAATATGAAGAGCTCATACAGGTTAATGAAACCATGAAGGAAGAAAAAGTTCAAATAAATACATTCGGGGATATAAAGATAATAGAAGACGATCGATAATCACCCCAATTAAGCTATGCTACATCAAAGGGCAGAGAAGCTTGGTTGAGTCCTTAAGGACTTATCAAGACACCCGTTGCAGATTCTAAAGAACTACATAACTAAGTCAAGGAAGAGTACTCGCTACTTTTTGACTTAACTACATGTACAACGCTATTAAATCTTTAGCTGATATTTACTCGTCCTTTGAACAAAGCCTACTTTTCTGGCCAGCTGTTGTAGAGCTTGTGAGGACAAAGATCATTGCAATTCCTGAAAACAAAGTTAATTCATTTGAAACCTCGCTACACACAAAAACACCATCCTTTCCATTATATTATAGAAATAATAGCATTTTTTCGTTTTGGAGGTAACGATTTGCCTTAGCTTGATGAGCATGTGGTGGTACCCCATCTAGAAGTTATTTTGGGTTTTAAGTTATCAATATTTAGGAACCACTCTATTTCAAAAAATAAAAAGAGCAAGTTGTCTTATCTAAAATAGCCCCCTTTGGTTGCGTTTTCAATATGACTTTTCTAAAAAAATAAATTTTTGAAAAAATTAGATATAAGAGCGGACTTTCCTTAAAACCGGCTGGGTGCTTGCACCTCGAATTTAGATCAAAAAACTCTGCCTACCCAACAATTTTTGTTCCATGTGCTTCGCTAATATTGATCTTATGTGTGATTTCATCAAGGTTCCTGCTGCTAATTCCACCCCCTGGCAGGATAATGATTCTTCCTGCTGCATAATCTATATATTTGTTTAACCGATGCAGGTTATATTCGATTGGAGATCCAGCCGGTCCACCGTGAGTCAGGATTCGATTTACACCATTTTTTACTAACCAATCAATGGCCGCAAACTGATTTTCGGGCTTAATCTCGTCAAATGCCATGTGAAAAGTGACTTCCAGTCCTTTTGCCTCGGTTAACAAGTAAACCATGGCATGCTCATCAATCCAATCAGAATCGGTTAAACAGCCAAAAACAACTCCATCTGTCCCCAATTGTTTTAAATGAGCAATCTCTTCCAGCATGATTTCGATTTCTTCATTCGTATAAACAAAGTTTCCACCCCTTGGTCTAACCATGGACATCACTTTAATCCTATTGCTTTTACAATAGGAAATGGTTTTGGAGGCAACTCCGTGACTTACTGTAGTACCTCCTATTGCAAGATTATCGCAAAGCTCAATCCGATTGGCCCCTCTTGAAATGACATTGGGAACATCCGTAAAGTTTTCTACACAAACTTCTTTTATCATAAATAAACCTCCATTTTATCCCACTCAAAACATGCCTTATCCAAGCATATAACAACTCTTCAGATTTTGGTCAAATTATCTTAGAAGGTGGGATTTTATAGTATTTTTAAAGCATCTGCTAAAGTAATAAGGATCGTTGAATCCGGTCATTTCAGAAACATATTGAATAGAAAATTCCGGTAGATTTTTGTTAAGTAAAGGAGTAGGCCAATTATGAATATTTAGTTTCTACTTTCCAAAAGTGTTGATGGTATCAAATTTCATCTAATCCGTCCTTTTCTGTGTTCTCAACAACCTAGCATTTTGTATTATGCTTTTACCAATTCATAGTATACTCCATATTTTTTCTATTAGTTGGTCATGATTTCCATGCTCCAGAATATTTCCGTGGTCTAGGACAATAATATTATCAGCTTCTCTTATGGTCGATAGTCAGTGGGCAATCATAATTACTGTCCTACCTTTTAATAACGTCTTTAACGCCTTATGGATTTTTACTTCTGTTTCCGTGTCAATACTTACGGTTTCTTCATCAAAGATGAGAATTTTCGGATCAGCCAAAAGTGTCCTTACAAAAGAAAGAAGCTGTCATTCCCCAACAGACAAGATATTCCCTCGTTCTTCCACCTCCGTGCGATAGCCATTTGCAAGCTTGGTAATGAACAGATCGGCCTCTACCGCCTTTGCCGCTGTGATTTCCTCTTCATCACTCGCACGCGGATTCCCAAAATCGAATATTTTCCATAATCGAATAATTATGTAAACATACGTTATTATATTTTTTAACATTATATATGACTACTCATATATAATAAAATTAACATATATTTAGATATATATGTTAAGGTATATTCTCCTTTAGAAAAAAACCATTCTCCGGTATACAGAGAATGGTCCTTTCATCACACAAGCGGATGACCGCCGTTAATTTCAATCGTGCTTCCTGTCATGAATCGGTTTGTGACAACAAATTTCACGGCCTCCGCGAT
>NZ_MLYR01000165.1 GCF_001866655.1 Bacillus sp. MUM 116 | reverse complement strand
TCTGTTGCAAGTGAGCACAGACGGTGTTACAATAACAAAGCTGCTCTTTAAAAGAGTGGATAAGAAAATAATTAGAAAAAACTTTCTCTTGATTTATCATGCACAACGTGATATTCTATGAGAGTTGCTTTTGAAAAGGAGCGCGGAAGTCAATCATAATTGAAAAAAATAATGATTGATAGAATAAAAGGAATGTGATATAATGATATTCCTGTCACTTTT
>NZ_MLYR01000164.1 GCF_001866655.1 Bacillus sp. MUM 116 | reverse complement strand
GAACCGATTGATGAAGCGGTTGTGAAGCGATCAATGGATCAAATCGTGAGCTCAGGTGCTTTCTATACCGGAAGCGGCGATCTTGTCTCTGCAAAGGGTGCAAGAGTTGTAGAACGCAATGTTACGGATTATGAATTAGCTTAAATTGGAGGGGGCCGGATTCTTTGTGAAGCCGGTCTCCTTTACTATTATTGGAAGGAGGTAGCTGAAAATGGAACAGATTATTTCATTCATTAATCAAGTGGGTTTTCCGGTCGTGGTGACTCTATATTTGCTTTATCGGATTGAAGCAAAGCTTGATATGGTGGTCCAAACCATTCAAAGCTTGCCGGACCGTATGAGGGAGCAAAGGTAGTAAGTTTAGGTCTGACCCCAAAATTGTAGCACTCTATTTCTTTGAAAATAAACTAAACTTTTGTTGAAATCTGTCGATAATATATGAGATTCCCTTAACAGGCTTCTCCTTTTTTCCTATCTCATATTTGCTTTATTATGTGAAAAACATGATTTGGTTTAAAGCGATTGGCCCTAGTTTTGGGGTGGAGAATATACAGTATTTAACTAATTCCATTTGTAGATGCCTTCATATATAGTTTAATGAAATTCAAAAAAAGGCAATCTACAACTTTATAGGGAGTGGATTTAAATGGAGTCGCAAGGAAATTTCTTGACTGGTTTATTTTGGGG
>NZ_MLYR01000163.1 GCF_001866655.1 Bacillus sp. MUM 116 | reverse complement strand
GCTTCCCAATCCTTTTGTGGAGAAAGACGGATACGAGAACCATTTGCGCCACCACGATAATCTGAGCCACGGAAGGTACTTGCTGAAGCCCAAGCCGTTGTGATTAACTCACTAATTGTAAGACCTGAGTCTAGGATCATAACTTTAATCTTTTCTACTTCATCATCTGTTAATTCATAATCAACAGATGGTACAGGATCTTGCCAGATAAGCTCTTCTTCAGGAACTTCTGGGCCTAGATATCTTGAACGAGGACCCATGTCGCGGTGTAATAGTTTGAACCATGCACGAGCAAATGCATCTGCAAACTCTTCTGGATTCTCATGGAAACGACGAGAAATCTTTTCGAATCCTGGATCCATACGCATTGCCATATCGGCTGTAGTCATCATCGTCGGAACACGTTTTGATGAATCCTCTGCATCTGGAGCAAGATGATTCTCAGCAGGATTTACAGCAACCCACTGATATGCGCCTGCAGGGCTCTTTGTAAGCTCCCATTCATATCCAAACAGTAGATCAAAGTAACCATTATCCCATTGTGTCGGATTAGCAGTCCAAGCACCTTCAATACCGCTGGTGATGGTGTCACGACCTTTACCAGTGCCGTGTGTGCTTAGCCAACCTAAGCCTTGTGCTTCAATAGGAGCAGCCTCTGGTTCTAGACCAACATGAGCAGCATCTCCTGCACCGTGTGCCTTACCAAAAGTATGTCCGCCAGCTGTTAATGCAACGGTTTCTTCATCGGTCATTCCCATACGTGCAAAGGTTTCGCGTATATCATGAGCACTTGCAAGCGGATCTGGAGTGCCGTTTGGACCTTCTGGGTTTACATAAATAAGACCCATCTGAACGGCGGCAAGCGGATTCTCAAGGTCACGATCGCCTGTGTAACGGTTATCACCTAGCATTTCAATTTCTGAACCCCAGTAGATGTCCTCTTCTGGATGCCAAATATCTTCGCGTCCGCCTCCAAAACCAAATGTTTTGCCGCCCATTGATTCAATTGCAACATTACCAGTTAAAAGAAATAAGTCGGCCCAAGAGATCTTGTTGCCATACTTTTGCTTAATCGGCCATAGCAGTCGACGTGCTTTATCAAGGTTACCGTTGTCAGCCCAGCTGTTCAGTGGAGCAAAACGCTGATTACCAGTTCCACCGCCTCCACGGCCGTCACCTGTACGGTAAGTACCTGCAGAGTGCCAAGCCATACGGATAAAGAATGGACCATAATGTCCATAGTCAGCCGGCCACCAATCTTGACTGTTTGTCATAAGGTTTTTAAGATCCTGCTTAAGAGCATTGTAGTCTAATTTTTTAAATTCCTCTGCATAATTAAATTCATCCCCCATAGGGTTAGATTTTCTGTCATGCTGATGTAGAATGTTCAAGTTCAACTGGTTTGGCCACCAGTCTCTATTTGGCATATTACTAGATTTGTTAGAAGTTGCAGCGCCATGATGAAACGGGCACTTTCCAATGTTAGTAGTGTCTTTCGCGTCCATATTTGTTTCCTCCTTAGTCATTTGTTTCACCTTGTTAACTACTCTTGATAGCACTTAAAATATGATCTATAACTATTAAAAATTAAAATTATATAAAAATCAATATTAATATAAAATACATTTAATGTAATTTTATTTAAGATAATTCTAACGAAACGCTAGTAAATAATCCTAATGCTAGAATAAAGAAACAATATTCATAGTTTATTAT
>NZ_MLYR01000162.1 GCF_001866655.1 Bacillus sp. MUM 116 | reverse complement strand
TTATTTCCACTAAATAAAGGTATATTCCATAAAAATTGATTTCATTTTTTAAAAGATGAAAAGAAGAAGAGGTTTAATTTACCAACAAAAAGAAGAAAATAATAAATGTTCTTTTGTTGCACGAATAGGGAAGGATTTTTACCAATGGAAAACGCAAAAATTGATTCGAGGCAATTGTTTTCTCTTATGTTTTTATTTCAATTAGGAACGGGAATTGTTACCAGAATCGGAATGCAAGCAAAACAAGATGCTTGGATAGCGATCGCAATCGGTATGTTTGGTGCCCTGATTCTATTTTTCTTTGTGTATTTACAGATATTTAAACGGACTCCCGCCATCCCTTTTACCGGAATACTAGTAAAAGTATTAAGTAAATATATTGGGCTGCCACTCGGCTTGGTCTATATTTGTTATTTTTTCTTTGTAGCTTCCGTTAATGTCAGACATTTAGGGGATACAATGGGGACCTATATCTTACCGGATACTCCTGTTCCTGTCATCATGTTCATCAGTCTCTTACTGGTTTCCTATTCCTGTTATTTAGGAATTGAAGTGTTGGGAAGGACGGCAGAGATTTTATTAGCTGCAATGGTTTTCTTTGGTTTAACTGGTAATTTAACGGTTATTGCTTCCGGTATTATCAAATTGAAGAATTTGCAGCCCGTATTAGAATTCGGCTGGCTTCCTGTGGTAAAACATGCTCTGCCATTACTGGTTTTTTTCCCGTTCGGGGAAATTTTTCTTTTTCTTATGTTTTTCCCTTATTTAAATAAGCCTGAATTGGTAAAAAGAACGGGACTATTATCAATTTTGTTAAGCGGCTTGGGTCTATCCTGGACATTTCTGCTGAATATTAGCGTAATTGGTATTGGAGCGCAGGCTGTTGAAATTCCATTGCTAAGCGCGGTTGAAAAGATTAATGTTGGCCATATTATTCAGAGAATGGACTCGATTGTGGTTGGGACATTTGCAGTTGGCTTTTTCGTTAAAATATTCCTCTATGTATATGCAGTTGTGATCGGATTAACGGATATTTTCAAATTTAAACGGTACCAGCCTTTGATTTTTCCTGTCGTTTTGCTCATTTTTATTTACTCGAACGTACTGGCAAAAAATAAAGTAGCCTATCAAGGTTTCTTTTATAATAAAATGCCTTATTTAGTTGGTTTTCCGCTTTTAGTTGGAATCCCTGTAGTTGTACTTGTTATTATTTGGGTTCGTAACTATTTTGGGGGAGTACGAGCAAATATTCAAAAGTAGTATAAAGTGAGATAAAAGGGATGTCGCATTAGATCAAGTAACGAGTGATGTCACGAAAATACTATTAGCTTATAAAAAGTAGGGTGGTTTTATGAAATTCCAACAGGATTTATCAAAAAATTGGATAATGAAGCAGTCATGGAGAAATTTATTGTTTGCCCATTGGCCGATTCCGGTGAATTTGATGCGCCCGCTCATCCCTAAACCGCTGCAGCTGGATACGTATGAATGTTATGCCTGGATAGGTATTATAGTTTTTATTATAGATGGGATTTATCTTAGGGGAATTCCACGGCTGCCGTTGTTCGCAAAGTTTCCTGAAATCAATGTACGAACCTATGTACATTATAATGGAAAGCCGGGTGTATATTTTTTATCCTTAGATGCCCCGCATTGGGCAACGTATACAATTGCAAGAAAATGGTATCGCCTTCCTTACTACCAGTCTCTCATTCAATTTTGGAAGGATCACTCTGGATTTTATTTCAATAGTGTAAGAAGTGATCGGAAAAGTCCTTTTTTGGCAGGCTTTAACGGGAATTTTATGGCTTCATCAAGGGTCTTTTTTGCCGGTGAAGGGACAATTGACCAATGGTTAACGGAAAGGTACTGCCTTTACAGTGTTGATAAAAAAGGTAATCTTTTTTGCGGTGATATTGATCATATCCCATGGCCCTTACAAACGGCAGAAGCAGATATTTATAAAAATACTTTGGTCACTCCTTTTGGGTTCGAGCCTCCAAAAACGCAGCCACTGCTTCATTTTTCCCAAGGGGTTGATTCTGTATTTGCAAATATTAAAAGGGTGGGTAAATATACAATTTAATCGTTAATTTGATAGCTTTAAACTGTTAAATTGTCCAGAATATTCTTGACAAACAATTTCCTAGTTGATAAAGTTGAAAAAATATATTTCTTATCCAGAGAGGTAGAGGGACTGGCCCGATGAAACCTCAGCAACAGGTCAGATGACACTGTGCTAATTCCTGCGGGTGGTGAACCCTGATCGATAAGAGCTTTTGTTTTTATTTGACAGTAGCGCACTCAAGGTCTGAGTGCGTTTTTTACTTTTTCTGGATAAAGCATAAAGGAGAGTAAGAATGGAGGAGAAAGGGCAATTTCAAAGAAAAATGCAAACTCGGCATATAGTTATGCTATCGTTAGGAGGTGTTATCGGAACGGGGTTGTTCCTTAGTTCGGGGTATACGATCCAACAAGCCGGCCCATTTGGAACGATTCTTTCCTATTTGATTGGAGCGATTGTCGTTTATCTTGTTATGTTATGTTTAGGTGAACTCTCTGTCCATATGCCAGAGACTGGTGCGTTTCATAGTTATGCGGCTAAATTCATAGGTCCGGGAACGGGATATACAGTAGCTTGGTTGTACTGGCTTACTTGGACAGTGGCACTGGGTTCAGAATTTACCGCTGCTGGATTACTTATGGAGCGCTGGTTCCCTTCGATTAATGTATGGATTTGGAGTGCATTATTTGCGATTTTAATTTTTGTTCTAAACGCAAAGACCGTCAGATTTTTTGCCGAATCCGAGTTTTGGTTCTCGTCTATTAAGGTTATTGCTATTGTGGCATTTATCCTTTTAGGAGCTGGGGCTATGTTTGGAGGTATTCCAATGGTACATTCACAGCCTGCCCCATTCTTTTCAAATTTTGTAAGTGAGGGGTTATTTCCTCATGGTACTCTTGCCATTTTTATGACGATGCTGGCTGTAAATTTTGCTTATTCTGGAACGGAATTAATTGGAATTGCCGCCGGAGAAACCGTAGATCCGAAAAAAACAATACCAAAGGCAATTCGGACGACTCTATGGAGATTAGTAATCTTCTTCGTAGGAACGATTGTCATCTTATCAGCGTTATTGCCGATGTCGGATGCCAGTGTATTAGAAAGTCCGTTTGTCACAGTATTTGAACGAATTGGTGTGCCCTATGCTGCAGATTTAATGAATTTTGTTATTTTAACAGCGATTTTGTCTGCTGCTAATTCCGGCTTATATGCCTCGTCCAGGATGCTTTGGTCATTGGCAGATAAGGGGACGATTTCGCCGATCTTTTCCAAATTAACAAAGCAGGGAGTTCCGTTAAATGCGGTAATTTTCAGTATGATTGGCGGAGGGTTAGCGTTACTTTCGAGTATCATTGCACCAGATACAGTTTATATTGTGCTTGTATCCATTTCTGGTCTTGCCGTCGTTGTTGTGTGGATGAGTATTAGTATTTCACAATTTTTATTTCGTAGACAGTATATAAAAGAGGGAAATTCGGTTCATGATTTGGTCTATCGAACGCCGCTATATCCTTTCGTCCCCATCGTATCGTTTATTCTATGTCTGGCGTCATGCATTGGAATCGCGTTTGATCCAACGCAAAGAATTGCACTTTATTGTGGTGTTCCGTTTATATTATTTTGCTATGCAAGCTATTATTTAACCAAAAAACGAAAGAATAGTGGGGGAGAGTACGTTGAGCAAAGTCAATCCAATTGATGCGATATTAAAAGATTATTCTGTGATGATTCTGGATGGAGCCTTAGCGACGGAGCTTGAGCGGCATGGGTGCGACCTGGATGATCCGCTTTGGTCGGCAAAGGTATTACTAGAAAATTCGGAAGTTATTTACCAGGTTCATGCTGATTATTTTCGTGCCGGAGCAGATTGTGCTATTACATCAAGCTATCAGGCGACCATTGATGGTTTTTCCGAGCGGGGAATATCTGAAAAAGAGGCAGTGGATCTAATAAGGCGGACAGTTAGTCTGGCGAGGAAGGCAAGAGATGACTTTTGGAAGGATGAAATGCTTGTCTCTCGTCCCAAGCCATTGGTTGCCGGGTCCGTTGGGCCGTATGGCGCCTATCTTGCAGATGGTTCGGAATATGTTGGAAACTATGGAGTTTCAGATGAGAGATTAAGAGAATTCCATCGTCCGAGAATATCGGCATTAATTGACGCTGGGGCTGATTTATTAGCTTTTGAAACCATTCCCTCCCTGCAAGAAGCGAACGTATTAATTTCCCTATTAAAGGAATTTCCTAATGCTTTTGCTTGGTTATCCTTTTCGTTGAAAAACGGGGCTGCCATTAGCGATGGTTCATTACTTAAGGATTGTGCAAAATCGTTTGCGGACAATGAACAAATTGTGGCAATTGGTATCAATTGCGCTCCTGCATCCGTTTTAAAAGAAGCGGTTAACGTTCTAAGGGTAAACACAGAGAAGCCAATCATTGTTTATCCTAATTCTGGTGAAAACTACCATCCGGAAACTAAAACCTGGAGTGGCAGGGAAGCGTGCAAGCATCTCGATGAACAAGTAAAAGATTGGTATGATGATGGAGCCCGGTTAATTGGCGGTTGCTGTCGAACAACGCCAAAGCAAATTGAGAAAATCGCAAAAAAACTGCGACCTATTCAAACAGTCTCTTTTTAATGGATAAAGGCTACTTCCAAACTGGAAGTAGTCTTTATCCATTTTTTAGGTCTTAGAAATAAGAACTTTTACTCACCCTGAATAGAGTTTAAAAAGGATTGGATGACATTAGAATCCGGGTCAACAAGAAAGATTGGAAGACAAACAATGACAAATAATAAAAGGACATTGGAACCGACTAGAATTTGAACCATTTTTTTTGCGTTCATTTATTTCCCTTCCTTTTTTTAAATTTTTAGCCGCTGTTATTACTTTCCAATCTTTAAAGATTGGCTGTCACCTCCATGGAAAAATGCTTTCTAAAATTAGCTTGCAGTTGTCCTTTTCTAGCTTGTACCACTATTTTACTCTAAATTGCAAAGTAATAAAATAAAAATTTAGAATTTTTAGAAATAAAAATACGAATGGGAAATTATTATTTTTTAAAAATTTCAAGTCTTTATTTTTTGTTTTCGATATAATATTTTTAAAGTAGGTAATTTAATTATTATCTAAGTTTGTTTAGTGTTTCGAATAATATTGAAAGCGTTTATTAAAGTAAAATCATTATTGTTATATCATCAAATTTCTGAAAGTAATAAAAATTAAATAATTTAATTTATTCATCAGGAGGGGAAATGTGTGGCAAATAAAGAGTTGAAAAGAGGACTAGAGGCAAGGCATATTGAGATGATTGCTTTAGGTGGCACCATCGGCGTTGGTTTATTTATGGGATCCGCGAGTACGATTAAATGGACAGGCCCATCTGTCATGCTGGCTTATGCGATTGCTGGAATCTTTATTTTTTTCATTATGCGCGCAATGGGGGAAATGCTCTATTTAGAGCCAACCACCGGATCATTTGCAACTTTTGCTCATAAGTATATTCATCCATTAGCTGGCTATATGACGGCATGGAGTTATTGGTTTCAATGGGTTCTTGTTGGTATGGCCGAACTTACGGCAATCGGGATGTATATGAATTATTGGTTTCCGCATCTTCCTCAATGGCTGCCGGGAATCATCGCGATGGTCATCTTAGGACTGGCGAATCTAGTTTCGGTAAAATTTTACGGTGAATTTGAATTTTGGTTTGCTCTTATAAAAGTAGTAACAATCGTCATCATGATTATTGCAGGTCTTGGTTTAATCTTTTTTGGATTAGGGAACCATGGCCATGCCATCGGGTTATCGAATATTTGGAAACATGGCGGCTTTTTCACAGGCGGCTTTAAAGGATTTTTCTTCGCATTATCCCTTGTAGTGGCTGCCTACCAAGGTGTAGAACTCATCGGGATTACTGCGGGAGAAGCAAAAAATCCGACTAAAACTTTGAAGAAGGCCATTAACAATATCATATGGCGAATTTTAATTTTCTATATTGGGGCAATTTTTATCATTGTTACTGTGTATCCATGGAATCAATTAGGAACAATTGGCAGTCCATTTGTTTCGACTTTTGCCAAGGTAGGAATTACAGCTGCAGCGGGTATTATTAACTTTGTTGTCATTACGGCAGCTTTATCCGGTTCTAATAGTGGAATTTATAGTGCAGGTCGGATGCTCTATACTTTAGCTATGAACGGGCAAGCGCCAAAAAGTTTTGCCAAGATCTCAAAGAATGGGGTACCGGCTAACTGCATTTATGCAACACTTATCGGTTTATTTGTTGGGGTAATTTTGAATTACACTGCTCCAAAGGGTCTCTTCCTTTATGTTTATAGTGCAAGTGTTCTTCCAGGAATGGTACCTTGGTTTGTCTTAATCATTAGTGAGCTTAAATTTAGAAAAGAAAAAGCGGCTGAAATGTCCAGTAATCCATTCAAGATGCCACTTTCTCCTATTAGCAATTATGCAACGATTGCATTTTTACTGTTCGTCCTTGTGGGAATGTGGATCAATACTGACACTCGTGTTTCTTTGATTGTAGGTTTGGTGTTCCTTGCCATTGTTGCGGGCAGCTATTACCTTTTTAGAATGGGTAAACGTGTACCGTTAGAGGATTCAAATAAAAAGCAAGATATCGTTTAATAAAAAGGGCTGACGTAGAAGTATTAACTCTACATCAGCCCTTTTCATTATGATATAACTTTCAAACCCGTCACTCCAATCACAATTGCGAAAAGACTGGCAATACGAGGCAAACTTTTTCTTTCACCAAAGAAAATCATATTCATGATTACAGTACCGGCTGTTCCAATTCCTGTCCATACCGCGTAAGCCACACTTGTCGGTAAATACTCAAACGAAGCGTAAATAAAGGCAAACGAAGCAGCCAGCCCCCCAATATAGATGCTTCCATTTTTAAGGGTTCGTTTTTTACTGAAAAGATTCAGCCCACAGACCCCGATTAATTCATTAATTGCAGCTATAAATACAAATAACCAACCCATTATTGATTGACTCCTTTTGATTTTTTGTCATCTGAAAGCTTTAGTCCCACAACTCCGCAAATGACTAGAATGATAAAAAATATCTTTGGAATACTAACATGTTCATTAAAAAGGAAAACATCCATCAAGAAAGTCCCTACCGTTCCTGCTCCGGCAAAAATGGCGTAAACGGTTCCTGTCGGCAAGTTTTCACATGCTTTTGCGAGAAATTGTAAATCCAGCAAAATAAATCCTGCTATGAAAATCCAATGCCACCAGGTGGTTGCATTGTGAAAACCATAGATCCAAAGTACTTCAGAAACACAGGTTAGGATGACGTATATCCATGACCTATTCATCATTAACACTCCTTAGTTGCCTATGACTGACAATCAGTCATTTATATTTAAAAAAATTTGATTCAAGGTTTAAATAGGCTGATAAAAAATCAGCCATGGTAAAGTTAGAATTTAACTCCCAAGCCATGAAGCACAAACTTCAAAACTTCATTCTTCTTAATTTCCGCCATATCGCGATCACCATGGGAGTATAAAAAGGTTTGTTCGGCAACTGATTCAATCAAACCGATAATTAAAACGGCTGTTTGATCAGGGTCAACCGTATCGCGAAGAATATCATTCTCCTTTGCAAGGCTCAAAAATTCGCTCATCCAAGCATAATAGGGAGAATAGATTGTTTCCCATTCTTGAAGAAATTCTGCTGAAGCAAGACCGGCATAAATCATCGCATGAATTTCCCGAAAATCTTTGGTAATAGAAAAAACCGCTTCAATCACGCTTTTTAATTGATCAATAAAGGAATCTGAATTATTTACCTTGTTATTAATTTCAACCAACATTTTTTCAACCATAACTTGAGCAATCGAAGGCATTACGGCTAATTTGGAAGAAAAATAGATATAAAATGTTCCTTGAGCAATTCCAGCCTTTTTAACGATATCCGAAACCTTTGCTTTTTCGATTCCTTTTTCGCAAAAAACATCAATCGCGGCATGTATGATTCTTTCTTTTTTATTATCCATCTATCGGCCTCCAATAATGACTGACTGTCAGTCATTTTACATGATTATCCATAGAAAGTCAATGATATTAGGTGCCTAAAAAAGCATAAATTTTTCCATTCCTGAGCAAATTATAAAGACTTCAACTCTTGCTTAGGAGGATTTATTTCATGAACATCGCGGATATCTTCACGATTATTGGATTTATTATTTTTGCAGTAGTGATTATTGGACTTTTGATTTTCCTTGTATTTTTAATGATTTTTGACCGAAATCAGAAGATGCATTCGATTTTAAGAAATTACCCGGCACTAGGCCGGATGCGTTATTTTTTGGAAAAGGTTGGCCCAGAGTTTCGCCAGTATTGGTTCAATGGTGACACAGAAGGAAAGCCGTTTTCAAGGGATGAATACGAACATATTGTAAAAAGTGCAAAGTACCAACGTGATGTTGTCGCCTTTGGGTCAAAACGAGATTTTGAGGAAGAAGGTTTTTATGTCCGTAATGACATGTTTCCAAAATTAGCGGAAGAAGCAAAAATGGACCGGGAAACAAAAGTAAATACAAAAAAATATCTTTTATTAAGAGACCCGCTTTTTTCACAAAGAAAAGAAAAAGTGAAGGATGATGAGGCACTTGCTTATTTACTGCATGATGATGATGCAGTTGTCATTGGCCCAAATACAAAGCATCCTTTTGTATTAAAAGGCTTGATTGGTATGTCTGCGATGAGCTATGGAGCCCTTGGGAAAAATGCCGTTACAGCACTTTCAAAAGGCTTGGCCTTAGCGAAAGGGACATGGATGAATACCGGGGAAGGCGGCTTATCCCCATACCATTTGGAAGGCGGAGTCGATATTATTATGCAAATCGGCCCAGGTCTTTTTGGTATTCGTGATAAAGATGGGGGAGTGGATTGGGACGAGTTGAAGCGAAAAAGTGAAATTCCGCAAGTGAGGGCATTTGAATTGAAACTTGCCCAAGGAGCAAAAGCCCGGGGAGGACATATAGATGGCGAAAAGGTTACCCCAGAAATTGCTGAAATACGAAAAGTTGAGCCGTATAAGTCGGTAGACAGTCCCAATCGTTTCCACCAGTTCAGTGATGTTCCTTCCATGATTGAATTTATTGAAAAAATCCGTGCAACCACTGGAAAACCAGTTGGGATGAAGATTGTTGTTGGGGCTAATGACAGCGTGGAACAACTAGCAAAATATATGAAGGAGACCGGAAAGGGTCCAGATTTTATTACGGTGGATGGTGGTGAAGGCGGTACGGGGGCGTCTTACCAAGAACTGATTGATAGTGTTGGATTGCCTATCAAGTCTGCCCTGCCGATCTTGGTGTCAACGCTTCGTAAATATGGAGTGCGTGACCGGGTGAAAATCATTGCATCAGGAAAACTGTTTACCCCGGACCGGATTGCGATCGCATTGGCAATGGGAGCAGACTTAGTGAATATTGCCCGTGGCTTTATGATAACGGTTGGCTGTATTCAAACTTTGAAATGTAATTCTAATACTTGCCCTGTTGGGGTAACGACAACGGATCCTGAATTGCAAAAGGCACTTGTGATTGATGAAAAGAAATACCGTGTTGTCAATTATCTTGTCACATTACGGCAAGGTTTATTTCGAGTTGCAGCAGCGGTCGGCATAGACTCACCTGTCCGTTTCGAGCCCAAACATATTAGTTATAAAGATGAAAAGGGTGTCGTAGCATCACTTGAGAGTATTCTGAACGAAATTGAGGAGCATATTGGTGCAAGTTAAAGCTTATAACAAAATAGCTGCCTTTAAGAAGAAAAACGGTCGTCAATCAAGCTCTAGGTGACCGAAGATGTGAAAAAAGAAGGGAAACGGTCGTCTATCAAGGCTCTAGGCGACCAAAGAAGTGAAAACAGAAGAGGACCGGTCGTCTATCAAGGCTCTAGGTGACCTAAGAAGTGAAAACAGAAGAGGACCGGTCGTCAATCAAGGCTCTAAGTGACCGAAGA
>NZ_MLYR01000161.1 GCF_001866655.1 Bacillus sp. MUM 116 | reverse complement strand
TATTTAATGCTTCCATAATCTGATTGGAGGATACCTTATTAAAACCTAATTGGGATTAATGAAAATAGATGGGTTTTTAAAGTTGGATGTGCAAAATATCACCTAAAGTAAGTGCAAATATATTAGAAGAGTGAGATTACTTTTGATCAACAATTGTTTGATTAAAGTTATCCGTTAGCTCAAAGAAAGATCTGTGTAAACATCTCTCGATCCTCAACAAACGTCACCCTTTTGAAGAAAAAATGGTTTACTCTTCTCTTACCTATTTATAATGAATAACATTTTCAGAATACCAATAATAAGCATAATCAGTCATAACTGAAGAATCATCCAACTGATGCAACATAGCTGAAATATTCCCTCTATGATAGGTTCCATGATTCACAACGTGTAAGACCATTTCAGATATACTTGTTTCTCTTAATCCTGCCCATGGATTATCCAACATTATTCTCTTTTCCATATCTTCCTGTATGTTTAAAAAGGATTTAAACCGAGATGTTAAAGTGTGAAATTCCGTTTCTAAGTCTTCAATGGGCAGTTTCTCAATCTTTTCTTGAAGTTGCACTGAAGATTGCAATGCTTCATTCATACTCTGACCCTCGAGGGTATTAAGCCATCCATATTCCACCAAATAGAGATGAGATAAAACCTTTGAAATCACTAACCTATCCTTTAGTTTAATAAGAAAGCTGCCAATTCTGTTAGCACGAATCTTTAGCAACTTTTAGTTTAAGTGTATTTCTTCACAAACATTGGGATATTAAGATAACCGGGCGAAAATATAAAATGCCCGGTCATTTTTTGTTTAGAAATCATCATATTTTGTCCTTTATAACGTTAATTTCTCTATGATACTCCGGGTACATTTTTCTCATGAGTACATTGGTAGATTGTATTGAAACAGCTTTTTTAAACGGTCGCTCTTTTGAGAAGCAAATAAGATACAATCATATACAGTAAAACTACAGGTATCATCCAAATTGAAAGTCCGAAAGCGGAATGCCATGTAACCCAATGGAAGATAGTACCCCATTTTTCAAAATAGGTAAAAATAAATGATATGGCGGTAATAATTATGAATAATACTCCGAAAAAGATGAGTAATCCGCTTCGGCCAAATCGTTGAAATATACTTGCAATGGCAAATCCTAAAAATAACATTTTCATCATTAAAATAAAGTAAATGAAAAACTGTTCGATCAGGGAACCATCGTTTAGATACGGCAGGTGGAAAAAATGAAGACTAACACCCCAAAATCCTGATATTTTTTCCACAATGGAGAGAATTAACAATACAATTGAATTTCCGGCACTTACAGAAATAAACATTCCTATCGTTCCCAAATAGAAATCCTTTCTCCTCACACTCAACCCAATGGCAAACTGGAACATTTGCATCGTTCCAATACCTGCAATTAACATGTAAATAAAGATTGAGACCATTCCACCCGTATAGATTGGCTCCGTGCCGCCTGTAACAATTCCTATAATAAGATTTATAAAGAAACTAAAAGGTAATATAATCCATGGGATATAAAACCATCCCCATTTTTCCGTTGTATGAATTTTCATGACATGCATGATACTATTCATTAGAAACCAACCACCTTATCTTTTGATTTTCCACCAGTTAGATGAACAATCAGCTGTTGCAACGAAACTGGACTAAATTCCAGTTCAAACGCCTCAGCTTGTTTTATGTCCTCTTCTTCAAGCCTTCCCATCACAGTAGCTGAATGGAATCGACCTAAAGGACTATTATCAATAACCTTTTTACCAGCTGTAAAAGCTTCCACTTTTTTTGCTAATCCTGTAACAGTAGTAGCACTTCCTCGCAGTACATCGGCATCCTCATTAATGAGCAGTTTTCCATTATCAATCACTAGTACATGCTCTAAAATTTTGTTTACTTCATCGATCAAATGTGTAGAGAGGACAATCGTACGCGGGTGCACAGCGTAATCTTCAATCAAGCGATTATAAAACAAGCTCCTTGCCACAGCATCAAGCCCTAAATAAGGCTCATCAAATATCGTAAGTGGTGCGCGACTGGCAAGGCCGATTACGATTCCGACCGAAGATAGCATCCCTCTTGATAGCCTCTTCATTCTTCGATTTGATGGAAGTCGAAAATCCTCTATCAGTGACTCAGCGTACTGCTGATCCCAATTAGGAAATAAGATTGCAGCTACATCCAACACATTTTTAATGGTGAATGCGGATGGATACTTTTGGCTTTCTTTAATAAAACATATTTTACTTAACACATGCTTATTTTCATAAGGATTTTCTCCAAAAACCTTTATTTCTCCGCTAGTTTGAAATAATTGAGCTGTAATCATATGCATAATAGTCGTTTTTCCTGCTCCATTTCTTCCAAGAAGCCCATAAATTTTGTTTGCTTCGATTGAGAATGTAACCCCATCTACCGCAGTTACATTTCCATATGCTTTTGTTAGTTGATTAACCTCTACAACATTACTCATTTCACCTTTCCCCCTTTTTAATCATATCCATCAGTTCTTCTGAAGTTATTCCTAGCTTTTTTGCCTCATGAATCATTTTGGATACATACTCCTCAAAAAACTGTTCTTTTCTTTTTTCCATTAGCTTTTCACGCGCCCCCTTCACGACAAACATCCCAATGCCGCGTTTTTTGTACAATATTCCTTGATCGACTAACAAATTCACACCTTTTGCTGCAGTTGCCGGATTGATCTGGTAAAAGGAAGCAAATTGATTAGTGGATGGCACCTGGGATTCTTCCAGTAGCCCTCCATTAATGATGTCATCCTCAATTTTCTCTGCAATTTGCATAAAGATCGGACGATTATCATCGATTAAAGATTTCATTCCCTCACCACCTAGTTAGTTATTTGGTTAGTTAGTTATGTAATTAACCATACATGCATTATGTTTTTACGTCAAGTATTTTTAGAAAAAATAATTAATTTGCCTATTTTATACGCTTATCTTTCAAAAAAAATAAGCGGAGGTAAACCCCCGCTTATTTTTTCTATTCAAGTTCATCCAATTGTTTATTCAGCTGGCTTAATTCCTTTTCAATATCTTCCAGCTGCTTTTCTAATGGTGAAAGGTTTCCTTTCACCAACTCGAGCTTTTCTAAATCATACTGAATTCTTACATAGTCTGCCTTTAGGTCTTCTATCTTATATTCTATCTCTTTTCGATTCATCATTTACACCTCAAATGATATCATTTAAATTTTTCCACGCATAGGCAACTTCTAGTATACCAGGAATAGCTGCGGGTAATATTTTCTTCGTGATGAAGTGCCTCTACCATCTGGACCCAATTTTTCTGAAAAAGGTAAGTTGACGAATTAACTTTATTTGTCCAGTTAGTTTAAGTGAAAACATTCACAAACTCCACCTATACATAACATTGAAAAGGAGCGAGGGGTTCGCTCCTTTTTTTGTGGTTATTTAGTATTAAAGAATGTCCTTTTTTAGATACGTTTTACCAAAGCAATCTGTCCAGTTTTAGGGATAAATTCACTGATGTTCTCGTATTTTCCGTCCCTTTTTGTTTCATCCTGGTTCTCCAATTTATATTCCCTTATAGACCAGCTAAAGAGTTGTCGTTCAACTCTTCCTTTATCCCCGATAAGTGCAAACCATCCCTGACCAACATAAAAAGGGTTCATAAGCAGGTTATTCACGATAAAAGAAATACGGGTATTTTCTTCCTCTGGTTCAAGCTTTGTCTTAAAAGAAAGGGCCAAAATAAAATAGTTTTTAAATTTATCCAGTTCAAGTAATTGAAGGTTATACCTGTCGCCCTGCTTTTGATTGAAGTCATTCAATACAGTTTTAATACATTTTTCTACATCAATATCAAATTTACTGGCATCTCTCCAAGTCGACAACCTGGAATCAAAAAGTGACAATGTCAATATGTAGTGTGCGGCAAAACTTTTTGGATCAAAACCATCTTTACCACCATGCTTCACATCTTCCGGTACAACAATAAATTTCTTATAGTCAGCAAAAAAATTTTCGTTCATATCCTATACCTTCCTTCATACTTTGATGAAATGGAAAATCTAAACTTGGCTATTTCGCAGTTTTTCTCGTAATCTTTCAATATATTGTAGATGACGGGCGAATCTTCGTTGTATTTAACTATATATATTCCTCTACTAAAATAAAAAATCCTTCTTTTTCTTCTAAAAATCCACAATTTTCTTTATTTTTAATTAAAAAGTCCTAGGATGTTTTTCAAAAAAATGTCGTTACGGGAATATAGACGCTTATTATACATTCGGTTTTTCGTAAAAAAATTTTTTTTTAATTGCAGAGTTAAATAAAAAAAACCGTTCATACCCGATGGCATGAACGGTACCTCCTATATATTGTACTCATAATAATCCTGTGAATGATAGCTCCTAAATCCACATGATTCATAGAGTCCGAGTGCACGGGCATTTCGGGCCTCCACTTCCAGAAAAATAGAAAATCCCTTTTGATTCTCCATTTTTACCACTTTAGATAAAGCTTTCCTGCCAATACCTTTACCACGGAGTTCAGGAAAAACAACAAAACCATAGATCCACGCCTCACCATCTTTTTCGTTAACCCTCATTTTCCCTGCCGTTCTTCCATCTACATCAATAATGAACATTTGTTCGCCGCAGTTCTCCCTAATTTCCCGATGCATCTCTCGTGCCTCATTTTCTAAAAATCCAAAGCCCAAAACATCAAGCTGGATTTCTGCTTCCCCATCATCCTCTGATATAGAAGGCCTTACGATTATAGCTGGATCCGCGACTAATTCAGTGTTATGCCATTTCATTTGATATTCCGCAACTGCAAATGTACAGAGGATATTTTTCAAAAACTCTTTAGCCGATTGGGAACTTGTCGGAGCGTTTAATAAAATCGTCCCAACTTTTTGTTTCTTCGCTTCCTCAAGTCCCTTTTTAAGCAGTTGGGAAAATATTCCCTTTAACCTGAACTTCGGATGGACCATTCCGCAAAGTTCCACTTTATTTCCAAAATAATAGCTTCCCAGAAAACCAACGAGACGGCCATCTTCGTAATGGAAGAAGTCTTCATTACTATTTTCAGCCCGGTTTTTAAGCATTTCAAAATTCAGCTTCAGGTGGAAGCCGCCTTCTTTTTCGCAAATTTCCTGAAGCGCTTTTATTTCATTCAATTCTACATTTGTCAGCATTCATATTCCTCCTTTTAGAACGCTTACATTCTATTTCTAGATAAATCCCCGTCATTCCTTCTTTTTCAAAAAGGCAGTTTTGGTCTTCATCTCTTCTATGAAAGACACATACTATTTCTACTAATACTTTCCTACCTATTTTTTCCTATCACCTAATTTTATACTATGCGTAAATTAATAGTAAACCACATATTGGAGTGTTTGTATGAAAAATTTTTGCCTGAGTATTTTTAGGATGCTTGAGACTTTACTGATGGGTGATAGGGATGTTTTAAAAATTGTCAATGCAAAAAATGGTGATGTAGCAAAACAATTTATCTTCGATGGAGACATGAAAAGCTGGATACCTTAAAAAAAGTGAGGAATGAGTACACATGGAATCTATAGTCAAAAAGAATATCCTATTTCTGAAAGATAATGTAAACAAAGGAGCGCCGTTATGTTAGCGCTCCTTTGTCTACGATTAGTGTTCGTTATTGGTATCGTTAATTGCTTTAACTGGTTGGCCAGTTGTTGGATCTAAGAATAGTTTTTTGTTTCGAGGACCATGATTGAAATCAAACATATTGGCCAAGCTGCCAGCTTTAGCATCTAATGAGGTTCCACCTATACGTCCTAAATTCCAGTTATCCTCAATAAACTTAAGAATAGATGTTTGATCCGTTACGGTATGGTCTACAAAGTTACCCTTGGCATAAGGCGAGACCACTAAAAGCGGCAATCTTGGACCATAGCCAGCTTTTCCAGAGTCTTCCGTTTGACCGTTATTTGGACCATACACATGATCATACCAACCATCCGAATCATCATACGCAATGACAACGGCAGTATCTTTCCATTCAGGCGTTTTTTGTAGATGGTTAATCGTATCAACGATAAAATGCTGCTCATCTAAAGGATCAGAATAACCAGCATGACCATCCTGATAATTTGGAGCTTTTAGGTAGCTGACACTTGGCAAATTCCCGTTATCTACAGCAGTCCAGAAATCCTTCATATCATATTGGTGGTTTGCTTGATCTGTTTTACCAATCAGATCAGGCGAACTTGATGTCACATGATCTGGGTTTGCAGTTGACTTATAATATTGGAATGGCTCATGATGTGGATTATAATCCGTAACCGATGCTCCTTCAATATTTGTATGTTTCGCAGTTGTATCAGCAAATCCGCCTTGGAACCATCCCCAAGTAATTCCTTTTGCATTCAAAAGGTCACCAACGTTTTTATTTGTTTCATCCATTTTAACTTTTAGACCTTTTCCAGCCTTATCGAATAATGGGTCCGGATCACCAGTCACGGTTCCATTTTCAAATTCATTCTTAACATCACCCGTTTGTTTACCATCCTTGTCATACAGGGTAGCACCGTGAGTTTCACCAGAAATGAGGTTTAATGCACCAGGTGTAGAAGGACCGTAGGTAGTTCCAAAGGAATTATCACTCATTGCAAAATTTTGAGCGTAGTTCCACAACGCGGTGACGGTATTCCCATCATAATAGTCCATAACAATATTAGGATTTGACCCTCTTCCAACCGTCTCAACAAACTTGTCCATTTTCCCGCCATTAACAGCCGCAATTTCATCATGATAAGCATGATCCATATCTGCCGTCATTGCTTGTGAACGGTCTAGCCGAACTGGATTGGCTGCGTTTGGATTATTGGTAATAAGGTTAGTCTTAGCGATATCCGGTTGAGTCCCGTTATAATCTTTTGGTGTTAATAAATTATTTACTTCAGGCGTACTTGTCTTAGGAGTGAACTTAGGTTCTCCTTTTATATTTAGTGCATAGGGATAGGTACCAAAATAATGATCAAAAGATACGTTCTCACCAAAAATAACAACAACATGTTTGATAGGTGTTGTCGTTTTTACATCAATCTTTTTGTTAAATACATTGTATGGTGTATTTGCTGTTACACTACTCTTTACCGCTATTTTCTCTTGTGCCGCATATGTTGGTAGTGAAGTGGAGAATAGTGAACCCATTGCTACAATACCAGTCGCAACTAATCCAACTACAGCTTTCTTTTTCAATTCAGGTCATCCCCATTCAATTAGTAAATTAAGATGAATTACAGGTTCATTCCTGCTTTCGAATTAAATTCTAACAATGCATTGTTAATTAGCCGTTAATTAAACGTTAAATTAAAGTAAAGCAGGTATAAAACTGCTAAAAAAAAGATACGCTTAGGCACAAAAAAGGCAACGACCATAAGATCGTTGCCTTCCAATAATATTAATAAACGTCACGCTGATAACGGCCGTTCTGTTGCATATCTTTTAAATACGCTTCAGCTGCATCACGTGCCCTTGCGCCTTCTTTTTCTATCACAGTAATAAGCGCTTCATGGACGTCTTTCGCCATGTGTTCCTTATCGCCACAAACGTAGAAAATAGCTCCTTTTTCCAACCATGCAAACAATTCTTGACTGTTTTCAAGCATTTTATGTTGGACATAAACTTTTTTCTCTGAATCACGGGAGAACGCAGTATCTAATTTTGTCACTGCTCCCTCTTGCTGATATTTTTCTAACTCAGATTGATAGAGGAAATCCGTTGCAGCATGCTGGTCACCAAAGAATAACCATGTCCGGCCGGTTGCTTTATTTACGGCACGTTCCTCGATAAAGGAGCGGAATGGTGCAATGCCTGTCCCAGGGCCAACCATGATAATGTCACTTTCCCCGGACTCTGACAGGTGGAAGTGTTTATTTGGTTGAACAAATACTGGAATTGTATCGCCATCTTTAAGACGTTCCGCACATAAAACCGAACAAACTCCTTTACGATCGCGTCCGTTTGAGGTGTATCGTACAGCACCAATCGTTAAATGCACTTCTCCAGGATGAGCGGTAAAACTGCTAGCAATCGAATAAAGACGTGGCGGCATTTTTCTTAAAAGAGAAACGATTTCTTGGGATGAAGCCTTCCATGGACCAAAATCACGTAGCATATCAAGCAAATCGCGGCCATAGCAATATTCTTTTAGTTGGGCTGCATTTTCAACCAACACAAGATTTTGTAACGCCTCATTCTCTGTGAACGAAGCTGACTGTTGTAAAATCTTTTTATTTAAAAGGGTAATTTCAAAAAAGGTTGTGAGCGCTTCCTTCAATGGCAAAGTTTCACCTTGCTTATTAATAGTGACCACCGCTTGACCATCCCAGTGCATTTCCTCAATAAGGGCAGCGACAAGTTCAGGATCATTTTCAGGAACGACACCAAGGGCATCACCCGGTACATAAGAAAGGCCTGACCCTTCTAAGGATAACTCCAAATGTCTTGTTTCTTTGCTTGAACCTTCCCCATTTAAATTTACATTTTTAAGAACTTTTGCCGGAAATGGATTCGTTCTTGAAAATGCAGGTGTAGGTTTGTCTTTTTTTGCATTTTCTGCAGTGACTTGCATTTCTCTTACCTCCCAAAGTTGTATATAAGCTAGGATAACACATTGTGGATAAATCAGATATGTTTTTTAACACATAATTTCAAAATTTTCATCCAAATCCATGTTAAATACGCAATTTTTTCAAAAAAAAGGCAATTCAAATTACTTAGTTTTAAAATAAACTTAGAAAGAAACGACAAAAAACGGTTCATTCTTTGTTTTTCGATAGGAGTTCTGCTCTAAATTACTCAACAATTGGGAGCAAGCCTCGTATTTGATAAGAAAGTGACGATAAAAACCCTACATAATTAAAAAGGAAAGAAACAATCAATATCGAATTTACCTATTAAGAGGAATACCCCCCTCGTAAAATTTCGGAAAGGTTGTGAGTTTATGAGACTTCAGAATGTACAACCTAAGAAAAACTTCCGCTACATCTTCGTTCAATTTCCTGGAATGAACATGAATGTCCCAACTCTCTCAAGTGGAGAGGGAAAGGCGGTGAAAGAAGATGTTGCTTTATGCGTCCAATTGAACAACAAACAAAAGGTACATCAATTATACTTTGTGCCAACCCAAAGTATCAAACCGTTTGATTTCACAGATGAAGAAATGGGCGCAAAAGCCTATTATCGAGTCATCAAGAAAAAGGAAGCCTCTCAAGACTCACACAAGAACGAATCCGAAGATTTTGTTACGTTTGTAACCGATGAAGTGTCCATTATACAAAAGAAAACGGAAGCCGGATATCAATTTGTCCTAGTATTCAATGAACGTGAAATCGGAATCATCGCTTCGATTGATAAGGAAGTTTTACAAACAGAGAAAACATCAGTACAACTTAAAGAAGAAGCGAAAGAGCCAGTTGCTGTGAACACGTTTCATTCAAAAAATGTGGCTGCCCACCCAAGGATAATCAAAAAGAAGATACGCTTCGGAAGCCATGTCTTTCAGGATAAAGGAGTTCTAGAACCCATCCGAATTCTTTTGGAGGGCGCGAAAGGAAAAGTTGCCTTATTTTCTCCTGCCGCATTAGACTTTATCGGTCCAGGTGATCAGAACCAACCCATTTTGATGATGAGGGGAAGGTGACGGGGGGTACCCATTACGGATTCTAAAACTTCATATCTATAAATCAATCGGTACAAAAAGGATTAAAAGGCTAATCCTTCTCGATTGAAAAAAATCCAAAAATGTCAAGGAAGTGACAAAAAATAGGTTCCTCTTATTTATAAAGAAGATTTTACATTCAAAGGGACTTAACCAACCGGGTTAAGTCCCTTTTTTACATATTCAGGAATAAAACGATTCTTACTATATTATATTCCAAACTTTTGCAGACGCTTATAGAAAGTACTTCTCGGAATATCGAGTAATTTGGCGGCGGCCGTTACGTTGCCTTTTGTTTTCCTTAGAGCCTCTATCATTAAATCCCTTTGAATCTTTTCCCTTGCATTTAGCTTTCTTTCATCAACTTCTTTTTCTTCTGGCTTCCTAATTGGAGGAAGCGTTGAGTGCTGAATAGATAGTAATTCAAGAAAATGTTCGAGGCCCGACATTTGAGATGGCGAAATAATATGCAAGCGTTCCAGCATATTCGTCAATTCCCTGATGTTCCCCGGCCATTCATGGTCTAGTAAACTTGCAGATAATTCCTCCAGGTTCGGGATGTTCCAATGATTCTTTTGACAAATATGACGAATAAGATGTGGGATATCTTCTTTTCTTTGCCTAAGCGGGGGAACAGAGATTGGATATACATTCAAACGATAATAGAGATCCTCACGAAATCCCCCCTGCCTTACGAGCTCCGTAATGTCACGATGGGTTGCGGTAATGACACGTACATCCAACAAAACCTCCTTCATGCTTCCAATCGGAGTAACTTTCCGCTCCTGTAGGACCCGCAATAAGGCCACCTGCATCGTATGCGGGATTTCACCAATTTCATCGAGAAAAATCGTCCCCTTTTGGGCCTGTTCAAATTTCCCTTTATATCCTTGCTTTCTTGCTCCGGTAAAGGCTCCTTCAACGTAGCCAAATAATTCACTTTCCATTAAATCCTTTGGAATTGCTCCACAATTTAGGGAGATAAAAGGGCCGTTTTTTCTAGGGCTATTGTCATGAATCGCACGGGCAATCAGTTCTTTGCCTGAACCGGTTTCTCCGGATATAAATACCGTTGCTTCTGTTGGCGCAACGAGTTTGACTTTTTCTAACGTTTTTTGAAAAATCTCACTGATCCCACACTCTCCATTAAAACAGAAAGGCGTTGATGTTGGAATATTGGAGGGATAATGGGACGTATGTACTTCTGATAGGAAAAATCCGCTTCCGATTAGGTAACCATTATCATTTGAACTCATTGGCTTTTCAAAATGAATTTCAAAACCATTGGATAAAACTTCATGAAGATTTCTACCCATGAATTCGGGGAAACTTTCACGAAATCGTTTACTTGCGGCTACGACGGTTTGTTTTTGATTACAGACGATGAACAACTGGTTGTGATTGGCCTCGGCCAATGGAGTTGCTTGTTTGATGAGGGCAATTTCCGTTTGGTTTGAGCGAATGGTAAATTCTTTTTCAATCGCATAGGCAACCGAAGTCACCATTCCCATCATAAAGGGATGAGAATGCTCAATGGGGCAAGAAACATCGATGACCCCCATCAGATTACCGTTATCATCAAAAATAGGTGTTGCGGAACAACTCCATTGATGGGAGGCGACAGAAAAATGCTCCGCCCCATTGATCATTACGGCTTCTTTTGTTTGCAGGGCGGTACCAATTGCATTGGTCCCTACTTCACACTCTGTCCAGCGTACTCCCTCTACAAAATTAATTTTTCGCGCATCCATTAAGGTTTTTTCATTACCCGTAAGGGACAGGACATATCCTTCCGGATCCACTAATAAGGCCATCATCCCAGAGTCTTTGATTGCCTGATCATAATTCTTTAAATAGGGGGCAGCAATTTCTATTAAATTCGAATTCTTTTTTTTAATGGAATGTAATTGTTCTTTTGTTAATAAATGTCTTCCACTGTTTAAATAGGGGTTGACCTGCTCTTTTTTACAGCGATACCATGATTCCAAAATCCGTTTGTTTAACCGGGCTGTATCCAAAACACCCTCTTTGATAAAACGCATCCACGTATCCAGAGATAAAGTAGTATTCATAGAGCCTCCTCTAATCAGAGTAAATAATAGCCACATAGATTGAGATCTTGACGTACAACATGAGAAGAAATTTGGAGTATAAAAGTAGTTTTTCAAATCGAGGTACTTTCCATTTTCAATTATATTAAATTACGAATCCGCTTTCAACGGATAACACAGATTATATAGAAAATTAAAAAAACTTCGCGTTTTGTGCGAAGTTTTTCAAGGAGAGGTAATGCGATTCTTATGCATGTACAGCATGGCCAACCGCACTTAGCACGGCTTCATGAACGGCTTCTGATAAAGTCGGATGGGCAGCGATGAAATCCCCCATCGTATCCGTTGTCAATTCTGCTTGCAGCATCACCGTTCCCTGGCCAATCAGTTCGGTCGCATGCGGGCCCACAATCGATACTCCAAGGATCTCCCCATATTCTGATTCGATGAGTACCTTTACTTTTCCATTGCGTTCATTCGCAATCAATGCCTTCCCATTTGCAGCAAATGGAAATTCCCCGACCCGTATGTCGCCATATTGATCTCTTGCCTGTTTTTCTGTTAGTCCGACACCTGCAATTTCAGGAGAAGTGTAAATACAGCGAGGTACAGCCCGATAATTGACTCGTGCTTCCTTCCCCGAAGCATTTAATGCAGCCACCGTTCCCTCATGGAAGGCCACATGTGCCAGCTGAATACCGCCGATAATATCCCCACAGGCATAGATGTTCGGAAAATTCGTTTGCATTTGATCATTTACCTGAATTCCCTGCCGCGAAAAATCGACTCCGATATTCTCGAGTCCGAGGCCATTTACCCTCGGCTTACGTCCGATTGAAACCAAAACCAATTCTGCTTGAATCGCCTGAATTCCTTGTTCATTTTCCACATAAGCCATTTTTTGTTCACGATTCAATTCTTTTAGTGATGTCGAAGTGTAAATGGTTACGCCATCAGTTTCCAACTGCTTATGTAAGACAGAGGCAATATCATGATCTTCTCCTGGCAGCAGCTGGTCTGCCATCTCAACAATGGTCACGTTTGCCCCTAATCTGCTATAGATACTGGCAAATTCGCAGCCGATGACCCCGCCGCCAATAATCAGTAATGAGGAAGGATTCGATGGAAGCGATAAGGCTTGACCACTATGAACCACCCATTGCCCGTCAAATGGAGCAAATGGCAGGGCGATCGGTTCCGAGCCTGAAGCAATTATGATTTTATCGGCACTGATTTCTTCTTGCATGCCTGCAGCTTCAACCCGTAAAAGGCGACTGGTTACAAAGGAGGCAGCTCCTTTGATGACCTTGATTTTATTTTTCTTCATTAAATATTGAATTCCCTGAACAAGCGTTGAAACAATCTTATTTTTTCGCTTGAGGACCAAATTCCAATCCATTTCAATTTGTCCGTCCGGAAGAAGGATACCGAAATCCTTCGCGTGTTTAAACTGGCTGTAGACTTCAACACTATGCAGTAAAGACTTTGTCGGCATACAGCCTTCATTTAAACAAGTGCCCCCAAGTGATCCTTGATCAATGATGGTCACTTCCTGCCCCTGCTGTGCTGCAGTAATTGCAGCCACATAACCGGCAGGACCACCACCAATAATGATGATTGAAGCCATAGATATCCCTTCTTTCTAAATTAGCATGGTGATGGGTACTTCCAAATATTGTTTCACGGTTTGTAAAAAAGCTGCCGCAGGAGTGCCGTCTAGTACACGATGATCAAATGTCAGGCTAAGCGGTAAAATACTTCTTCTTTCCAAATTTTCACCAACATAAACCGGAGTGTCAAAGACAGCACCAACACCAAGAATACCTGTTTCAGGAGGGTTTAACACTGGAGTAAAGTGCTCCACACCATAGGCGCCCAAATTACTGATGGTAAACGTGGAGCCCTGCATGTCTTCATTTGAAAGCTGGCCTTGACGGGCCTTTTGAGCCAATTCTTTAATGCTCCGAGATAAATCATTTAACGAACAATTTTCAGCATGGCGAATGACCGGAACCACTAACCCTTTTTCAAGGGCAACCGCCATACCGAGATGGACCTGTTTAAACAAATGGATTTTATCCTCGATCAAAGCACTATTCATATCCTGATGCTTCTTAAGGGAAAGCACAACGGCCCTGGCAATAAAATCGGTAACGGTTAGTTTATTGTTAAAATTCTTTTGAACCACATCAGCCGTTTGCTTTTGTAAAGCAATCAGCTCGGTTACGTCCACTTTCATATTCATGGTCAGCTGAGCCGTTTTTTGCAGGCTGCCGTGCATTCTGCCAGCTATCACTTTGCGAATTCCACTAAACGGAACCTGCTGTGCTTGTGTCTTTTGTGCAGATACTAATTGTGGTTCAATCCTCGTTTCTTTTGGCTGTACCGTTTGAAGCTCACGTTGGGCTTTTAATGCTTCTTGAACATCTTCCTTCGTAACTCTTCCTCCAGGGCCGGTTCCTTTGATTTTCTCGATATCTAGGTTAGCTGCCTCTGCCATTTTTTTAGCTACGGGAGAAATTTTCACTCTATCTCCTCGGGCTTTAGCTTGGTTTACAGAACAATTTAAATCATTAGAGAGTTCTTGATTTTCCACTCCAGTCTTCTGTTCGGAAGCTGAAATTGTCTGAGCACCTATTTCTTCCCCGGGATTTCCGATATAACAAATGACCGTTCCAGGAGGTACACCCTCACCTTCGGAAACAGCAATTTTCAATACAGTTCCCTCTGTAGGAGATTCCACATCAATTTCAATTTTCTCAGAATTCACACTTGCAATCGGTTCTCCCTTTTCAACAGAATCCCCAACCGCTTTATTCCACAACGACACCGTGCCTTCTTTCATGGCCATTCCCAGTTTAGGCATTACGACTTCTACTGCCATGTTTATCTCTCCTTCCTGATCTGCGATTTACACTTCAAGAGGTGTGCCTAAAAGCTCTAATACGGTCCTTGCTACATTCTCGGCTTTCGGGAGATACAGATCTTCCAATGGCGGAGAGAACGGCACAGGTGTATGCGGCGCAGTGATTCGTTTAATTGGCGCATCAAGATAATCGAAGCCTTTATCGGCAACAAGTGCAGCAATATCAGTGGCAATACTGCATCTTGGATTCGCTTCGTCAATTACGACAAGATGATTTGTTTTTTCTACAGAGGAAAGAATCGTTTTTTCATCTAGCGGCGACAAGCTGCGAGGATCGACGATTTCCACTTCAACCCCTTTTGCTGCAAGCTGTTCGGCAGCTTCTAAAGCGGTATGAACCATTTTCCCTACAGCTACAATCGTAACGTCCGATCCTTCCCGTTTAATATCCGCTTTTCCAATTGGAATCGTATAATAACCTTCTGGCACTTCACCTGTCATATTATAGAGAGTCTTATCTTCAAAGAAGATGACTGGATCATTATCTTCAATCGCAGCGAGCAGTAAACCCTTCGCTTCGTATGGTGTGGTTGGCACAACTACTTTTATACCTGGGATAGCTGTAAACAATGCATATAAACTTTGAGAATGCTGGGCAGCCGCTCTAAAGCCGGCACCATGCATGGTCCGAATCGTGACTGGGACTTGGGCCTTACCTCCGAACATGTAACGGAACTTGGCCCCTTGATTTAATACTTCATCCAGGCAGCTTCCAATAAAATCATTAAACATTAACTCTGCAATCGGTCTTAGACCGGTGGAAGCAGCTGCCATCGCTGCACCCATATACCCTGCTTCAGTAATCGGAGTATCTAAAATTCGTTCACGGCCAAACTCCTGTACAAGACCTTTTGTAACCCCGAGGACACCTCCCCAGGCATCTTCATCCAGCAAGTGGTCGACTTCTGCTCCGCCCGCTACGTCTTCTCCCATTAGAATCACATTTTCGTCCTTACGCATCGCAAGTTTCATCGCCTCATTGATTGCTTGTGACATGCTCAATTTTCTTGTCATCCTTGATTCCTCCTTTTAAATGGTTCAGAATTATTTTGATTACGGTCTACTTCGATTGTTAATAAGAAACGTAAACATCCGTTAACAATTCGGAAGCACTTGGATAGAGGCTCTCTTCGCTAAATTTCACAGCTTGATTTACCGCATCTTCAACAGATGATTCTAAAAAGACCAACTCGTTTTCTACCATTAGCTGCTCACGTAATAAATGGTTTCTAAATAGGAGAATCGCATCTTTTTCCTGCTTATGCTCTGCCTTTTCTTCATCGGTTTTGTATTTTTGCGCGTCCCCTTCAAAGTGTCCATAATTGCGGTAGGTCACACATTCAATGAGTGTTGGACCTTTGCCGCGACGTGCTCGTTGAACCGCTTCTTCTGCAGCCTGATAGACAGCTAATACATCCTTGCCGTCCACCTTAATACCAGGAATGTTGTAGGCAATCGCCCGATCAACGATTGATTTACAGCTGGAGGCATAGTTAAATGGTGTTGCTTCTGCATAGCCGTTATTTTCCGCAACGAATACAACAGGCAGCTTCCAAATCGCAGCCAGATTGATTCCTTCATGGAATGTTCCATGGTTTTGAGCCCCATCCCCAAAAAAGCAAACGCTTACATTGTCAGTCTTTTTATACTTTGCTGTTAACGCAGAACCACATGCTAGTGGAAAACCGCCACCGACAATCCCATTAGCACCAAGCATGCCTTTATCCAGGTCGGCAATATGCATTGAACCGCCCTTCCCTTTACATAAACCTGTGACCTTTCCATAAATTTCGGCCATCATTCCACTCAAATCACAACCCTTGGCAATACAATGGCCATGCCCACGGTGCGTACTGGTGATACTATCTTTATCATTTAGGTGGGCACATAACCCAATGGCAACTGCCTCTTCCCCTGCATATAAGTGAACAAACCCTGGCAAGATTCCAGTTGCAAATAACTCATGAACTCTGTCCTCAAAATTTCGGATTTCCAGCATTTTTTGATACATCCACTGCGCTTTTTCCTTTGTTAAAACTACATTTTGGCTTTCCAATGTTCTCATGATTTCAGCCTCCCTGCCTAAATTTGATTACACCATTTATTAATGCAAAATCCATGCCAACCTTCAAAAGTGGATTTCTCCAATACTCTTGGTGGAAAAATTCTAAAAAAAAGAGACAAAACGAGACGAGTGTCTCGTTTTGTCTCTTTTTGTTCATCTTAAAAGTATCAGGGGATGAACATGATTAAGGTTTATACATTAATACATAAGCACCAGGTCCAGTCAGGGCTACTCCAAGTACAACTGCAATCAAGATAAAGTTATATTCATATCCTCCATCAGTTAACCAAAAGCCATTTTTCCCATGTACGGTGAAAATCGCATCAATCATCACAATAATGATCAGGATGGCTCCAAACCAGGTGAAAATACCTGATGAAAAAAGCAGACCACCAATTAGTTCAAATAATCCACAAAGAATTGCCCACGTTCTTCCGCCGGTCTTGATACCCATCGACCCTAAAAATTCACCGAACTTTACTACTCCTGGTCCGCCAAACCAGCCAAACAATTTTTGGGCCCCATGCCCGACAAACGTGAGTCCAACCGCTAACCGGATAATTAAAAGCCCTATATCAAGCATTCTTGTTCCTCCCCCTTCGTTTTTGAAAGATGGTTGATTAAAAAGATCATCGCAGATAAACCTTTTGAAATATAAAAAACAACCAGAAAAGGCCTCGATGAAAGAACCTTTCCTAGTTATTCCTTACATCTCTTACCCTTTTACCTTAGCACGTTTGATGAAAAAGGCTAAAACCAAAGCGACAAATGCAATTCCTGTTGCAACAATAAACGCATCATTGATCCCATCAATGGTCGCCTGCTGCATCGATTGCCCATAAACCAAATAGGTTGTAAGCTGTTTTCCTGCAGCAGCCGGAATGTGGGTATAACCTGATAAGACTTGAGTAAGTTGTGAAAATTTATCAGCGATAAAAGGATTGGCACTCGTAACCGAATTAGTAAATTCACCATAGTGAACTCCTTGTCTAGTCGACATCACCGTAACAAGGAGCGCCGTCCCAATACTGCCGGCAACCTGTCTTGCCGTATTGGAAGCTGCAGTCCCATGAGAACCGAGATGACGAGGCAACTGGTTTAGTCCCTCTGTCATAACTGTCATCATGATAAAGGACATACCGAACATCCTCATAACATAGAGAAGCATGATATGTGCATAGCTTGTCGTCATACTCAAATGAGTAAATTCCCATGTGGTAATGACTGTAATGGTTAAACCGATGACAGCCAGCCATCTAGCCCCCATCTTATCAAATAGTGCACCTGAAATAGGAGACATAATCCCCATCACAATCGCACCAGGAAGCATCAATAGCCCTGATTCTAATGCTGAATAGCCGCGAATATTTTGCAAATAAATCGGAAGCAAGATCATGGCACCAAACATCGCCATGTTTACAATCATACTAATAACCGTGGTTAAAGAGAAAATATCATACTTAAAAACGCGTAAATCAAGCATCGGTTTGTCAGCCGTTAATTCACGCCAGACAAAAGCGACTAAAGAAATAATACCAATCGTTAAGGAGACGATTACAGTTGAACTATCCCAACCATCATTTCCTGCTTCACTAAAGCCATATAACAAGAACCCGAAACCCAAGGTTGAAAATAAAAATCCCGGAAAGTCAAATTTCGGATTGGTTATTTTCGTTACGTCCTTCATCCACATAAAGCTAAAAATTAAATCAAGCACACCAATTGGAATGACAATGTCAAACAATAATCTCCATGAATAATGGCCAATCAGCCATCCGGATAAGGTTGGACCGATTGCTGGGGCAAAGATCATGACAATCCCCATGATTCCCATTGCCTTCCCGCGCTTTTCCGGTGGGAATAATGCGAAAAATACGGTCATCAAAAGTGGCATAATAATACCAGCACCACTGGCCTGGATGACCCTTCCCAGCATGAGAATACTAAAGTTTGGAGACAATGAACAAACTAACGATCCTATAGTAAAGAGCAAAATGGCGCTGATAAACAGTTTCCGGGTTCCAAACTTTTCAATAAGGAAAGCAGTAATCGGTATCGCAATCCCGTTTACTAACATATAACCGGTTGAAAGCCATTGTACTGTATTAGCCGAAATACCTAAATCATTCATAATATGCGGGATGGCTACATTCAGCAATGTTTGATTCAAAATCGCAACAAAGGCACCGAGCATTAACGCGACAAGCACTTTTCCAGTGCCGTCTTTCCCCTTCTCCTCCGCAGCCTTTTCTTTTTGTCGTTGCTTTCTTTTTTCCTTAATTTCAACATCCGCAACATATTCCAAGGCTGGTTCTGCAACCGCTGAATCTTCCAAAATTTCTTCCACTTGACTGGATAAATCTTGCTGGATATCTTCCTGAATTTCGATATCCTTTTCTTCTTTTATTTCTTCTTTTATTATTTCCTGCTTATTCTTTGATTGGGCGAGTTCTTCCCTACCCTCTTGTTCGATTTCCTTCGCAGGAATCGCATTTTTCTTTTTTTGCTTGATCATCGAAAAATTTATAATCAGTAACACCAATATGGCTAAGATAACATAACCCGTGATATATATGGACATTTTATCACCTACTTATGAATTCGCACGGTTACGTTCATACCAGGGACAATGGCAACACCTTTATTATCATCAATGGATACTTTTACAGGAACAACTTGTGTAACTTTTGTGTAATTACCTGTCGTATTGGTACTTGGTAATAAAGAGAATGTCCCCGATGTTGCTAAGCCGATTTGTTTTACTTTTCCCTTTAATATGCTATTTGGAAAAGCATCCACATAGATATCGACATCCTGTCCTACTGCGATTTCATCAATACTTGTTTCTTCAATATTTGCTGTTACCCATAGTTTATTCAAATCATATACTTGCGCAAGTGGAGTACCTGCCGCTACAAACGAATCTTGAACAGCATTACTTTGTACAATCGTTCCATCCGTTGGAAGTGTAACATTCATTTTTACAGGTTTTCCATCCGCATCGGTTGTAGTAATGGTTCCAACTTTATCATCTTTTGAAAAATGGTCGCCAACATTGCCTTTCCAGTCCGTTAATTTCCCATTAGCTGTTGCAGCAATCGTTACTTGTTGTCCAGCAATTTGGGCATTTTCAGTCGTTAAATAATTGACCGTTTTATTGTAGTAGGCATAAATTCCAAAGCCACCCCCTACTAGGACAAGTAATAAAATAATGTTGATTAAAAGTAAACGCTTCGCACTCATTTACCTTATTCCTCCTCTATTGATAGCTTCTTTAGGATAATCTTTTGCAAACGTATCAGTTCTGAGATATCTCTCTCGGATAATTTAAGGACATCGTTCGTCTTTTTAATGAATATTGAATCCGAAGAATAAAACTGATCTAATATCTTTTTCCCTTTTTCCGTTAAGTGAATCGAGACAACCCTCCGATTTTCAGGAGGTGTCACCCTTTCAACCAAACCGATTTGAACTAAACGTTCAATTACACTGCTTGCGGTACTGCTTGTCATTCTTAATTTTTCAGCGAGCTCTCCCAAACTGATATCGGGATTAGAGGCAAGTTTGTGGATGACCTTTAATTGGACCGTTGTAATCCCCAAACGATCCGCATCAAATTTTATCAGTCTTTTGATGGCTTTATTGATTGCTAAATATGAATCATATATCTCATTATTCAGTACTGCCATCGTTTCTCTCCTTTCTTTTGTTCTCCAAAGCATTCCGATTGGAATATTTCGTATACGAAATGACATTTACAAATTTAAATTATACTCAGTGTACATCTGGGTGTCAATAAAAAAATGACACATTGTCATACATTCATTGACAATGTTTATTAGGTCTATTATCATATATTTAAATAAAATTGTGACATATTGTCGTTTGATGTAAGGAGTGAAACCGTTGCCAAAACCAACCTTTTTAAATTTATCAACAGAAAAGCAAGAATCTTTGATAAAGGCCGCGAAGAAGGAATTTTCGAGGGTTCCTTTATATGAAGCATCCATTTCCAATATTATTAAAGATGCCGGTATACCAAGAGGGAGCTTTTACCAATATTTTGAGGATAAAGAAGACCTTTTCTATTTTTTATTGGATGAACATTCCAAACGGAATCATGAGCGCTTCATTTCCATTTTAAACATGAATAATGGCGATTTATTCCAATCCTTTCTCGATTGGTTTAAATCCACTCTAATCGCCTTTGAAGAACCGGAAAATCGCCAATATTTTAAAAATACCTTTTTAAACATGAATTATCGAATCGAAAAAACGATTACGCAGAATATATTTGAGGAGAGAGCAAAAAATAGATTTTTTGGGGTCATTAACTCCATCAATTCTGAAAATTTGAACGTAACAAACGAAGAAGAATTGCATCACATTTTTAGAATCATGATGGCCGTAACAATGAGAAATCTTGTTGCTGTATTTGCGAAGGATGTACCGATGAACCAAGCCATGAAAGCCTTTTCGTTGGAGATTACATTACTAAAAAGAGGTTTATGTAAGCAAACTCTATAATGATAGAAACAACAATAGAAAAAGGAGGTTTTTGCTAACGGGTTCCGTTTCCTGTCACAAAACCCGAAAATGCAATCAAAAATGCATCCCAATTTGTACTGCCTTTTATATCTGTTTTTGCAATTAAAAATAAAATGGCTCAGTTCACTATCCTGAGCCATTTTTAATATCCGTTTTTTTTCATTGAACATATCGCCCCTGTTACTTCAATAAGCGATTCCTAATTCTTCAAGAATCGCTACCTGTTAATGGAAATAAGCTACTAATTTATCTATTAATACAAGATAATGAATAACATTCTTATACACATAACAACTCCTACACCATACCTAATTCGTGACCAGAAAACAGCTTTCTTCAATAAAATTTTTTCTTTATTTGATAGCGGTACATTCTCTTCTTCAATTATCTGCTCCCGCCAACCATAAAAGAGATGAGGGAATCAGCGTGGTTTGATAAATAAGCGGAGAAATTTCTCTTAATTAGGAAATAAGATTAAAAATTGCTTAAATAGACGGAAAGATTCCGACTATTGACTTGAAAAATGTGAAAATAGGGAATTTCGCTTTGCTTAATCGGAAAACCTCCGCTTATATACCCCAGACCGAGCTCTATTCTGCGGACTAACCGAAAAATCTCCGCCTATTTTAAATATCACTGGTTACTCAATTAAGGATAAGACTTCATCTTAACATATATATCCAATTAATATGTGTTGTGTAGCATTTTTTGTAAGACAAATTGTATACCAAATTGAAGGTAAAATTGTAGGGGTACAACAGCCATTGTACCCCTACAATTTGGGGTGCATTTTCCTATACAAATTTTTATGTAATTTCGGCACAAATGGCTTTATTCCAATAAAAAATGAGTGTCAATTTCATATGCAAATTGGCACTCATTTTAACTTACACTTTTAATGTTTGTGATAGGAAACGGAACCCGTCAGGTTTATGCAACCTCCTCTTTTTACATTGAATAGGGTCTTAGCTGCCCTCAAAACTGTCAGTATATTAAACTATTCAACAAAACAAACATCATTAAAATAAATAACCTCAGTAAGGATTTTAAAGCCTTTCATTTTTTCGAAGGCTTCTTTTGCTTCTTTTTTTGTATCAAACTCAAACATATTAAAATTGTTTTTTGAATAGACCGTAATCACCCACATGAATAATACCTCTTTCCATGATTAATCATCATTCGTCCCTAATAAACCAATTAAACAGCTTTTTCTTCCAATGATTCTGTGGCTATTGCTTCCTCACTGATCCTTATTTCTTCATTCAGTTTGCTTGCTTAATGAAGATATTCTGTCTCAAACCCGCTCTTAAAGCCCCAAATATAAAACACTAGCGATAGGCCAGCAATGAGGAGCATATCCCAGCCATATGGGATGATGTTCTTTCCGCCAAACTTGTTACTTCCTAAATAAGAAACACCCATCATACAGAATAAGTTAATTGGACCAGCCGGCGAGAAAACCGATAAACGATCCATGGGAGTAATGCGTATTTCACCATTCCCCCCGCTTCAGGGAACATCGAGCCTAATTCACAATAAGAAAGGGCGATAAATAAAATAACGGTCATTCCGATAAGCCAGGAAAAAATCGCTGCAGGGCCAGCGATTTGCGCCGCTCTCCAAGCTCCAAATAACCAGCCGGATCCGATCATCGAGCCTATCCCCACCATCGTTAAGGCAAAGGCTCCCATCCTTCTTTGTAAATGATTGTTCAACCATTCAACCTCTTTCTTGTTAAGATATTTTTTTTAAAAAATACAGAGATCCCATTCCTGTGCTAGATGCTTTAATAACTTAACACCTGTCAAGCTATTCCCATACTCATCAATTGCAGGTCCATAAATTCCGATTCCACAACCGCCTTGAAAGGGTTTATCTCTATTTTTATTTGGCGGAACTAAGGCCAGGATCCCTCCGGATACCCCGCTTTTTGCCGGCAGCCCGACAAATGCAGCAAATTTACCGGAAGCATTGTACATTCCACAAGTAATCATCAAAGCTTTGGTCAGTCTGGCCACTTCTTTAGGCAAAACCTGTACTTGTTGAATGGGATGATATCCATCATGCGCCAAAATCAATCCAATCATGGCGATATCTTCTGTAGTCACTTCCAGCGAACAAAGCTTCAGGTAAACTTCAATTGTTTCTTCCACCTCAGCTTCTAAAAAGCCCGTCTCTTTTAAATAGTAAGCCAAAGCCCGATTTCGATGAGCAGTTTGCCATTCGGATTGAAACACCTCCTCATTCAGGTTGGGACGTTTTCCGATCATTCTTTCAATTAATTGATAAACATTTTCCAATTTACTTTGGGACGAACCCCCTGGAAGCATGGAAGCAACAGTAATAGCCCCCGCATTGATCATCGGGTTAAACGGCTTTCCCGGTTTATGCATCTCCAAACGAATGATTGAATTAAAGGGATCACCCGTTGGTTCGACATCAACCCGATCCAACACATAGGCAATACCTCGGGTTACACATGCAGCAATAAAGCTGATTATTTTTGAGATACTTTGCAAGGTAAAAGGGACATGCCAATCCCCTGACCGGATGGTTGAACCTGTTGGTAATGCAATACAAATTCCCAGCTGGAATAGGTTTGCCTTCCCCAAAGCGGGAATGTAGCTGGCACATTGTCCATCTGGGGCAAAGGAACGAAAATGGTTCACCCATTCATCCAACCTATCCATACTTTGATTAGAAACTTCTTGTTTAATCGCCTGCACCAATTTCTTCTCTCCTTAAATGTTATTACTTTAATGAAAGTGGAATCTCCCAATTTCATTAAATATTCAGCTTAGAAAACGCTTTCGAATTAAAACTAGAAAAATATAATTGATTCTATAATCCGGACTACAAAAGAAAACGGATATCTACAGAAAGTTTTTTATTTTTCAAATAAAATTTTTAAACACGGCTCTGGCATTGTGTTCAGAAATTTCTACCTGTATACTGTTGTTCAGACAAACAGGAAGTGATCACCTTGAATTTCAGTCCACTACTCAAAAAAGACATCATTATCCTGATTTTGATGATGATAACCGTACCATTGGCAGGTGTAATCAATTTTTATCCAATCAATGCCGCCTTCCGAATCAGTTTTGGAGTGCCGACCTTTTTATTCTTTTTGTTATTATTCCGGAAGATTCCTCCTGTCCTGCCTGGTTTTTTGACCGCTTTAAATATAGTAGGATTACGTATCCTGATAGAGTTTTTCCAGGCTGACCATTTTCATTGGTCAAGCTCTTTTCAAGCCAATTTTTCAAGCTTTTTCTTTTATTTGGCTTATGCTTGTTTCTTTTATATGGCAAGAGTCAAGCGATATCATAACCGGCTTTTGGTCATCGGATGGATTGGCATTTTAATCGAAATCCTGTCTGATATCGTTGAACTTACCGTACAATACATCGTTTTAGGTACAACGATTAATTTTTCGGGGATAAGCGAAATCCTAGTAATGGCGATTTCGCACAATTTTATTGTTCTTAGCTTTTTCACCATCATGCAGCTATATCAGGCACAAGAAAGAGAAAGACAAATTCGAAAACAAAATGAGCACATGCTCCTGTTGATTTCCAACCTATATGAAGAAACGATTCATTTAAAAAAAACGTTGGTCAATGCCGAGAACATCACAAAAAAATCCTATGATTTATACAAAGGGTTATACGAGTTGAAAAACGTTCCGAGTATTGCCCATTCTATCGAGGATTTCTCTAGGGAGGCGTTAAATATCGCTGGGGAAGTTCATGAGATTAAAAAAGATAATCAACGTATTTTTGCCGGACTCTCGAAGCTCATTTCCGTTGAACGTTTCGCTGATTATATGGAGCTGAACGAACTGATTTCCATCATAAAACGGACGAACGAAAAATATGCCAATTTACTAGCGAAACAAATTCAAATTGACTATTCTATCCGTGGAGCTCATCCTCCCTACCATGCGTTTACCCTTCTATCGATCATCAATAACATCGTCACAAACGCGGTAGAAGCAATTGACAATGCGGGGACTATTTCGATTAACATTGAAAAGAATCAAGAAACGATTGAATTTCAAATCGGCGATAACGGACCTGGTATCCCATCCAAGCGAAAGAATGCAATTTTTAAGCCAGGGTTTACCTCAAAATATGATCAGTCCGGAAATCCCTCTACTGGTATGGGATTATCGTTTGTCAAAGAAATGATGGATCAACTTGAAGGCGAAATAACGGTTAAGGATCAGGCAGAAGGAACAGGAACGATTTTCATGATTCGATTACCCGTGAATCATTTAATAAAGAAAGGATGATTCGATGCGTCTTTATATTATCGACGATGATGAAGCAGTTCGTTCGATGTTAGCCCAAATCATTGAGGACGAAGGTTTAGGGGAAGTTGTTGGGGAAGCAGAAGATGGTTCATTAATTGACGGTGACAATCTGAACATGCTTAACATCGAGATTTTATTAATTGATTTATTGATGCCAAATCGAGACGGATTGGAAACCATTCGGCAAATAAAATCGAGATTCGATGGGAAAATCATTATGATTTCTCAAGTGGAATCCAAAGAATTGATTGCTGAAGCCTACACGCTCGGCAGTGAATACTATATCATTAAACCAGTCAACAGAATTGAAGTATTAACGATTCTCCAAAAAGTCATCGAAAAAATCCAATTGGAAAAATCGATACAGGATATTCACAAATCTCTTCATAACGTTCTTAAATTCGATTCATCACCAAAACAAACAAAACAGATGAATAAGAAAAACATCAGGAATTCCGGTCAATTCCTCTTAACGGAATTAGGGATAGCCGGTGAAAATGGCAGTAAAGATTTACTGGACATCCTGGAATACTTAGATCAAAATCAACAAACAGACATTTTAAATAATCGATTTCCTACCTTAAAAGAAATTTTTATCGATTTGGCAAAAAAAAGATTAGGAACCACTTCCCCAGTCGCCGAGTTAAAGAAAGAAATTAAAGCAACCGAACAAAGGGTGCGCCGGGCCATTTATCAATCCCTGAATCATCTGGCATCCCTTGGTTTAGCCGATTTTTCGAATTGGAAGTTTGAGAACTATGCTTCAAAGTTTTTTGATTTTGCAAGTGTCAGGACCAAAATGGCCGAATTGAAGAATGGCTCGGCACCATCGGCGTCTTTAGCTCGAATCAATACGAAAAAATTTATTCAAGTCCTTTATTTTGAAGCACACCGGGTACATTCGGAACAATAGCCTACATGTTAAACAAAAAAACTTCACTGAACATTGTTTCGTGAAGTTTTTTGTTTGAGATAGAGTCGATCTGTAGAAATCTTATTTGTAATTTCCGGATGCCCCGTAACCCTTAATCGTTATTTTCACGTTGTATTGAATGGGAACCTTACTGAAGGTTTGATCCCAATCCTTTTTTACTTTTTCCCAAACTTTTGGATGGTCAATTTTTAACTGATTACCAAAACCAGCCACGTCTACCTGATAACCCTCTTGCATTTTTTTAATAGAATGGGCAACCAATTGTTTAACGGCTTTTTTCGTAGACGTTTCCGCCCTTTTAATAAAAGCATTTTCAAAAGGTGTACTAGAGGCTACCCGATGCTCCGATAATCTCCCTTTTGATTCGATGTTCACATCAAAAGAAATGTGGTTTCCCCTAACATGGGGTGTGATTTTACTTTTCATGGTTTCGATCTCATAAATAATCAGTCTTTTCGACTGTTGATCAAAGCCTTTCACAACACCGCCTTTTCCCTTGCCAGTTAACCAAGTGATGCCCTCCAATTGCTTTTCATTTAAAAAACCTCGCAGTTTTTTCGTCTTTCCATCTATCACGGCAGCTCCTGCAAATTTAACTTTTCCATTAGCAGAAACCACATTCTGTAAAAGAAAACTGGATCCCGATTGGAGCTTACCATCCAGTTTTATAATCGAGACTGGAGGTAAAATCCTTGTTGTTCGAAACACGTTATCGACAATTCCCAATAAACGAAAGGCTGGAACTTCTCCCGCTGTCTTAGATATGAGTGTATCGCTCGCTCTCCCTTTACTAACCAACATAAGACAGCTTGGCCGGAAATCATTATCTCGAAGATATTGATCGAATAACTCTTGTAAACTGAAAGACCTTGCCAGCTCTTCCCCGATGACTATAACCTTCATGTGAGTTGCATGAAAAGGAAGATCCGTACTTAATGATAATTCACGAACCTGTTGAAGGATGGAGTCGCCTGTTTCAGAAAAATTTAAATAGGAAGATTTTTGGGATTCTCCTTCTTTACTTGATGAACTGGCGATTTGCGGCGTAATGAGTTGATAAGTGGTAGTAATCCAATTCTTTTTTGAATTCCCTCCGCCTTTTTCATTGATCATTTCCTCCGTAGTAGATTCCTTACCTGTATCGAAGGCCATTCCTACCCCTAAACTTATTTCTTCAATTTCATGGCTGCTCCAACAGCCAGTGAGGGAAAAGAGCAAAAGGACAGCCAACAAACCAAAAAGAATTCGGACGATGGAATGTTTGAACTTCATGGTGCTCTTCTCACCCATTTTGCGATGATGAGAAGGAGCAATGGCATTACACCAAATAATAACAATGCAGCATTCCCAATGTCGTCCCCAAGCTTAAAAACATCATTTAAATTTTTAGGAATCACGGAAATGAGATAAATAACCGGTACCAATCCAACCATTATCGGATGGATGTTTTTTTTGAAAATTTGCGCCAGGCCCAGAGCCGCTCCATAGTGTGCAATCGTATATATGGTAAACATTTGCATAATCCAAATCGCCAATATCAATGATTCGAATCGTTCAAAAATCAAACCAGAGATTTCAAAGCTTCGGATCAGATCAAGCGTCGGCCATGTTCTCGTGACGACTTCATCTGCTGTTAACGCGCCGATGACCATGATGACGGTAATGATATATAAAATTAAAGGAATCGTAATACCCACTATAACAGCTTTTACTGCTTTGTTTGGCTCTCTCATAAACGCCACAAGAAACAGCATAACCTCAGGGCCAGTAAACGAGAGTGCCGTTGTTTTTACCCCTTTTAACACAGGGATAACTCCCGCCCCTAATACTGGACGTAAATTCTCGAACTCAAATATTTTGAAACTCAAAAAAATAGCCAGCAAAAAAAGAACAACCGTAATCGGTAAAATAATATCAAAATGCCGCGCAATCGGATTGATTCCTCCTATAATTAAATAAAGTCCCACCAACATAAAAGGCAGGATAATCGCCCAGTTGGGGGTTTCCTCCAATAATAAAAATTTTGTTACTTCTGTTAGAGAACGGATTTGAAAACCAGATGTAGCGATAAAATAACCGGTAACCAGAAGACCAAGAAACCGGCCGACCCATTTGCCTACAATATCCTGACTATATAAATAGAAAGTTTTTTTCGGAAATTGCTGGCCTAATTTCACAATAACAATTCCTGCCAGGATCGCCAATAGCCCGCCTATCAAAACGGTTATCCATACATCCGGCGTTTGCACCTTATCTACGGATGCCCTGGGCAAGGTGAGGATTCCTGTTCCAAGAATAGCGTTGATAACGATACTGGCTGCCTGGGAAGTAGTGATTTGATCTTTAGGATGTGGGAGCATTTTTTACTCTTCCTTTCACAACAGTTATCCCTTCCGTATCTTATCTTTCGGATGATTCATTTTCGGACGTTCTTTCATCATCAACAGGGGCATACGAAACATAAAGTCCTTCCAATCACTTAAACGATAGGGTGCGGCCGGACTCACATATGGAGTACCAAAGCTTTTTAATTTCACTAAATGGGCGGTTAAGAAAAGGAAAAATAAAATAACCCCGTACAATCCTAATACGGCAGAAAAGAACATCGCAATAAAGCGCAAAATACGTAACGAAATTCCTGCACTATATTGCGGGATGGCGAATGATGAAATAGCCGTTAGGGAAACGATGATAACTAAAATCGGGCTCACAATTCCTGCCTGTACAGCGGCTTCACCAATGATTAACCCACCGACAATCCCCATAGCCGGACCGATTGGTTTTGGCAGCCGGAGCCCAGCTTCCCTTAAAATTTCGATCGCGATTTCCATGAATAAGGCTTCAATCAGTGCCGGAAACGGAACACCAGACCTCGAACCGATGATGGAAATGGCTAGCTTAGTCGGAATCATCCCCGGATGAAACGAGATAAAAGCAATATAGAGCGCTGGGGTAAAAAGAGTAAGAGTGGCTGCCAAATAGCGAAGCAATCGGATAAACGTGCCGGGAATCCATCTTTCATAGTAGTCTTCCGGTGATTGCAGCATCATACTAAAGGTAACCGGAACGATTAACGCAAAAGGAGTTCCATCCAGTAAAATGGCTACGCGTCCTTCCATTAATCCTGCCATTACCCGGTCAGGGCGCTCTGTATTCTGCGCCTGTGGAAAAGGACTTCGGTAATTATCCTCAATCAGTTGCTCGACATAGCCTGATTCAGGGATATTATCGAGATCAATTTTTTGAATACGCTTTTCTACCTCTTGTACCAATTCCGGGTCAACAATGCCTTTTATGTAAGCGACCACTAAGTCTTTTTTTAAAGTCTTCCCTACTCGAAAATTTACGAAGGTTAGATTTTCAACTTCACCATTTCCTCGCATAAGTGAGGTATTGTCTCTTAAAGACTCCGTAAAACCGATGCGGGGACCTCGTACCAAAGCCTCGGATACGGGTTCTTCAATCGACCTTGTTTTTAATTTTGTGGTTCCAAGGATAAGCACTTCTGAAGATCCATCGACTATAAGTGCGGTGGAACCTGTGAGGATTTTAGCAACCGCCTCTTTGATCGAACCTACCTCTTCGATTTCACTAATCGGTATCACTTGATTTTTTAAAAATTTATTTAGATGGTTACCTCTAACTGTGGATAGGTCTTGTTTTAATTCTAAAGAAAATTCAACCATCAAAGATGAAATAATTTGTTTATTGATGAGTTCTTTATCAGATAATCCATCGACAAAAATGAGGCACGCCCCGATTCCGGTACGCCCGAGATTAAACTCCCGATAATGAACATCCCAGTTTTGACCGATTTCTTGTTTTGTTAATTCTAGATTTAATTCTAAGTCGTCTGTAAAACGTGGAGTAGAATCTTGAGGCACAGTATCTCGTTCACTAGACTTTTTGTCTGTAAGTCTGTTTAATTTTCGATCCATTAATGTGCGTTTTCTCATTTATTGATCACTCACTAGTTGTTAATCTGCGAGCCAAAAAAAGGTCATGTTGTTCCTTAAACAGTTTTTTTGGATACTACTATTTTTGCCTTATACCTTCAAATTTAAACTAGGAGGATTTTTTAGAATCCGTTATCGCTGCCTTTAGAAATCATGCAAAATAAAAACCCTCAATTTTAAAATTTGAGGGGATCTGAATAATCAATTTTAGCTTTTCATCTACTTTGTAAAGTAAAATGATATTTACCATTGTTCATTAATAACGGTAAAATAGAGTGGTAAATGCAATTGGAAGGAAGATGAATCTATAATGGAAAAATTAATGTTTATTGAAACCGGGATGGGAATTGATGTACATGGCCAGGATATTACGTCTGCCGCCATTCGTGCTGTAAAAAATGCTATTCACTATAATTCGATGCCTGGTATCCGCTCGGTGCTCCCTGGCAACAGTTTGGATAATATGAGAGTCAATGTGAAACTCGCCGTTCCTTGCGATAAAGAAAAACTTGATATCTCTGCTGTAAAAGAAGCCTTGCCATACGGGAAGGTTACGGTAGAAGTCATGGACGGAGGCATGATGACAACCAGCGGGATTGTCCTCGAGGAAAAAGGCGATAAAAATGATATGATGTACATCGTTATTGCATCGGTTGAAGTTGGTTATTAATTTTTAGCAAAGGCTATTTTCGCATAGATTGTTGTTTTTCGT
>NZ_MLYR01000160.1 GCF_001866655.1 Bacillus sp. MUM 116 | reverse complement strand
AAGAAAATAAACAGCTCTTAGAAGAAAATAAAAAATAAAAAAGCCTTCTTACAGCTGTTGAATGTTTAATCAAATTCTTTTATATATATTCTGGCAAACATTAAGGTTTTCTAAGGTATTTAAAGAGGCAATTCGCGATGATAGGAGCATATCAAAAAGGTTCACGCATCGATGGAAGAGGGAATTTTCAAGAGCGAGTATATTAGTTATTATTGCAATGACATTCGCTATTATAGGTATATTTTTATCTTAATAAGGATGTTTCCAAAAGTAACAGGTTCCTCCATAAAAGGGTGCGAATGTTGTATAAACCTTTAGATTTAAACGATTTTATTATTTTTTAATCGATTAGACTATATATTATATTAACAACTTTATTATCATGAAACATTAGCACCCGCCATTAAGTGAATGCCAGGGTGCTATTCCCTTTTTTCGGGGGATGTGCAAAAAACACCCAACTACGAGCGTAATATTCAAGACAAGCAGAGGATAAATGAAAAATTGATGAATTAATTTTAATTCAATTTTTATGGTTTATGGTGGTTCAGTATTATATGATACTTTTGCTGATTAAATATTGGAGATGTTTTTGTCTTGTATAGTAGGTGATGAAAATGAAAACAAAAACGACAGATCTTTATAGTAGACTAGATGGATTCATCATACTGATATTGATTATATTTAGTATTTTAAGTATCGTGTTTATTTACAGCAGTCAAAGGACAGGCGAGTATGGGCTGGTGAATTTCGCATTAAAGCAGGGGATTAACTATATAATTGGCTTTGTCATCTTAATTTTGATCGCATGGTTAGATATTGATCAAATCCAAAAATTAGCTTGGCCATCCTATATTTTTTTCTTTATTTCTTTAATTGCTTTGAAATTTTCGCCAAGCAGGATTGCCCCTATGATTTTGGGAGCTAAACGATGGTTTAGCATCCCTTTGCTAGGTTCTATCCAGCCATCTGAATATTTTAAAATTGCATTAATTATATTAGTTGCCAGAATCATAACTAAACATAATGCAATTTATTCTGAAAAAACAATGAAAACGGACTTGCTGCTTGTAGGTAAAATCTTACTTATAACCATCCCTCCGTCCCTAATTGTGTATATTCAACCGGATACGGGAATGGTGTTCTTATTTTTTGTTGCGATTGTCAGTATGCTCTTTTTATCTGGGCTTCAAAAAAGAATGTTGGCTATTTTTGCGGTTATCCCGCTTCTTGTAATAGGCACACTTTTGTATCTGTATTATTATGATCCCAATGTGATTTATAAAGATTTAATCCCGCTTCTTTCGCCCCATCAGCAAGCAAGGATTATTGGGTGGTTAAATCCAGCAGGGAACAGTAATGATGCCTATCAAACTCAGCGATCGCTGCTCGCTGTCGGCAGCGGTGAAATTTATGGCAAGGGAATCCTAAATGGTAGTGTCTATGTTCCTGAAAAACATACAGATTTTATTTTTTCCACTGTTGCAGAGGAAACTGGATTTTTTGGTGCATCATTAGTTATTATATTGTTCTTCCTGTTAATATATAGAATTGTTGGAACTGGGCATGAATCAGAGACTGGCTTTGGAGCCTATGTTTGTACAGGACTTGCTTTTAGTATAACAGTCCAAATTTTCCAAAATATAGGTATGGTGGTTGGCATAATGCCTGTTAAAGGTATTTCACTTCCCTTTTTAACATATGGAGGGAGTTCATTGTTTTCAAATATGATTGCCATGGGAATTGTTTTATCGATAAGGAAGACGTTTGGGCAATACATGTTTGCAACTAAGAGAACGCATCAAGAGTCAATATAATCGTTAAATAAAAAGCGTGCAGAGAAATATTATTTTCTGCATGCTTTTTTTTCTTGAAGGCTCTTTTCGTAAACTTTGTTGCTATTCGTAACGAAATTCAAAAGCATAACAAGGTTCAGTCTATTTACTTTTCGAAAAGTGGACGAAAAGATGCCATGATGACCAACTGAATACGTATTTTAACATCTATACGAAAAACAACAATCTATGAAAGAAAAAACAAAGTGTACTTAAGAGAGTTACTTATAATTAATAGATTCGTAAGTAAAATTTAATTAAATTTTTAAAAGAGGTTAATTACAATCAACTACAATTAAGTTGGTTCTTTTAACAAAAAAAATGAAGGTAACTGGTGAGATATGATGAGCCAAGCAAGATTAAAATTTAAGTGGCAATATCTTGGATTGTCAGCAATCCTGTTGATGTCTTTTATTCTTAATTTTTATAAGTTAGGTCAAGAGGGGGATGGAAATCTTTATTATTCTGCTGCAGTAAAAAGCATGCTGGTAAGTTGGCACAACTTTTTCTTTAATTCATTTGATCCTAAGGGATTTATAACAATAGATAAACCGCCTGTTGGATTTTGGCTGCAAACGTTGAGTGCTTATCTCTTAGGATTTAAAGGGTGGAGCTTGTTTCTCCCCCAAGCCTTGGCAGGGGTGTTATCAGTAGCTTTGTTATACCATCTTGTGGCTCGTGTGTTCGGAGCTGGAGCTGGATTGCTGTCAGCGCTATTTTTAGCGATTACTCCCATTGTGGTAGCTACAGACCGAACCAATGAGGTAGATAGTATGCTTATGTTTGTTACATTGATAGCAGCATGGGCGATTAGCAAGACAACAGAAGAGAGGCCATTAAAATGGCTGCTGTTCGCTTTTTTCCTAGTTGGAGTTGGGTTTAACATTAAAATGATGGAGGCTTACCTAGTCCTTCCAGCCTTTTATCTGTTTTATATGCTCTCTGTTAAATTAACCTGGCGTCAAAAAATAGTACATTTATTATGCGCCACAGTAGTTCTTGCAGTTGTGTCCTTTTCATGGTCGGTAATCGTTGATTCGATTCCTTCAAATCAGCGCCCTTATGTTGGGAGTACGCAAAATAATTCAATGGTTGAATTGGCAATTGGGTACAATGGGGTCAATCGATTGATTGGGCAGCAACATGGCGCATATGGACATTTATGGGCGAGGCAAGGTCTGCACGCAGACAGCAAGGTAGGCGGATTCGACAGAAATGATGGCTTTAATAATCATTCTTCTATTGGAGAACAAACAATTGATCACAATTCTCAGATCGTACAGAATATGCCATCCAATGGAAACCATTTTTTAAAGAGTAGACAAACTGGAAGCTCAGGTCTTCTTAGGCTATTTACCACTCCTCAGCTTGTTGGACAGCTTAGCTGGTTATTGCCAGTCGTCTTAATTAGTGTAGTGTCGTTTTTCTGGGGCTCACGTTTTCGTGCTCCTTTTGATCGAAAGCGCCAAATGGTCATTTTTTGGTTTGTTTGGGTATTAACGATGTTCATTTTTTTCAGTCATATTGCAGGTATGTTAAATAGTTACTACATGGTCATGCTGGCTCCGGGTATTGCTGCACTAGCTGGTATTGGTCTTAAAGATATGTGGGAACGATGGCAAACGAAAAACAAAAGAGGATCCTGGTTTTTACCTCTCGCTTTGATAGGCAATGTGGGCTTTGAAATTTCAGTAGTTATGATGTATCCAGAATTACGTATCCCGCTTTCACTTGTAATTGAAGTTCTGGCATTTCTTTCATTGGTTTGTTTGCTAATTTTAAAGGATATAGGCAAGAGAGGGCTAGCTATTATTGCTGTTTTTGCCGGTGTTTTGGCTTTAGTTACTGCTCCAGCCGTATGGGCCGTATCGCCAATCCAATATGGAGGCTCAGTAACAAAACCTTTTGCGGGTCCAGAACTTAAAACTCAAAGCGCATGGAAGGAGAAGATGTCAAATCCTAACCTAGAAAACTATTTAAAAGCGAATTATCGGAAAGGAACTTTTCTGGCAGCTACTTTAGACGCTACCTCAGCGGCACCTTTATTACTTGATACCAATCTGCCTGTCATGGCGATGGGGGGATTTAAAGGGAGTGACCCTGCATTAACAGTTGAGAAGCTGCAAAAGATGGCTAGTGTTGGTCAAATCCGCTACTTCTTGCTTCAAGAAGAGACACGTGGAAACGAACAATCCTCGATAATCAACTGGATCCGAACCAATTGCCGAGTTGTACCTGCTTATAAGTGGCGTGATGCACAATCTAATGCTGGTTACAACACGAGTCTGTCCGGTTTTCGAAACTCCCCATTGGTGCTTTATGAATATGGGAAAAAAGGTACCCCTTTTAGTTGATATTACTACGGTTTTACGTAGTAATATTTTTTTATTGTTTTATATTGATTTCACGATGTATTTCTTTATAAGCAAAATAATAAATAGTGGTAAGTCCGAGATAAGTCCAAAAAGCGCCATGCAGGTGTAAAAAAATGTAAAGAGGGAACGAAAGCCCTCATTAAGCTGTTTTAAACTCTACAATCCTTCTGCTTCCTAAGCCGTATATAATAAAGCCATATCCTAACAATGTACGAACCAAAAACAAAAATAAAAAGCAAATATATTGCAATGTTCATTTTCGGTAAATTGTTAAGAAATACACCCATAAAAATATACAATGCTACCAGTGGAAGGATATTAACTAAAAATTTAAATATATTCGATAGTTGGATAATGACGCAAATTGTTAAATTATTACTTGGTTTTATTGTATTAATTATTGCTTCTACAATTTTTAAAAAGATTTTTTCCAAAGAATAATAACATTCTTGTTGAATTAACGGGTCTTGAGTTGAAGTGTGGGGTTGCTGCGGCAATCCCATTTCTTATTAAACAAACTGAGGGAGTTCAATAAAAAATGAAAAAATTAAACCAATTATAGCCTGTTTTATGTTAGTATTTACGAAACAGAATTTTCCAGAAATGAAAAAATTAATGAGGATATTAAATTATTCAGTCAAGCTTTAAGTGATGATGATGAACTTATTGGTGTACAATTACGTGTTTTATCAAGAATTTTAAAAGAGAAGGGATATTAGTCAATAGATCCCAAAGGGAGAGGGAACAGTGGATAAGAGCAGGCGTAGAGAATTAAGAGAGGAATTTAAGCAAATCAAGACCTATATGGGCATATACCAAATTAAAAACAAGGTTAACGGAAAAATTTATGTTGATAGCTGTCCTAACTTAAAAAACAAGTGGCTAACACTGAAAATGCAACTTGAAACGGGGAGATTCGCAAATTCCCAGTTGCAAAAAGATTGGAGTCAATTAGGGTCAGATGCATTCGTCTACGAGGTACTAGAGAAGAAGGAAGTTGAGGAAGATATAGACAAACGCTGGCATCTTAAGCAAATGGCAAAGCAGTGGATGGAGAAATTGCAACCTTATGGAGACAGAGGATACAATAAGCCGGCAAATTAAAGCACTGCTTCAGTGCTTTTTATTTATCTTTTTTTGTGAATGATTTCACTTAAACTAAAGGGGGCAGGTTTGTGGAACAAGGATATGTTAAATATGGTAAAATTTATATAAAATCCCAAGGTTAGAGAGAAGAATGACGAAGGAGGAACTTATATGAATACCGAACAGTGGAGAGTGGGAATATTTTTGTTTAACGATGTAGAGGTTTTGGATTTTGCAGGTCCTTTTGAAGTTTTTTCTGTGACAGCATTAGAGAATGGTCATAAACCATTTGTAGTTGAAACGGTATCAGAAAAAGGAACAATAATATATGCTTGTAATGGATTGAAGGTACAACCAGATTACAGTTTTGATACTATGCTAAAATTTGATATATTGGTTATTCCTGGTGGTCTAGGTGCTAGGGAACGAGAAATACATAATGATAAAGTAATAACCTGGATTGAAAGTCAAATGGAAAATGTTCAATTAATGACTTCTGTTTGTACAGGTGCCCTTCTGTTAGCAAAAGCAGGTCTACTTAAAGGTAAACTGGCAACAACCCATTGGGCAAGTTATGAAAGATTAGAAAATGAGTTTCCAGAAGTTGAAGTTCAGAGGGATGTTAAATTTGTAGATGAAGGTAATGTTATTACATCAGGTGGAATTTCAGCAGGTATAAATATGTCTTTTCATATTGTGGAACGACTAGTAGGTTCTCAAGTTGCTCAGGAAACTGCTAAACAAATGGAATACGATATTATTGTATAAAAAAATGGTCTGTATTGGCGAATATTTTATGAACTAAATGGTTACTCTATCAGAAGTTTGTGAGGAAATATAATTAAACTATCGGGTGCTATAGTAAAAAAGGATTGCTGCAGTGCAATTCTTTTTTCAAAGTGTGCCGCGCATGGCGATTCGCTAGACGGTCAAAGTCCGTTACGGGGGTAGATAGAGCTACTGGCGTGCTATATCTTTTCGAATAAGCACAGAGCGATTCATGTTAAAAAGACCCCCTTTTTGAAATGGGGTCTTTGACATAAGCTTATGAAACTCTTGATTTGAAAATCAAACATTATTTATTAGCGTTGATCTTTTGTTGCAATTGCTGATTCGAAGTTTTTAGTGCTTGATCGATTTTTTGTAATGCAGAATTGACAGCAGCTTGGTCTTTCTTTTGGACGGCTTTGTCTAATTCGTGATAAATAGCACGTGTCCCTTGTTTTTTTCCTTTATCATTCTCTTGATCTTTACCTTCTATTTTACCGAATATTACATCTAATTTTTGATGTGCTTTCTGTTTTGTTAATTTTCCATCTTTCACTTGTTGTTCGATAGCATCAATTTCTTTTTTATGAGCTTGATAAGCTACTCGTCGTTTCGCTTTTTCTTGAGTCTTTTGTTTTTGGAAACCAGGTGTTTGATTTAATTGCTTCATTAAACTGTCACGGTTTGCAAGATCTTTTGTTAATTGATCCTTCAGCGAGGCTGTGGCATACTGATTGATTATATTCGTGAGCTCTTTCTGCTTTTCGCCTTTGCCATGTTCATAGCGACCTTCTTTACCTTCTTTTTGATCTTGTTTTTGAACAGAAGCGTTTGTTTTTGTAGAACTCGTTGTGTGATTGGAAATGGCAGTACCAAAAGCCGGTATTAATAAAGCTGCTGCTACGGCAGGTGCGATTAAACTAGATTTAACTTTCAAAATGTGAACCTCCTCAAATCATCAATTGCCTTACATCATTCAATATAGCCACATAATTTGAACAAACCTTGACCAAGATATGAAAATTAGTCGTATTTTTTATGAAAATTTCAGCCCCGAAAATAAAGCAGTGATTTTGACGTCACAGTCACCCCATTTGCTCATGAGCTTTGGGTTCCAGTTATACCTAAATAGTTACATATCTTCAAATTAAAGTATAAGAAGGAGTTATTATAGAATTGTTAGCTCTTTTTTATGCTTTCATCGCCTGAAATTAGCTAGAAAAATTGTGAAACAATGTACTTAAACTTGGACACACATCATATTGAGAAGGCAAAATATACGACATGCCTAAAAATGCAAAGAAACGTCTGCTTTAGGCAAACGTTCTTAATATCCGTAAAGGTAATGGAATATGTCTGGCTAACGATGGTGTAATAATAATATATGTACAAGATTATGAAATGGAATGGACAAGGGCTGATTTATAACGAATTCGAATTCTTGGTCTGTTCTAAAAAATTCCTCAAAATCAGGCTTAACTGATTGGGTACTCAAGTTAGACTGATGCATAGTCTAGAGTGTAGCCGAAAAGCCATAGTCTTACTTAGCACATAGACTTGTCAAAGACAGTCTCAATCACCAAAATCCCCTAGTAGGGCTTTTTTGTATTTATTAATCCTTTCGACTTAATAAAAGACTACACTTAAGCATGGCAAAGGGAGACAGCCTAGGAGAAGGGTTTTAATTGCAGACAGTGCCCTTCCCCTTTTTTGGT
>NZ_MLYR01000016.1 GCF_001866655.1 Bacillus sp. MUM 116 | reverse complement strand
GCCGAAAGATTGTTCTTTAACCTTTTGGACGGATTGGCTTGTGACCTCGAGGGGCAGGACGCTTGCGCTGGACAATTCTCGAAGCCGAATTTTCTTTTTTATCCAAAGAAAAAAGCCCTAAAACGGGCATATTCAAAATTTTTTAAGATGAAATTTTAATTTTATGAAATAGGGAGCGACGGTGAATTTCCCTTTCAATTAGGTGAATGAAGTCAGCACTTAAATTTAATTCTCTTGCTTTAAAATAGGATTCAATCAATAATTCATCTGAAAGTTTGCGCATCTTTAGAATTCACCTCCAATTAAACAATAGTTCTAAATAAGTTCTAAATAGAAAAAAACAAACATATAATGTAGATTCGTTTGGTGTAACCTAAATCTACCAAATATATTAAATTAGAACAACCGTTCCAGTTATCCACATAAAAGGGTGGATAACTTGTGATTAGTTTGTTTATAAATTTTCAAAATCTGGATAATTCAATGGGTATAATGTTAATAATGTTATCCACACAAGCTCTAAAGAGAGGATTTTGTCGAAAAATATTTTTAAATAAATAATATACTTTGAAACAAAGGGTAAAATTGGTTATGATGATACAAGGAAAAGTGGAAGCACTTTAGTAGTGACTCCCTTTAAGTCAGTTCTCAAAGTCCTAAGTTAATGAGGTGTAAGCTTCGTGTTAAAGCAATTTTTACCAGATGAACATGTGAAAAGCATTCTGGATATAAATCCTGAGGAATTAAAAAGAAGAGGAATAAAGGGAATTATTACGGATTTAGATAATACTCTTGTTGAGTGGGACCGTCCCAATGCAACTCCTCAATTAATTTCCTGGTTTGATGAAATAAAAAAACATAATATTCTTGTCACGATTGTTTCGAATAATAATGAGGACCGGGTAAAGGCATTTTCAGACCCGTTAGAGATTCCATTTATATTTCGGGCCCGTAAACCGATGGGGCCTGCCTTCGAAAAGGCGATTTCCCAAATGAGAATTAAAAAGGAAGAAGCCGTCGTGATCGGGGATCAACTTTTAACAGATGTACTGGGCGGAAATCGGAGCGGATTGTATACGATTCTGGTTGTGCCTGTAGCGCAAACCGATGGGTTTTTTACAAAATTCAACCGTTTTGCCGAACGAAGAATTATGAATTGGTTTCGTAAAAGAGGATTAATTCAATGGGAGGACTAATGTGTGAGTGAACAGCAAAATATTTGCATGGGCTGCGGTGTAAAGGTTCAGACCGAAAATCCAAGCGAATTAGGTTATGCACCGAAAGCAGCATTAGATAAAGAAATTTTGATTTGTCAAAGATGTTTTCGATTAAAGCATTATAATGAAGTTCAGGATGTCAGCTTGACGGATGATGACTTTTTAAAAATATTAAATGGACTCGGCCAGACAGATGCATTGATTGTCATGCTGGTTGATATCTTTGATTTTAATGGAAGCTGGCTTCCTGGTTTACACCGCTTTGTTGGAAATAATAAGGTATTACTTGTTGGAAATAAAGTGGATTTATTGCCAAAGTCGGTAAAGCATCATAAATTAATTAATTGGATGAAACATGAATCGAGGGAACTTGGTTTAAGACCAGAGGATATTCTTCTTGTTAGTGCTGCTAAGGGGCATTATATTAAAGAGGCAGCAGCCGTGATCGATGAAATGCGCAGGGGCAAGGATGTATACGTTGTGGGTTGTACCAATGTTGGTAAATCTACCTTTATTAACCGAATCATTAAAGAGGTGACCGGTGAGGAAGATGTCATCACAACATCGCATTTCCCGGGAACAACTTTGGATATCATTCAAATCCCGCTTGATGATGGGAAATCATTGATTGACACACCTGGAATTATCAATCATCATCAAATGGCTCATTTTGTTGATAAGCGGGATTTAAAAGTGATTACACCGAAAAAAGAAATCAAGCCCAAGGTTTTTCAATTAAATGAAGGACAAACGTTATTTTTTGGCGGGCTGGCAAGGTTTGATTATATCAGCGGCGGCAGAAAATCTCTAGTATGTTACGTCTCCAATGAATTAAATATTCACCGGACAAGGACAGAAAATGCTGCTGACTTATATCAAAAACATGTTGGGGAAATGTTAACTCCGCCAAGACAGGAGCAGCTGGATTCATTTCCAGAGCTTGTAAAGCAGGAATTTATGATAAAAGAAGGAAAAACAGATGTGGTCTTCTCAGGCCTTGGTTGGGTCACTGTAAACGAACCGGGTGCAACTATTGTCGCATACGTACCAAAAGGTGTACAAACCCTATTAAGGAAATCATTAATATAAAAGAGAGATAGGGGAGAAACAGGTGAAAAAGCTTTTTGCAGTTTTGGGAGATCCAATTGGGCACTCGATGTCTCCAGTTATGCATAATGACTTATTTTCTTTTTATAACATTGATGCGCACTATCTCCCTTTTCATGTCAAACCGGATAATTTGGGACATGCTGTGAGAGGATTAAAGGCAATCGGTGCCGGGGGCTTTAATGTTACCATCCCGCATAAAAGTGCGATTATCCCTTTTTTAGATCAGGTGGATGAACTGGCCCTCCAAATTGGAGCAGTGAATACCGTTGTCAATGTAGATGGGAAATTTGTCGGGTATAATACAGATGGACTTGGATTTTTAAAAGGATTGACAGATATTGGTCTACACATCTCAGAAAGTAGAGTTTTAATAATCGGAGCTGGCGGTGCAGCACGGGCCATTTATTTTGCGATTGCGAAAAATCTGCCAAAAGCCGTGGATTTAACCAATCGGACGGTAGAGAAGGCTGCAAATTTGATAAAAGATTGTCCATTCCCGGTTTCGTCAAAGGCGATTTCGTTAACGGAGGCAGCTGAAAAAATTGGAGAATATGATTTAATTATTCAAACAACCATGAGCGGTATGTCTCCAAATCTTAATGAGCAGCCGTTAAGTCTGGAAAATCTTCATGGACAGGCACTTGTATGTGATATTATATACAACCCGCTTGAAACGAAGTTTTTACAAGAGGCTAAACAAAAAGATGCCAAGATTCAAAATGGAATAGAGATGTTTGTGTATCAGGGAGCACTTGCATTTGAAAAATGGACAGGTATTTTCCCTGATGTTAAACGAATGAGAGAGAATGTTTTACAACAGCTGGGAGGCACTTCAAATGTTAACAGGTAAACAAAAAAGGTTTTTACGGTCAAAAGCCCACCACCTTGATCCAATTTTCCAGGTAGGTAAAGGCGGTGTAAATGAAAATATGATCAAACAAATTTCGAATGCTTTAGAAGCAAGAGAATTATTTAAAGTCAGCATTTTGCAAAATTGTGAAGAAGATAAGAATGTCGTTGCTGAGCAGATTGCAGAAGGAACAGGGGCAGAAATTGTTCAAATTATCGGTAATACCATTGTCCTTTATAAGGAATCCGTCGAAAAGAAGCAAATCATACTACCATAAGTGAAACAAGGGAGGCGCTTTTCATGAAGAAGGTTGGAATATTGGGAGGAACATTTGATCCGCCGCATTATGGACATCTCATAATTGCAAATGAGGTCCTTTCCGCACTTCATCTTGATGAGATTTGGTTTATGCCGAATCAAGAGCCTCCTCATAAGCAGAAAACACAATCAATCGAAAATCATGACCGAATCAAAATGCTTAATCTCGCCCTTGAGGATAACAGCGCTTTTAAAATTGAAACGATTGAACTTGAACGAACGGGTCCTTCCTATACGGTGGAAACGATGAAACTCTTAAATTTACGGGACCCCGACCATCAGTTTTTCTTTATCATCGGTGCAGACATGATTGAATATTTACCGAAATGGAATAAAATAGATGAACTGATTGAACTGGTAGAGTTTGTTGGTGTTGAAAGACCGAACTATAGTCATTTAACAAAGTATCCAATCCAATATGTTGATGTACCAGCTGTCGATGTTTCATCAAGTATGATTCGGGAGCGCTTGAAGAAGGGCAGTTCGATTCGCTATTTATTGCCTGACTCGGTAATTCGTTATATTGAGGAGAAACAGTTATATGGAACGAAATGAAGCACTTAAAATTGTAAAGGAACAATTGACAGATCATCGTTATCAACATACGCTAGGGGTTATGGAAACCGCGATTGTTCTGGCAAAACAGTATGGTGCAGATGAAAAAAAAGCAGAATTGGCTGCAATTTTTCATGATTATGCAAAATTTCGCCCTAAAGAAGAAATGAAAGCAATTATTGGTACCAAAGGATTTCCAGCAGATCTTTTAGAATATAATACGGAGCTGTGGCATGCGCCAGCAGGAGCGTATTTAGCGGAAACAGAAGCGGGAATCACTGATAAAGAAGTCTTGTCAGCCATTCGCTATCATACTTCCGGAAGACCTGGAATGTCATTACTAGAGAAGGTAATCTATTTAGCGGATTATATTGAACCAGGAAGGCATTTTCCTGGAGTTGAGGAAGTTAGGGAGATGGCAAAAGAGAATTTGGATAAGGCTCTAATCAAATCGATTCAGAATACCATCATCTTTTTACTGAAAAAAAATCAACCGATATATCCTGAAACGTTTCAAACCTATAATGATCTTGTTAATAAACTGGAGGATTGATGGATGAACAATCAAGAATTACTTAAAATTGCAGTTAAAGCTGCCGATGATAAAAGAGCTGAAGAAATTATTGCCTTAAATATGAAAGGGATTTCCTTAATTGCTGACTATTTTATTATTTGTCATGGGAATTCTGATAAGCAAGTGCAGGCCATTGCCAAAGAAATGAAGGAAAAGGCTGAGGAGCATGGCTATGAGGTGAGAAGAATAGAAGGCTTTGATGAGGCAAGATGGGTCTTGATAGATCTAGGCGATGTTGTTGCCCATGTATTCCATCGTGAAGAGCGCAGCTATTATAATTTGGAACGGTTATGGGGTGATGCACCGCTGGAAGATGTACTTAGTGAGTTAAATTCATGAGTTACGAACAATTTGCCTATCTTTACGATGAACTGATGAAGGATGCTCCTTATGATGAGTGGGTCCAATTTGTTAAAGATAGGTTGAAGGAATACCCGGAAAAAAATATTCGTTTCCTTGATTTGGCTTGCGGAACAGGGGAATTGTCCATCCGCTTCGCAAAGGAAGGGTTTGATATTACAGGGGTCGATTTATCAGAGGATATGCTTTCGGTTGCCCAGTCAAAGGCTGTAGAAGAGGGGATATCCATTCCATTTTACCAGCAGGATATGACTAAATTAGAAGGCCTTGGTCAATTCGATTGTATTGGCATCTTTTGTGACTCGCTTAATTACCTGAAAATAGAGCAGGATGTTATTCAAACCTTTTTGGCTGTTCATCAACACTTGAAACCCGGTGGATTATTCATTTTCGATGTTCATTCACTTCACAAAATATCACAAATATTTTTGAATCAAACCTTCACATTAATTGATGAACATCTATCTTATATTTGGAATAGCTTTCCGGGTGAATTTCCACATAGTGTGGAGCATGAGCTCAGTTTCTTTGTCTTAGATGAAAAAATGGGAATGTATGACCGTTTTGATGAGCTTCATTTTCAGCGCACATATCCAGTGGATGACTATAAAAGATGGCTATCACAAGCTGGTTTCAAAGAGATTGAAATATGTGCTGACTTTGAAAATATAGCTCCAACTCCGCAATCGGAAAGAATCTTTTTTATCTCGGTTAAATAAGAAAAGCGTAAGCGCCATGGTCAGCCCGACAGCTGCTTGCGGCCCAGCCGCTGAAGCTGGACAATTCTAGAAGTCGGATTTTATACTTTCTTATCTCAAAATAAAAGCCATCTTTTTTTAAAAAGATGGCTTTTTAAAGAGGAAATTGTCTTTTTATGGCGAATTAATGATTGTAGAACTGCAGCCCTACCTTCTCAAGATCTTCATCAAACTTCGCGTGTGTGGCTTGAAATAAATGCTCGAAGATATCACCTATTTCTTTTTCCAGTACCTTGATTCCCTCACCTGTTATGCCGCCCTTTACACAAACCTTTTCTTGTAATGATGGTAATGTATAATGACCTTGTTTAATTAGCTCGCCCAAACCGACAATCATTTCACTAGCAAGAACGGTTGCCGTATCCTCGTCTATCTCCGTTTCTTTTACTGCAGCTAAAACAAAGCGTTGGAGCAGGTAGCTAAAAAATGCAGGGCCACAGCTGACGATATCGGAGGCAACTCTTGTTATTTTTTCATCGATGAACACCGGAACAGAAACCTTCGTAAATAGATCCTCCACTTTTTTCTTCCAATCATTATTACAATGGTCTCCATAGGTTATTAATGAAACTCCGGACAGCGCCCGATTGGTAATACTCGGAATCACCCGGACTGCTGAACACGTAACCTTCTGTTCTATTTGGATGGTACTTATAGGGCTTGTTATCGAAATCACGCATTTGTCTTCATTTAAATAGGGATTGATTTCTTCGAGAATTTTGTAGACATCGAGTGGCTTTACACAAATAAACACGAGATCGGATTCAGCTGCAACCTCTACCGCATTATTCCCAACCTTTAATTTTTTATATTTATCTTTAAGCAACATCGCTTTTGATTTTGTTCTATTTGTGATCAACATTGAAGAAGGGGAAATGGCTTTTCCATCGATTAAAGCCTCCACCAAAATCCTCCCCATATTTCCGGTACCGATGAAACCTATATTCATTGTTCCGACCCTCCTTCGCATACGAGTTTCTCTTTTAACAATATGAAAATCATTAGCGAAATATACCTTTAGAAAGGATGGTTTCTGATGAGAGATTGGTTTTCGAAACATAAACTCTTTATTGTTGTTGCAGTAATCATTGCCACTTTTGGGATTTATTATTTTTTTATTTATCATGAAACCCCTGGCCCAATCGCCGCACCTCAAATGAGTGACATCAAAGGTGAGCTTCAAGAAAAGACAACGGCCAAGGAAACAGAAAAAGCAGCAAAGGAAGAACAGACAATAAAAACGATCATGGTTGATGTTAAAGGTCAAATTAAGCACCCTGGAGTATATCCTGCAAGGCAAGGAGAACGGGTGATTGACCTCATTGAACGTGCCGGCGGATTAGCGAACAAGGCGGATGCAAGTCAAGTAAACTTTGCTGAGCATGTTCAAGACGAAATGGTGATATATATTCCTGCGAAAGGGGAGACAGAACCTTCTGCACCCGGTATTGCAACAAATAGTACATCCGGGTCATCCGGCAGCACTTCTGGCAACGCAAAGGTGGATTTAAATAAAGCGGATGTTAACCAATTACAAACACTACCTGGTGTTGGTCCTGCCAAAGCAGCTGCGATTATTGATTATCGAGAAACAACCGGGGCATTTAAAACAGTAGAGGATTTAAAGAATATCAGTGGAATTGGTGATAAAACTTTTGAAAAATTAAAGGATTTGGTAGTAGTTCACTGACCTCTTTATACACTAGAATTTATTAATTTCTTTGAGAATTGTCCAGCTCCAGGCGCCATCGGCTCTAGGTCACAAGCCAATCCGTCCAAAAGGTTAAAAAGCAACCTTTCGGCCGGCTCGTCTTGTGCTTGTCGCCGATAGGCGGGCGCCTTGCGCTTTTCTTAATTTGACCAAATGAAATTTCCCCATTACACTTAAATCAGTGAATTTTAAGAAATTTTGGGGGACTTTAGCATGGAGAGAATTTCGTGGGATCAATATTTTATGGCGCAGAGTCATTTGCTTGCATTAAGAAGTACGTGCACCCGCCTTATGGTTGGGGCAACGATTGTAAGAGATAAACGGATTATTGCCGGTGGTTACAATGGTTCAATTACGGGAGGTGACCATTGTATCGACAAGGGATGCTATGTCATCGATAATCACTGTGTAAGGACGATTCACGCTGAAATGAATGCATTGCTTCAGTGTGCTAAATTCGGTGTTCCGACTGATAGTGCAGAAATTTATGTCACGCATTTTCCTTGCCTGCAATGCTGCAAGTCCATTATTCAAGCAGGCATTAAAACGGTTTATTATGCGGAAGACTATAAAAATCATCCTTATGCAATCGAACTTTTTCAACAAGCAAATGTTCACGTCGAAAAAGTAGAATTAAAGGAAAGAAGTATTGATTTTAGTATATTAAATCAATAGATAAATTACGCCGGCATCTCACCCGGCGTTCCTTTCCTTAATTCAGGAATGGAGAAATTTATGAAAGGAAAATATGTATATTTTGCTATTTCCGCCATACTCGGTGTTTTATCTTCACTTATTATGTTTGTGCCATTTTTCATGACAGCAGTTATTTTCATTTTTCTGATCCATACATATAAAAAGTATTCTTCTACTCATTTACTCCTTTTAATTGGTTGTTTTCTGCTATTTTTCCTCTCTGCAAGAAATGCCAAAATAGATAACCAAACAATCATACCAGCAACCACAAATATTTTTTACATTGAATACTTGGATGAAACGAAAATTGATGGAGATTTATTGCAAGTAGTGGTAAAGGAAAAAAACTATAAAGAAAAACTCTTGCTCCGTTATCGGTTTCATTCAGAGGCTGAAAAGGAAACGATAAAAAAAATAAATTTTTATGGGAAGGTATGCAAAGTTTCCGGGGAACTATCGAAACCTTCCATAGCAAAAAATCCCAATGCATTTAACTACCGTGAGTATTTAACAATCAAAAAAATTTATTGGATTGTTGAAGTCGGGAGTAACCCTTTGCAAGCTTGTATCCCTCAAAAAAAGTCACCGCTTATTTTCATTAAACAGCTCCGGTTTTTAGGCATCCACTACCTTGATACTCATTTTCCACCTAAAATTGCCTCACTTTCAGCTGCGTTAATCTTTGGAGATCGTAGCCTGATTGATCCTGAGTTGTTAGCCAATTATCAAAAAACGGGAATTGTGCACCTGCTCGCCATATCCGGTTTACATGTTTCGCTTTTAATTGGAATGGTATATTATCTCGGGATTCGAAGCGGTTTTACAAGGCAATTTATGACTCGTTTGCTCCTTTTTTTACTGCCGATTTACGCCATTTTAACAGGCGGTTCCCCGTCTGTTATCCGCTCCGTTTTAATGATTTTTCTCATACTCTTAACGGTAACATGGAAATCGAAATTAAAACTTCTCCCAATTGATTCAATCAGCCTTGCCATTATTCTCTATTTACTTTTTAACCCGATGGTCATTTTTGATATTGGCTTCCAGCTATCATTTACCGTAAGTTTCGCTATTATTATTTCAGCACAAATCATCCTCAAGCAATATGAAAATAGCTTAGCGATAATGCTTGCAACATCCATTATTGCTCAGTTTGCTGCTCTACCCTTATTGCTCTACCATTATTTTGGGGCTTCATTGATCAGTATTGCAGCGAACATGCTGTACATCCCTTTATTTTCATTTGTCTTTATGCCGGGATTATATGTGTTATTTTTTATTCAAATTATTTTTCAAGCAACTCCTGCAATCCTGATTACTTTTTTCATAAAAATCATAACGCTTTCCAATCAACTCATCGGTTATCTATCAAATTTCTCTATTGCTCTTATTGTTCCTGGAAGGCCGGGAATTCTTTTCCTTATTATTTATATTGCAGTCATCCTTGTTGTATTTTTAGTATGGGAGAGTCCTCCTTATTATAAGAAGATACTCCATATTGTTTTATTAACTGGATTTATGATGAGTTTTCAAACAGGATGGAATTGGATTAATCCGGTTGGAGAGGTGACGATGATTGACGTCGGACAAGGTGATAGCATTTTCATCCATCTCCCATTTGGGAAAGGAAATTATCTGATTGATACAGGTGGGACTGTATCCTTTTTGCAAGAAAATTGGAGAAAGAGGAAACGTCCCCATGAAGTTGGGAGGGATGTCGTTGTCCCATTTTTAAAAGGAAAAGGAATTACCAAAATTGATAAACTTATTTTGACCCATGGCGACATGGACCATATTGGCGGCACATTTTCGATTTTAAAGGAAATAAAGGTTGAACAAATTTTAATGCCTTCTGTAAAAGAACCATCTGAAACCGAATTGGAAATCATCCATGAAGCAAAGAGGAAAGGGATTTCAGTTATTAAGGTTTCAAAAGATATGCAGTGGAAAAATGGGGAGCATCTATTTTATGTTCTATCACCGGAAAAGAACTTTGTTGGCGAGCGGAACAGCGGATCTGTTACCATTTTCGCTAAAATTGGCGGCCTTACTTGGTTTTTTGGCGGTGACCTTGACAAAGAAGGAGAGGAAAGAGTAATTCGCGATTATCCAAAATTGACTGTTGATATTTTAAAAGCTGGTCATCATGGAAGTAAAACATCCAGTGGGGAAGCTTTTATTCAGCAAATTAAACCAAAGGTGGCACTCATTTCGGCAGGTGAAAAAAATCGATTTGGTCACCCGCATAAAGAGACTATGGAAATTTTAAAAAAATATCATGTATTGATTTATCGAACGGATCACCAAGGAGCGATTACCTACCATTTTTATCATGGACATGGAACCTTTACGACCTTTCTGCCATAGGATAAATCATATTTCAAATAAATAATAAAAACAGCAAAGAGACTGCAATACCCTGCAGTCTCCGAAAAAAAGGCAGTATGTAGCTAATTTATTAGGATCCAATTAACTTAATGACTGTTGCAATAATAAACATAATGGCAAAAAAACCAAATGAAACCCCAAAGCCTACTCCAGAATCAATTGCATCGTTTCGTTTACTTTGAACATCTTTTTCAAATTCATTCACAGTCTACCCCTCCTATTTCAACATATAGTATATGATATTTAGCTAAAAAAATCCAGCTTACTTGGAAAGTTAACCCTACAGTCTAAAGGTTATGAAATTTAGCAATTTGCTTTCCTTAACTGACAAGAGTTAACACAAATAGTTTGTCCTGTTCCGTTCAAAATAACATTACAAAAGAAATTCCGCCGCGCAAATAATAGATCCTAGGGCTAAAATTGCAGGCGTTCAATATAGATCGGGAATTGGCACTTGTCAAAAAAGCTGCCAATTCCCTTTAACTACTTGTCAAATTGTCCAAGCTTCTTTACGATAGGAATGGAGATATTTTTCGGGGAGCGTAAAGACATGGTATTGGATATTTGGAAAAAAATAAAAAAAGGGGATATTGCTCCCGTTTATTTATTGTATGGGACAGAGGCATTTTTGATTAACGAAACAAAGCAGTTGTTACTAAGCCAGCTATTACATGAGGATGAGAAGGATTTTAATCACACTGCCTATGATTTAGAGGAAACGCCGATAGAAGTCGCAATAGAAGATGCCGAGACTTTTCCTTTTTTAGGTGAGAAAAAAGTAATTTTTCTACATAATCCCCAATTTTTAACATCAGAAAAAACAAAAGAAAAGATTGATCATAATTTGACCCGGTTTGAAGCATACATAAAGGAACCGGCTCCCTATACGGTGATGGTCATTTCTGCACCATATGATAAACTGGATGAACGGAAAAAGATTACAAAGGAATTGAAAAGAACGGCAGCTGTTGTTGAGGCCAAAAAATTAAATGAAAATGAATTAAAATCATGGGTGAAAGAACGGGCAAAAGGGTATGGAATTGAGATTGAACCTGGTGCCCTTGAACGATTACTGACACTTGCCGGTACTAATATGTTCATGCTGACAAGTGAAATTGATAAACTCGCCTTATACGCCCAAGATGAAAAAATTATTCAAACCCATTTAGTCGAAAAACTCGTATCAAGAACAATCGAACAAAATATTTTTACCTTAATCGAAAAAGTAGTGGCCCGAAGATTGGATGAAGCTTTAAGGATTTATTTTGATTTATTAAAACAAAATGAAGAGCCGATTAAAATTTTGGCTTTACTTTCCGGACAATTTCGTTTGATTTATCAGGTAAAGGAGCTTTCGAGAAGAGGATATGGACAGCAGCAAATTGCCGGCTACCTAAAGACGCATCCCTTCAGAGTTAAATTGGCTTTAGGGCAGGCGGACAAATTTACCGATGAGGAATTAACGAACCTAATGAACCTGCTTGCTGAAGCAGACTACCAAATGAAGACCGGCGGGATGAATAAATCCTTATTAATTGAAATGTTACTTTTTCGCATGAAAAAGTAGACGAATAAAAAAACGATTCCAAAGTGGAATCGTTTTTTTTAGTTAATTATAGAGCGTTCGCTTTTTTAGCAAGGCGAGATTTTTTACGAGCAGCAGCATTCTTATGGATAAGACCTTTTGCAGCAGCCTTGTCTAATTTACTTGCAGCAGCAACGAAAGCTTCTTTAGCAGTAGCAGCATCGTTAGTTGTAACAGCAGCTTCTACTTTTTTCACAGCCGTACGCATTGCAGATTTCGCAGTTGTATTTTGAGCGTTACGAGCTTCGCTTGTTTTCACACGCTTAATAGCAGATTTAATGTTAGGCATTACATTCACCTCCTAAAGAGAATCGAGACTATATGAACTCGACTTTAACATTCATTCACAATTATTCAGAACAAGAGATATTTTATCAAACGATAGCTTATATTGCAATACTAGAATTATCGCTTGCATGTTTTTACGTAAAAGGGGAAAAAATAGGAAATAGACTGAAATTTTTGGATGGAGGTTGTCTACTATGAAAGAAGAATCAATTGATCTTAGTAAATACTCGATTCGTACAGACCTGGCCATTGAAGCGAGGGAGATGGTACTTGCCGGACGGGGGGACTCTGTTGAGCAGGAGGAAGATTTATCTCAAATTGAAGGCGTCACAATAAAAGAAAAAGATGTTGATGATATAAAAATTTCTTTAGTAGAAGTTACCAAAGAGGGAGAAAAACAATTAGGAAAAAAAGCAGGAAGGTATTTAACCGTTGAGGTACAGGGAATCCGAACACAAGATACAGAGCTGCAAAAGAAGGTAGGAGAAATTTTTGCACATGAATTCGGCCATTTTTTAGAAGGGTCAGGTATTAAAAAAACCGACTCCTGTCTTGTGGTGGGACTGGGGAATTGGAATGTAACCCCTGATGCGCTTGGACCAATGGTTTGCGAGAACCTGTTGGTGACAAGACATTTATTTCAACTCCAGCCTGAAAATGTGGAGGAGGGATATCGCTCTGTCAGTGCACTAGCACCGGGAGTAATGGGATTAACGGGAATAGAGACAAGCGACATCATTTTTGGATTAGTAGAAAAAACTAAACCCGATTTTGTCATTGCCATCGATGCATTGGCATCCAGGTCAATTGAACGCGTAAATTCGACGATTCAAATTTCTGATACTGGGATCCATCCTGGCTCAGGAGTCGGCAATAAAAGAAAGGAATTAAGTAAAGAAAGTTTAGGAATTCCTGTTTTTGCAATTGGAGTGCCAACTGTTGTTGATGCGGTTTCGATAACGAGTGATACGATTGATTTTATCCTTAAACATTTTGGGAAAGAAATGAAAGAAGGAAATCGTCCTTCCAGGGCGCTTGCACCTGCAGGTATGAGTTTTGGGGAAAAAAGGAAGCTGACAGAAGAAGATTTACCGGAAGAAAAGCATCGAAAAACTTTTTTGGGAATTGTTGGTACTTTAGACGATGAGGAGAAAAGAAAGTTAATCTACGAGGTTTTATCGCCAATCGGCCATAATTTGATGGTTACCCCTAAGGAAGTAGATGTTTTTATTGAAGACATGGCGAATTTAATTGCCAATGGTTTGAATGCTTCGCTCCACGGGGCAGTCAATCAGGAAAATGCCGGATATTATACGAGGTAATTTCAATTCCTGGTTCCTTTTTCTATGGGAACCATTTTACTGCTAGTTCTATTAACTCTAGCAGAGACATACTAGTTACTAGATATAAATTAGAAGAAAGGAAGCAGCTGTATGAAACTATTTATGCTTAAAAGCGTAGGGATTGCAGCATTAATGTTTATTTCTGTTTTGGCAGGAATGCAGCTTGCAAATGGTGGGATTCATAAAATGAAGGGTTATGATGATCCGAATTTTCAAAAGACTGTTGCGATAAATGATAAAGGCAATGACTTGCATGCCTCGTTGTTGGGAAACCAAATTACAAGCCATGATATTGAAGCGAAAAAGAAAAAGCTGGAGGAGATGAATGCGTTTAATTTATTTTCTTCTATGGGGAAAAAAATGTCCGATGGAATTTCCAGCGCATCGAAAAAATTAGTAGAGAGCATTTCTAAATAATTCTTTTACAAGAATTAAGGCCGATTTTCTCTCCTACTTTCTGATTGAATCTTGATTATCCTACTGTTATAATCAAAAATAGTGTACATGTGCGAGTATAGTAGGAGTGAACGACCATGAACAGAGAAGACAAGCTCAAACGACAATCAAAGATAAGAAATTTTTCAATTATTGCCCATATTGACCATGGGAAATCGACATTAGCAGACCGTATTCTAGAAAAAACGAATGCATTATCCTCCCGCGAAATGAAAGACCAGCTTTTGGATTCAATGGATCTGGAACGCGAACGCGGAATCACCATAAAGTTAAACGCTGTACAATTAAAATACAAAGCACAAGATGGAGAAGAATATATTTTCCATTTAATTGATACACCGGGACACGTCGACTTTACCTATGAGGTATCCAGAAGCCTTGCCGCCTGTGAAGGGGCAGTCTTAGTCGTTGATGCTGCCCAGGGAATTGAAGCACAGACACTAGCAAACGTTTATCTTGCTTTGGATAACAACCTTGAAATTTTACCTGTTATTAACAAAATTGACCTGCCAAGCGCTGAACCGGAACGAGTTCGCAATGAAATTGAAGAAGTCATTGGTTTAGATGCTTCTGAGGCTGTATTGGCTTCGGCTAAAGCGGGGATTGGAATTGAAGAAATCCTCGAGCAAGTGGTGAAAACCGTACCTGCACCAACAGGTGATCCTGAGGCACCATTAAAAGCCTTGATTTTTGATTCCCTTTATGATGCATACCGCGGTGTAGTCGCTTATATTCGTGTTGTAGAAGGTTCTGTCAAGGTTGGCGATAAAATTAAAATGATGGCTACCGGAAAAGAATTTGAAGTAAACGAAGTAGGTGTGTTTACTCCAAAGTCTACGTTGCTTGACGAATTGACTGTTGGTGATGTTGGCTTTTTAACGGCATCTATTAAAAATGTTGGCGATACCCGTGTCGGGGATACTATCACCAATGCAAAAAAGGGCGCTGTCGAGCCGCTGCCTGGTTACCGAAAGCTAAATCCAATGGTGTATTGCGGACTATATCCAATCGATACAGCCAAATTTAATGACTTAAGGGAAGCACTTGAAAAGCTTCAATTAAACGATTCTGCCCTTCAATTCGAACCTGAAACCTCGCAGGCACTTGGTTTTGGCTTCCGCTGCGGCTTTTTAGGACTTCTTCATATGGAAATCATTCAGGAACGAATTGAACGGGAATTTAAAATTGATTTAATTACAACCGCACCAAGCGTAATTTATCATGTTCATATGACGGATGGAACACAACTAAATGTAGACAATCCATCCAATATGCCAGATCCGCAAAAAATTGATCGAGTCGAGGAGCCGTACGTAAAAGCAACGATGATGGCTCCAAACGATTATGTTGGTGCCATTATGGAGCTTTGTCAGTTAAAACGTGGAATTTTCGTTGATATGCAATATCAGGGAGAAAACCGGGTCAGCATTATTTATGAAATTCCTTTGGCCGAGATTGTTTACGATTTCTTTGATCAATTGAAATCTAGCACTAGGGGCTATGCATCTTTTGATTATGAACTGATTGGGTATAAACCATCCAGTCTTGTAAAAATGGACATCCTGTTAAATACAGAGAAAGTCGATGCATTAAGCTTTATTGTCCATAAGGATTTTGCTTATGAGCGCGGGAAAGTCATTGTAGAAAAGCTGAAAGAGTTAATACCAAGACAACAATTTGAAGTGCCGATTCAAGCGGCAATTGGTCAAAAAATTGTTGCCCGCTCAACGATTAAAGCAATGCGTAAAAATGTCTTGGCAAAATGTTACGGCGGGGACATTTCCCGTAAGCGCAAGTTATTAGAGAAACAAAAAGAAGGTAAAAAACGCATGAAGCAAGTTGGATCCGTCGAAGTACCGCAGGAAGCCTTTATGGCGGTATTAAAAATGGACGACAACAACACAAAAAAATAAATGAACGGGAGGTTAGGATCTGTCTGATAACAGGCAAATCTAACCTCTTTTTGTTACTGAAATAGAAGGTGAATAGATGATTAATGCGGCTTATCTTCATATCCCATTTTGTGAGCATATCTGCCATTATTGCGATTTTAATAAAGTGTTTTTAAAAGGCCAGCCTGTGGATGATTATCTGGCAGCACTTAATAAAGAAATGCTTTTAACTCTTCAACAATTTCCTACTAAACATGTTGAAACTATATTTGTGGGCGGTGGTACGCCCACCTCATTAAATGAGCAGCAGCTTTACCGTTTTTGTGAAAATATAAATCAAAACCTGCCAAAGAGGGAAAATATCGAGTTCACGTTTGAAGCCAATCCGGGGGATTTATCAAAGGGGAAATTACAAATATTAAAGGATGCAGGGGTTAACCGTATCAGCCTTGGTGTCCAAACTTTTAATAATGAGCTGTTAAAAAAAATCGGCAGGGTCCATCAGGCAAAAGATGTTTTTCACTCGGTGGAGAATGCCAAAAAAGTTGGTTTTGAGAATATTAGCATTGACCTGATTTTTAGTCTGCCGACACAGACCGTTGAGGATTTAAAGGAAACATTAGAGATTGCGTTTTCCTTGGATATCCCCCATTATTCCGCCTATTCCTTAATCATTGAGCCAAAGACGGTTTTTTATAACTTGTTAAAGAAAGGCAAGCTGCCGACTCCCGGCGAAGATACGGAAGCTGCCATGTATGAGTTAATGATGGAAGAAATGGATAAACATGGTTTTAAGCAATATGAAATCAGTAATTTTTCAAAACCAGGTTATGAGAGCAGGCATAATCTTACCTATTGGAATAATGACTATTATTATGGCTTTGGTGCAGGTGCACATAGCTATGTTAATGGGGTCAGGCGTTCCAATATCGGACCTTTGAAAAAATATATCGAACAAATTAATATTGGTAAGCTTCCCTACTTTGATGAACATCCTGTATCGATGGCTGAACAAATGGAAGAAGAAATGTTCTTAGGTTTACGGAAAACGGAAGGGATTTCCATTTCGGAATTTATTTCTAAGTTTGAAAAAAATCCGCTTGAATTGTTTGAGGAAGAAATTAAAGATTTAACGCATAAAAAGTGGTTGGAAATTAGAGATGATTATATCTTTTTATCCAAAGAGGGGCGTTTTTTAGGAAATGAGGTCTTTCAATCTTTCCTTGGAGTAGTATAACATCTTTTCAGGTACAAATGATTGACACCTTTCCGCCTTTTTGATAATTTATTAGTAGAATTAGCACTCGACAGTTATGAGTGCTAACAGAGGTGATGCATGTGTTAACAGATCGTCAATTATTGATACTTAAGGTGATTGTTGATGACTTTACCCGCTCTGCACAACCTGTTGGCTCTAGAAGTTTGTCGAAAAAAGAAGAAATTTCGTTTAGCTCGGCAACGATTCGAAATGAAATGGCTGACCTTGAGGATCTGGGCTTTTTAGAAAAGACTCATACCTCATCAGGCCGCGTTCCATCGGAAAAAGGTTATCGATATTATGTCGACCATTTGCTCTCGCCTCAAGAGCTAAATCAACATGATGTTTCGATTATTCAATCGATTTTTGCGGAACGAATTTTTGAGTTTGAAAAAATTATTCAAAAATCGGCGAAAATCTTGTCTGAATTAACGAATTATACGTCAATTGTCCTTGGGCCGGCTGCGAGTATTAATAAGCTTAAAAAGATTCAAATTATCCCATTAAATAAAGAAACTGCTGTAGCCATTTTTGTTACAGATACAGGGCACGTTGAAAATCGTACTTTTTATTTACCTCCTAATGTGGACGCAGGTGATTTAGAAAAAACCGTTAACATTTTAAATGAACGGCTGACAAGTGTTCCACTTGAGGAGTTATCTGGTAAAATTTATAAAGAAGTTGCCCTTTTGCTTAAACAGCATATTCATAATTATGATTTTATGATGAAGACCATCATGGAGTCTTTGAAAATGCCAGTCAATGAAAAGCTGTTCTTAGGTGGCAAAACCAATATCTTAAGTCAGCCTGAATTTCACGATCTATCTAAAATACGCAGTTTACTGACCATGATTGATCAAGAGGATTGGTTATATAATTTAATCAGAAATGAATCTGAGGGATTAAATGTTAAAATCGGGCGGGAAAATGAGAATAGCGCAATGGAAAATTGCAGCCTGATTACGGCTACTTATTCTGTAGGGGCTGAAAAATTAGGGACGATAGCCATCCTTGGCCCAACACGGATGGAATACTCACGGGTTATCAGTTTACTTCAGTTACTAAGTAAGGATTTAAGTTCTGTCCTTACAAAACTGTATCAAAACAAATAGCACTGGTAATATTGAGTAAGGGTGAAATGAAGATATTTCGCCCCTCTTATCATGAATTTGCTATTTTAATAAATGGCTGTGTTAAAGGTCATTGTTGATTTTTAGCTATGTTGATTGGAGCGGAAGGCGCGAAGACTCCTGCGGGAGTATGGGGCAGGGGAGACCCCGCAGGAGCGTAGCGACGAGGAGGCTCCCCTGACCGCTCGCGCCTGGAGCGGAAATCAACAGCCAAATTTAACGCAGCCTAATAAATAAAATTAATGCTTTAAGGGAGGTGAGTAAGTTGTCGAACGAGAAACAAAATACAATCAATGAAGAAATGGCTGAACAGGCTCAAGAAGTAAATGAAAAGGTGGAACTTACTGAGGAAAATCCAGCCGAGGCTGTGTTTGCTGAAGAAGAAACCACAGAAGAAACAAATGTTCAGGACCTTTTAAAGGACATAGAAGAATTGAAAAACAAATTAGATGAAGCTGATAATCGTTATCTAAGACTTCAAGCTGATTTTGATAATTTCCGCCGTCGTTCCAGATTGGATCAGGAAGCGAGCGAAAAATATAGAGCACAAAAGCTAGTTACAGATTTATTGCCTGCACTGGATAATTTCGAAAGAGCCATGAAAGTAGAAGTGGACAATGAACAGACAAAGTCCCTGCTTCAAGGAATGGAAATGGTATACCGTGGTATTCTTGACGCTTTGAAAAAAGAAGGCTTAGAACCAATTGAAGCAGTTGAAAAAGAATTTGATCCACATATGCATCAGGCTGTGATGCAGGAATCGAATGAAAACTACGGTTCCAATATTATCATTGAGGAATTCCAAAAAGGCTATTTATTAAAAGACCGAGTGATTCGCCCGTCAATGGTTAAGGTGAATCAGTAAGCCTACATAATACTATAGGAGGAAAAGGCAATGAGTAAAATTATTGGTATTGACCTTGGTACGACAAACTCATGTGTTGCTGTACTTGAAGGCGGCGAGCCAAAAGTTATTCCAAATCCGGAAGGAAACCGTACAACTCCATCAGTTGTAGCATTTAAAAATGGTGAACGCCAAGTTGGTGAAGTGGCAAAACGCCAAGCAATTACAAACCCTAATACGATTATCTCTATAAAACGTCATATGGGTACAACTCATAAAGTGGATGTGGAAGGAAAGAGTTATACTCCTCAAGAACTTTCAGCAATCATCCTTCAATATTTAAAATCTTACGCAGAAGATTATCTTGGCGAACCGGTCACGAAAGCAGTTATTACTGTTCCTGCATATTTTAATGATGCTGAACGCCAAGCAACAAAGGATGCTGGGAAAATTGCCGGTCTTGAAGTTGAACGTATTATCAACGAACCAACAGCCGCTGCTTTAGCTTACGGATTAGATAAAACAGATCAAGACCAAACCATTCTTGTTTATGACCTTGGTGGCGGTACATTTGACGTTTCTATTCTTGAACTTGGAGACGGTGTATTTGAAGTAAAAGCAACGGCTGGTGATAATCGCCTTGGCGGTGACGATTTTGACCAAGTTATCATTGATTATCTGGTTGAACAATTCAAAAAAGAAAACGGAATTGATTTGTCTCAAGATAAAATGGCCCTGCAACGCTTAAAAGATGCTGCAGAAAAAGCGAAAAAGGACTTATCTGGTGTAACTTCAACGCAAATTTCCTTGCCATTTATTACAGCTGGTGCAGCAGGTCCGCTTCACTTAGAAGTAAACGTGACCAGAGCGAAATTTGAAGAATTATCAGCATCTCTTGTAGAGCGGACAATGGGACCTACTCGTCAGGCACTTAGTGATGCCGGCCTCACGCCTTCTGAGATTGATAAAGTGATTTTAGTTGGGGGTTCAACAAGAATTCCAGCTGTTCAGGAAGCGATTAAAAAAGCAACTGGTAAAGAGCCTCATCGTGGCGTTAACCCTGATGAAGTGGTTGCTATGGGTGCTGCAATTCAAGGCGGCGTTATTACTGGCGATGTAAAAGATGTTGTATTACTAGACGTTACTCCATTATCCTTAGGAATTGAAACGATGGGTGGAGTATTTACAAAATTAATCGAGCGCAATACAACGATTCCAACATCTAAATCTCAAGTGTTTTCAACTGCTGCCGATAATCAAACTGCTGTTGACATTCATGTTCTTCAAGGTGAGCGTCCAATGGCAGCAAATAATAAAACATTAGGCAGATTCCAGTTATCTGATATACCACCGGCACCACGTGGAATTCCGCAAATCGAAGTAACATTCGATATCGATAAAAACGGAATTGTAAATGTTCGCGCTAAAGATTTAGGCACAAATAAAGAACAGCAAATTACGATTAAATCTTCTACTGGTCTTTCTGATGAAGAAATTCAAAAAATGGTGAGAGAAGCAGAAGAAAACGCGGATGCGGATAAAACGCGCAAAGAAGAAGTAGAACTTCGGAATGAAGCGGACCAGCTTGTCTTTACAACGGAAAAAACGTTAAAAGATCTGGAAGGCAAAGTAGATGCAGCGGAAGTTGCAAAAGCGAATGATGCGAAGGATGCCTTAAAACAAGCCATCGAAAAAAATGATTTAGATGAAATTCGAAGCAAGAAAGATGCATTGCAAGAAATTGTTCAGGCTTTATCTGTTAAGCTTTATGAAGAAGCTGCCAAGCAAGCCCAATCACAACAAGGTGAACAAGGTGCGGGTGCAGGCGAAAAAGATGACAATGTTGTAGATGCAGAATTCGAAGAAGTTAAAGACGATAAATAAAAGAGAAAACGGAAGAACATAGCTGCTAAGCGAATGGGTTATTGTTGTTCATGATTAAAAGAAAAAGTCAAAGTCTCGCGGCTTTGACTTTTTCTTTGTGAATAACCAATTAATTTTTATTGATTTATTCTTTTAAAGAGTGTTAGAATAATCTTCATGTGAATGATTCGGGAGTGGTAATCATGAGTAAACGGGATTACTATGAGGTGCTCGGGCTCAGCAAGGGTGCTTCAAAGGATGAAATAAAAAAGGCTTACCGCAAGCTCTCTAAAAAATATCATCCAGATATTAATAAAGAGCCGGATGCAGCGGATAAATTTAAAGAAATTGCCGAAGCCTATGAAGTATTAAGTGATGATCAAAAAAAGGCGCACTATGATCAATTCGGTCATACGGATCCAAATCAAGGATTCGGCGGCGGAGCTGATTTCGGCGGCTTTGGCGGCTTTGAGGATATTTTCAATACATTTTTTGGTGGCGGCGGTTCGCGCAGACGCGATCCAAATGCACCAAGACAAGGTGCTGACCTTCAATATACAATGACAGTATCTTTTGAAGAAGCAGCATTTGGTAAGGAAACGGATATTGAAATTCCTCGTGAAGAAACATGCGAAACTTGTAACGGTTCAGGAGCAAAGCCGGGTACAAATCCGGAAACCTGTAACCATTGTCATGGATCAGGTCAGTTAAATGTTGAACAGAATACACCATTTGGCCGGATTGTGAATCGCCGAACTTGTCATTACTGTAACGGAACAGGGAAAGAAATAAAGCATAAGTGTTCTACCTGCGGCGGAACAGGGAAATTGAAAAAACGGAAGAAAATCCATGTGAAAATTCCTGCAGGAATCGATGATGGCCAACAATTAAGAATGGCCGGACAAGGAGAAGCAGGGATTAACGGAGGTCCGGCAGGAGATCTTTATGTTGTTTTCCATGTCCGTGATCATGAGTTTTTTGAAAGAGATGGCGATGACATTTATTGCGAAATGCCAATTACCTTTGTTCAAGCCACATTAGGGGATGAAATTGAAGTCCCTACCCTGCATGGCAAGGTTAAGCTAAAAGTGCCAGCAGGGACGCAAACGGGCACTCAGTTCCGCCTAAAAGGAAAAGGTGTACCAAACGTTCGTGGCTACGGTGTCGGTGATCAGCATATTATTGTCAAAATTGTTACTCCGACTAAGCTGAATGATAAACAAAAACAGCTTCTTCGCGAGTTTGCTGAAATAAGCGGAAATGCACCAATTGGTGAGCATGAAGAAAGCTTTTTCTCGAAAGTAAAACGTGCCTTTAAAGGTGAGTAAGGATTGGGGTTGGTAGTATGAAATGGTCTGAAATTAGTATTCATACAACAAATGAGGCAGTCGAACCGATTTCTCATATATTGCATGAGGCTGGAGCAAGTGGTGTAGTTATTGAGGATCCATTTGAGTTAACGAAGGAAAGGGAAGACCAATTCGGGGAAATCTACCAACTTAATCCTGATGATTACCCGGAGGAAGGGGTAATTGTTAAAGCCTATTTACCTGTAAATAGTTTTTTAGGGGAAACGGTCGATGCCATTAAGGATTCAATTAATAACTTAATTATTTATAATATTGATATTGGTCTTAACAAGGTGACCATCAGCGAAGTGAATGAAGAGGAATGGGCAACTGCCTGGAAGAAATATTATAATCCTGTAAAAATTTCTGAGAAATTCACGATTGTGCCAACATGGGAAATTTACAATCCGGTCAGCAGTGATGAGCTAATCATTGAATTGGACCCTGGAATGGCATTTGGAACAGGCACACACCCAACAACGGTTATGTGCATACAGGCGCTAGAAAGAGCCGTTAAGAGCGGTGACCGGGTAATTGATGTCGGTACGGGCTCCGGTGTATTAAGTATTGCAGCTGCCATGCTTGGTGCTGTTGATGTCAGGGCTTATGATTTAGATGAAGTAGCCGTTACCCAGGCTAAACTAAATATCAAGCTCAACAAGGTAAACGAAGTTGTCTCCATTTCGCAAAATAATTTGCTTGATGGTGTGGAAGAGAACGCGGCAGATGTTGTTGTCGCAAATATTTTAGCCGAAGTAATTTTAAGGTTTACCGACGACGTTGCAAAGGTTTTAAAACCGGATGGATATTTTATTGCATCAGGAATCATTCAGCAAAAGAAAGACCAAGTAAAAGATGCACTTGTTGCGTCGGGTTTTGATATCGTAGAAACGATTTTGATGGAAGATTGGGTTGCGCTTATTGCAAAAAGGGTATAATGTGTGAAAAAAGGGGCTCTGACTCCTTTTTTTATTTTAATGACTTTAATAATTAATATTTTTTTAGTAAAATAAAGAGTAAAATGTTTTTTAAAGAGGGTGCATCGTGTGCAACGCTACTTTGTTAAAGATCGAACAAATGGAAATCGGTTTTTGATTGGTTCTGAAGATCGACATCATATATTAAAGGTCATGCGCATGCATATTGGGGACCAAATTATTTGTGTTGACCCGCAAGGGAAAATGGCTGTATGTGAAATTGCAAAAATTACCGATGAACAAGTCGTTGCAGACGTTGTACAATGGAAAGAAGATCATTCGGAACTTCCAATTTCCATCACAATCGCCAGCGGATTGCCTAAAGGAGACAAGCTGGAATGGATTATTCAAAAGGGAACTGAACTTGGTGCCCATAAATTTTTGCCCTTTTCTGCTGCACGTTCAGTTGTGAAATGGGAAGAAAAAAAGGCAGCAAAAAAAATAGAGAGATGGCAAAAAATTGCCAAAGAAGCTGCGGAGCAATCCCATCGTGCTATTTTACCAGAAGTAATAAATCCAGTAAGTTTTAAAAATTTACTAGCAGAAAGCAAAAACTTTCATTATAAATTAGCTGCATATGAGGAAGAAAGCCGGAGCGGAGAAACTTCGATTTTCGCTTCAACCCTTCAAAAAATGAAAAGCGGCGAATCGCTTTTATTGGTTTTTGGACCTGAAGGTGGATTAACAGAAGAAGAGGTTCGGCTTTTAAAGGAAAATGAATTTGCACTTTGCGGATTAGGTCCGCGAATTTTACGAACGGAAACGGCGCCTTTATATGCACTTGGGGCGATTTCCTATCATTTTGAATTAATGAGGTGAGTTCTAATGGCAACAGTCGCGTTTCATACACTTGGATGTAAGGTCAATCATTATGAAACTGAGGCCATTTGGCAGTTGTTTAAACAAGAAAGTTACGAACGGGTCGATTTTGAAGCGATTTCGGATGTTTATGTGATAAATACATGTACGGTAACAAACACAGGGGATAAAAAAAGCCGGCAAGTAATAAGAAGAGCTGTAAGGAAAAATCCGGATGCCGTTATTTGTGTAACAGGATGCTATGCACAAACTTCCCCTGCTGAAATTATGGCCATTCCTGGGGTAGATATTGTGGTTGGAACACAGGATCGGATTAAAATGCTTGATTATATTGAGCAGTTTAAAAAAGAACGTCAGCCAATCAATGGTGTCGGGAATATTATGAAAAGTCGTGTATATGAGGAACTGGATGTACCTTCCTTCACAGACCGAACACGCGCTTCATTAAAAATTCAAGAAGGCTGTAATAATTTCTGTACCTTCTGTATTATTCCATGGGCACGCGGATTAATGAGATCACGTGATCCAAAGGAAGTCATTCATCAAGCGCAGCAGTTGGTGGATGCCGGTTATAAAGAAATCGTGCTCACTGGTATTCATACAGGCGGATATGGAGAAGACATGAAGGATTATAATCTTGCAGCGCTTCTTCACGATTTAGAAGCTAAGGTGAAGGGACTAAAACGTCTGCGGATTTCTTCGATTGAGGCAAGCCAAATTACCGACGAAGTGATTGAAGTCATTAAACACTCAAATATTATTGTCCGCCACTTGCATATTCCAATTCAATCCGGGTCAAATACAGTTTTGAAGCGGATGCGCCGAAAATATACGATGGAATTTTTCGCTGAAAGATTGGAGCGCTTGAAGGAAGTTCTGCCGGGTCTTGCGGTGACTTCTGACGTAATCGTTGGTTTCCCAGGTGAAACTGAGGAAGAATTTATGGAAACCTATAATTTTATTAAGGAACATAAATTCTCTGAACTTCATGTCTTCCCTTATTCTAAACGTACAGGCACTCCTGCTGCACGCATGGAAGACCAAGTTGATGAAGAAGTAAAAAATGAGCGGGTACATCGTCTAATTACTCTTTCCGATCAACTTGCGAAAGAATATGCTTCTCAATTTGAAAATGATGTTCTTGAAGTTATTCCGGAAGAGGAATATAAGGAAGAGTCAAATTCAGGATTATATGTTGGCTATACCGATAATTATTTAAAAGTTGTTCTTCCTGCAACAGAAGATATGGTTGGTAAAATTGTAAAAGTGAAAATTACCAAAGCCGGTTATCCTTATAACGAAGGTCAATTCGTTCGAGTTGTTGGGGATACACCAGTAAAAGAAGAATTGTTTATGGAAGAAGAAGCTGCCATTTAAGGACCCAATTTTCGGGTCCTTTTTTCTTAGAGAGGGATAACCTATATACAGCAGCAGATTTTTTTTACATGACTGTGTTAAACTTGTCTATTGATTTCCGCTCCAATCAAAAGGGTTAAAAAAATCAACATTGTCATTTAACACAGTCTTTTACCTTCGCCACAAGATAACATCTTTACATGATTTGTGAAAGGAGAAAATATATGACAACTGCCAATATTGCTTCAATGATTGATCATACGTTATTAAAACCGGATGCGACGAGAAAGCAAATTGAAACCCTTTGTAATGAAGCAAAGGAGTTTAAATTTTTTTCCGTCTGTGTAAATCCAACATGGGTAAAAACATGCAAGGATTTATTAAATGGAAGCGGTGTTAAGGTTTGTACGGTCATTGGTTTTCCGTTAGGAGCGGCAACATCTGAAACAAAAGCATTTGAAACGAAAAATGCGATTGATCATGGTGCCGGCGAAGTTGATATGGTTATTAACATTGGTGCATTAAAGGACCATAATGACCAATTGGTGGAAAGGGATATTAGGGCTGTTGTGGATGCTGCAAAAGGCAAGGCATTAACAAAGGTAATTATTGAAACAAGTTTGTTAACACAAGAAGAAAAGATTCGTGCCTGCAAGCTCTCCGTTAAAGCAGGAGCAGATTTTGTCAAGACCTCAACAGGGTTTTCAACAGGCGGGGCAACGGTGGAAGACATTTCTTTAATGCGTCAAACTGTTGGTCCAGAACTTGGTGTAAAAGCTTCCGGCGGGGTAAGAAGCACCGAGGATGCATTAAAGATGATTGAGGCAGGAGCGACAAGAATTGGAGCCAGCTCAGGCGCTGCTATTTTAAAAGGATTAACCGTAATAAGTTCGTATTAAGAAAGACGGCATTATGCCGTCTTTTAAGCTTTTTTTCCATGTAAGTATAAAATCATTTCCCCAAATTTTGTTGCAAATGGCAGGACGAGAATGGAAGTAACCACATTAAATATGACGCTGATATGAGCTAATTGAACATCTTTATGGCTTGCTAAGACCCTTGCATGTTCAGAAAGGTAAGGGATAAATGGGATAAACAGTGCAACCCCAAATACATTCAGCCATACATGCGCATAAGCCGCCAGCCTGGATTCTTTTCCGCCGCCAATGGAAGCAATAACTGCAGTTATACATGTCCCGATGTTTGCGCCAAGCATAATCGCAATTCCGGCGTCCAGCTGAAGGAGACCAGCAGTTAAAAATCCCATCGCAATCCCTGTCATGGCAGTACTTGATTGAATAATTGATGTAATGATAGTTCCTGTTAATAAGCTAAGAAAAATATGGTCATTTATTGAAAGAATGAATTTGTTTATAAAACTTAACGATGTTAAAGGGTGCGCTAATAATTCAAAACCTTTCATTGCTGCGAACACTGAGGCAATTCCAAATAAGAGCATTCCAATGCTTTTCGCCTTTCGATTTTTAAGAATCATTAGAATGGCACCAGTAATAGCTAAGGGCGCTAAAATAGCATCTATATCGAAAGTAATTAACTCCGTCTTAAAGGTTGTTCCAATATTAGTCCCTAAAATAATCCCAATCGATTGCGGAAAGGTCATGATTCTCGCAGAAATCAATCCAATTGTAATGACCATTACTGCAGAACTGCTTTGGAGAAGGGCTGTGATAAATGTCCCGGTTACCATTCCTTTTAACGGTGTACTCGTTAATTTAATCAGCCATGTTTTCAACTTTTCAGCAGATAAATTAAATAATCCAAACCTAATAATGGTCATTCCAAATATAAATAATAAAATACAAAGAACAAATAATAGGATATACAGCATGTCTCCTGGCCCCCTCGATTCATTGTATGGCCAGTTGATTTAGGACATGCCACTTTTAACGAAAAATTGGACATGCTTCATTAAAATTCTTCTAAATTATGAATAAAAAAGTAAAAAAGCTTGTATGACTCATCGTAATAAATATTGACCTTGTTTCAAGGTTATATTATAATTGCAAGGTACATGGATTGAATGTAAGTGTGTTGTGTTTCGGAGGGAGGGAAAGAGAATGTCTAAAACCGTCGTTCGTAAAAACGAATCGCTTGAAGATGCTCTTCGTCGCTTCAAACGTACTGTATCAAAAACAGGTACTTTGCAAGAGGCAAGAAAGCGCGAATTCTACGAAAAGCCAAGTGTAAGACGTAAGAAAAAGTCTGAAGCAGCAAGAAAACGTAAGTTCTAAGAGAGGGTGTAATTTATGAGTCTTCTCGAGCGTTTAAATAATGATATGAAACAAGCAATGAAAAACAAGGAAAAAGACAAACTCAGTGTGATTCGGATGGTAAAAGCTTCATTGCAAAATGAAGCGATTAAGCTCGGTTCAAATGAGCTTTCTGAAGAACAAGAGTTAACAGTACTTTCTCGCGAAGTAAAACAACGCAAAGACTCCCTCCATGAATTTGATAAAGCAGGTCGAGCAGACCTTGTTGATAAATTGCGCACGGAGCTCTCTATCGTCGAAGTGTATATGCCAAAACAGCTATCTGACGAAGAAGTATCGGATATTGTAAAAGAAACAATCGCTGAAACCGGTGCAACATCAAAAGCGGATATGGGAAAAGTGATGGCTGCGATTATGCCGAAGGTAAAAGGTAAAGCAGATGGATCACTTGTAAATAAACTTGTACAACAACACCTTTCATAAGTATTCTGACATCAAAACCGCAGGCAGTAATGCCTGCGGTTTTTATTTATAAAGGTTGAAACCTATTCATTCTAATAACGTATATAATAGCAATAGATAAAGAAGGGGGGATTTTAGTTGGTTGCTTTTCTTACGGATCCAATTGTCATTACCGTTTTATTAACCATCGCTGGCATCGGTATTGTCATGGAGCTTTTTTCTCCTAAATTCGGGATACCGGGGTCTATTGGTGTGGTTGCCCTGCTGCTCTTTTTTTATGGACATTATCTAGCGGGACTGGCAGGTATTGGTGCTTTTGCCCTTTTCGTAGCCGGAATCATCCTCATATTTTTGGAATTTTTTTTACCAGGAGCAATTGCAGGCACACTAGGGGTGGCAGCGCTCATCTTCAGTCTTTTCTTAGCTGGCGGAAATGCTCTGCAAATGAGTGTATCAATACTAATCGCTTTATTCTTTTCGATTTTAAGCTTTTTCATCATGATAAGAATTTTTGATAAAAAACTTGTCCTTTTTAATAAAATGGTGCTGTTTGATTCAGCACGGAAAGAGGATGGATATGTATCCAATATTAATCGGACAGACCTACTAGGAATGGAAGGGACTGCATTAACCATTTTACGCCCAGCCGGAACAGCCATTTTTAATAATGAACGGGTGGATGTGGTCAGCGAAGGAGGCTTTATCGATCAAAATATAAAAATAAAAGTCATTAAGGTAGAGGGAGCACGTATTGTTGTAAGAGAAATTAACTAATTAGGGGGTAGCTTAATCATGCCAAGTGGAACGATTTTTGTCATTGCGATTGTCATTGTCGCGTTAATTTTCTTAGGGATTTTATTATCATTTGTTCCTGTCATGCTATGGATTTCGGCGCTTGCCGCAGGTGTTCGTGTAAACATCTTTACACTGGTGGGAATGAGACTTAGAAGGGTAACGCCGAGCAAGGTGATTAATCCATTAATTAAAGCGCATAAAGCAGGTTTAAAGGTAACAACAAATCAGCTCGAAAGTCATTACCTTGCCGGAGGAAACGTGGATAGGGTCGTGAATGCGCTGATTGCCGCTCACAGAGCTAATATTGAATTATCATTTGAGCGCTGTGCAGCGATTGATCTTGCTGGACGTGATGTCCTAGAGGCAGTGCAAATGAGTGTCAATCCAAAGGTAATTGAAACACCTTTTATCCCTGGGGTTGCGATGAATGGTATAGAAGTAAAGGTTAAAGCAAGAATTACTGTCAGAGCCAATATTGAACGTCTTGTCGGCGGTGCGGGTGAAGAGACAGTGATCGCTCGTGTCGGCGAAGGGGTAGTGTCGACAATCGGTTCATCCGACAGCCATTTCAAGGTACTTGAAAAACCAGACCTGATCTCACAAACAGTTCTTTCAAAAGGGCTTGATGCAGGTACTGCGTTTGAAATTCTTTCAATTGACATTGCCGATGTTGATGTAGGTAAAAACATTGGTGCAGAATTGCAAACAGAACAGGCAGAAGCAGATAAAAAAATAGCCCAGGCAAAAGCGGAAGAACGACGCGCCATGGCTGTTGCACAAGAACAAGAAATGAAGGCAAAGGTACAGGAAATGAGGGCCAAGGTGGTCGAAGCTGAGGCAGAAGTGCCACTTGCTATGGCAGAAGCCCTTAAGTCCGGAAATATTGGTGTAATGGATTATATGAATTTTAAAAATATCTCGGCGGATACCGATATGAGAGGATCGATTGGAAAAATGTCGGGTGATAAAAAAGAAGATCGTTAAACGGCCGCCATCCGAACGGGAATAAACTAAGGAGGATTCGGTCATGGAAACCATCATTTTTATGATTATCTTAGGTGTTCTTTCAGCCGTTTTTGGAAAAGCGAAAGGCAATAGGATTCAATCAAAAAATAAACCATTTTCATTTAATCAATTTGATGAGTTTCGTGAGCTTTTTTCCGAAAAAGCCACTCCAAAACAAGAAATCCTTACTAATAAGGTAAAAGAACAGACGCAAAAAATGGTTAAGCAAAAAAATATCGAAAAAAATCATCAACAGCTAAAGCAAGAGGCAGAAACTTTCACACTTGAAGTCAGCCATGTGCCGGAAAAGCAAACGGTTGAAGACGTAAATCCGCTTATTTTAGAAAGTGATGATAAAACTAAATTGCCTTCGAATGGTCCTGATGAAAATACACTTATAAATGGAATTATCTGGTCGGAGATTCTTGGTGAACCTAGAGCAAAAAGACCGTATTTTCCAAAAAGACGATAAAATAATAAACCATTTGATAAGGAAAAAGATGTGCTAGAACCTTCCCAAATCTCATAAACATGAGATGAAAGGGGGGTTCTTTTTTTATGGCAAAAAAATGGGGGCAACTTATCCGAAAATGGATGACCAAAAATATGGATCTTCCTCAAGATGTCATGATGGATTTACCCCGAATTACGATGATTGGCCAGATTCATATCTACATCGAAAATCATAGAGGCCTATTGGCCTTTACAGATAAAGAACTCCGTTTGCTCTTAAAGCAAGGGCAGCTTTTGGTAAAAGGTAAGTCCTTCGTAATCAAAACGATTTTACCTGAAGAGATATTATTGGAAGGAAAAATTGATCAGGTCATTTATATAACTGAAAATCCGGGAGGAACAAAATGAAAAACCAATGGATTGAATTTTTATTTGGCAGGGTAACAGTAAAGGTATCGGGAAGGGGTATTGAACGATTTCTAAATGCTCTAACCAGAAATGGCTTGCTCGTTTGGAATGTCAAAAGGCATGGAACAGAAACCATCACTTTTAAAATGAGGCTCCAGGATGCGTTAAAAATAAGACGTTTTGCCCGTAAAAGTGAATGCTCCATCAGCTTTTTGCAGAGAAGCGGCGTACCGTTTTTATTCAAAAGATTACTAAAAAACAGCGGCTTTCTGGCAGGGGCTGCTTTGTTTTTACTGCTTATTTTAGTGTTATCAAATGTAATTTGGGGAATTGAAATCAAAGGTGCAAAGCCGGCAACGGAGTATAAAATTCGAAAAGAATTGGACAAGATGGGGGTGAAAATCGGCAAGCTGCAGTTCTTTGTTGATAACGTAGAAGGGATCCAAAGAAAGCTGACAAACAATATCAGTGACCTTACATGGGTTGGTGTGGAACTAAACGGGACAACCTATCATTTTCAAGTGGTTGAAAAAAATGAGCCAAAAAAGCCAGAAAAATTAGTTCCCAGAAATTTAATTGCCAAGAAGAAAGCCGTTATAACTAATATGTATGTTGAAGATGGACAGCAAGTTGTTAATATTCATGATCATGTAGAGCCCGGACAATTACTTGTTTCAGGTGTAATTGGGATGGAAGGTAAAACCAAAACCATTGCCGCTAAAGGTGAGGTGTGGGGAGAGACGTGGTATAAAAGCCATGTAGAGCTTCCCTTTGAAACAAACTTTACCGTTTTTAATGGCAAAGAAAAGCAAAAGCATTATATAAAGTTCGGCAATTTTGAAATTCCGGTATGGGGTTTTGGGAAGCCTGAATTTAAGAAGTATGAAACGGAAACCGTTATCCATAAAATTCACTTTTTAAAATGGGAATTGCCCATTTCGTATGAAAATAAAACGCTGCGTGAACGTGAAGAGATTAACAGGAATTATACTGAAAAGCAAGCTGAACAAATTGCACTTGATATGGCTAAAAAGGAAATAAAAAGCCATTTAGATGAGGATGCTATCATTAAGGATGAAAAAATTTTACACAAGTCAATTAAGAATGGTAAAGTTATACTAGATATCCATTTTAAGATAATCGAAAATATTGCGATCGGACAACCAATAACCAAGGAGATACATGAATGACAGTAAAGCTTAAAACAATCAACTTGCAGCTAGAAAATCCAAATGAGGCGATTGCGCTTTTAGGAAATGCAGATGCAAACATTAAAATTATTGAACAAGAGCTAAATGTTTCAGTCGTTACAAGAGGAGAATCTGTCAGCTTATCAGGGGATGAAGAGAAGGTTATACTTGCCGGACAGGTTCTTGACAAATTGGTTGTATTAATCCGTAAAGGAATAAACATTAACCAGAGGGATGTTTTGTATGCCCTTCGAATGGCTGAAAAAGGAACGCTTGAGTACTTCGTCAATATTTATGATGAAGAAATTGCCAAAACGGTAAAAGGAAAATCTATTCGGATTAAAACGATTGGTCAAATGCAGTATGTAACAGCGATTAAGAAGAACGACCTTGTGTTTGGAATTGGCCCTGCTGGTACCGGTAAAACTTATTTAGCTGTTGTCATGGCTATCAATGCCCTAAAAAATGGTCAAGTAAATAAAATAATTTTAACAAGACCTGCCGTTGAGGCGGGAGAAAGCTTAGGATTTTTGCCCGGTGATTTAAAGGAAAAGGTAGATCCGTATTTAAGGCCGCTGTATGATGCGCTCCATGATGTTTTGGGTGCTGAGCATACCGGAAGGCTCATTGAGCGCGGTACAATTGAAATCGCCCCGCTTGCTTATATGAGAGGACGGACATTGGAAGATGCGTTCGTTATTTTGGATGAAGCGCAAAATACGACGAATGCCCAAATGAAAATGTTTTTAACCCGTCTTGGTATCGGTTCGAAAATGGTAATTACCGGCGATCAAACCCAAGTGGACTTACCAAAAGGAGTTAAATCGGGGCTAATTGTTGCAGAAGAAATTTTATTAAATGTTAAAGGGATTTCGTTTATTTTCTTAGAACAAAGTGATGTCGTCCGCCATCCGCTCGTTGGCAGGATTATCGAGGCATATGAAAAGAAAACGGTTCATCATTAAGAAAAGAGGGGTAAACCTGAAATAAGGTTTATCCCTTTTTCTTATCTAAGAATAGAAAACAAAATTTAAACTTTGAGAATTGTCCAGCTCCAGCGCCTAGCCCCTCGGGGGAAAAAATGAACTGTTTTTTTCCTAGGTTACTTCGGTCCTGCTGATGAAGTCAAAGAACGACTTCACCGAAGGACCTAAAGCCTTGTCGGGGCTGACCAAGGCGCCTCCGCTTTTCTTATGTTATAATGGTTTATCCATTCCCTTTTTTTGCAGATGAAACTTATTTTAAAAACTGTTATGATTTTACATAAAGCCTGCTTTTAAAAAACAGCTAGTCATAGTTAAATTTTTATCCAATAAAAGGAAACGTACATAACGATTTGATTTTTATGGTGTTAAAAATCCATAATGATGGTAAGCCATACCTGATTTTGGGATTTCTAGGGAGGATAAAGATGGAAAAAATGCAGCAACATTTCATTCGAATACGGAAGCTGTTAGATTATACGTTTTTTCGTGTACTATTTTTTCTTGTATTAGGCCTAGTTTTATATCTTTCAATGTACAGTAATGTAAAACCTGAAAAATTGGATTTAGGTTTGTTCTCCATTGCTGAAAAAACAATCCGATCACCCGCGACCATTGAGGATAAAAAAAGCACGGAAATTAAGCGGCAAGAAGCGGTAGATCAGGTTCAGGATGTCTATACACTTAAGAAGGAATATACCCAAAACAGGGTGGATTTAATTACCTCCATTTTTGATACGGCAGCGGAAATTAATAATGAAGAGAATAAAAGTTCGAAGAAAGATACTGAAGCAGTAAAAACAACTCGCGAGGAAAAGCCCTCTGTTTCCGATAAGGTGTCAAAGTTAAAGGATAATTTAACCGAAAATGTTACAAAGGATTTACCTGATTTCGTGTTTACTGCACTTGTACAGTCTGACAAAAATGAACTTGCTATTACAAAAGATTTAACGGTTACCGCCATTAATAATGTAATGTCAAAACGGATTTCTACCAATGATGTAGAGAATGCAAAAAAAAGGGTGGAAGAGGAATTAAAATATACGACATTGAATGATGACCTAAAAAACGCGGCAATCGAATTGGGCAGATATGCAGTCGTTCAAAATGAATTTTATGATCCGGTTGCTACGGAAGATTTAAGAAAACAGGCTGCAGAAAATGTTGAACCTGTTAAAATCCTTCAAGGGCAAATTATCGTGGAGGAAGGGGCATTAATTAATCAGGAAATCTATCGACAGTTAAAGCTCGTTGGTTTATTGGATAATGAAAAATCTTATAAACCATTTCTAGGATTGTTATTCTTGATCTCCATTTTCCTTTTTGGGGTGTATTATTATTTTTATCAAACAAAAGTCCAGCCGGAAAGACGACAAACCAATCTGCTTTTATTCGGGATTATTTTCATCCTGTCTATCTTTATTTTAAAGGTTATAAGTATGCTGCAAATTTTTAATTATTCAGGAATAGGTTATCTATTCCCGGCAGCGATGGGCGGTATGCTTATAAAGATTTTAATCGATGAAAAGCTAGGGATTTTAATGTCCATCATCTTGGCTGTATGCGGCAGTATTGTTTTTAATGAAGGTGTGACAGGAACGTTGAATTTCTCGGAAGGAATCTATATCCTATTTAGTTCGCTAGCCGGAATTTTATTCCTGAGCAATCACAATCAGAGGTCCAAAATTTTACAAGCCGGATCGATTACAGCTGGTGTCAATCTTATTACCATTTGGGCCTTAATGTTTCTACCAAATGGACAATTTTCAGGTCTGGAATATGGGTACTATTTCCTAACGGCGTTAATTTCCGGTATTGCATCTGCTGTTTTAACCATTGGTTTGCTTCCTTTATTCGAATCTAGTTTTGGAATTTTAACAACGATGAAACTCATTGAATTATCCAATCCGAATCATCCGCTCTTAAGGAAAATACTAATGGAAGCGCCTGGAACTTATCATCATAGTGTCATGGTTGCAAACCTGTCAGAATCAGCTTGTGAAGCGATTGGAGCAAACGGTTTGTTAGCTCGTGTGGGCAGTTATTATCACGATATTGGAAAAACACGGAGACCTAACTTTTTTATTGAAAATCAAATGAATCTCGATAATCCGCATGACAGGCTGCCGCCTGAAAAAAGTGCAAATATTATTATTGCTCATGTTTCGGATGGGGCAAATGAATTAAAGAAATATCATATGCCAAAAGAAATTATCGATATTGCAGAACAGCATCATGGAACCTCATTACTGAAGTTCTTTTACCATAAGGCACTGCAAAATGATGAGGAACCAAAGGAGAAGGATTTTCGCTATCAAGGCCCAAAAGCACAGACTAAAGAGTCTGCTGTTGTAGGGATTGCCGATAGTGTTGAGGCAGCTGTACGCTCCCTTACACAGCCTACTCCAATCTTAATCGAATCGCTTGTAAAAAAAATTGTTGCAGACCGCCTGCAGGATGGGCAGTTGAATGAATGCGATTTAACGTTAAAAGAAATTGAAACCGTAACCCATACTCTTTGTGAAACATTGAAGGGGATTTTCCACTCAAGAATTGAGTATCCAGAAATGAGTAAGAAGGTGAAGCAAGCATGAATTTAGTCATTGATTTTTTAGATGAAACAAATGAATTGTCGGATGAACAAATCAAAAAGGTTGAAACTCTTTTAAACTTTGCTGCTGAAAAAGAGAAGATTGAAGTCGGCAGCGAAGTTTCCGTTACTTTTGTTTCAAATGACAGAATACAGGAAATCAATCGTGAATACCGTCACAAAGATGCCCCAACAGATGTCATCTCCTTTGCATTAGAGGAGCTTGGAGAAGGGGAAGTTGAATTGGTCGGTGTGAATATGCCGCGGATTCTTGGAGATATTATCATCTCGATACCAAAAGCGAAAGAACAAGCAGGGGAATATGGCCATTCTTTTATTAGAGAACTTGGATTCCTTTCTGTTCATGGTTTTTTACATTTATTAGGCTACGATCATATGAATGAGGCTGACGAAAAAGAAATGTTTACGCTCCAAAAGGAAATATTAGATGAATATGGACTCACGCGATAAAGGTAAACCTACTCCATTGATCCGTTCATTTGCTTATGCAATAGAAGGAATTAGAACGGCCATAAAAACGGAAAGAAATATACGAATTCATCTCTTTATTTCTTTCCTTGTAATTGGCACGTCGTTTTTCTTTTCGATTACTAAATTAGAGTGGCTGTTTGTTTTGTTAGTAATTGGAGGCATGTTTGCATTAGAATTAATGAATTCAGCTATTGAGCGTGTAGTTGACCTTGTTACAAAGGAATTCCACCCGCTTGCTAAACAAGCAAAAGATCTAGCCGCAGGGGCTGTATTTATTTATGCTATTGTTTCGGTTATCATTGGATTATTCATTTTTTTGCCTTATATCCTAGAGTTGTTTTTTTGACTTACGTAAGGAGCATGTGATTTTTTTGCAAAAAATTGACTTTTGGGAAAATTCTAAATTTTTCCGTTACATTTTTGCTACAAGTAATGATTTTCATTGGAAAATGAGTTAAAATAAAGTAAGCAGAAATTTACTGCTTGAAAGGAAGAAGATTTGTGAACATTCAGCAACTAATTGAAGAAGCGAAAAAAGCAAGAGAAAAAGCCTATGTTCCTTATTCGAAATTTGGTGTTGGCGCTGCATTGTTAACATCGAATGGAAAAGCTTATCATGGCTGTAATATTGAAAACGCTGCTTATAGCATGTGTAATTGCGCTGAACGCACAGCCCTTTTTAGTGCTTATGCGTTAGGGGATCGCGATTTTCAAATGCTGGCAGTGGTTGCGGATACGGACCGTCCTTGCTCACCTTGTGGTGCCTGTCGTCAAGTCATTTCTGAGTTATGCCCAAGGGACATGAAAGTCGTACTAACCAATTTAAAAGGTGATATATTAGAGATTACTGTCGAAGATTTACTGCCTGGGGCTTTTTCACAGGAGGATCTGCATGCTGAATAATTGGAACGAAAACAAAGGCTATAAATCAGGGTTTATTTCCATCATTGGGAGGCCAAATGTAGGAAAATCAACTTTTTTAAATCGAGTTATCGGTCAAAAGATTGCCATTATGAGTGATAAACCGCAGACCACTCGAAATAAAATTCAGGGTGTCCTAACACTAGAAGATACACAAATGATTTTTATTGATACTCCTGGAATTCACAAACCAAAACACAAATTAGGCGACTTTATGATGAAGGTTGCTCAAAATACCCTAAAAGAAGTAGATTTAGTTTTATTTATGGTGAATGCAGAAGAAGGATTTGGTCGTGGTGAAGAATTTATTCTTGAAAAATTCCAAACCGTCAACACACCCATCTTTCTCGTGATTAATAAAATTGATCAAATACACCCTGATGATTTATTATCAATCATTGATTCATATAAAGAAAAATATCCGTTTAAAGAGATTGTTCCAATTTCAGCTCTTGAAGGTAACAATGTCGAACGTCTTTTGGATCAGATAAAGGTTTACCTGCCGGAAGGACCTCAATATTATCCTGCTGATCAGGTAACGGACCATCCTGAAAGGTTTATCATTACCGAGTTGATAAGAGAGAAAGCGCTTCATTTAACGAGAGAAGAAATTCCTCACTCTATCGCCGTTGTTTTGGATAAAATTGAACGGCCGGCAGGGAAGGATATTATCAATGTAATGGCAACCGTTATTGTGGAAAGGGACTCGCAAAAAGGGATTATAATTGGAAAACAAGGCAGTATGTTAAAGGAAATTGGTAAACGTGCCCTAATGGATATTGAAAATCTCCTTGGGTCAAAGGTATTTTTAGAATTATGGGTAAAAGTTCAAAAAGATTGGCGGAATAAAATGTCCCAGCTTCGCGATTTTGGCTTTAATGAAGATGAATATTAAACGAATCACCCTAACTAAAATATTAACTTTTTAAACAGTTTATGCATGGACAACATTAACAAATTTTTCGTCTTATGATTTTGGCAAAGGCAGGCTATGATAATTGTAAGGTTTGGGATATGAAAAGCTAGTCTAAATAATGAAAGGTGGGGTTTTCAATGATGGATTTTACGTGGAAAGTATTTACCCAAACAGGTAATATTAACACATATCTTCTCTTCAAAGAACTTGAGAAGGAAAACCAAGAAATACCCGGAAATCAGAATGAAGAGCTAGCGGAACTTGATTTTCCCATTTCATAAGCAAGTCTTTCGCGTCCCTTGGATGGTGATATCATGCTTCAGAAATGTGAAGGCATCATCATTAGAACGACCGATTACAGTGAAACGAATAAAATTGTAACCATATATACCAGGGAGTGGGGGAAGGTTGGAGTTATGGCCAGAGGTGCTAAAAAGCCAAACAGCCGGCTCTCCTCCATCACCCAGCTTTTTACACATGGATATTTTCTTATTCAAAAAGGTACTGGCCTCGGCAGCTTGCAGCAAGGCGAGTTGATTACCTCTATGCGTTCAATTGGTGAAGATATTTTTTTAACGGCCTATGCAAGTTATATTGTTGAGTTAACAGATAAATGTACAGAGGATCAAAAGCCAAATCCTTTTCATTTTGAATTGTTATTTCAAACATTGAATTATTTAAATGAAGGCTATGACCCCGATGTTTTAATGAATATTTATGAAATGAAAATGTTAAATGTCATGGGATTAAATCCAACATTAAATCAATGTTCCGTTTGCGGCAGTACAGACGGGATTTTTTCTTTTTCCATGCGAGAGGGCGGAATTATCTGCCATCGCTGCTTAGGGAAAGACCCATATCATATAAAAATTTCACAAGCCACGGTGAAATTACTGCGCTTATTTTATTTTTTTGATTTATCAAGGCTCGGCAATATTTCTGTCAAGCCGGAAACAAAAGCAGAGTTAAAAAAGGTAATTTCAACTTATTATGATGAATATTCGGGAATTCATTTAAAAACAAAAAAATTTTTAAATTCAATGGATCAATTTCGCAATCTTTTAAAAAATGACTAATGACTGTTGACTTTTTAGCATGTTTTAGGTTATATTTTCTGTAAATAAATAGTTGCTGTGACGGAAAAGAGTACTTAGATACTTCTATAAAAGCGAACCTAGGATGGTGGAAGCTAGGGTATAGAATTCTTAGGAAAGGCGTTCCTGAGCAATCATGTGCTGCAATGCACAAATCAAAGAGGCTGACTTACTATCAGCAAATAGGGTGGAACCGCGGGTAACTCTCGTCCCTATGCTTATTCAGAGCATAGGGATGGGAGTTTTTTATTTTTATAAAAAGGCTGTGTTAAAGTACATTGTTGATTTTTTAACCCTGTTGATTGGAGCGGAAGGCACGAAGACTCCTGCGGGAGTACGGGGCAGGGGAGACCCCACAGGAGCGTAGCGACGAGGAGGCCCCCCGGACCGCCCGCGGAAAGCGAAGTGCCTGAAGCGGAAAGCAACAGACAGTTTAACACAGCCTATAAAAAAAGGAGCGAAAAAAAATGAGTGTAACGATGGAGCAAATTGTTTCCCACGCAAAACATAGAGGCTTTATATTCCCGGGATCAGAAATTTATGGGGGTCTTGCAAATACATGGGACTATGGTCCACTAGGTGTTGAATTTAAAAACAATATTAAACAAGCATGGTGGAAAAAATTTGTTCAGGAATCTCCCTATAATGTCGGTTTGGATGCAAGCATTTTAATGAATCCGAGAACATGGGAAGCTTCCGGCCATATCGGCAATTTTAATGACCCGATGATTGACTGTAAAAATTGTAAAGCAAGACATCGCGCTGATAAGTTGATTGAAAATTCTCTTGAAGAAAAGGGCATTGAAATGGTTGTTGATGGTCTTCCTTTTGAGAAAATGGAAGAACTAATAAAAGAGCACAATATCGCCTGCCCTGATTGCGGCAGTCATGATTTCACCGGCATCCGTCAGTTTAATTTAATGTTTAAAACATTCCAAGGGGTTACGGAAACGAGCTCGAATGAAATTTTCCTTCGTCCGGAAACGGCTCAAGGTATTTTTGTTAACTTTAAAAATGTGCAACGGACAATGAGGAAAAAATTGCCATTCGGTATTGCCCAAATCGGTAAAAGCTTCCGTAATGAAATTACCCCGGGTAATTTTACCTTCCGTACTAGAGAATTTGAGCAAATGGAATTGGAGTTTTTCTGTAAACCGGGAGAAGAACTAAAATGGTTTGATTATTGGAAGGAATTTGCGGAAAAATGGCTGAATTCCTTAGGATTAAACAAACAAAACTTACGTCTTCGTGATCATTCGGAAGATGAGCTCTCCCACTACAGCAATGCGACAACTGATTTTGAATATAAATTCCCATTCGGCTGGGGAGAACTTTGGGGCGTTGCTTCTCGTACAGACTATGATTTGAAACAGCATATGCAATTCTCTGGAGAAGACTTTGATTACATTGATCCGGAAACAAATGAAAGATATATCCCGTTCTGTATTGAACCATCCTTGGGAGCTGATCGTGTAACACTAGCTTTCTTAATCGATGCTTTTGATGAGGAACAGCTTGAAGATGGAACATCACGTACTGTTATGCATTTCCATCCTGCGCTGGCGCCAATCAAGGCCGCAGTTCTTCCGTTATCGAAAAAACTATCAGAAGAAGCAAAAGAAGTATTCAGTACTTTAGCAAAATATTTCACTGTGGATTTTGATGAAGCAGGTTCGATCGGCAAAAGATACCGCCGTCACGACGAAATAGGAACACCTTATTGTATTACCTATGATTTTGATTCAAATGATGATCAAATGGTTACCGTAAGAGATCGGGATACAATGGAACAAACCCGTATCCCAATTGCCGACCTTGTAAGCTTTTTACAAGAAAAGATGGTTTTTTAAAGAAATTCAAAAGGTGCGGGTTCCGCACCTTTTGAAATGTTATCTTTTTAACTTAAATTGAAAATCGTATATAATATTGCTAAAAAAGATTAAATTGTGGCTTTAACTTAAGCTTTTAAGGCGGTGAGGAAAATCGAACTGACAAAAAGGCAAGAGCATATTTTGCAAATCGTCCAGGATAATGGTCCGATAACAGGCGAGCATATTGCTGAACAATTAAATCTTACAAGGGCTACGCTTAGACCGGACTTAGCCATCCTTACGATGGCAGGATATTTGGACGCACGGCCGAGAGTTGGGTATTTTTATACAGGAAAATCAGGTACCCAGCTGTTAACGGAAAATTTAAAGAAGTTTTATGTGAAAGATTACCAGTCGATTCCGGTTGTTGTGAATGAAAATGTATCCGTATATGATGCGATTTGTACCATGTTCCTTGAGGATGTGGGTACATTATTTGTAGTGGATCAAAACTCCTTCTTGGTTGGAGTATTATCGCGGAAAGATTTATTACGGGCAAGTATCGGTAAGCAGGAGTTAACCTCCATACCTGTAAATATCATCATGACAAGAATGCCGAATATTACGATGTGCGAACGTGAAGACCTTTTAATTGATATTGCACAAAAATTAATTGATAAACAAATTGACGCTTTACCGGTTGTAAGAAAGACTGACAAAGGTTTCGAAGTAATTGGCAGAATTACGAAAACAAATATTACAAAAGCTTTTGTTGCTCTTGGGAATGAATAAGGTAAAGACTTAGCAGAGGAGCTGTTGAAGGGGAATGAATATGCCGATTATTTATGTTGTATCTGATTCAGTGGGAGAAACAGCTGAATTGGTAACCAAAGCAGCAATTAGCCAATTTAATGGCTCTGGGATGGTCTTGAAAAGATATCCATATGTGGAAGATAAAGAACATATCGATGATGTGATTTCACTTGTATTAATGGATCAAGCGATGATTGCCTTCACATTAGTAAAACCGGAAATGCGTACATACATGATGAAAAAGGCAGATGAATCGGGGATCCATACAGTTGATTTAATGGGTCCATTGATGGACCAAATCCAGGTTTATAGTGGAAAAACACCTCGTTGTGAACCCGGGTTAGTCAGAAAACTGGATGAAGATTATTTTAAAAAAGTTGAGGCCATTGAATTTGCGGTCAAATATGATGACGGAAGGGATCCTCGCGGGATTTTGAAGGCGGATATTGTTTTAATTGGAGTATCAAGAACTTCTAAAACCCCTTTATCACAATATCTTGCACATAAACGGTTAAAGGTTGCTAATGTTCCTTTAGTACCTGAAGTAGACCCGCCGGAAGAATTATATAAGGTCCCTGCCGAAAAATGCTTTGGACTAAAAATAAGCCCTGAAAAATTGAATAATATCAGAAGAGAACGCTTGATATCATTAGGATTAAACGATAGTGCCAGCTACGCCAATATCGAGCGGATTAAAGAAGAATTATCTTTCTTTGATCATGTTGTACAGAAAATTGGCTGTCCAGTAGTTGATGTAACCAACAAAGCAGTTGAAGAAACAGCGAATGTCATTTTAAATTACTTTCATAAAACTAGACGATGACACATAATCTCTCTGGATTATGTGTTTTTCTGTAAACAATTGGATGAAAAAAAGAAAATAAAAATGATGGTAAAATCAAAATGAATATACTATAATAAAAAATTGTGATAAAAATGAATCTTTTAGGTTTAGACTTGCATATGAACGAATAAACTATTTATTGTCAGATGTCAAGGAAACCTAGCTGAAAAAAATCGACATGAATCCTTTTTATAAAAGTTAATGGCTAAAGAAGGAATATGTGGAGTGATGTAGAATTAATACTACTATTAACGGCAGTCCGACAATTTTTGTCGATGCGGATTCATGCCCAGTTAAAGAGGAAATTGTCGAAATTGCTTCCAATTTTTCTGTAAAAGTTCTTTTTGTCGCTTCTTATGATCATCATGGATTGAAGGATTCTACATATGCAGCTTGGAAATATGTTGATTCCAGAAATAGCGGCTGCTGATTTATTTATTATGAATCATGCTGCCAATGGAGACATAACGATAACACAAGATATTGGTCTGGCATCCACCTAATTGCCAAAAGGTGTCTATGTGTTATCCCCAAAAGGAATTTTATTTGAAGAAACAGGGATTCAAACTGCCCTTGACTTACGATACCTTAATGCAAAAGCCAGAAAAAAGGCATTTATGGGAAAGGGCCAAAACCTTTTAGTTCACAAGACAGAGAAAAGTTTATTACATCGTTAACAAAAAAAATGTCGAAAATTGCAGGAAATTAATTATTCTTTGTAGAATAATTGTAACAACAAATGGAGTTGTTTTTCATGGCTGACCGAATTGCAGATGAAAAAATAGACCAAATTCGTCAGGCTGTTGATATTGTTGAAGTAATCAGCGACTATGTTCAACTAAAAAAGCAGGGCAGAAATTATTTTGGCTTATGCCCGTTCCATGGAGAAAATACACCATCATTTTCCGTTTCATCCGATAAACAAATTTTCCATTGCTTTGGATGCGGTGCTGGCGGAAATGTTTTTACTTTTTTAATGGAGCTTGAGGGCATCTCTTTTCAGGAAGCAGCTGTAAAGCTGGCCGAAAAAGCCAATATTGAGCTTCAAGTAAATCTTTCAAACGATGGAAAGGAAAAAAGAGTTTCGAAAGAGCTCCAATCCATTCAGGAGGCTCATGAGCTTTTACGTAAATTTTATCATCACTTGCTTGTAAACACAAAAGAGGGTCAGCTGGCATTAGAGTATTTGCTTAAAAGAGGCTTTACCAGGGAATCAATTGATAAGTTTCAAATAGGTTATTCTTTAAATTCATGGGATTTTGTTTATAAATTTCTCTCTAAAAGAGAGTTTCTGCCGGAATGGATGGAAAAAGCCGGATTGATAATCAAGCGCGAAAAAGATGGAACCTATTTCGACAGATTTAGGGACCGTGTTATGTTTCCAATTTTTGATCGTAATGGTAAAACGATTGCATTTTCAGGGAGAACTCTCGGGGACGATGAGCCCAAGTATTTAAATAGTCCCGAAACGGCAATCTTTAATAAGAGTAAAATTTTATATAATTTTCACTTGGCAAGGGCAAGTATGAAAAAAGCCCGCCAGGCTGTGCTGTTTGAAGGCTTTGCCGATGTAATTGCTGCAGACCGGGCTGAAATTGAAAATGGGATTGCTACCATGGGAACAGCGCTGACAGATGAACATATAGCCCTGCTAAGGCAAAATGTACAATCCGTTTTGATTTGCTATGATTCCGACAAAGCTGGAATTGAAGCCGCCTATCGTGCGGGCCAATTGCTTGGTGATTCGGGACTGCAGCTTAAAGTAGCGATGATGCGCGAAAGCAAAGACCCAGATGAATATATTAAAAAGTTTGGCCCGGAAAAATTCCGTAATGAAGTAATTGGTGCAAGTTTAACCTGGATGTCATTTAAATTCCTTTATTTTCGCAGAGGAAAAAATCTTCAGCTTGAAGGAGATAGGCTTGCCTATATCGAAGAAATAATTAGAGAAATAAGCAAATTACCAATGGCTGTTGAAAGGGATCATTACTTAAGACAGCTTGCGGCTGAATTCTCCTTATCGCTGGACGCTTTAAAGCAACAGCAAAAACAAATCTTTTTTGCTGAAAAAAAGAAAGCAAATAGAGACAATCCACCGCTTAACAAATCAATCATTAAGCCGGTGCAAGTGAATGATATAAAACCTGCCCATATCAATGCAGAAAGGTATTTAATCGCCCATATGCTTAAAGATAAAGATGTTGCCTACAAGGTGCAGGATTTATTGCAGGGTCAAACGTTTAATATTGATGAGCATCAGGCAATAATAACGTATCTGTTTGGATATTATGAGGAGCATCTCCAGCCTGACTCAAGTGCTTTTTTATCTTATATTCAGGATGATAATCTTAGGAGTTTGGTTGCCAATATTGAAATGATGACAATTAATAATGAATTAAGCAGCCAAGAATTAAATGATTATATCAAACAGGTGTTGAATTATCAAAAGATGTTAAAGATAAAAGAAAAAGAACTTGAAGAAAGAGAAGCTGATCGAAATAAGGATTACAAAAAGGCAGCTGCAATTGCAATGGAAATTATTCAATTACGTAAATCACTTTAGTATTCATTATAGTGTCTTTGATTTCTGGAAGGAGGGGGACATATGGCTGAAAAATCTGCCCGTTCAAAAGAGGTTGAACAAGAATTAACCCTTGAACAAGTAAAAAACCAGATTACCGAGCTGGGAAAAAAAATTGGTGTCCTTGCCTACGATGATATTGCTGAAAAAATGGCTAATTTTGAATTGGATTCTCATCAAATGGATGAATTTTATGAATTCCTGGGGGATCAAGGAATCGAATTAGTCGGAGATAGTGACGAGGAAGACCCGAATATCAATCAATTAGCAAAAGAAAATGACGATGAGTTTGATTTAAATGATTTGAGTGTTCCGCCCGGGGTTAAGATTAATGACCCGGTTCGTATGTACTTAAAAGAAATCGGCCGCGTTGATTTGCTTTCGGGTGAGGAAGAAATCAAACTGGCGAACAGAATCGAACAAGGGGATGAAGAAGCGAAGCGGCGTCTTGCGGAAGCAAACTTACGACTTGTTGTCAGTATTGCAAAGCGTTATGTCGGCCGTGGAATGCTTTTCCTTGACTTAATTCAAGAAGGAAATATGGGTCTTATTAAAGCGGTGGAAAAATTTGACTATCGAAAAGGATTTAAATTTAGTACGTATGCAACCTGGTGGATTCGTCAGGCGATTACACGCGCGATTGCAGACCAGGCACGTACGATCCGTATTCCGGTTCACATGGTTGAAACCATTAATAAATTAATTCGAGTTCAGCGTCAATTATTGCAGGACCTTGGTCGCGAACCAACTCCTGAAGAAATTGGCGAGGATATGGATTTAACTCCAGATAAGGTAAGGGAAATCCTTAAAATTGCTCAAGAGCCGGTTTCTCTCGAGACTCCGATTGGCGAGGAAGACGATTCACATCTTGGCGATTTTATCGAAGACCAGGACGCAACCTCACCTTCCGAGCATGCGGCATATGAATTACTTAAAGAGCAGCTTGAAGACGTTCTGGATACATTAACGGACAGAGAAGAAAATGTTCTTCGCTTGCGCTTTGGCTTAGATGATGGACGTACCCGTACTCTTGAAGAGGTGGGAAAGGTTTTTGGTGTAACGAGAGAACGTATCCGTCAAATTGAGGCAAAGGCATTGCGAAAATTACGTCATCCTAGCCGCAGTAAACGTCTAAAGGACTTTTTAGAATAAAACTGCTTTTAAATAGTTTACTTCTGTAGAGAAGTAAACTATTTTTTTTTTGAGAATTCTTGTTGGTCATTTAGCAATTCCTTACTTTTGTACTTATTTTACTGAATTGTCTTTCATTTTGCAAATAGGCTTCGAAATACTTTTTACATGAAAAGAGGTCAATATTATTTTGAAAAAGTAATATATGGAATTAGTGATGTTGAAAAAAGAAAAAATTCAAAATATTATATATATCCATATAACAATTTAAATTTAAATTTTTAAAATGTTGTGAAAATATAAAAATCCCTCGTATAATTAAAGAAATCGCATACAAAATTGCTTAAGGGGGATAAAAATGAATTTTGATTTAACTTCTGAGCAAGAAATGCTAAAAAAAATGATTCGTGAGTTTTCAAATGAAGAAGTTGCGCCAGGTGCAATTGAACGAGATCGGAATAAACAATTTCCTTTGACAATATTTAAAAAATTAGCCGAGATGGGGATAATGGGGCTGCCTTTCCCGGAAGATTACGGGGGTGGAGGTGCCGATACGGTTAGTTTTACCATTGTTACGGAAGAACTGAGCAGGGCATGCGGCTCTACCGGCATTACCTATTCTGCTCATATTTCTTTAGGAGGAGCACCCCTAGATCTTTTTGGAACGGAAGAACAAAAACAAAAATTCTTAGTCCCCATATGTACCGGTGAATCTTTTGGGGCGTTCGGGTTGACTGAGCCAAATGCCGGATCGGATGCAGGGGGAACAAGAACAACGGTTAAAGAAGAGAATGGGGAATTTATTATAAATGGGAATAAATGTTTTATTACGAATGCAAGTTATGCAAAACATATGGCATTAACAGCAATCACCGGAGAACAAAATGGAATAAAAGAAATTAGTGCAATTATTGTTCCAACCAATGCAGATGGATTTAAGGTAATTGATAATTATGAAAAGATGGGCTTAAACGCTTCTAATACGACCGAACTTGTCTTAGAGGATGTTAGGGTACCTGTGGAAAATTTGTTAGGGAAACGAGGAGAGGGTTTTAAACAATTTTTAATTACTCTTGATGGGGGGCGCATCGGAATTGGGGCTATGGCTGTGGGCATTGCTCAAGGTGCCTTTGAAAAGGCTCTTGCATATGCGAAGGAAAGAAAACAGTTTGGTCAATCCATTTCCTCTTTTCAAGCCATCCAATTTAAACTGGCAGATATGGCTATGAAAATAGAATTGGCCCGAAACATGGTTTATAAGGCTGCTTGGTTGAAAGACCAAAGAAGGCCATTCTCAAAAGAAGCTGCAATGTGTAAATTGTATGCTTCTGAAATTTGCATGCAAGTGACCGACCAGGCAGTGCAAATTCATGGCGGCTATGGCTATATGAAAGAGTATCATGTGGAAAGAATGATGCGCGATGCAAAATTGCTCGAAATTGGCGAGGGTACTTCGGAGGTTCAAAGAATGGTAATAGCCAGAAAAATTGGTTGTTAAAAAGAAAAATGGGAAGAACACGAAGAGGCGGAAAATAATTAAATTTCTGCCTCTTTTATCTTTTTTATAAAGAATATTGGACAAAGTAAGATTAGGACTTTTCCTTCTGTCGATTTTCAAGTAAAATAGTAGTTGTTTGTAGACGTTCTATAATTTAACAGTTTTACTTACATAAGGGAGGTTATAGCATGAAGCGGAATCCGGTCATTCCTTACATTCTGATTTTTGTTTTTGGAATCGGATTAACATTCTTATTATCCTTTAAAGGTCTCGGCGATGCGAAAGAGATGGCAAAGGATAAAAATGGAGGCAAAGGCGCCGAAAAGACAGCAACGGTTGCTACTAATCCAGAAGACATTTATAAACAAACATGTATTGGCTGCCATGGTGACCAATACCAAGGTGTAGTAGGTCCGCCATTAAAAGGTATCGGTAAAAAAATATCCAAGGATGAGATTATTCACGTCATCACAAAGGGTAAAGGCAACATGCCTCCAAACCTAGTCCCCCAAGAACAAGCCCAAGCAATGGCAGAATGGGTATCTAAGATTAAATAATAATGGTGATTTAAAGAAAGTCCTTTGCATCTGTAAAGGACTTTTTTATACTAGAATGAATGGAATTCTTAAAGGTGTGGTGAAATTTTTGAATACGGATAAATTATCTGACCGTTTAGCAACAGTAGCAAAATATGTTCCAAATGGAGTGAAACTTGCCGATATCGGCTCCGATCATGCCTATTTACCCTGTTTCTTGGCAAAAAATGGTTCGATTACATTTGCCGTTGCAGGGGAAGTAGTGGAGGGACCGTTTCAATCTGCAGCAAGAAATGTCCAATCAGAGGGGTTAGCAGATATCGTTTCTGTTCGATTAGGTGATGGCTTGGAAGTAATCGAGCCTGGTGAAGTGAATTGCATAACGATTGCAGGAATGGGCGGGGCCTTGATTGCAAATATATTGGAACTAGGGAAAGAAAAGCTGCCGACAGTTGAGCGGCTAATCCTACAACCGAATATTAGTGCATCCTCCATACGAAAATGGCTGCTTGAGCATCAATGGGAGCTTATTGAAGAAGAAATTCTTGAGGAAGATGGAAAAATATATGAAGTTTTAGTGGCCGAAAAGGGGGAGCCTTTAAAACCATATAAAAATATCCAAAGCGAATTAGGACTTTTGGTAGGGCCATATTTATTACATAAAAAAGATGAAACATTTAAAAAGAAATGGCGTATGGAAAAGGAAAATTGGAAAAGAATTTATTCTCAGTTAGAAGGGGCGGCACCGTCCGCTGAAACAGAACTGAAAAAACAAGAACTTTTAGATAAGATTAAAATGGTAGAGGAGGCGCTTGGCAATGAAAATAGCGAACGGTCATGAAATCATTCAATTATTTGAACGATTTTCTCCTAAAAGCTTAGCTATGGAAGGGGATAAAATCGGTCTACAAATTGGGCGGCTAAACAAAAAAGTGGAACGAATAATGATTGCCCTTGATGTCCTGGAAGAAGTGATTGATGAGGCAATAGAAAAAAATGTTCAGCTTATCATTGCCCATCATCCTCCCATTTTCCGGCCGCTGAAAAATCTGCTCACGGACACCACACAGGGAAGAATGATTGAAAAGTTGTTAAAACATGATATTGCTGTTTATGCAGCCCATACGAATCTTGATGTGGCAACCGGAGGTGTCAATGATTTACTTGCGGCAGCCCTAGGGCTAGAAAATCCAAAGGTTCTCGTCCCGACATATGAAACCCCGTTAAAAAAAATCGTTGTGTTTGTCCCGAAAAGCCATGAGGAACAGGTGAGACAGGCCCTTGGTCATGCAGGGGCAGGCTTTATCGGAAATTATAGTCATTGTTCATTTTCGACAGAAGGAACGGGAAGATTTTTACCAGGGGAAGATTCCAATCCTTTTTTGGGCAAGCCAGGAAAATTAGAAGAAGCCGAGGAGGTCCGGATGGAGACTATTATTCCGGAATCCATGTTGAAAAAAGCCCTTTCCGCCATGATCAAGGCCCATCCTTACGAAGAGGCTGCTTATGATGTTTATCCGGTTGACAATAAAGGTGAGGTTTTAGGCTTGGGTAGAATCGGTACAATTCAAGAGATGACATTAAAAGAATTTGCCGAGAAGGTTAAAGCCATGCTTGAGGTTGATAAAGTCAGGGTGGTTGGTGATTTAACCGCTAAAATTAAAAAGGTTGCCGTGTTGGGCGGTGATGGGAATAAATATTTCACTCAGGCCAAGTTTAATGGGGCAGATGTATATGTTACCGGAGATATTTATTACCACACGGCACATGATGCCATGATGCAGGGATTGAATATGATTGACCCTGGTCATAACGTCGAAAAAGTGATGAAAAAGGGTGTAATCGCCGTCCTAAAAAAAATGTGCGAAGAATCCGGTTATCAGGTTGAAATTATTCCTTCTGAGATTAATACAGATCCTTTCCAATTTATTTAAAAAAGAACCGGTCATTAAAAAAATGACCGGTTTTTCTGTTAATCTCTTTTCACTTTTGGGAGGATTTTGTTTAATGGAACGTTTTTTCTTCGCTCCCATGTAGTTTCATTATTTGGATCAAATTGTTCAAGGAAACTAATCACCTCTTTGGTGATAGGAGTCGGCGTGGAAGCACCCGCTGTTACGGCGACCGTTTTCGCACCCTTAATCCAGTCAATATCTAATTCTGAAATATCAGCAATTCGATAGGCCTTTGTTCCGGCTATATCTTCTGATACCTGTGCAAGACGATTGGAATTATTACTTTTTGGATCTCCGACTACAATTGTTACATCGGCTTCGCCAGCTTGACCAGCCACTGCCTCCTGGCGGATTTGTGTAGCATGACAAATTTCATTATGGACTTCCACATTCGGATACTTTTCCTGAACTTTCTTCATGGTATCTGTGACATCCCATTGACTCATAGTAGTCTGGTTTGTCACAATGAGTTTATCGCAATCAATGTTTAATGCTTCAACATCTTCTGGAGTCTGCACTAAGTGAACAAGTCCTGGTGCAACACCCACAGCACCTTCCGGCTCAGGATGTCCTTTTTTCCCGATATAAATGGTTTGATATCCTTGTTGTGTCTTTTCATGTATTAAATCATGGGTTCTGGTTACATCAGGGCATGTAGCATCAATGGTAACAAGCCCTTTCTCTTTAGCAAGCTGCCGAACTTCTGGAGAAATACCGTGAGCTGTAAAGATAACTGTACCCGATTCAACTTTATTAAGGATATCTTTGCGATTTTTCCCATCAAGTGTAATGATTCCTTCTTCTGCAAATGCATCGGTAACATGTTTATTATGAACAATCATTCCCAAGATGTAGATTGGGCGTGGTAATGTTTTGTCTAATGCGGCATTTCTGGCAATGACCATGGCATCGACAACACCGTAACAATAACCTCGTGGTGATATTTTTATAATTTGCATATATAAAGTCCTCCCAAAAGATCATGAAGTTCAAAATCTATGTATTTATTATATAAAACTAATAGAAATAAAACAAAGATACATTTTTTCTCTAAAAAATTAAAAGAATGCTGTTCCCAGCATTCCAGATTTAAATATAAAGTTTTGGGACTGAAGTCCCTTTCTGCCGTCTTGATTCTGGCCGGCTTGACTGTTTCTGTGATGTTTGCTTTTGTCCCGATTTATGGCTGCTTGAATGCTTACTAGATGTCTGCTGCTTTTTATGTGTTCGCTTTTTACTTCCAGAAGAAATACTGGATGTAGTTCTTGAACTCGATTCATCTTTCACTGCTGCTTTATTATCTTTGCTTTCATCAGCTTTTGATGAATCTTCCGTGCTGTCAGGGGCATTTTTTAAACCCCTGTATAATTTCCACATCGCCGGAAGATTTTTGACGATAGGGCCATACTGTTGGATCATTGGTCCAATGGTTTGAGCCGTTTTTAACACTTGTTGGGTATTATTTAATAAGCCGCTAATCCCACCAGGATTGCTTAAGGACTGAAGAAGACCTCCACCACCACCGGAAGCTGCTCTACCGGCTCCCTGCATGGCATTACCTAGTCCACCCATTCCGCCTGCTGGATTTCCCCTTCCTAATATCCTTGAAAGCAAGCCGCCTCCGCCTCTTCCCATTTGACCGGCTCCACCCATCATTTGATTCCCGCCGCCGAACATACCTCCTGTTCCTGCCATTGGATTTCTTCCGCCGAACATACCGCCTGCTCCTGCCATTGGATTTCTTCCGCCAAACATATTCATTCCTGCTCCTGCCATTGGGTTTCTACCGCTAAACGAATTCATCATTGGACCAGCGCTGCCAAATGGATTTCCACCGGTTCCCATCATTCGGGGGCCCATTCCCCCTTGCATTCCGTTCATAGGTCCTGGCTGCATCTCTATACCTCCCCTCAAATACGTCTTCATGCATTAAAATATGCATATAACCAATTTTGGTTTAGGTCTAATGCACAGGACAAAGGAAATTTTCTGATTTAAAAAGTGTATAAAGGTAAATGATGTTAGTAGGAAAAAGATTGCTGGAGTTTTGGATTAAAATTTACTATAATTGCATGATGGAAAGAAATGAGGAAACTCTTGTAAAAGCAAGAAAACAAATCCTAAATTATTTTTTATGAGGAGTAATTAAATGAAGCATAACCAATTTGAACGTTTTAAATTTCAACCTTTTTTGATAGATGCATTAAATCATCTTGGCTTTTATCAGCCAACAGAAATTCAAGAAAAGATGATTCCGCTGGTATTAAAAGCGGAAAATGCCATTGGCCAGTCTCAAACCGGAACTGGTAAAACACATGCTTTCATATTGCCAATTCTTGAAAAAATAAAACCTGAGATTCAACAGGTGCAAGCAGTCATTACGGCACCAACTAGGGAACTGGCTTCGCAGATTTACCATCAAATCTTAAAAATCACTGAGCATTGCAGCCCTGATCAATCGATAATGACAAGATGCTATATCGGTGGGACGGACAAGCAGCGGACAATTGATAAATTAAAGGTGCAGCCCCATATTGTTGTCGGGACACCGGGAAGAATCAAGGATCTCATGCTTGAACAAGCCCTATTTATTCATACAGCCGATGTTCTAGTGGTTGATGAAGCAGATATGATGCTCGATATGGGGTTCATTGAAGATTTGGATCAGGTTGCAGCGAAAATGCCTGAAAGTTTGCAGATGCTCGTATTTTCAGCAACGATTCCTGAGAAGCTGAAACCGTTCCTAAAAAAATATATGGAAAATCCAAAGGTTATTCAAATTGATTCAAAACAAAGGGCAGCAGTTAATTTACAGCATTTGCTCATGCCCTCAAGGCATCGAAATAAAAAACAACTTGTACATGATGCCTTACTTACCTTTAACCCATTTTTGGCCATTGTTTTTACCAACACAAAAAAAATGGCAGAAGAGGTCGCTGGCTTTTTAACGGAGAAAGGGTTAAAAGTCGGGAGGGTTCATGGCGATCTAAATCCGCGTGAGCGCAAGAAAATGATGAAGCAGATTCAGGACTTGGAATTCCAATATATTGTTGCCACTGATTTAGCTGCAAGAGGTATTGATATCGAAGGGGTTAGCCATGTCATAAACTATGAACTGCCGACAGATTTAGATTTTTATATCCACCGGGTGGGAAGAACGGCTCGAGCTGGAAATTCCGGAATTGCTCTCACCATTTATGATCTTTCCGATGAAGATGCCTTAATTCGTTTAGAGAAAATGGGAATTCAATTTAAATACGTGGATATTAAAAATGATGAATTTGTTGAATTAGAGGACCGGAACAGAAGAAAAACGAGGGTGAAGCAAGAGGATGAGGCAGATAAAATTGCCAAATCAATGATCAAGAAGCCACAAAAAGTAAAACCAGGATATAAAAAGAAAATGCAATGGGAAATGGATAAAATTAAAAAACGCCAACGAAAATTAAATCAGAGAAAAAAATAACCGGTGAATGGAGAGGAAAGGAATGCTGAAAATTGGGTCGCATGTTTCAATGAGTGGAAAGAAAATGCTTTTGGCTGCAAGCGAGGAAGCAGTGTCTTATGGTGCAAATACATTTATGATTTATACAGGAGCACCGCAAAATACGAGAAGAAAAAAAATTGAAGACTTAAACATTGAAGCTGGAAGAAGACATATGGAAGAAAACGGTATAGCTGAAATCGTTGTTCATGCACCCTATATTATTAATATTGGGAATACAACCAATCCGGATACCTATGAATTAGGCGTGAGATTTCTTCGTTCGGAAATTGAACGAACAGAAGCGATCGGTGCAAAGCAAATCGTCCTCCATCCCGGTGCACATGTCGGTGAAGGGGCAGAAGCAGGTATAAAAAAAATTATCGAAGGTTTAAATGAAGTGTTAACTGGAAAAGAAACCGTGCAAATTGCTTTGGAAACGATGGCAGGGAAAGGCTCGGAATGCGGGAAATCATTCGAGGAGTTGGCCATGATCATCGACGGGGTTACCTATAGCGACAAGCTTTCCGTTTGTTTTGATACCTGCCATACTCATGACTCCGGCTATAATATTGTCGAAGATTTTGATGGTGTATTAAATGATTTTGATAAAAAAATTGGAATTGACCGCCTAAAGGTTCTTCATATTAATGACAGTAAAAATGCTGTCGGGATGAGGAAAGACCGTCATGAGAACATTGGATTTGGACATATTGGATTTAATGCATTGAACTATATTGTTCATCATCCACAGCTTACCGATATTCCAAAAATTTTAGAAACGCCATTTGTCGGTGAAGATAAAAATAACAAAAAGTCTCCATATAAGTTTGAAATTGACATGTTTAGGGAACAAAAGTTCAATGAAAATCTTTTGGATGACATCATGCAATCATAAGAAAAAGCTGTGCAGCAAGCACAGCTTTTTTTGGGTTAAATGATAGGGATTTTCGAATTTGAGAATTGTCCAGCCCCAGCGCCTAGCCCCTCGAGGGAAAAAATGAACTGCTTTTTTCCTAGGTTGCTTCGGTCCTGCCGATGAAGTCAAAGAACGACTTCACCACCAGGACCTAAAGCCATGTCGGGGCTGACCAAGGCGCTTCCGCTTTTCGTTTCAGCTTTTGGTTAATTGCATAAATAGTTTATTTACTTCGCGTGCTGTATCAGGACCCGCAGCTTTGGCAATTTCTTTTATTAAAGCTGAACGTTCGCGGTCATCAAAAATATTAATATTTTTTCCTCGTAAGTATTGGGAGATTTTTTTCGCTTGGATTCGATTTACTGAAATATTAAATTGATTGGCATACTTTAATAATTCTTCTGCAGTTATAGTATTTATTTTATGATTGATGATGTTTTCAAATATCCTCATCCTCATCACTCCTCCATCCTAATGTATGAGAAAGAAGTAAGAGTGTGACTTATCCCAGAAGATTTTTTTGGGCTTAGTTTGAATCACTTTACATAATGAAAACCCTATTGTATACTACATAAAGTTAAATCGGAATGATTCTTAAAATTAAAGGTGAGAGTTTATCATATGCAATCAATTATTGAAATCAAGCATCTTTTTTATCGATATGAAAAGGATACGGTCCTCGAGGACATAAATCTTTCAATTCCGGATGGTTCTTTTTTGGCAATTGTCGGACCAAATGGATCTGGAAAATCCACGCTTCTAAAACTTATCCTTGGCCTTTTGAAACAACAAAAAGGAGAAATTTATTTATTCAATCAGGAGCTAAGTAAATTTAAGGATTGGCAAAAAATCGGATATGTTTCCCAAAAGGCCAATTCGTTTAATACCGGATTTCCGGCAACAGTATTTGAAGTGGTCTCCAGCGGCCTAACAAAAAAAATTGGCATGTTTCGTTTTTTCAAGAAAGAGCATTCTCAAAAGGTAATGGAAGCACTTGAAGCAGTCGGAATGGAGAAGTTTAGCAGGCGGAATATTGGCGAGCTGTCGGGCGGGCAGCAGCAGCGGGTATTTATCGCTCGTGCTCTAGTCAGCGAACCGAAGCTTCTGATCCTCGATGAGCCAACTGTTGGGGTTGACGCTCAAAACGTAAATTCGTTTTATCAAATGCTTGGAGATTTAAATAAAAAGCGCGGAATTACCCTTTTATTAGTTACGCATGATATCGGCACAATCTCAGAAAAGGTGACACATGTTGCCTGCCTTAATAAACATATGCATTTTCATGGAAATACGGAGGAGTTTGAGAGGTTTAGAACAGAAGAAATCTCGGATTTTTACGGGCATGATGTTCATATGCTGTCGCATCAACATGAACACGGAGGTGTGACAAAGTGATACAAGGAATTTTTCATTATGAATTTTTACAAAATGCTTTTTTAACCGGGATTTTGATTGGCTTTCTTGCCCCACTGCTGGGTGTATTTATTGTCGTCAGAAGACTTTCGTTAATTGCGGATGCCTTAAGCCATGTCACGCTGGCCGGGATTGCAGCAAGCCTATTGATTGAAAAATATTTTACGGTGTTCGCCGGGTTAAATCCACTCTATTTGGGGATGGCGTTTTCGGTAGGAGGCTCCTTATTTATTGAAAAGCTAAGGGGAGTTTATAAACATTATCAAGAATTGGCAATTCCGATTATACTTTCGAGCGGTATCGGGCTTGGGGTTATTTTTATTTCACTTGCCAATGGATTTAATACTGATTTGTTTAGTTATTTGTTTGGCAGTGTTTCGGCCGTTAGCAGGACAGATTTATGGGTTATTTTTATCATTAGTCTTCTTGTCGTTTTTGCGATAATTTTATTGTATAAAGAACTGTTTTTACTATCATTTGATGAGGAGCATGCAAAGGCATCGGGAATTGCGGCTAAAAGTATTCACTTTATTTTTATTATAATGGTTGCTCTTGTTATAGCGGCTTCCATGCGGATTGTCGGAATTCTTTTGGTTTCTTCGTTAATGACTTTGCCAGTTGCCGCAAGTATCCGGATTGCCAAAGGGTTTAAACAGACAATTTTTTTATCAGTGGTCTTTGGGGAAATTGCTGTAATGGGTGGACTTTTTACTGCCTATTATTTAGATTTGGCACCAGGTGGAACGATTGTTATGATTGCAGTTCTCATTTTAATATTTGCTATTTTTTTAAAAAAAATGACAGTCCATAAACAGGTGCAATAGAGGTGAATGACATGAACGTTAATGAGGCAATACAATATTTAAAGGAAAAAGGGTTTAAGCACACAGGGAAACGCGAAGAAATGCTGCAACTGTTTGCGGATAGTAATAAATATTTAACCGCCAAGGATGTTTTGGACCAATTAAAAGAAGGGTATCCTGGATTAAGTTTTGATACCATCTACCGCAACCTTTCTTTATTTGTCAAAATGGGAATTTTGGAAATGACCGAATTGTCTGGGGAAAAGCATTTCCGTTTCACTTGTTCGCATCATAGTCATCACCATCACTTTATCTGCCTTGACTGCGGAAAAACAAAAGAGATTGAAACTTGTCCAATGAATGAATTAGGTGAAGATTTAGCCGGCTATGATATCTCAGGCCATAAATTTGAAATTTATGGCCGCTGCCCGGAATGTACACACTAAGAAGTAATTACGTTTTAAAAAAAACAGCTTGTCTGATGGCAAGCTGTTTTTTCTATCCTTTAGTGAGGAAAGGAATTTTTTCGTCTGCAGTTGTTCTTAACCAATTCTCAACCCAACTATAAGCTTCGTACCAATCGTTTACTCTGATCACACCCTGAGGAATAGGGTCTTGATTATAGGGAGTATTAAACAAAATAACCGGGATAGAACATTCCTCGTGAATCATCACGGCATTATCATGCTTATCCTCGAAGAAAATGTCAACCATATGTTTTTTTACTGTTTCAACTTTATCATGTGATCCAATTAAATCAATATTATGGTAGGTTAAGCCTTTTTTTCTAAACCATTTTTTTGTATTCTCAAGCAAATGAGGGCCGCGGGCGCTGATAAAATACAGTTTATGCCGGTCTTTCCATGTATTTAAAATATCATCTGCCCCTTTTGCAAGTGGTGACCTCTCATAGATAATTGGTTCGTTTTCACTAAACCATTTTGAAAATTCTTTTTCAGGTACATTAACGAAAGGGTTCAAATCGTATTGGGTAATATCGGATAGATGAAGATTTAAACCAAAATCTTTATTTATAAATGGTAAAAGTGCTGAAGGAGATGTTACCGTTCCATCAATGTCAATGCCAAATTTTTTTCTCATTTTTATGCCTTCACCTTCATTGCTAAATAGTATCTTATTTATTTTACCAAATAGAGTTATTTCTCTAAAGTTAAATATTTTTGAAAGACTTGAAGAAAAACACCAATGCAGACAAACATTAACAAATTAAAATGAAAAAGAAGACAAATACTAATAAGGCTCCTATAACTGAAAGTGAGGGATTACGATGGCAGACCAAGATAGAGACACTGGGGTGCGTGAAAATACCGAAAGTGCATACATTGGACAAGACATCCCTAATAACCCTTCAGACTATAGAGAAGAAACGGCAGCAGAAATTGCCGCTCCTGTCCCGGTTGCCCGTCGAAGAGAAGTTGATGACGTCAGAGGCCGGGCTGAAGGGGGAACAGGTACAGGGTATGTTGCATTAGCCCTGTCGATTTTATCTCTGTTTGTATTACCGATTCTTTTTGGTGCAGCAGGTATTGTGTTAGGTTTTATTGCTCGAGCAAGAGGGGCCGCAGGTATCGGTGCTTGGGCAATCGGGATTGGTGTCGTATCGCTTATTATAGGGATAGTTATCCTCCCGTTCTTTTAACCAATATCTGTGTAATAGGGGCAAACAAAAACCCGGCAGCGATACTGCCGGGTTTTCATAATTAGATATGAAAGTATAATATTCGACTTTGAGAATTGTCCAGCCCCAGCACCTAGCCCCTCGATGGTCTACAGCCAATCCGACTGCCGGCTTGACATATGCTTGTCAGGCTGATCAAGGCGCTTGCGCTTTTTGTTCTTATTTAGTCACTTTTTCTTCTTCTGCTTTTTTTCTGAAATATTCTTCTGCTACTTGGTCAATTTCCTTTTTCAATTCCTCAACCATTTGATCTTCAGGAACCTTGCGGACGATTTCACCTTTCCTAAATAGCAAGCCTTCTCCACGTGCACCGGCAATTCCGATATCTGCTTCACGCGCTTCACCAGGTCCATTGACAGCACATCCAAGTACAGAAACCTTAATTGGAGCCTTAATGTTTTGAATATATTCTTCCACTTCATTTGCAATACTGATCAAGTCAATTTCAATACGTCCACATGTAGGGCATGAAATAAGCGTTGCTGCATTAGAGGATAGTCCAAATACTTTTAAAAGCTCCCGTGCTACTTTTACCTCTTCAACAGGGTCAGCACTTAAAGATACACGAAGTGTGTTTCCAATACCTTTGCTGATGATTGCACCTAGTCCGGCTGCACTTTTCACGGTTCCGGAAAAAAGTGTTCCCGATTCGGTAATTCCTAAGTGAAGTGGGTAATCAAAAGTACGAGCAGCTTTTTCATAAGCTTCAATTGCTAGATTGACATCGGATGCTTTCATGGAAACAATGATGTCATGGAAATCTAGATCTTCTAGAATTTTGATATGATGTAGAGCACTTTCGACCATACCATCTGCTGTTGGGTAGCCATATTTTTCAATAATTCGCTTTTCAAGAGAACCGGCGTTAACGCCAATACGGATTGGAATACCGCGTTCTTTTGCCGCTTTTACAACTGCTTCAACCTTTTCACGTTTACCAATATTCCCAGGGTTAATCCGGATTTTATCTGCTCCGCCTTCAATTGCCTTTAGAGCCAATTTATAATCAAAATGAATGTCCACAACTAAGGGAATGTTGATTCTTTTTTTAATTTCAGGGATGGCATTAGCAGCACGCTCATCCGGACAAGCAACCCGGACAATTTGGCATCCGGCTTCTTCAAGACGTTTAATTTCAGCAACAGTTGCCTCAACATCATGGGTTTTGGTTGTTGTCATACTTTGGATAATGATTTCATTGTTTCCGCCAATGGTTAAATTTCCGACTTTGATTGGACGGGTTTTCGTACGATGTATAATTTCACTCACGTGGAATTCGCTCCTTTAAAATGGAATTCGAATAAAAGGTAAATAAAAATAAAATCAACTTATCCCGCATTAACGGGCAGTAAGATTTGAGGAGCTAATAGGATCAGTGGAGAAAAACTGCCCGTAAAAGCCCGATTGGTTCAACTATCAATCAGTGGGAAAAAAAACCACTGATTGAAGTTTCACCTTATTTTATCAGTCTATTACTAATCTTGACAAGACAAACGGTTTTATCCTGATTAATCCGAGTAATCAGGAAATTGATAGGTGGTACCGACTTGGATTTTTTCGGGTGAAAATCCCGAATTAAGAAGTTTAAAATCCCTGACTAATTCGTTGATTGAAACAGGGATGGGCTTTTTCAATTGGTGTTCAACAATGGAAATGACAGTTTCACCAGGTTCAACTGTAGTTCGAAAAGAAGGGATCGTTGAGTTTGCTGAACTAGTCTCTCCCTTTGCCTCGACTGTTTGGACTGAGTCGCTTGGCAACGTTCCAACTGTTAAGTCAATGTATATAACGTATATGATTAATGCCGTAAGCACCAAACCTAATAACTTTTTCATTGCACAGGCCTCCAAAAAGGAAAGTTTGTACATACCTATGCTTGTCCACATTTAAATAGACCAAAAAAACACACCAAGAATGGTGTGTTTAGTCGATTTTTTTAGGTTTTGGTGTTTCATTAATAGCTAAACATAACACAATGATAATGACAAACCAGTTGATGATAAAACTGTTTGGCACCGTTGTTTTTAATGCTGCCATAATCGTAAAGAAGACGGTTGGCAATGTTTCACTATATGCAGCCATACGCCATAAATGCCGGTACGTTAATTTTCTTCCTGTAAGGTTTTTTAATGCCAATCCAATAAAAGCTAAAATTGAAACTTCGATAAAACTAGCCGCACTAGAAAATAAATAAATTAACAGAGCCGCAATTGGTATGATGATCGTTTTCATATCATCTAAAGCTTGAATAAAATCTAAAAAATCAGTTTTTGTCACATGTAATCCTTGAAGCATTGAATATGGGTATGTTTGAATTTTTCCACCTGAGGCTAATACAAATTCATCTTTTAATAAGGCAAACGCATTGTTCTCAGTTCCAACATCTTTTTCCGTAACGGTGCCTGTCGGATCGAGCATAATAGAGAATTGATTCTTATTGATTGTAATAGGAACCTTCGTATTGGCATTCAGTTTGCCATTTTTAATTTCAAATGAAGGGACTTCATCTTTAATAACAGTCCTAGCCGAGTCAATTCCGTTTGCAAGTGAAGTACTTAAATAGTAGATGGACGGGAGGATTGAAATGAAAGTTAAAAAAAATACATATAAGATTGTTTTTCCTATTCCCTGAAAACGAAAAAGAGCTATATCCTTTGGGGAATACAAACTTTTGTAAAATTGTTTGAAAATATTCATAATGACCACCTTTACATTGATTCACCTTTCTATTGTAGCCGCTTAAAGCGTTATATACAAGAATGATCAATAAAGAGTGAATTTTTCAATTAGCTGATATAGTTGATAGAATCATCTTTTTAAAGTCATGACAATTTCTCAAAAAAAGTAAGGGGGAAAATTGAGATGAATGCGAATAAAAAAAGAAAATACGGGGATTCTATTCATTGGTATTTAAGCGAGCATTTCATTTGAAACGCTCGAGTTTCTTTGGTAATCTTAAGGAGAAAAGCTTTAGAAATATTCTAAAATCATTATGATTTTAGTTTGCTAAAGCGAAAAAATAAATCGTTTACATAGGAGGAAGTAACATGGCATTCGAATTACCACAATTACCTTATGCAGAAGATGCTCTTGAACCACACATTGACAAAGAAACAATGAACATTCACCACACAAGACACCACAATACTTATGTTACAAATTTAAACAATGCTTTAGCAGGAAATGAAGAATTACTATCTAAATCTGTTGAAGAAGTAATCTCTAACCTGGATGCAGTTCCTGAGTCTGCGCGTACGGCTGTACGTAACAATGGCGGCGGACACGCTAACCACTCTTTATTCTGGACCATTCTTTCACCAAACGGCGGCGGCGCACCATCTGGTGAACTAGCTGATGCAATCAACAGCAAATTTGGCAGCTTTGAAGCTTTCAAAGAAGAATTTGCTAAAGCAGCAACTACTCGCTTCGGTTCTGGCTGGGCATGGCTTGCTGTAAACAACGGCGAATTAGAATTAACGAGCACTCCAAATCAAGATTCTCCTTTAATGGAAGGCAAAACTCCAATCCTTGGTCTTGATGTTTGGGAGCATGCTTACTACTTAAAATATCAAAACAAACGCCCTGACTACATCGGTGCATTCTGGAATGTAGTAAACTGGGATGAAGTTGCAAAACGCTATAGTGCAGCAAAATAATATAAATAAACATGAAGGCAGCTATTTTAGCTGTCTTTTTTTGCGGCTTTGATTCTAAAAAGTGAATAAAAAATTTTGCTTGTTAAAGACTACCTTTATGATAAAGGGGAGTTTTTATGGCAAAAAAATTTAAGATTTTAGGTGACGTTGAATTAACAAAGGATTTAACATTGCTGCTTATCATTGGCGGCTTATATTCCTTAAGTGTTGCGCTTTCGAACACATTTGTGAACATTTATTTATGGAAGCAAACCGGGCAATATTCTGATTTGGCGTTGTACAACTTGTCAATTGTCGTACTGCAGCCATTAACATTTATATTAGCAGGGAAATGGGCAAAGAAAATTGATCGTGTCATTGTCCTTAGAATCGGTGTCATCTTTCTGACATTCTTTTACGTAACTGTTTTATTAACCGGGAAACATGCCTCCACCTATCTTCTTCTATTAGGAAGCCTTTTAGGGATTGGCTATGGGTTTTATTGGCTTGCCTATAATGTTTTAACATTTGAAATAACAGAGCCAGAAACTCGAGATTTTTTTAACGGATTTCTAGGGATTTTATCATCCGCCGGAGGAATGATCGGTCCGATTGCAGCAGGGATTATCATTACACGATTTGAAAAATTTGCCGGTTATTCCATTGTTTTTGGTTTATCTTTGGGTTTATTTGCTCTTGCTGTATTCTTGAGTTTTTCTTTAAAACGCAGGCCTGCACATGGAAAGTATTGTTTTACAAGGATTTTGGCAGAAAGAAAACAAAATGAAAATTGGCGTCTCATAACGAATGCTCATTTTTTCCAGGGCTTAAGGGAAGGGACGTTTTTATTTGTCATCTCGGTTTTTGTCTATATCTCAACAGGAAGTGAGATGGCATTAGGAACGTATGGACTCCTGAATTCCGGTATTTCCTTTATAGCCTATTATTTTGCATCAAGGCTAATTAAGAAAAAAGCCAGGAAAAAAGCAATCCTTATCGGCGGCATTCTTCTCTATTTGGCAATCCTGTTAATCGTTTGGGATGTGAATTTTGCTAAACTGTTAATTTATGCAGCCACCATTGCGATTGCCTACCCACTTTTACTTGTTCCTTATATCTCAACCACATACGATGTCATAGGAACAGGCTGGAAAGCTGCTGAAATGAGGATTGAATATATTGTGGTTCGGGAGATTTTCTTAAATATTGGAAGAGTGGTTTCAATCTTATTATTTTTAGCCGCCATCACATGGTTTAATGAGAAGAACAGTATCCCCATCCTCCTACTAATTTTAGGTGCAGGGCATACATGTATATATTGGTTTGTCAAACGAGTTCAAATCCCTACAGCATAAAGCGATGAGCAGAATTTTACTCATCGCTTTTTCTACTTTTTGTAAATAATATGTGACTTTCGTCGATTGTTGTAAATTGGTAAGGGTTGATAATAGTAAAAGTGGGCTTTTTCTTATAAAATAGAAAATGTTATGTCGAGTAAGAAGGATGTGAAAATTTGATTTGAATCAAAAAAAGAAAAAGAAAAAGACACATGTTCCTTTTCGTTTAAATATGTTATTCTTTATGGTATTTTTACTTTTTTCTATTCTTGTTCTGCGTCTTGGAGTAGTCCAAATCGTTTATGGTGATGATTTTAAACGGGAAATTCAACGGACCGAAGATATTACTGTCAATAATCCGGTTCCCCGCGGTAAAATGTATGACCGGAATGGGAAGGTCATCGTCGATAACAATCCGTTAAATGCGATTACCTATACGAAATATCAAAACACAAGCCAAGAAGAAATGATCAAAACGGCTCAAGATCTCGCAAAATTAATAAAAGTGGATACATCCAAAATTCGTGATCGTGATAAGAAGGATTTTTGGATCATTAAGAATCCAGAAAAAGCAAAAGAAAAAATAACGAAAAAAGAATGGGCATTATTTGAACAAAAAAAATTGGCTGATAAAGATCTCTATCAATTACAATTGCAAAGAATTACTGACAAAGACCTCAGTAGTTTCACCCAGGATGACATAAAAACATTAGCGATTTATCGGCAATTTAACAGCGGTTATGCATTAACCCCGCAAATTGTGAAAAATAAAAATGTAACACCTAAAGAGTTTGCAGTTGTAAGTGAGAATTTGGAGAATCTTCCAGGTGTCGATACAACGACAGATTGGGATCGTATATATCCATTTGGGAAAACATTAAGAACGGTGTTAGGAAATGTAACTTCCTCAGGGGAAGGTATTCCTAAGGAACAGATTGATGAGTATCTTGCCCGTGATTACAGTCGAAACGATCGAGTGGGAAAAAGTTATATTGAAGCGGAGTATGAAGATGTACTTCATGGTCAAAAAGCTAAAGTGAAAAACCAGACTGATAAATCTGGTAACGTTTTATCCACTGAGCTTGTTTCGCAAGGCAAACGCGGTAAAGACCTTGTCTTAACCATTGACATGGATTTGCAGCTTAAAGTTGAAAAAATCATTGAAGAAGAACTTTGGAAAGCAAAAGCCTATCCGAGAACCGGATTACTAGACCGTGCCTTTGTTGTTTTGATGGACCCTCATACTGGTGAGGTTTTAACCATGGCAGGTAAACAAATAGCCCGTGATGAGAAAACAGGTAAATTGGGAATGACTGACTTTGCCCTGGGGAATATAACCACCTCTTATAACGTCGGCTCGGCAGTAAAGGGTGCAACCGTTTTGACTGGATATAAAACCGGTGCAATCAAACCTGGAGATGTGCTTTTGGATGAACCATTAAGAATCGCCAGCACACCAGTTAAAGCTTCATGGAAAACCTTTGGATATCTTAACGACTTAAAAGCACTCCAAGTTTCCTCGAACGTTTATATGTGGAAAACGGTTATTGCCATGGCAGGAGGACATTATGCTCCAGGGCAGCCGTTACCATTAGATTTGACAAAAGTTAATACAATGCGGCAGTCTTTCAATCAATTCGGTCTGGGAACTTTAACTGGGATTGATCTGCCAAATGAGAGTGCCGGGTTTAAGGGGATTGCCTTACAGCCAGGTAATCTACTTGACCTTGCAATTGGTCAGTTCGATACGTATACCAACATGCAGCTAGCACAGTATATTTCTACCATTGCCAATGGCGGATACCGTGTCAAGCCGCATCTTGTGAAGGAGATACGCGAACCAATTATGGAAAAAAATCAATTGGGACCAATTGTTCAAGAAATCCAGCCGACCATATTAAATCGGATTGATGAAAAGGATTCATGGATTAATCGTGTAAAAGAAGGATTTAGAATGGTTATGGAGACATCAGGAGGTACTGCCTACAGTTATTTTAAAGGAGTGGATTACAGTCCTGCTGGAAAGACAGGAACCGCTCAAGCATTTTATGACGGACCTAATCGTAAAAATTATGGGAAAATCCCTCCTGAAGTGATGAACTTAAGCCTTGTCAGCTTTGCTCCATATAGTAACCCTGAGGTTGCTATGGCTGTTTTAGTTCCATGGGTTTTTCAAGGTAACAACGGACCTAGTGTGAACGAACTTATCGGCCGCCGGGTATTAGATGCGTATTTTGATTTAAAGAAAGAGCGGGCTAAGAATAGTCAAAAGGCTTTATCAGCAGGAAATAATAATGGTTAATAAAAACCTTGTCTCATTCAGAGGCAAGGTTTTTTGCTTTTTACATGTTAATGCGAAAAATTCGACATCGATTTACAAAAGATTTACATTCCCTTAAAACACAGTTAACAGTTTGGTATTATCATGAATCATGTAAGAAAAACAATACCACCAAAATTCTTAGGGGGAATTACAGAAATGAAAAGCTTTAAAAAACTTAGCCTTGTAACGATTTTAGCAGCTTTTATGGTAATAATGGCTGCTTGCGGAGGCGGTACATCTAAGGAATCAAATCAATCTAATCAACCTGCAAAGAATGATGCGACGAACACAAAGGAACTTTCCGGTTCTTTAGTCATTTCTGGTTCAACAGCATTACAACCATTAGCTTCAGCAGCTGCTGAGGAATTTATGAATAAAAATTCAAAAGTCAGCATCCAAGTAAACGGCGGTGGATCTGGTACAGGTTTATCACAAGTTGCACAAGGTGCGGTTCAAATTGGTAACTCTGACCTTTTCGCTGAAGAAAAAGGTGTCGATGCAAGTCAGCTAGTTGACCATCAAGTTGCTGTAGTTGGAATTACAGCTGCTGTTAACCCTAAAGTTGGCATTAAAGATATTAAAAAAGCTGATTTAATCAAAGTTTTCACTGGTAAAATTACAAACTGGAAAGAGCTTGGCGGAGCAGACCAAAAAATTACGCTTGTAAACCGTCCTGATTCTTCTGGTACACGTGCGGTATTCAATAAATTGGCTTTAGACGGTGCAACACCTGCTGAGGGAGTTACAGAAGATGCATCAAATACAGTTAAAAAAATTATTAATGAAACTCCTGGTGCAATTGGATACCTTGCATTCTCATATTTAACTGATAACACAGTAACAGCTCTTTCAATTGATGGTGTAGCACCAACTTCAGAAAATGTAACAACTGGTAAATTTCCAGTTTGGGCTTATGAGCACGCTTATACAAAAGGTGAGCCAAATGAAGTAGCAAAAGCATTCCTTGACTACATGATGAGTGATGAAGTTCAAACGAATATCGTAACGAAACAAGGTTACATCCCTGTAACACAAATGAAAGTACAACGTGATGCAAAAGGGAATGTTACAAATAAGTAATCAAATCATGGTAAAAATGGGGCACCCTACAAGTGGGCACCCCATTTTTCTTATATAATCTGTTATTTTTTAATAGGAGGGTTATTTACATCAACATGAAAGGGTAATGAGTTTATCTCTTTTTCTTCCCCATAAAACTGCTCTTGAATTTGTTGATTGGCCATATCTGCCTCTGAATTTACATTGGCAGAACTTCGAGCACTATAATCTTTAAATTTTTCACTTATTTCCCAGTTTGCTTCCTCAGCTTCATTTTCGTATGGACGATCTTGCCACATTTCTAATCCTCCTTTTATCTAGAAGTTATACTTCCCAGAAACGACAGATATTAATAATTTTTTTCTCGCTACATGGTTTTAGCGAATGGAATATTCTTATTTGTTAAAAACTATTCCTGTTCCATTTCTTCCGGATTGTAAATTTTTGTTAAAGAACTTTACAAAAACTTAATATTAGTTTACGAAGGCTTTACACTAAATTCAAATCCGGTTAACACTTTATCGTTAATATGTAACATGTAAGGCAGACAAGTAATAAAAATTCTTAGGGGGATTTAAGAAATGAAAAACTTGAAAAAATTTAGCCTTGTCACAATTTTAGCAGCTTTCATGGTAGTAATGGCTGCTTGTGGAGGCGGAACAAATAAAGATCAATCAAAAGGTAATGGGGCTAATACAAAAGAAGTTTCCGGCTCATTAGTTATTTCTGGTTCAACAGCATTACAACCATTAGCTTCAGCGGCTGCTGAAGAATTTATGAATAAAAATTCAAAAGTAAGCATTCAAGTAAACGGCGGTGGATCTGGTACAGGTTTATCACAAGTTTCACAAGGTGCGGTTCAAATTGGTAACTCTGACCTTTTCGCTGAAGAAAAAGGAATGGATGCAAGCCAGTTAGTTGACCATAAAGTCGCTGTAGTTGGAATTACAGCCGCAGTAAACCCTAAAGTGGGAATCAAAGATATTAAAAAAGCGGATCTTATCAAGGTTTTCACTGGAAAAATCACAAACTGGAAAGAGCTTGGCGGGGCAGACCAAAAAATTACGCTTGTAAACCGTCCGGATTCTTCTGGTACACGTGCGGTATTCAATAAATTGGCTTTAGACGGTGCAACACCTGCTGAGGGAGTTACAGAAGATGCATCAAATACAGTTAAAAAAATTATTAATGAAACTCCTGGTGCAATTGGATACCTTGCATTCTCATATTTAACTGATAACACAGTAACAGCTCTTTCAATTGATGGTGTAGCACCAACTTCAGAGAATGTTACAACTGGTAAATTTCCAGTTTGGGCATATGAGCACGCGTATACAAAGGGTGAGCCAACTGGAGCAGCAAAAGCATTCCTTGATTATATGATGAGCGATGCGGTTCAAACGAATATCGTATCGAAACAAGGCTACATTCCTGTGACACAAATGAAAGTAGAGCGCGATGCAAAAGGAAATGTGAAGAATAAGTAATAGGTGTAAGAATTAAAAACAGGGTAAATACATATGAGTATTTACCCTATTATGATGTTAGATAGGGGTGTTTTTCTTTTTTATGGAAAAAGTGATTCCAGCAAAAGATAGATTGTTAAAATCTCAAAAAAATTGGATGGATGGGGAAGTAAGAGGGAAGATTATCGTTTTTGTTTGTGCAATTATCATGATAACGGCAACCATTGCGATTACGATTTTTCTTGGACAAAAAGGACTGCAATCTTTTATTAAAGATGGTGTAGGTCTTATTGAATTTGTAACTGGTAAGATTTGGAATCCTACTGATCCAGCTAAACCACTATACGGAGCACTTCCATTTATTTTGGGATCTTTCGCAGTAACGTTTCTTTCAGCGCTAATTGCTGCACCATTAGGAATAGGGGGAGCAATTTTTATGACTGAAATTGCTCCATCGTGGGGAAGAAAAATTTTACAACCCGTAATAGAACTTTTAGTAGGTATTCCTTCTGTTGTTTATGGATTCATTGGGCTTACAGTATTGGTGCCATTTGTAAGGGCACATGTTGGCGGACTTGGGTTTAGTCTACTTTCAGGCATGATTGTGCTTTCGATTATGATTTTGCCAACTGTCACAACCATTGCTACAGATGCGATGAGTTCTCTACCAAATAATCTTCGCGAAGGATCTTATGCACTAGGAGCAACTCGGTGGCAAACCATTCGAAAAGTATTAATTCCGGCAGCCTTACCAAATTTGCTGACAGCAATAGTTCTAGGAATGTCTAGAGCATTTGGTGAAGCGTTAGCCGTACAAATGGTAATCGGAAATGTGAAAACCATGCCTCACAGTCTTTTAGATGCATCAGCAACGTTAACAACCATCATTACATTAAATATGGGCAACACGACGTTTGGAAGTCCTGAAAATAATATTCTTTGGTCTCTAGGTTTAATCCTTTTAATTATGTCATTTGCTTTTATTCTTTTGATTCGCTACCTGTCATCTAGGAGGAAAATTTAATGAATTCGAGAGTAGCCGATCGGATTGCAACAGGAGTTTTTATAGCAATTGCTATCGTCATTATTGCCGTTTTAGTTGGTTTATTTTCTTTTATTTTAATTAACGGATTACAACATGTTTCACTCAAGTTTTTAACCACTCCATCAAGTAATATGATGGCTGGCGGAGGAATTCGCGATCAATTATTTAATTCATTTTATGTCCTATTTATCACCATGTTAATCACTGTTCCCCTTGGCGTTGGGGGTGGAATCTATATGGCCGAATATGCGAAACCAGGTAAAGTAACAGACTTTATTCGCTCATGTATTGAGGTACTTGCCTCCCTTCCTTCTATAGTCATTGGGATGTTTGGTTTATTAATGTTCGTAACTTTAACTGGTTGGGGTTATACCATTTTAGGGGGAGCCCTTGCACTTACCGTTTTTAACTTACCAGTCATGGTAAGGGTGAGTGAAGATGCGATTCGCTCAGTACCACGGGAATTAAAGGAAGCGAGTCTTGGTCTTGGTGTCACACATTGGCATACCATTAAAACTGTTTTATTACCAAGTGCCTTTCCTGTTATCCTTACAGGGGCAATTCTTGCATCAGGACGTGTTTTCGGAGAGGCGGCTGCATTATTATTCACAGCTGGACTTTCGACACCAAGATTAGATTATACGGATTGGAATCCTTTTTCGGAGGTTTCACCGCTTAATATTTTTCGTCCGGCTGAAACATTAGCAGTTCATATTTGGGCGGTTAACACTCAAGGATTAATTCCGGATGCTAATGACGTTTCAAACGGATCTGCAGCTGTTTTGGTACTTTCAGTTTTAATTTTCAACCTGCTAGCCAGATGGATTGGCAGCCTTATTCATAAAAAGATTACTGCTACTAAATAAGGAAAAAGGTGAGGTTCGATGGTAACAGCTATGAAGGAAAAAGAAACAGTAGAAAAAGCAGGGTATACAAAACAAAAGATTTCTCCGGAGCCAAAAGAAACTATTTTAAATGTAAAGGCCCTTGAAATTTTTTACGGTGAAAAACGCGCAGTTAACGGTATTTCAATGGATATTGAAAAAAACTCGATTACGGCACTCATTGGTCCTTCAGGTTGTGGGAAGTCGACCTTTTTACGTAGTATCAACAGGATGAACGATCTTATTCCAGGGGCTAGGGCTGAAGGCGAAATTAACTATGAAGGTCTAAATATTTTATTAGAAAATATCAATGTAGTTGCATTAAGAAAAGAAATCGGAATGGTTTTCCAAAAGCCCAATCCCTTTCCCAAATCAATATATGAAAATATTACCCATGCCATAAAATTTAGCGGCATAAGAAAGAAAAGTCGGCTAGACGAAATTGTGGAGGAAAGCCTTCAAAAAGCAGCTTTATGGGATGAAGTAAAAGATAGGCTTCACAAATCTGCTCTTTCGCTTTCAGGCGGGCAACAGCAGCGTCTTTGCATCGCAAGGACGATTGCCATGAAACCAACGGTTATGCTGTTGGACGAACCTTCCTCTGCACTCGACCCAATTTCGAATGCAAAGGTAGAGGACTTGATTGTTGATTTGAAAAAGGATTATTCCATTATCATCGTAACCCATAATATGCAGCAGGCATCACGGATTTCCGATAAAACAGCCTTCTTTTTAAGTGGTGATTTAATCGAGTATGATGTGACTGAAAAGATTTTCACCAATCCATCTGTACAAAAAACAGAAGAATATATTTCTGGAAGGTTTGGCTAAGGAGGAAAATATGACTTCAATAACGGTTCACAGACAAGCTTTTCAAATAAACGATTTGAACTTATGGTATGGAGATCACCACGCACTAAAGAGCATAAACTTTCCGATAAACAAAAAAGAAGTAACGGCAATCATAGGCCCTTCAGGATGCGGGAAATCAACGTTCATTAAAACCTTGAACCTGATGATTAACTATGTACCGAATGTAAAGATGACTGGGGAAATTAATTATAATGGTCAAAATATCTTAAATGATAAGACGGACCTTGTAGATTTGCGAAAAAATGTCGGGATGGTTTTTCAAAAAGGAAATGTTTTTCCCCAATCGATTTTCGATAATGTTGCATATGGACCAAGAATCCATGGAATAAAAAGAAAAGTACATCTTGAAGAAATGGTAACAAAAGCATTAATAGATGTAGCTTTATGGGATGAAGTAAAAGATCGTCTACATTCTCCTGCACTTGGGCTTTCCGGTGGACAACAGCAACGGTTGTGCATTGCCCGGGCACTTGCAACAAAACCAGACGTTTTACTTATGGATGAGCCAACATCTGCGCTTGATCCAATTTCTACCTTGAAAATTGAAGAATTAATCTTGGAGCTTAAAGAAAAATATACGATTGTAATTGTAACGCATAATATGCAGCAGGCATCCAGGGTATCAGATAAGACTGCCTTCTTTTTAATGGGAGAATTAATTGAGCTTGACGACACGGCAAAAATTTTCTCACGGCCTTCAGATCAACGTACTGAGGATTATATTACAGGAAGATTCGGATAACAGAGGTGATCATGTGAGTACAAGAGCAAATTTTGATAAACAATTATTAGATTTAAAAAAATTATTATTGGATATGGCCCAAAAAGCTGAAATGGCCATTAAGGATGCAATGGTTGCCCTTATCAATCAAGATTTAGAAAAAGCCCAACAAATAATTAACGAAGATAGCGTAATTGATGAGTTAGAGCAAGAAATTAATAATAAAGCAATCATTCTAATTGCGAAAGAATCTCCTGTAGCCACAGACCTTAGAAGAATTATTGCTGCCTTAAAAATTTCCTCCGAGGTTGAACGAGTGGGGGACCAAGCAGTAAATATTGCTAAATCAACCCTGCACATTGGCAAGGAAAAACATATTAAAGAAATTGTTGATATTCCAAATATGATGGAAATAGCTTTAGATATGCTTTCTGATTCTTTAAAGGCGTTTATTTATGAAGATACTGATCTTGCAGAGAAATGCGCAGCAAAAGATGACCAGGTAGATGAAATGTATGGGAAATTGGTTAAAGAGCTTTTAGGGTTTATTCCTAACTATCCGAACCAAACGAACCAAATTACTCAACTGGCGTTTGTTTGTCGATATATAGAAAGACTTGGCGACCATTCCACCAATATCGCGGAGAATGTAATATTCCTCGTAACAGGAAAACGATATGATTTGAATGCATAAAAAAGATGAGGGAAACCCTCATCTTTTTTATTTTTGCCAAATTGAAAATTTGTCGAAACGTTTTGTTCGGGATTTTGAAGAAAAATGTCGGTTAGACGTAATTTCAGGTTGTTTGCCTTCTAAAATAAAAAAAATCTAAGTCTTTAATAACCACGTGATAAGGACAAGCAAGAAACGACAAATTGCGTTTATTGTGCCTTTTTCAATCAGATGATACGATAAAATTATTAAAAAAAGAATAATTTGGAACTTTTCCGCATAAATTGATTGTTTACATTTAGGAGGACAATATGATTGAAGAAATAATTAAACTACGAGAGGAAGGATTGTCGTTTAGGAAAATCGCTTCTGAGCTGGACACTACGGTAGGCAAAGTTCAATACCGGTGGAATAAATGGATAAGCAGCAATGAAAAAAATAGTATTGATGATGCGGATATACAAGATAATAATGAGGAAAACAAATCCTCAATTAGCGGGTCCCCTTCGGCCTTTGTTCCTGTTAAGGGTAAATTGACAGCAAAGCTTATTAATCCACAGAAAATCATCATACTTTGGGAAGTCTCAGAATTGCCCCAAAACGTTATCCAACTATTCTTTGATCAGCCTTTTGATGAATTCGTTTCCGTTGTGCGCATTTATGATGTTACCGATCTTAGGTTCAATGGAATAAATGCCCATCATTTCTATGAAATTGCTGTGCCTTATAAAAATAGTTTTTGGTATATAAAGGGTTTACTTTCTAATCGTCATTATATTGCTGAACTTGGTGTTAAACTCGGAGATCGCTTTTTTCCAATCCTTCGGTCAAATACCGTCCAAACTCCCTCAATGGAGACAACGAAGAGAATCCAATTAACCGAAAACCTAAATCAGTTGCAGAAAATTGCAACACAAACTCCAAAGTGGATCGACCATGTAAGTACCTATAGCTATTATGCTGAAACAGATAACATGGAGGAGAACAATGAATAAAACAATATCCTTGCCGGTTGGCTTGGAGTCGATGCCTAATAATAGCCGGACATTTGATATTTTAATGTTATCTTGGGAGTACCCGCCGCATGTTGTAGGCGGGCTTTCAAGACATGTATTTGGATTATCTGTTCATCTTGCAGAACGGGGTCATAACGTGCATGTGATTACTCTGATTCGAGATGACCTGCCTCCATATGAAAAATTAAATGATGTCCATATTCATCGTGTAAAGCCATTAAACGAACAGGATGAAGATTTTCTTTCCTGGATTGGCGGACTTAACCTGGCGATTGGGTATAAAGTGGAGCAATTGGCCGAAGAAAATCACTTTAGCCTTATTCATGCCCATGATTGGCTTGTTGGGACTGCGGCAATTGCCTTAAAGGATTTATTATCCATTCCATTATTAGCAACGATTCATGCGACAGAGCATGGGAGAAATAATGGGATTCATACCGAAATACAGGAATTTATTAATCGGAAAGAACAACAGCTGATTACAGAGGCCAATCAAGTCATTGTCTGCAGCGAATATATGGTTGAAGAAGTTACTGCGATTTTTGATACTGCTGCTGAAAAATTAGCCATTATTCCAAACGGAGTAGATTTAACTACCAGTAGGGATGAAGAGGTTGATTTGCCCGAATTTCTTCATGACCAAAAATACATTTTTTCAATGGGCAGAATCGTAAAGGAAAAAGGATTCGAAACCATGATAGAAGCGGCAGCGATGGTTAAGAAACAACGGCTTGACTACTTCTTTGTTATTGCCGGAAAAGGTCCAATGCTTGAAACCTATCGTAAGAAGATTAAAGAAAGACAATTAGAAGACAAAATCACCTTTATTGGTTTTATTACCGAACAACAACGGAATGCTTTTATTCAAAATTGTGAAATGGTCGTTGTACCAAGTTTGTATGAACCTTTTGGGATTGTAGCACTGGAATCGATGGCATTAGGAAAGCCGACAATTGTTTCAAAAACGGGCGGATTAAAAGGGATTGTGAAGCATTTGCAGACAGGTATGTTAATGAATCCGGGAGATGCAGAAAGTTTATTAGAGCAAATATCATTTCTTTTCATTCACCCCGAAAAATCAGCCGAGATTGCAATACAAGGGCAACAGGTAATGAAAAACTTGTACAGCTGGAAACGTGTAGCACTGGAAACTAGCAGATTGATGGAAGATTTGCTATTAACCCAACTAGTGGATGTTAACGATTGTTATAAGGAATAATGCTATTAATGACAAAAGGTGGTGTTAATCTGATGAGTCTAATGGAGCAGATAAAGACTGTTTCAGTTCCTCCTCAACAAACAGTTACCGAGGAACTGCAGCTTATTCCGGGGATATGGGTAAATGGTAAAGTGCATTGGGTGCAAAATTGTACGGAAAAGGTAATTTATGGAGAGGAATTGGTTGTTAAGCTAAAATCCTGTCATATTCATTCGAAAATTTCTTTTACAAAAATCTATATTAGCAACCATAGCAAAGTAAAGAAAGAAATCAAGGTTTTAGTCATACATCATAATCCGAATTTAACGGGTGAACATTTTACGTTTATTTCTCCTGTGGAGAATCGTATTTTTCATCTTGCAAATGAAAAGTTCTTCCTTGTCAATGGAAAATACATTGGTACTGAAATGAAAGAATGTACGGTTCACCCTTCATGGAATGTTTTTAATGCTAAAATGTGGAGCAATGTAAATAAAGGCAGTCTTGTTTATCAGCCTATGGCAAAAGGGCCGGCTGCAAGTATCTTTACGATAAAAATGTCGATTGAGCCTCGTGAAACAAAAAAAGTCAGTACTTGGTCAATCATTGGAAGCAGTAAAAATGAGCTTTTAAGCATGGAGCGTGCACTTTTAAAAAACATACTAGCATTTCCTTTCGAAAAATGATATTATAGAAAAGTCGTATGAACGAACTAGCTTAATGGTTTGGAGGGAAATCAACATGCGTGTAAATATTACGTTAGCTTGCACTGAGTGTGGAGACCGTAACTATATTTCAACAAAAAATAAACGTAACAATCCTGATCGTCTTGAGCTTAAGAAATATTGCCCAAGAGAAAAGCGCTCTATTACACACCGTGAAACAAAATAAGCAGTGGGAATTTCCTGCTGCTTTTTTTGTTGCCCAAAAAGATAAGGAGGACTCCAGTATGAATGATAAAAAGCTGCTTCGGAAGCAAATGATCGAGACTTTATCGCAAGTTTCAAAGCCTCTATATGAAGACCACTCTTATAAAATTGCCAACCGTCTATTTGATGACCAAGATTGGAAAAATGCAGGCGTAATTGGAATCACCATTTCAAAAGAGCCGGAAGTAGATACGTATCAAATTATTAGAAAGGCTTGGGAACTAGGGAAACAAGTAGCAGTCCCAAAGTGCCTGCCAATGGAAAAACTACTATCATTTCGCATCTTGACTGAATTTTCCCAACTTGAATCAGTGTACTATGGGTTATTAGAGCCAAAGGTAGAACTTTCGAAGGAAATAAATCCACAAGAGATTGATTTGTTAATTGTACCAGGGGTAGTATACACTAAAGAAGGATATCGGATAGGGTTTGGCGGAGGATATTATGACCGTTTCTTATCAAATTTTCGCGGGAAAACAACTTCCCTCGCCTTTAATATTCAAGTGGTGCCCGATTTTAGAATTGAGAAACATGATTTACCGGTTTCCAAAATTATTACAAACAAAGAGGTCATTATTACAAAATGATGGAAAAGTGGGTCATTCTTGCGATTATTATTTGTGCTGGATTTCTTGCCTACTATGTAAAAGCATTAAGCAAATCAGGGGCTGTGGCAGCCATCATTGTTGGGGCGGCAGTCATGCTTGGTTTTAGTGTAAAAGGTCTTTTTCTTCTTGGCGCATTTTTTGTTTCTTCAAGTTTATGGTCAGAGTATAAAAGTTCCGTAAAGAAAAGGATTGAAGAAAAATTGGCAAAAGGCGCTACAAGGGATTGGCAGCAAGTGGCTGCCAATGGTGGTGCAGCAGCATTCTTCAGTATCATGAATTTCTTTCAACCGGACGTCTCATGGCTGGTTGCTTTTTCCGTTTCTCTGGCAAGTGCCAACTCGGATACATGGGCATCAGAAGTTGGTTCTTTGAGTAAAAAAAATCCCCTTTATATCCGCACATTTAAGCCGGTGGAAAAAGGGACATCAGGTGCAATTAGTATATTGGGTACTATTGCGTCTATAGCAGGGGCTTTGTTAATAGCTGTCTTTAGTTTTTTGCTTTTTCATTTACATATTTTTCTTGCCTTTGTTATTTTCCTTTTTGGTTTTTTCGGTAATGTAATCGATACATTATTTGGAGCTTTTTATCAACAATTGTACAAGTGCGGTCAATGCGGGATTGAAACGGAAAGACGATTTCATTGTCAAAAAGAGACGAAGCGGATAAAAGGTTATAACTATATTGATAATGATATGGTTAATTTTCTATCAGGTTTCATCGCAGCCTTATTTGCGATGGTGGTTAATTTTTTTTGGATAAAATTTAATTGATTAACACAAAATAGATGTAGGAGGGATTTAATATGTCTCGTGTGATTACATCTATTTTTCTAATTGGTTCGATTGGTTATTTTGGTTTTCGTTACCGATATCGTTTAATTAATTTATTGCTCGCATCCGGTTGGCTGCGTCGCATTGCGGTAGGCTCGATTATGAGCTTTCCGGGAGTAAAAAATAAAATGCTGCAAACTGTTTTTGGAGGACCATCTGAAAGGTGAAAACCGCAGATGGTTTTTTATTATTTAAGAATTAATAAATTGCTTTGAGAATTGTCCAGCGCAAGCGTCCTGCCCCTCGAGGTCACAAGCCAATCCGTCCAAAAGGTTAAA